>NZ_LMNB01000032.1:0-202462 GCF_001422895.1 Methylobacterium sp. Leaf106
CCAGCCAATCAGCCGGATCATCCATCCGATCATCGTCCAGAAGACACAAACGCCAGCCCGCCGAACCGAAGTCCCCGCTGGCCGCCGCCGATGAACAGGCTTCTAGAGGCCGCACGCCGAGCCGTCAATGCCAAAATCGCAAAGCTGATCGATTTTCGCGACAAACGCATGACGACACAACATAACTCGTTGCCGGCAAACAAGGATTCCCGCTTCGTGAACCCCGCACCCGCTCGCGGTCTCCAGATTGACCGAGGTCAGGAACCCCTCTGACGTAGAGTGGCACAAGACCGGGGTGGCTCGGCCAATACAATCCCGATGACGCGACGGAAGTCGAAGGCGCGAACGAGACACGCCTTCTATCGACTCCGCTGGTCTCATGCGGCGTCTGGCATCCCGTCAATAAGCTTGTCGAGTGTGAGCGGGTAATCGCGCACCCGTATGCCGGTGGCGTTGTAGACCGCGTTGGCCACCGCCGCGCTGACGCCGCAGATACCGAGTTCGCCCACGCCCTTGGCCTTCATCGGTGAGGAGATCGGATCGGTCTCGTCGAGGAAAATTACTTCCTGATGCGGGATGTCGGCATGGACCGGGACTTCATATCCGGCGAGGTCGTGATTTACGAAGAAACCGCGCCTTGTGTCGACAGCCAACTCCTCCATCAGCGCGGCACCCACCCCCATGGTCATGCCTCCGATGACCTGGCTGCGGGCAGACTTTGGATTGAGGATGCGTCCGGCCGCACAGACCGCCAGCATCCGCCTCACCCTGATCTCCGCCGTGCTCACATCGACGCCGACCTCGACGAAATGCGCCCCGAAGGTCGATTGCTGGTACGTCTTCGAGAGATCGCCGCCGAACTCGATCGTGTCCTCGGCGACGATGTCGCCCGCATTTGCGGCCTCGGCGAGCGGAACGGAGCGGTTGCCCGAGCGGACACGCCCATCCTCGAACACGGCATCGTCCGAATTGAACCCGAGCGACCGCGCCACCGCCTCACGGAGCTTGACGCAGGCCGCGTAGACCCCCGACGTCGAGGAGTTTGCGCCGAACTGGCCACCGGAGCCCGACGAGACGGGGAAGGCGGAATCGCCGAGCCGCACCACGACCCTGTCGAGGCTCAAGCCCATCATCTCGGCAGCCGTCTGGCCGATAATCGTGTAGCTGCCAGTACCAATATCGGTCATGTCGGTCTCGACCGTCACCACGCCCTGGCTATCTAGACGGACGCGCGCCCCCGATTTGACGTTCATGTTATTGCGGAACGCCGCGGCGACACCCATTCCGACGAGCCAGCGCCCGTCACGGACCTGACCGGGCTTGACGACCCGCTTGTCCCATTCGAAGCGCGCCGCGCCCCGGCGGAGGCATTCGATCAGGCTGCGTTGGGAGAACCGGCGCTCTGGCTTCTCGGGATCGACCTGGGTGTCGTTGCGGATGCGGAACTCGACCGGATCGAGACCGAGTTTCTCCGCCATCTCGTCCATGGCGATCTCGAGGACCATCAAGCCGGGCGCTTCGCCGGGCGCGCGCATGGAGTTGCCCTCGGGCAGGTCGAGCATGGCGAGCCGGGTTTGGGTCATGCGGTTGGCGCCGGCATAGAGCAGGCGCGTCTGTTGCACCGCCGCCTCCGGCTTGCCGCCGGGCAGGTTGCCGGACCAGCTCTCATGGCCGATCGCCGTGATCGTGCCGTCCGGCGTCGCGCCGAGGCGGACGCGCTGGATCGTGGCGGGCCGATGCACGGTGTTGTTGAAGCTGAGCGGACGGGTCAGCGCCACCTTCACCGGCCGCTTTGCGGCGCGGGCGCCGAGGGCGGCCAATACCGCTTCCGCCCGCAGGAACAGCTTGCCGCCAAACCCGCCGCCGACGAAGGGCGAGACGAGGCGGACCTTCTCCTTCGGGATGCCGAGGGTCAGGGCCAGATCCCGCGTACCCCAGGCGATCATCTGGTTCGAGGTCCAGACCGTCACTGCGTCGCCGTCCCAGGACGCGATGGACGCATGCGGCTCCATCATCGCATGAGCTTGATCGGGCGTGCTGTAGGTGGCGTCGAGCTGAACCGGGGCAGAGGCGAAGGCCCCGGCGAAATCACCGATGGCGGTGTCGGACGGGGCACCGGCGAGTTTCTCAGGCTTGCCCGTATCCTTCACCGCCGCGAGATCGAACGCGCCTTTGGATTCGGCATAATCGATACGGATGAGGGCCGCCGCTGAACGGGCCTGCTCAAACGTCTCCGCCACGACCAAGGCGACCGCTTGGTGATAATGCTCGATCTCGGGGCCGCCGAGAAGCTTGGCGGCGTTGAGCTTACCCTTGTCGAGGGGGCCGGCATTCTCTGCAGTGACGATGGCGAGCACGCCGCGTGCGGCCCTGGCCTCGTCGAGAACCATCGCCTCGATCCGCCCCTTGGCGATGGTCGCGCCTACGACGAAGCCGTAGACCGCCTTCGATTGCGGATCGTGCCAGTCATAAGCGTAGTTCGCAGTGCCGGTGGTCTTGAAGGGACCGTCGATCCGGTCCGTGGCCTTGCCCACCACTTTCAGCTGATCGATGGGGTTGCGGCCAGCGGGAGTGTCGAACTTCATGGTTCAGGCCCTCGCTTCGGACAGGACGGCACCGAGCGCGCGCTCGGTGAGCTTGAGCTTGTAGGCGTTGTCGTGGGTCGGCTTCGCTCCCGCGAACAAACGCTCCGTCGCGGCCTTGGCGCCTTTCGGCAGCTCGGCCTCAGCGGCCTCGTCGCGCCACGGCTTCGGGGCGACGCCACCGACGGCGATGCGTCCGGTCCCATCGCGCTGGACGATCCCCGCGATGGAGATCAACGCGAAGGCATACGAGGCTCTGTCCCGGACCTTGCGGTATACATGCGTGCCCGAGACCGGCTTCGGCAGAGTCACCGCCGTGATCAGTTCGCCCGGCCGCAAGTTCGTCTCGATCTCGGGCGTGTCTCCAGGCAGGCGATGAAACTCCGCGATGGGGATGGTCCGCGTGTCACCCTTGTCGTTCACGGTCTCCACGTTCGCGTCGAGAACCCGCATGGCCACGGCCATGTCGCCCGGATGCGTGGCGATGCAGGCTTCGCTGGCCCCCACCACCGCGAGTTGGCGACTGATGCCGCCGATGGCCGAGCAGCCGCTTCCAGGCTGACGCTTATTGCAGGGTTGAGCGGTATCGTAAAAATAGGGGCAGCGCGTGCGCTGGAGGAGATTGCCCGCCGTCGTCGCCTTGTTGCGTAACTGGCCGGATGCCCCGGACAGAAGGGCCCGGCTCAGGACTCCGTAGCCGCGCCGAACCCGCAGATCGGCCGCAAGATCGGTGTTGCGCACCAGGGCGCCGATCCGCAGACCGCCCTCCTCCGTCGGCTCGATCGTATCGAGATCAAGGCCGTTGACATCGACGAGATGGGTCGGCGTCTCCACCTGCAGCTTCATCAGATCGAGAAGATTGGTGCCGCCGGCAATGAACTTCGCGCCGGGTACGCGCAAGACGGACGCAGCGGCCTCCGCCGGCGAGGAAGCGCGTTCGTAAGTGAAGGACTTCATGCCTGCCTCCCAGCGACTTCAGTCATGGCGTCCACGATGTTGGAATAAGCGCCGCAGCGGCAGATGTTGCCGCTCATGCGCTCGCGGATCTCGTCCGCGGTAATCGCGGAGGTCGCGTTGAGATCGGCCGTGACGTGGCTTGGGATGCCGGCCTTGATCTCTTCGAGAACCGCGACACCGGAGCAGATCTGGCCCGGCGTACAAAATCCGCATTGATAGCCGTCATGCTTGACGAAAGCGGCCTGCATCGGATGCAGGTTGCCTGGCTTGCCCAAGCCTTCAATGGTGGTGATGGCATCGCCCTGGTGCATGACCGCAAGGGTCAAGCAGGAATTGATGCGTCTTCCATCGACGATCATCGTGCAGGCCCCACACTGGCCGTGGTCGCAGCCCTTTTTGGCACCGGTCAGATGAAGGTGCTCCCGCACGGCGTCGAGGAGTGTGGTGCGCGTATCGATGTCGATCTCATGTGACGTCCCGTTCACCGTGAGCGACACTTTGGATGTCACCGGGTCGGACGTGTTCTCG
The DNA here is from genome assembly GCF_001422895.1 of Methylobacterium sp. Leaf106. Lineage (NCBI taxonomy): Bacteria > Pseudomonadati > Pseudomonadota > Alphaproteobacteria > Hyphomicrobiales > Methylobacteriaceae > Methylobacterium > Methylobacterium sp. Leaf106. The sequence continues at coordinate 4,068 of NZ_LMNB01000032.1, forward strand.
GTGACCGCCCAGGAAGCGGAGGGACAGACTGTGACGACGGCACTGGCAGAGGCGCCCGCCATCAGATGGCGCCGGTTGAGTTCGAGGTCTTCAGAGCCATACATGGCGTTCTCCCAACCTGATCCATGAGACGTGTAATTCCGTTAGGTCGTGTCGCGGACGTTTGCGCGAGGCTTCGACCAGCCCCCGACAAACGCTCGACGGTGCAGAACTTTCCGTGGTGCCACGAAGTAGCGCAGGCGGACCGTGCAGCCACACCTTGGAAGAATTCCAAATGGTATATGTGCGCACACGCACAGCGCGGTCGTCATTGAGTGGCGGAAGGGAGGGGTGAAATACCGCCAAAGCGGGCGCGAAGAACCCGCATCTCAGGCTATTGAGTATAAAGGCAAAAAAGCAGCCGAAAACGGCAGTGCCGTGGCTGACAAAACAACATCATCGATAATGAGAAGGGTGGGTCCCGGAGCCGAAGCCCCGGGTTCTGTTTCGACGGTTACCCTACCGCAAGATGCTTACGCCGCGAGGCGGGCATCCATGACAACGTTATCGTTGGCATTTAGAGTTTTGGCCAAATACTTGGAACAGGGGTTGCCTGCGCCAAACCGGTCGAGTCCTTACCGACGCTCTCGCGATCCCTTTACCGCCCAGTCGATCCTATTTCGCCCCCATCAGAAACGCATCACGATGCGCTTTTGGTGGAGGCGCCGGAGTACTGCCCTCCGGGTCCTGAAACGTTATTACGAACCGGTCATCAAACGCAGGATCGATATAGAGGCGGTGGGCCGAAAAGTCCAGATCGGCGGCCCTTTGTCTGTCGGATGCCGGATGCCGCTAAGCGGATTTTTTCCCACACCCGGCAACCACATGCGCGGGTGAGGCTTCTCGATCCGGCACGAGGCATGCGGGGATGCGTCCCGATGTGCCTTTCGGCAGAGGATCGATGATGGACAACACACTGCTTTCCGCCCCGGACTTCAAGGGCCCCGCCATTCTGCTGTCGGGACCGGTCGATCACGACATGTACAAGGCTTTCCGGCGCCAACTCGACGCCGCCTCCGGGCTGGACCTCGTGGTGGTCGAACTCACCACCCTCGGCGGCGACCCGGAAGTGGCCCGGATGATGGGCGAAGACATTCGCTTTGCCAGCGAGGTGACGCCGCATCGCCGTTTCGTCTTCCTTGGCAAGGCGGCGATCTACTCGGCTGGCACGACGCTCATGAGTTTCTTCGCGCGTCCGAACCGCTATCTCACGCGCGGTACGCGCCTGATGATCCACGAGCGCAAGATGGCCAGGACCTTGGAGATCCATGGTCCCCTCACCACCTGCATCGCCACCCTCAAGGCGACGTTGCACGAGATCGAGACCTCCATCGAGATTCAGAACGAGGGCTTCGCCAACCTCGTCACCGGCTCGCAGGTCTCCTTGGAGAAGGTCATCGAGAAAGCCCCGTACAATTGGTATATCGAGGCCGAGGAAGCCAGGAGTCTCGGGTTGATCGAGGCGGTCCTTTAGTCACTGACGCGCAATCTCGGAGGCAGGCCTGGATCACACCGACCAGTCCCGATGCCGTGCCGCCTCCATTACCGCGAGGTAGATGCGGTCCGGTGCGAAGGGAGTCGCGGTGAGCCTCGCGCCCGTGGCATCGCGGATGGCGTTGGCGAGCGCGGGCGCGACGGGGTTGAACGGGCTCTCACTCATCGATTTCGCGCCGAGCGGACCGATGCCGTCATAGGTGTCCGCGAACAGGACGCGGGTGCGCGGCACGTCCGCGAAGGCGGGGATATGATAATTGCGGAAGGTCTGCGTAACGACGCGGCCCTCTCCGTCGATCCGCATTGCCTCGTACAGGGCCGCGCCGATCGCCTGCGCGACACCGCCCTCGACCTGGCCGCGGCACTGCATGGGGTTGAGAACGCGGCCGGCATCGGCGGCATGCACGCTGTCGAGGATGCGCACCTCCCCGCTCGACCGATGGACCGCGACCCGGAACCCCTGAACGTTGAAGGCGACGGAACGCGGCGAGCCATCGGCCCTCGCCGCGCGCTCGATGGTTCCACCCGTTAGTATTTCCGCGAAGCCGATCTCGCCGGATGGGGTCGAGACACCGTCTCGGTGCATGCGGCATTCGGAGGGCGCCCCCCCTCCCCTCTCGGCGGCAACCTCGCGAAGGGCCTGGCCTAAGGCGAGGGCGGCCTTCAACGTCGCCTGTCCGGCCACCACGATGCCGGTGGATCCATAGGCCCCGGTATCGTGGCCGACGCGGTCGGTATCGCCGTGGCGCAGGGTGATGCGCTCAGGGCTCGTACCGAGCGCCGAGGCAGCAATCTGGGCGAGGACGGTGGTCGTTCCGTTGCCGAACTCGGCGGTGCCGACATCGAGGTGGTAGTGTCCATCGATTTGAAGCGCGATCCGCGCATCGGCGAAATGCCCGCGCGGCGGGATCGTGTCGATCATCGCCATCGCCATGCCCTTGCCGACGAGCCAGTCACCGGATGGGGTCTCGGCGGGTCCGAGTTCGTCCATGGCGGATGAGACGAGATCGAGGCACTGGTCGAGCCCGTAGCTTCCGTACTGCACGTCATGGGGTTCGAGGCTGTTCGATACCATCGGGTCGCCCGGGCGCACGACGTTGCGGCGGCGCATCTCGAACGGATCCAGCCCGAGGCCGCGCGCCACTTCGTCCATCGCCGATTCCACCGCGAAGATGGTTTGGCTGAGGCCGTAACCCCGGAAGGCACCGCTCGGCAGGGTGTGCGTGTAGACCGCGTAGCCGTCGACGCGTTTGTTGGGACAGCGATAGACGCCGATCACCTCGTTGCAGCCGTGATGAATCACGCCGCCGGCATGGTTGCCATAGGCGCCGGTGTTGGAGACCACATGCAGCGCGATGGCCGTCAGGGTGCCGTCCTGGCGGGCGCCGATCTTGATCGTCACCCGCATCGGATGGCGGGTGGTCGTGGCGGTGAACTGCTCCTGCCGGGTCATTTCCCACTTCACCGGGCGACCGGTGGCGAGCACCGCCAGGGCCACCAGATCCTCGGTGAGCATCTCCTGCTTGCCGCCGAAGCCGCCGCCGACCCGGCCGCAGAACACGCGTACGGCATCCCGCTCCAGGCCGAACAGGTTCGCCAGCGCGTCGCGGGTGAGGAACGGCGTCTGTGTGCTCGAGCGGATGACGAGGCGTCCGTCCTCGTCGCGCCAGCCGACGGCCCCGTGAGTCTCGAGATGGGCGTGCTGGACCCGCTGGGAATCGTAGGCCGCCTCGTGGACGAAGTCCGCCTCGGCAAACCCCGCCGCCACGTCGCCGACCTCGCCATGCACCTCGGCGGCGAGGTTGGGATGGGAGAGGCGCGGCGGCGCATCTTCGCCGGGCTGATCGGCGCCGTCATGAACCAAAGGCGCGTCCGGCCGCAGGGCCTCGTCCGGATCGAACACCGCGTCGCGGATCTCGTAATCCACGGTCAGCGCCGCGCAACCGGCCTCGGCCGCGGCTTCGCTCGTCGCCACCACCGCCGCCACCCGCTGACCGACGAAGCGGAGGATCGGATCGAGCACCCGCGTATCCGGGGCGTCGTCGAGGGGATTCTCGTGCCGCCCGGTGGAGAACCGTCCGGCGGGAGCATCGTCGTGGGTGAAGACCGCCACCACACCCGGCACGGCCAGAGCTCCCGCCCGGTCGACCCGCAGGATGCGGGCATGGGCATGAGGCGAGCGCAAGACCTTGAGATGAAGCAGGTCCGGTACGGCCAGATCGAAGGTGAAGGCTGCGCTGCCCGAGACGATCCGAGGCCCGGCAGGGGCCGGGATGCTGCGCCCGCACGGGTCGTCGCGCCTATCCTCCGGCCGTTCCACGCGCGCTACGCCCGCCACGGCGTCGGCGATGGCGCCGTAGCCGGTACAGCGACACAGATTACCCTTCAGGGCGGTGGCGAGATCGCCGATCTGCCCCTGGTCCAGAGCCGCTGCGGTCATGATCATGCCGGGGGTGCAGAACCCGCACTGGTAACCCTGGGCGCCGAGAAAGGCCGCCTGCATGGGATGAAGTGGCTGCGTGCCCCCCTCCCCCGGCCGACAGGGGCCGCCGAGGCCTTCGATGGTGGTGACGCTGCGCCCCTCGGCACGGAAGGCGGGCAGCAGGCAGCTATGCACCGGCTCCCCGTCGAGATGCACCGTGCAGGCGCCGCAATCCCCCGCATCGCAGCCCTTCTTCACCCCGAACCAGCCGAGTTCGCGCAGCATCGTGCGCAGGCATTGGCCCGGACGTGGGGACGCATCCTGCTCGTGTCCGTTGACGTGCAGGATCATGCGCGGCCCTCGTTCTCGAACGCGCGCCGGATCTCTTCGGCGAGGGTGAAGGTCATGTGCCTGCGCCAATCCGGCGTGCCGTGAACGTCGTCGTGATACAGGGCCACCGGAACCGCCTCGGTGATCGAGGCGGCCAGGACCGCCGCATCGGGGAGCGTCGGGAACATCAGGCGCAGCGGGCGGCGCGTGGAGGCCGTGATCGTGAGCGCGAAGGCGCCGTTGGAATCCAGGGTGCCGATCAGCAGGGCGCCGGAGCGTCCGTTGGGGCTCAGGGAAACCTGGCGGAAGGCGGTCCGGCGCTTCAGCGCGGCCAGGGGAAGATCGATGCGCCGCAGGATTTCGCCGGGTGCCAGCGACGTACATTGCGATCCGAGGACGAGATCGGTGATGGCGACCTCGCGCTCGTCTCCCTCCGGTGTCCAGACCAGGCAGGTTCCCTCCAGGGCGGTGGCGAGCGCGATCATCGGCGCGGCCGGCAGGGCGAGGCAGACGTTGCCTCCCACGGTGGCCATGTTCCAGATCTTGAACGATCCGAGCAGCGCCCGGCAGCATTGCGCGAAGAGGGGAGCAGCGCTCCACGATGCGGGCAGATCGAGCCGGAACAGCTCGGCGATGGTACAGGTCGCGGCGAGCGAAAGGCCCCGTTCGCTCACCTCATGAGCCTGCCAGCCGAGGCTCGAGAGATCGACGAGGCGGCGCAGGCGCGGCTGAGGCTCGGAGAACAGCCACGTCCCTCCGGCCAGCCAGGCATCGCCGTCCCGCCACCCGGAGAGGTCGGAGCGGTTCCGCGGCACGGCGACGGAGCCGATCGAGTTCAGGTCCATCGTTGGAATCCAGGGTCGAGCACGCGGCGAGATTGCCCGGTCGGGAGGGTGATGGGAAGCTCGCGGGCGAAGCGAGGGCACCCGTGCTTGGGGCAAAGTCAGAGGAGCAAAATCAATGCCGCCCGGAATCGCATCTCGCGCGCTTCGGTCCGCCCCGCTAAGCTGCGGCGATGGAGCATGAAGCCGTCGCGAGTCTTCTGGCGAGCGCCCTCGACGATCCGTTCACGACATGGAGCCTCGGCAGTTTCGGCGCCGTCGCGAGCTTGCTTTGCGAGCCGGAGGAGGTGGCGATGCCCTTGGCCGATGCCCGGATGGGGTTCGTCACGGCGCGGGGGGCCATCGCCCTCGCCCCCGCCACCCTGCTTCGTCCCGTGGCCTACGAGACCGGCTTCGCCTTCGGCTGGAACCATGCCCTGGCCCTGTGCCTGCCGCGCGACGCCTGCGCCATGGGACGAAGGTCCGTCGTCACCGAACTCGGGCCGGATCGCGAGGCCGCCGGGATCGGGCATCGCGACCATATCCTGTTCGATCTGGGCCTGAACCTGCTGGCCGTGGATGCCTGTATCCGGACCGGCGACCCCGCCCTCATCGATCTCCTCCGCAGCCGAGCCGGGCGGGAAATCTTCAATCCCGACAATAAGATCGCGGCGCAGCTCGTCGCGGCCGGCCCTCATCGCGTCTTCGTCACCCGGATCGGGCGGATCGAGGTGTTCACTCCGATCCGGGCCGATCCCAACTCCGGCTCTGTCGGTCCGCGGACGCACATCCTGCCGCACATCCTGCGTCTGGGACGGACCCACCCCGCCACGGCGCCGATCCCCTCCGGCTGGGTGCCCTGCGGTGCGATTCATCCACCACACCCGTGCAGGGATGGTGCGGGTAGAAGAATTTCCTTTCAGCGCGCGCGTTACGAGGCTTTCCAGGCGCTGCTCGCGCGCTGGGGCGACCCGGACCTGGTCGCGGCGAAGCACGCAGCGATCCGTGGGGAGGCCGTGGTCGGACGGTTCGCCAGGAGCGCACGGCGGGCGGCCGAGGCACAGGAAGCGTGCCTGCGCGGCGAGGTCTAGGGGCTCGTCCCGGCGAGCTTCACGGCGAGGGCGGTCAGTGCCCCGTCCGGGCGGATCAACTCGTCGAGGATCGAGAAATGGTCGTGGCCGGGCAGTTCGGCGACGGTCGAGGCATTGCCGGCGCACCGCCACGCGTCGTCGTAATCAGCGGAATGCCGCCGCAATTCGGGCAATTCGTTCGATCCGCACACGATGGCGAGGGGCTTATCCGAATGCGTCACCTGCCGGATCGGCGAGAGGGCTTCGATTTCCGCATCGGTCAGGTGCAGACGGTCGTCGAGCTCGGTGTGCCGGATCGGCTCCAGATCGAACACGCCGCTGATGGCCAGGCCCGCATCGACCTCGGGCCACGCCATGGCGAGGGCCGCGAGATGCCCGCCGGCCGACCAGCCCGAGACGACGAGGCGACGGCGCCCCCTCCCCTCCTGCAGACCGCGCAGGAACACCAGCGCCGCCCGGATCTCGGCGGCGATCTCGGTGAGGCTGGCCTCCGGCGCCAGGGTATATCCCACCAATCCCACATCGAGACCGTGACGCGACGGTCCTTCGGCCATGCAGGCGAAATCCTGGCGCGTATTCCTGATCCAATAGCCGCCATGGATGAAGACGAGGAGCGGCGCATCCTCCGCCCCGCTCCGGAACAGGTCGATCCGGTTTCGCTCGGCCGGCCCATAGGGGAGGTCGAGCTCGCGGGGGTGGAGCGCGCGAAACGCGGTGCTCCGGGTCCGCCAGCCGGACAGTCGGGCGGCGCTGTCGGCGACGGCGCCGGTATTGTCGTAGGCGCGGGTCAGGGTCTCGCGGTCCATCCGGCGCCAGTCGCCGGATCGCGACTCCGTGCCGATCATGCGGCCACGGGGGCGTGGTGGCTGTGGAGCTGGGCCGACAACATCCGGCGCACGTCGTTGAAGGCCGGGCTCGACACGTCGCGGCGGCGGGCGAGGTCGATGCCGTGGATCGCGTCGATCCGGCCGGGGCTCGGGGACATGACCACGACCCGGTCGGCGAGGAAGATCGCCTCCTCGATGGCATGGGTCACGAACAGCACCGTCAACCCGGTGCGGCTCCACAGGTCGAGGAGCTCGTCCTGCAGCCGCTCGCGGGTCATGGCGTCGAGCGCCCCGAACGGCTCGTCCATGAGGACGATTTCGGCATCGTTCGCCAGCACCCGCGCGATGGCGACCCGCTGTTTCATGCCCCCGGAGAGCTGGTGCGGATGGGCGTCGGCGAAGCGCTGCAGCCCGACGAGGGCGATGTAGCGCTCCACCGTGTCGCGGATTTCCGCCGCCGGCCGACCGCGCGATTTCGGGCCGAAGCCGATATTGTCCCTCACGGTGAGCCAGGGGAACAGGCCGTAATCCTGGAACACCATGCCCCGGCTCGGGCCGGGGCCTTCGATGGGCTTGCCCCACATCAGAGCCTCGCCGGCGGTGGCGGTTTCGAAACCGGCGACGATGCGGAGCAAGGTGGACTTGCCGCAGCCCGAGGCGCCGAGCAGGCAGATGAACTCGCCCTTGGCCACGGTGAGGTTGGCGCCGCTGAGCGCCTGGACCGTGCGGCCCTGGACGGCGAAGGATTTCGACACGCCGCGAATGTCGAGGATCGGCACGGTGGGCTCAGCCATGGGAGGGGCTCCAGGCAAGAAGGCGCTGGCCGACCAGCATCACGGCCCGGTCGCAGACGAAGCCGGCGACGCCGATGACGATCATGCCGCAGATCACGATCTCGGTGCGCGAGAGTTGCCGCGCCTCCATGATGATCGCGCCGAGGCCGGTGGGAACGCCGGTCATCTCGCCGACGACGATCACCACCCAGGCGAAGCCGAGGCCGAGGCGCAGACCGGTGAAGATGGACGGCAGGGCCGCCGGCAGGAGGACACGGGCGAACTGCGCCGACCCCCGGCAGCCGAGCATGGCGGCGGCCTCGAACAGGCGCGGCTCCACCGAGCGGACCCCAAAGATGGTGTTGACGAGAATCGGATAGAACGCGCCGAGGAAGACGAGGAAATAGGCCGAGCGTGGGCCGAGGCCGAACAGGATCATCGCGAGGGGCAGCCAGGCGGTCACCGGCACCGGGCGCAGGATCTGCAGCGTCGGATCGAGGATCTGGCGCATGAGCGGAACCCGGCCGATGAGCAGGCCGAGGGGCACGGCCGCCAGGGCCGCGAGGCTGAACCCGCCGAAGACGCGGGCGAGCGAGGCGCCGAGATGCGAGAGCAACGTGCCGCTGAAGGCGTCGCCCTCCGGTCCGCCGATGGCGAGATCCACCATTGCCGCCCAGACCTCAGAGGGCGGCGGAATCAGGCTGTAGGGCTTGCCGACCGTGAGAAGATGCCAGGCGATGCCCATCGCCAACGGCAGGGCGAGCGCGATCAGCGCCTGCTTGAGGCTCGCGAAGCTCGGAAGCGCGCGGCGCGTCGCTACCTCCGGCACCACCGGGGCGGAAACCGCCGGGGCGCTCACGAATCCCTCATCGCATCGACGAAACGGGTATCGATGAAGGTCGAAAAATCGGGAAGGCGCTTGATCTGCCGGGCCGCCAGCATGTGTTCGGAATAGGCCTTGGCCTGTTTGACTTCGGTCTCGCCGAGCTTCCACTTGAACTCGACATTGGGCACGGAGAGCTCGATGGCCTCTCGCTTCTGGCCGAGCTTCTGCACCGCCATCGCCACGGTGGCGTCGCGGTTACTTTGCGCGAAATCCGACCCCTTGCGGTGGATCTCCAGCATGGTCTTCACCACCTCCGGCCGCTCGGCCAGCGTGTCGCGATGGGCGCCGAACACCATGTTGAGGGAGCCCATCTCGGTCCCGTAGGGATACTCGACCAGGGTGCCGATGCCGGTGGAGAGGCTGACGCCGGGCGCCGGTTCGGCGCCGACATAGGCGTCGACGTCGCCGCGCGCGAGGGCGATGTGCATCTCGCTGAAGGAGATGCGGACCGGCGTGATGTCCTTCACGCTCACGCCCTCCATGCGCATGCGTTCCAGGGCAAAGACCTCTTGGGTCGAGCCGGGCCAGATCGCCACGCGCTTGCCCTTGAGGTCGGCGACCTTCTCGATGCCTGACCCGGTCTTGGCGATGATGGCCATTCCGCGGTTGCAGGTTGAAGCGATGACCACAATGGGCTCGCCGGCCGCGGCGCCCAGGGTGCCGGCGGCGATGCCGAACGTTCCGAAATCCACCGATTTCGTCACCACCGCATTCTTGCACTCGGTGGGGCTCTCGAACGGGATCACCTCCACGGTGACGCCGGGCGGCGCGAACTGGGCATAGAAATACGGGGCGATGGAATGGATCAGCTTCAGCGATCCCATCCGGATCACGATGGGCGTCTCGGCCCGTAGCACCGACGGTGCGGCGACGAGGCCGGCGCCGAGGCCGGCGAGGAAGGTGCGACGACGAATCATCTGAGCCGGCTCCGACATGATGTGAACCCGGACAGGGTATGTCGGGAGGCTGTTGCAAACGAGTGCTGGTTATCGACTATGGTGTTGCGGACTTCGCAACACACGGCGTAGTTGGTGACCGCGTCTTAGTGATCGTCCGCCGCGAGCATGTTTGAGTAGTTTATCCAAGGCCTGAACCTCATCCTGAGGTGGTCGGCTTGGATGATCGATTTCGGCGTGAGCATCCGCTGTGACATCCGATCGAACAGGCCCCATGAAGCATTTGCGGACCCTCACCTACGTTTCCGAGGTGGCCCGGCGCGGCTCGATCCGCCGGGCGGCGGAGGCCCTGAACATCGCCCCCTCGGCGCTCACGCGGCAGATCCAAGACCTCGAATACGAACTCGGGACACCGATCTTCGAGCGTCTGGCGCAGGGAATGCGCCTCAACGCGGCCGGCGAGTTGCTGGTGCGCCATATCCGGGATCAGGTCGCGGACATGGAGCGCGTCCGCTCGCAGATCGCCGACCTGTCCGGCGTGCGGCGCGGCCATGTGGCGCTGGCCTGCAGCCAGGCCTTCGTGAACCAGATCGTGCCGGATGAGGTACGGGCCTACCGGGCTCGCTTTCCCCTCGTCTCGTTCACGGTCCAGGTGCGCGACCACGCCCAGGCGGTGGCGGCCCTCATCTCCTTCGAGGCCGATCTCGCCCTGGTGCTGCAGCCGCCGCCCTCGGTCGATCTCCACGCCCTGTTCACCTGCCGGCAGACGCTCTGCGTGGTGATGCGCGCCTCGCACCCCCTAGCCCGAGAGGACGGGCCCGTCCGGCTCCGCGAATGCCTCACCCACCCCCTCGCTTTGCCCGACCGGTCGCTGGCGATCCGCCATCATCTCGACGATGCGCTGGCGCGGCGGGGTACGCCGTTTCGCCCGGCCGTCGAATCGAGCTCGCTCGAATTCCTGCGCAACCTCGCCCTGCGCGAGGATGTGGTGAGCCTGCAGGTGCCGAGCGGCATCCCCAACGACCAGCGCCTCGTCAACCGGCCCATCGACGAGCGCGACCTCTCACCGATGACCCTGATTCTCGGCCAGCTGCGCGGGCGGATGCTACCCGTCGCGGCCGCGAAATTCGCCGACGGCCTCGCCGCGAGCCTCAACGACCGCTACGGCGCGGCCTGACTTGTTCAGGCGGCATTCCGGTTCGACAGGTTAGGAGTTGCGCAGTCACCGGCGCGGGTTTGACCCAGCATGGTCCTCATCCTGAGGTGCCGTAGCGAAGCGGAGGCCTCGAAGGAGACATCCAGGGATCGCCGCGCGAGCTGGAGGTCTCCTTCGAGGCCGCTTCGCGGCACCTCAGGATGAGGATCGCGGATGGGGCGACCGTGTCCAGTCGCGGGTTTTTCGAAGGGTTGATTCCCACTCATGCATGCCGACGCCTTTCTCACCGCCGCCGAGACCCTCCCCGTGGCGGATCTCGATGCCCTCACCGATGGTGGCGGGCTCGTCGTCGTCGCCCCGCACCCGGATGACGAGAGCCTCGGATGCGGGGGCCTGATCGCCGAGGCCTGCGCGCGCGGGCGCGAGGTGCGGCTCGTCATCGTCAGCGACGGCTGCGGGTCGCACACCCATTCCGCCCTCTATCCGCCGCTCCGCCTCCGGGCTTTGCGTGAGGAAGAGACGCTGGAAGCGGTGGCGGCGCTCGGCCTCGCGCCCGCCAAGGTCACGTTCCTGCGCCTGCCCGATGCGGGGGTGCCGAGCAGCGGGCCCGAAGCCCAGGCAGCGGCGGATGTGGTGGCGTCCGTGGCCCGGGAGAGCGGGGCCGGCGCCGTCTGCGTGACCTGGGCGCACGATCCCCATTGCGATCATCAGGCGGCGGCCGCCATCGTGAGGCTCGCCCAGCCGAAGCTCGGGGCGACGAAGGCCTTCGCCTATCCGGTCTGGGGCTGGACCCTGCCGCAGGGCACAGAAGTCGGCGTTCCTCCGTCGGGCTACCGCCTCGATGTCAGCGCGCATGTGGCGGCCAAAGCGCGGGCGGTGGCGGCGCATCGCTCGCAGACCACCGACCTCATCTCCGACGACCCGACGGGTTTTCGCCTCGCGCCGGAGATGATCGCGCGCTTCCTCGGCCCCTACGAGATCTTCGTCGCGATGCCGGCGGACGCCGCGTGAGCGCCACCGTCATCACCCTGAACAAGGGCCGCGACGCGCATCTGGCGCGCCTGCTCGAAGGGCTCGGCCGGGGCACGCCTCCGGCGGAATGCATCGTGGTGGAGATGGGGGCGACCCCCGCCCCCCTCCCCAATCACGGCTTTCCCATCCGCCGCATCGAGTTGCCGAGCACGGGCCTGCCCCTAGCCCGTGCCCGCAATGCCGGGCGCCGCGCGGCCTGCGGCGATCACCTGATCTTCCTCGATGTGGACTGCATTCCCTCGGGCGATCTCGTCTCGAGCCTCGACGGGGATCTTGGGCGAGCCGACGGGCTGATCTGCTGCGAGGTGAGCTACCTGCCGGCGCGGGCCGTCGACGACGGCTGGACCGAGGCGGGGTTGCGCGCCGTGGGGCATACCCATCCGGTGCGCAGCTTCCCGGCTGCGGGCCTCGCCCGCACCGACAATCCCGGCCTGTTCTGGTCCCTGGCCTTCGGCGTCCGGGCCACGACCTTCGACCGGATCGACGGGTTCGACGAGGCCTTCGACGGCTACGGCGCCGAGGATACCGACCTCGCCTTCCGGGCCGATGCCGCCGGCATCCCGATCCTGTTCAGCGCGGGCGGCCACGCCTTCCACCAGTATCACGGGGCCTTCGACCCGCCGCTCCAGCATTTTTCCGACATCATCGCCAACGCCACCCGGTTCCACGCCCGCCACGGGCTCTGGCCCATGGACGGCTGGCTCGATGCCTTCGCGCGCCTGGGGTTGCTGCCGCCGACATGGCGCGAGGCGCCGACGATCCTGCGCATGCCGACAGCGGACGAGATGGACGCCGCGCGGGTGCCGCTGGACCGGCCTTTTTAGGTGTTTGCGCGGAGACCCCGTGGAGGCTTTGCTCTTGGACGTTGAAACCAAGGGCATCCCAACCAATCCACCTCATCCTGAGGTGCCCTTTGCCTCGGCAAAGGGCCTCGAAGGAGCCCTCCAGAACCCATCACGATCCCTGGAGGCCTCCTTCGAGGCCGCTCCGCGGCACCTCAGGATGAGGTAAGAGCTTGGAGTAACAGATCAAACAGGGTCGTGGACGTAGAAGCCAAGCGCATCCCACCCACTCCACCTCATCCTGAGGTGCCGGAGCGCAGCGGAGGCCTCGAAGGAGCCCTCCAGAACCCACCGGGATCCCTGGAAGCCTCCTTCGAGGCCGCTACGCGGCACCTCAGGATGAGGTCATGTCTTGGAGCGACACCTCGAACAGTCACTCAATCAGAGGCGCGCGTCGGCGCTCGATGCCCGCGATGACCTCTTCGATGATCGCGACCGTACGGCCGATGGCGTCGGCTTGAACCAACCCGCCGATCACGGACGGATCGAGGGCGAGGCCCGCCTGGATCAATGCCGGCCATTCCGAGGCGTCCGGCCATGCGGTGCGGACGATGGCCGCGCCGAGAGCCGCCAGGGATTCCGCCTTCGCCGTCTGCTCGTCGAAGGCGCGGGGTTCCGGCAGGCAGAGGAAGCGCTTGGCCCGTGTCGCCACCGCCGCGACGACGCCGTCGCCGCCGCCGCCGACCACGAGGGCGGCGCGGTCGAGATAGGGGCCGGTCTCGGCGACCCAGCCGTGGAGATGCAGGTTCGGCGGGGCGTCGGTCGCGAGAGGCTCCACCGGACCGAGAACGTGCCACTGCCGGTCGGGGACGGCGCGGGCCGCCGCCGCGAGGTCGGAGGCCGAGCCGCCGGTCCCGCCCCGCCCGTAGATCACCGCGATGGAACCGTCATCGGGCGCGGCCGCCTTGGGAGCATCGGCCAGGAAGCCGGCATAGAGGGTCTTCGCCCGCACCCAGTCCGGCGTTCCGGCCGTTTCGATCTCGGGCGGGTTGAAGGCGAGGAGGCGCTCGGCCGAGCGGAAACCTTCGAGATGCGGAATATCGGTGCGGTTCCCGGCCAGGCGCACCACCAGGGTCGGCACCGACAGGAGCCGCGCGAGGAGCGTCACCTCCACCGACACGTCGACGATGAGCAGGGCCGGATCGGTCTTCGCCATCCAGGCGGCGAGCCTCCCCATCCGGGCACGGATGCGGTCGATCCCGACGGGGACATAATGGAAGCAGTCCGGCCGGATCGCCTCGCCGTCCTGGCCGTCGAATCCGGTGAGCCGGTCGTCGGGCAGGTCGAGGATCGCGCCGTTGGCGGTCGAGGTGTCGATGTCGGCCAGGGTGCCGATGAGGGTCACGGGCCGGTCCAGGCGGGCGGCGATGAGATTCGCGCGCTGCCAGTGACCGGCACCCTGATGATGGACGTAGTAGCCGACGGGACGCCGGCTCGTCGCGGCCTCGCTCACGCGACGCGCGCCCTGGGCCTGTCGATCAACCGGGCGAGCAAGGCGTCGAGCCCCGCGATGGCCTCGTCAAGGGGGACATGGGCCGGCTCCGGCCCGATCTCGCCGACCCGCTCTCCCACGCGCTCGGCGAAGGCGATGGCGTTGACGCAGGTTGCCGGTGCGATCGCGGCGATGTCCTCGGCCGATACGCCGAGCGCGCGCAAGCCGGCTTCCGGCCCGCCCTTGGCGGTCCAGGCGAGGCGGAACGCGCGCTGACGCTCGATCACGGCGAGCCAGTGGCTCGCCGGCGGCAGGAGGTAATCCTCCTCGCCCGCGACGACGCGGGCGCGGCGGGCCATCTCGGTGGCCATCCCGCCGGTGACGCGGCCGGTGCCGCGATCGGAGACGGAGATCGAGACACGGGGGCAATGGCGCACGCGGCCGCCCGCGAGGCGGACCTTGGCGACAAGCGCGTTGTCCTCGCCGCAGGGAATCGCGGGCAGCCCCCCGACCTCGCGGTAGAGCGCGGCACGAAGCGCGAGGCTCGCCGCCACGTGGTCGCCGTGGCGGGGCGCCGGATCGTGGGCGGGGGGATCGATGGCCTCTTCCAGCGCCCGCACCGCGACCCAGTAGCGCTCGATCCGGCGATGCAGCGCGTGGATCTCCGGGTCCCGGTTCTCGCTCTCCTCCGTCTCGATGACGAGGCGGCCGCCCACGAGTTCGGCATGCTCCAGGGCCGCCAGATTGGCGCGCGCCCAGCCGGGCGCGGCGACGGCATCCGCATCGGTGCTGAGGAGGACGGCATCCTCGACGCCATCGGAATCCAGCCAGTCGGCCCCGGCATCGAGCGCCATCCGGCGGGCCGTGCCCACATGGGCCACCTCGCGCGGCACCACGGCCTCGATCACCCGGAGGTCGAGATGGCGCGTCTCGCCGTTGCGCTCCATCTCGCGGATCAGCGACACGGTTTCGTCGGTGCAATTGTTGGCCAGGATCACGACGCGCAGCAGCGCGCCGTCTCCCGAACCGATCTGCCGGTCGAGGGAGCGCACGAGGCGCGGCATCACCTCGGCCTCGTTGCGGGCGGGCACGCAGACGACGGCCCGGCCGAGGGAAAGCGGGCTGTTACGCATTGTCGAGCAGGGGTGCGCGAGCGCCGGCCGGGACCGGACGGACGGAGACGGGGGTCGACCAGCGGCGGATTTCGGCATGGTACATCGCCTCGTAGCGGTCGGTCATGGTGTCGGCGTCGAAGAGGTGCTCGGCCCGGCGGCGGCAATCGTGCCGGTCGAGGCGGATGGCGCGGGACAACGCCCGCCCGAGATCCACCGGATCGTCGGCCTGGGCCAGAACGCCCGACGTCTCGTCCAGGATGTCGGGGATGGCGCCACGGGCGAAGGCCGCCACCGGCGTGCCGCAGGCCAGGAACTCGGCCAGCACCAGGCCGAACGGCTCCTCCCAGCGCGGCGTGCACAGGGCCACATGGGCCTCGCCGACGCGGCGGGCGAGTTCGGCATGGCCGAGATGGCCGAGATAGGTGATGTCCGGGCCGAGGCGGGGCGCGATCTCCGCGTCCCAATAGGCGCGGTTGCTCTGCGGACCGGCGAATTTCAGGGGGATGCCGGCGACGCGGGCGGCATCGATGGCCAGATGCGGCCCCTTCTCGGGCACGAGGCGTCCCATCCAGATCGCATGGGGCTCGCCCTTGGGGACGGGCGAATAGGCGAAGGCGTCGAGATCGATGCCGTTGCCGATCACCAGCGGCTCGTCGAGGAAGGGCAGCCACTCGCGCGCCAGGGATTCCGAGACGGCGGCGAAGGTCATGTCGTCCGCCCGCGCCTTCACGCCGCGCACGAAGGGCTCGAAGGGCGGCGTGTGCAACGCCGTCACCATCGGCGCGCCGAGATCGCGGGCGCGCAGCAACGGCAAGTAATGCAGGCTGTTGTTGTGGATGATGTCGAAGTCGCCGCGCGCCACATCCGCCACCATCGCCTCGTAGGCGGCGAGTTCGGCGCGGTCGATCCGCAGTCCGGACTCGTCGTCGACGGCACTGCCCGTGGGCGGGCAGACCGCCTTGAGGCAGCCACGCGCGTCCGACCCTTCGGACGCGTAGAGCGTCACGCTGTGGCCGCGGGCACGCAGGGTGCTCGCGAGCAGATGCGTGTGCATCTCGAGCCCTCCGGAAAAGGGCTGGGCGATGGGGTATTTGAGGTGAGCGAGGAGGGCGATCTTCACGGGGCTGCAGACATCACTTCTCGAGTGTCCTACGCCGCGAGTGACGCGGCCGACGGACACTGGAGTGCCACCACGGTCTCGTTCGACGCGACAGTGAGGCCGACGTAGACCTCTACCGTGTCCATTTAGGGCGCCGCAGGTGAACGCCGACAGAACGACCTCGTCGATATCGCGATTGTCCGAACCCGTACCGTTCCGGCAGGCGCGCTTTTAGCGCGTGAGCCGCCGGTGCTCCTGCGTCAGGCCGTCGTAGCCCCAGGCATCGGCCGCGATCTCCTGGACCACCACATAGGTGGCGAGCGGCAACCCATCACCCAGCACCCGATGCAGCAGGGCGTTGGCCTCGGCGATGAAGCGGGCCTTCTCCTCGGCGTCATTGGTGCCGGCGGTGATGGCCGCCTGGACATGCGCCGCGACTTCGACCGGCCGCCCTCCCACCTGCCAGCCGGACGCGGGCACCTCCTCGACGAGCACGGCCGTGAGATCCGGGTTCTTTCCCAGAATGTCGGCCATGAGCGCCGTCACTCCGCTCTGCAGGCGGCCGACCCGATCCGCCCCGATGCCCGACCCTGCGATTGTCACATTCACGAACGGCATGACGCTCTTCTCCTCGCTCCATCGCGAAGGATCCGCGATTGACGAGACGAGCATGCCGCGACAGGATCGTTCGGAAAATCTCGTAATTCCGAACCGATCGTTTGGCAAAACTCAATGTCTCTGCCGGTCAACCTCGACATGGACGTGTTGCGGTCCTTCGTGACCGGGATTGAGCTCGGCAGCTTCGCCAAAGCGGCGTCACGGCTCGGCCGCTCGCCCTCGGCGATCAGCCTGCAATTGCGCAAGCTGGAGGACCAGGTCGGCCAGCAACTCGTGCAGAAGCACGGGCGCGGGCTCGTCCTCACCGAAGCGGGTGAGATGCTGCTGGGCTATGCCCGCAGGCTGCTCGACCTGAACGATGCCGCCGTGAGCGCCCTCGGCTCGCCAGCCCTCACGGGCCGGGTCCGGATCGGCCTGCCGCAGGATTTCGCCGAGACCTGGCTTCCGGAGACCCTCGGGCGCTTCGCCCGCCTGCATCCCGGCGTGAGAATCGACGCGCATGTGGACCGGAACGCGACCCTGCGTTCGCGCCTGGACGAGGGCCAGCTCGACCTCGCGCTCCTCTGGGACGAGGACGGGGGCGAGCGGGACGGCGCCGTCATCGGAACCCTGCCGATGGCCTGGATCGGACCGCGTCGCGGCGTCACGCCGGGCACCGACCGCCCAATCCCCCTGGTCCTGTTCGGATCGCCCTGCATTTTCAGGCACGCCGCCCTGAACGCCCTCGACGCGGCGGCGATCCCCTGGCGGATCTCGTTCAGCAGTCCGGGTCTCGCGGGCCTGTGGGCCGCCGTCTCGGCGGGTCTCGGCCTGACCGTCCGCACACCCCACGGCCTGCCCGCCGCGCTCGCGGCGCTCGACCCGGAGGAGTCCGGCCTGCCCCGGCTGCCGTCTCTCTCCCTTCGCATGCTCGAGGCTCGGACGAGGTCCGACCCGGCCGTGGAGCGTCTCACCGCGCTCCTCACGGATGTTCTCACCGTCGCCATCGGCGAAATGGATCATGCGACCAATGTCGCACCGCATTGACAATCCCGGCAATAGATCTTCCGCGCCAACGATCTTGTGCAGCGCAAAACGAAGAGCGCAAACAACGGCGCACCGCACCACATGACCGATAAGCTTGTCCTTTCCCGCCTATGGAAATTTGTCTTTCCATGACCGGGACGATTCAGAAAAACAGGGGAACGAATGAAGCCCCGCTCCCGTTGTGAGGGCAGAACTACTTCCTGGAGGAATAGATGCGACAGATTTCCAAGCTCGTCGGCGCCGGCGCCATCGTGATGCTCAGCTCGGCAATGGCCATCGCCGCCCCCTGTGCGACCGGCTCCACGGCGGACGGGAAAGCGGCCATGAACGACAAGAGCTCGAAGGTTGATCCTGGCGCCACCGGCAACGTGAGCCCCGGCGCGAAGGCCGAGTCGCCCGGCACCGTCGGCGCCATGAACAATGTCGGCGCCAACACGGCGACCTCGGCGTCCGACGTCGCCAAGCAGCAGGACGGCAAGCCTACCGCCGCGGACGCCGCCAAGGGTTGCTGAACCCTACTTTCCGATCGTCAAGGACGCCCGCCCGGTTCGACCGTGGCGGGCGTTCCGCGTTTGAAGGGTCGGAGAATCGTCGACCGTGGCGATCCCGACGCGGTTCGACACACCACGACGAAGACCTCGACGAATGTATGCAAACATACATTAGGCGTGGCGAAAACAATGTTTCGCGAAGTCATCTCGCTCGCTCCGACCGATAAGTCGAGATGAAGCCTTGCCTGTTCTTTGCCCGGGCGTACAACGAATTCTGTCCGAATCGCTTTCTGGCGAACGGGTCCGGTTGTATGTCGAGGCGACGCGTGAGGCATTCGATCATCCTGGACGTCGCGCGGTGATCCGAGTTTCCGAACAGGATCGGATCGCCTCGGAAATCGCCCGTACCGTCGACGGGCCCGATCCCTTTGCCGCGGCCTTGCGCGCGACGCGGATGCCGATGGTCATCGCCGACCCCAACCAGCCCGACATGCCGGTGGTGTTCGTGAATACCGCGTTCGAGCGGGCCACGGGTTTCTCGCGCGAAGAGGTCCTCGGCCGCAACTGCCGGTTCCTGCAAGGCCCTCTGACGGACCCGGCGGATGTCGCCCGCATTCGCGAAGCCATCGCCAAAGGCGTCCCGATCGAGATCGACCTTCTCAACCATCGCAAGAACGGCGAAGTCTTCTGGAACCGGCTTCTCATCGCGCCGGTCTTCGATTCGAACCGAAGGGTCGCCTATTTCTTCGCCTCACAGCTCGACGTGACGCTGGAGCGGGACCGCCTCGTCCGGCTGCAGGAGGACCGCGATGCCCTGGAGACCGAGGTCGAGCGCCGGAGACAGGAGCTTCGCCGCAGCGAGACCAACCTGCGTTTCGCGCTCAGTGCCGGCCGGCTCGGTTCCTGGACCCTCGATCTCGTCGACATGACGCTGGAGACGTCGGATCATTTCCGGATGAATTTCGGGCGGGATGCCGACGAGCCGCTCAGCTACGACGAGTTGCTCGCCACGATCCATTCCGGCGACCGCGAACGGATGCTGGCAGAGGTCCGCCGCTGCATCGAGCAGAACGTCGATTACGACATCGAGTACCGGGTGATCGCGCCGTCCGGAGACCTGCGCTGGGTTCATATCCGCGGCCAGACCTTCTACCGCGCCGATGGAACGCCCCTCAGCATGGCCGGCATCTCCCTCGACATCACCGAGCGCAAGCAGGCCGAGGAGTATCGCACCCTGCTCGCGGGCGAGTTGACCCATCGGGTCAAGAACACCCTGACGCTCATCCAGTCGATCATCCGGCAGACCCTGCGCACCGCGCCCTCCCTCGAAGAGGCCGGCCAAACCCTCGAAGCGCGGGTGGTGTCCCTGGCGGCGGCGAACGACGTCCTCACCGAGGAGGCCTGGGACAGCGCCTCCATCGCCGATATCGCGGACCGCGCGCTCACCCCGTTCCAGAGCGAGGGGCGGGAGCGCGTCGACCTCGACGGCGGCGAGATCAGGCTGCCGCCGCGCGGCGCCCTGGCCTTGGCGATGGCGCTGCACGAACTCGCCACCAACGCGGTGAAATACGGCGCCCTGTCGAACGATACCGGGCGGGTCCGGCTGTCCTGGAGCCTCCTCGACGGCACCGCGCCGCACGATTTCCGCGTGACATGGCAGGAATCGGGTGGACCACCGGTGGCGGTGCCGACGCGGACGGGGTTCGGCTCGCGGCTGATCGAGCGCGCCTTCGCCCAGGAAATCGACGGCACCGCGACCATCACGTACCGGCCGGAAGGAATCCTGTTCGTCGCCGAAGGTATCCTGCCGGGACGTCTGCAGGACTGAGCAGGTTCCTATCGCGGAACCGGCGGCCGGTTCCGCTAAACCTGCTCGGGGCGAGCATCCGGGCGCGGCTTGACCCGCTCGGGCCGAAGCTCGAAGACGGACGGGGACGCAAGCGCGCGGACGGAGACGGGCATGGCGACACGCGGTTTCACGGGACGACGGCCGCCGGAAGCGACGGGCGAGCGGCTTCCTCCGGGCCAGTATCTCGAACAGGACTTTCCGGTCCTGCAGATCGGTCCGAATCCGCGCATCGACATGGAGAGCTGGAGTTTCACCCTGCGTGAGGGCTCGCGGCCCCTGAAGAGCTGGAACTGGGCGGAATTCTCCGCCCTCCCCCGGACCTCCTGGCGCGGCGACATCCATTGCGTGACGAAATGGTCCAAGTTCGACACGGGCTGGGAAGGCGTCAGCATCGACGACATCCTCGCCGCCGCCGGGATCTCGGCCCCCACCGAGTTCCTGCTCGCGGAAGGCTATGACGACTACACCACCAACGTGCCGGTGGCCGATCTCGCCGGCCCCAAGGCGATGGTGGCGACCCATTACGAGGGCAAGCCGATCGAGCCCGATCACGGCGGCCCGGCCCGACTCCTCGTGCCGCATCTGTATTTCTGGAAGAGCGCCAAATGGGTAAAGGGCTTGCGCTTCACCAGGAAGGACGAGGGCGGATTCTGGGAATTGCGCGGCTACCACATGTACGGCGATCCCTGGCGCGAGCAGCGCTTCACCGGTGATTGATCCGGCGGCACGGCCCCTCCCCTGGCAAAAAGCCACCCTCCTGGCCATCGAACCGGTGACGCGGCGGGTGAAGAGCTACCGGTTCCGGATCGATTTCGACCGGCCGATGCTGGCCGGGCAGCATGTGGACGTGCGCCTGACGGCTCCCGACGGCTACCAGGCCCAGCGCAGCTACTCCATCGCCTCGGCGCCGTGCGCGGACGGCACGATCGAACTGATGATCGAGGGCCTGCCCGAAGGCGAGGTCTCGGGCTTCTTCGATTCCGTGGCCGAGATCGGCGACACGATCGAGCTGCGCGGCCCCATCGGCGGCTCGTTCGTCTGGCGCCCGGAGGATGGCGGCCCCCTCCTCCTCGTGGGCGGCGGCTCCGGCGTGGTGCCGCTGCTGGCGATGCTGCGCCATCGCGCGGCGGCCACACCCGAGGTACCCGCCCTGCTGCTGTACTCGGTGCGCGATGCGGCCGAGACGATCGCCGCGGAGGAACTGGCCCTTCGCGCACGCGACGAGCCGCATTTCGACCTGATGCTGAACCTGACGCGGGCCGGTGGCCGCCGCGTCGACGGGGCGACGATCGGCGACGCGCTGGACCGGCTCGGCGCTCCGCAGCACGTCTATATCTGCGGCGGCAACGCCTTCGTCGGCAACGCGGCGGACCTGCTGGTCGATGCCGGGCTCGAACCGGGCCGTATCAGGACCGAACGTTTCGGCGGCTGATTGGAGGGGGCGCGCCCTACGCCCAATGGCGGGCCCACAATGCCACGCCCCCGCCGACGGCGAGGGCCAGGAGCGGGGTCACCACAAAGGCGACGAATTGGAACTCGGTCATGGCGTCAGGCCCGACACTGAATGTCCGAAAGATCGCGACGCCCAGCAGGAGTGTCAACGGGCCGACGCCCCGCCCTCAAGCCTACGATTGTCACACATCGCGCGGGATGCGCAGGTCCCCTCTCCTGAAAGGAGAGGGAGCGCGTTGCGACTTATGCCAAACCCTCTCGGATCGAGGGAACAGCCGCCGAGCGGATTGATGAATCCCGTGGCCCTCAGGCCTCGGCCCCGACCAGCCGGTCCGCCACCTCCTCGGCCAAAGACAGGCTCGAGGTCAGCCCCGGGCTCTCGATGCCGAACAGGTGGACGAGGTGCGGCAGGCCGTGCTCGGCCGGTCCGTCGACGACGAAATCCGCCGCCGGCTCGCCCCGTCCGGTGAGTTTGGGGCGGATGCCGGCGTAATCCGGCGTCAGCGCATGATCGGGCAGCCCCGGCCAGTAGCGCCGGATGGCGTGGGTGAAGGCCTCGGCGCGGCCTGGATCGACGACGTAATCCGGCACCTCCACCCATTCCACGTCCGGCCCGAAGCGCATCCGGCCGGCAAGATCGAGGGTGAGATGGATGCCGAGGCCCCCTTCCATCGGGGCGGGATAGATCAGCCGCGAGAAGGCCGGGCGGCCGAGGCAGCCGAAATAGCTTCCCTTGGCAAGGACCTGCCGGGGGATCCGCTCGCCCGGATAGGGCTCGACCGCCCGCGCCACCGCCTG
Source organism: Methylobacterium sp. Leaf106 (assembly GCF_001422895.1). Taxonomy (NCBI): domain Bacteria; kingdom Pseudomonadati; phylum Pseudomonadota; class Alphaproteobacteria; order Hyphomicrobiales; family Methylobacteriaceae; genus Methylobacterium; species Methylobacterium sp. Leaf106. Next base: position 26,557 of record NZ_LMNB01000032.1, read on the forward strand.
CGCGCCGAGGCCGGCGGCGTTGACGACGGCATCGAAGGACAGTTCATCACCGCAGACCTCGACCCGCCAGCCCCCGCCGTCGCGCCGGATCGCGCCGACCGGTGCATGGAAGGCGATGGCCCCGCCCGCAGCCTCGATGTCGCCCTGTAGGGCCAGCATCACGGCATGGCTGTCGACGATGCCGGTCTCGGGCGAATGCAAGGCCGCGATGCAGGCGAGGTTCGGCTCCAGCGCACGGGCCTCCCGGCCCTCCAGAAGAACGAGGCCCTCGACGCCGTTGGCCCGGCCGCGCTCGGCGATCCCCTCCAGAGCGGCCCGCTCGTTCTCGGAGGTGGCGACGATGAGCTTGCCCGGCCGCGCATGGGGCACGCCGTGGCTCCGGCAGAACTCGTAGAGCATCCGCCGTCCCCGCGTGCAGTGCCGCGCGCGCGAGGAGCCGGCGGGGTAGTACATCCCGCCATGGATCACCTCCGAACTGCGCGAGGACACGCCGGTCCCGATCGCGCCCTCGGATTCGGCGACGACGACCGAATGCCCGCGCCGGCCGAGGACCCGCGCCACCGCGAGGCCGACGATTCCAGCGCCGATGACGAGCACGTCCATCTACGGTTCCCGCATCCACGGTTCCTGCCTGAGGGCCGACGACCGGGAGAGGATAGCCGAACAGGACGGAGATCGGCCAGACGACGGGAGGACCGGCGGGCGCCCACTTTGGGATATACGCAAACCACGCTTGGAAGCATTGCAGCATGGGGCGTGGCGTCGGGGCGGTATTGCCGCTAGAAGCGACCTCTCCGTAACCGAACGAGGCCGGACCCACGACCGGATGAAGCGACGTCGCCACTCAGGGTGACTCGAATCCGCAGGGTTTGCCTTGTCTGCCTGCAAGGCCTCTGCCCCGTGCCCTTTCCTACCCTGCCGGCCCCGCTCGTCCGAGCGCTCGAGGCCCGCAACTACGAAGACCCGACCCCCGTCCAGAGTGCCGTGATCGAGGCGGCGGCCCAGGGCCGCGACCTTCTCGTCTCGGCCCAGACCGGCTCCGGCAAGACCGTGGCCTATGGCCTCGCCTTCGCCGAGACGCTTCTGGGCGATGCCGAACGGCTGGAGCCGGCCGGCCCGCCCCTGGCCCTCGTCATCGCCCCGACGCGCGAACTCGCGCTTCAGGTCCAGCGCGAGCTCGAATGGCTCTATGCCGAGACCGGCGCCCGCGTCATCGCCTGCGTCGGCGGCATGGACCCGCGCCGCGAGAGCCGAGCTCTCGCCGAGGGCGCCCATATCGTCGTCGGCACGCCGGGCCGCCTGCGCGACCACTTGGAGCGGCGCAACCTCGCCACCCAGAACCTGCGCGTCGCCGTCCTCGACGAGGCCGACGAGATGCTCGATCTCGGCTTCCGGGACGACCTCGAATTCATCCTCTCGGTGACCCCGAAGGAGCGGCGCACGCTGCTCTTCTCCGCGACCCTGCCGAAAGCGATCGCGAGTCTGGCCGAGCGCTACCAGAACGACGCCCTGCGCATCGCCGTGAAGGGCCAGGAGCGCGGCCATACCGACATCACCTACCGCGCCGTGCGCGTGGTGCCGCGCGAGATCGAGCACGTGGTAGTCAACACCCTGCGCTACACCGATGCGCCCACCGCCATCGTCTTCTGCAACACCCGCAACGCCGTGCGACACCTCCAGGCGGTGCTCACCGAGCGCGGCTTCTCGGCGGTGGCCCTGTCGGGCGAACTCGGCCAGGGCGAGCGCAACGCCGCGCTCCAGGCCCTGCGCGACGGCCGCGCCAAGGTCTGCGTCGCCACCGACGTCGCCGCCCGCGGCATCGACCTGCCGACGGTGAGCCTCGTCATCCATGCCGACCTGCCGCACGACGCCGAGGTGTTGCAGCACCGCTCCGGCCGGACCGGGCGCGCGGGCCGCAAGGGCACCAGCGTCCTGCTGATCCCGGCCTCGAAGCGCCGCCGCGCCGAGCAGATGTTCGCCATCGCCAAGGTCAATGCCGAATGGGCCGCCCCGCCCACGGCCGACGAGATCCGCCGCCTCGACGGCGAGCGCATGTGGCAGGACCCGCTCTTCACCGAGACGCCGGCCGAGGAAGACCTCGCCATGGGCGAGGCGCTGCTCGCCCAGCGCACGCCGCAGGAACTCGCCGCCGCCCTCGCCAAGATCTACCGCGCCCGCCTGCCCGAGCCCGAGGACGTCACCGATCCGGGTGCCGGCCCCGAGCGCAAGGAGCGCAAGGTCTACGACCCGGCCGATTCGGCGCGGATCGATGCGGAAGGCCCCTCGGTCTGGTTCCGGCTCAATCTCGGCCGGCGCGACAACGCCGATCCGCGCCGCCTCCTGCCGATGCTGACCCGTCGCGGCAATATCGGCCGCCAGGAGATCGGCGCCATCCGCATCTTCGACCGGGAGACCAAGTTCGAGATCCGAGGCGGCGCCGCCTCGCGCTTCGCCGCCACCTTCGCCAAGAACGGCTCGCCGGAAATCCAGGTCGAGGCGCTTCTCGGCGGCGAGCCCGACCGCGAGGCCGAGGGCCCGAAGGGCTTCAAGAGCCCCCGCGCCGCCCGCCACGAGCGCGAAGCCGGCAAGAAGCCGCCGCAGCGCCGTCCGCGCTGAACGCTTCTTCTCTCCCTCGTCCCGTGTGCGGCTACGGCATTCCCGCATGTCGCGGGATGCGCTGTCCTCCCCTCCTCTCCCTTGTGGGGAGGAGTTGGAGGTGGGGGTAATTGGGTGACCCTCAGGGGGCAGAGGCTGGCGGCGCCACCCCCACTCCTAACCTCTCCCCACAAGGGGGAGAGGGACGCCGTCTGCTTGTCAAAGCAGAGGTATGAAGCCAGCCGCTCAAGGGGAAAGAGCAGTACCGGCAAGCCCGCTCCGTCACTCGAACGACGCCGTGACGAACCGGTCCATCTCGTTCGCGGGCCGGTAGGGCGCACGACGTAGGGTCACGGAGCGTCCCGTGAAATCCGGGTCGTCCTCCCGCACCGCCTGGACCTTGCCGTCCGGTGAGACCCGGCTGAACGCGAAGAGCGAGACCGCGAGGTTGTCGAAGGCGGCTTCGGTGGACCGGAACCGGCCGGGGGCACCGTTCGCCCGCTCGAACAGCCGCAGCACCTCCCTCGCCGTCAGCGAGAAGACGCGCTCCTTCCAGACATGCGTCTCGGCATGCCGCGCCTCGACCGTCACGCCGTCCAATCGGCCGTCGCGGTATTCCAGAAGGATCGGCGTGCGGTCCTTCTCGAGGTTCTGCCGGTCCAGGCTCACCAGATCGGTGGCGGCTTGCCTCATGGCCGAGATGTCGGCCGCCGACAGGGATGGACCCAGCTCGGCGATCATGGCGTCCACATCGGCGGCGGCCTGCGCACCTCGGATGAGCGGCGAGGGCGCACCGTAGACCGGGTCCGCCACCGCCGCGACCTTCTCCGGCGTGAGGCCGAAGACGAGGCGACCGATCCCGATCCGAGGCGCCACCAGCCAGTCGGGATTCATGACGGTCCCCTGGCGACCAAGCGGATCGGCGAGGGCCGAGGCTGCCGCGAGGAGACAGGCCAGGACTGCCATGCACCGTCGCATGGCTCTCCCGTCAGAACTGGTTCGGCAGGTTTTTCACGGCGTTGCCGAGGGCTTCCACGCTCTCGGCGATCTTGCGGCCGGCCGGGGCGAGGGACGGCACCTTCAGGCCGAAGATCTCGCTCTGTTCGGGTTCCGGCGCGGCGGCGGGGGCCGCTGCGGGTTCGGCGCTGGCCTCCTGCACGGGCTTGGCCGCCTTGACCGGCTTGGGCTTTGCCGCCGCCACGCTGGGCTTGGCGGCGGCGGGTTTCGCCACGACGCTGGCGGCGGGCTTGACCGGCTCGGCCTTGGTCCGGGCGGGCTCGGCGGGAAGCGACGCGAAACTGATCTCGGCCGAGCGAGCCTTGATCGTCTGGGCCGCGTTCGGGGCGATCACGGCGGCGACGCGGTTCGGCACGATGGGCGAGAGCGCGTTGGGCGGCAGGGCGAGACTCACCGGCTCGATCGGCGGCAATGCCTTCGAGCGCGGCACTTCGGCCTTGACGACGGGGGGACCGGGCGTCGCCGCCGCCAGCGTTACCGGAGCTTCGACCGTCGCGGGCGCTTCGACCTTGGCAGGCGCTTCGATCTTGGAAATGGCCTCGACCTTGGCAGCGGCCTGGACCGATGCGGGGCTCTGGACCTTCGCAGACGTCTCGGCCGTCGCCGGCTCCTCGACGAGGGCACGCCTTTCCACGAGTTGGATACCGGGATCACGGGGCGGCACGGACGATCCGGTGGCCGAGGCCAGGGCCGGCACGCCGTCGCGCAGGTCGGGCCAATCGGCGGCTTTGGCTTGGGGGCCTTGCGCCTTCTGCATCTGGTAGAGGTTCGGCCGCACCACCTGCGGGCCGGCGAGGCTGCCCATCGCCGAATAGGCCGCGTAGGACAGGCCGGCCACGGCCACGCAGCCGAGCGTCCCGAGGGCGATCATGCGACCGTGTGCGGCGGGCTTCGCCACGGGCTTCACCGACTGCGCCAGTGCCGGCTTGGCCGGAGCGGGCTTGGCAGGAGCCGGCTTGGCAGGAGCCGGCTTGGCAGGAGCCGGCCCGCGGGAGCCGGTGTCGCGCCTTTCGCTCGGGTCGATGGCAACCTGCATCATCGGGCGAGATCTCTAGCAATGCTCGAAAAAAACGTTTGACCGTCACGGAATCGCGACGGCGTAGTGCCGACGTGAGGCCGACATTCGGGCACAAAGATGTCCTCGGACACCTCGCCAGTCACGCCCGTGTCGTCGCTCACATGAATCTCGATAAAGCATTGTCGCTTAACGCTCGGTATCCGGCGAGGACTTGAGGCCGACGACCATTTCCAGATGGCCTTGCGGCGGGGAGAAAGGAGCGCGGTGCGCGCCGTTCCGGATGCGCGCATTCCAAGCGGATGGGATATCGCTACAAGCGCGACGCCGCCCCCGATCCATCCCGGTACGATCGACGATGACCCTGTCTCCCCCAGGCCCTCCCCCCGTGGAAACCGCGAGTGGCGCCTCGCGACGCCCGACCTGGGCCGCCCTGCCGACGCGGGCACGCCTCGTCGTCCTCGTCCTCGCCATCGACCTCCTGGCCGCCCTCGTCTCCTTCAGCCTGATCGTGGTGAACGCCCGCTCGGCGGTGGAGGTGGAGATGAAGGCGGCTTTGGCCAATATCGAGCTGATCGTCTCCGATACGATCGGTCTCGCCCAGTCCGATTCGCCCGCGCGCCTGCTCCAGACCCTGGAACTGCGCGTCCAGGGGCTTCGCCACGTCCGGGTCGCGGTCTTCGATGCGGAGGGCCGCAAGGTGGCCGTCGCCAATCCCCGCCCCCGCCGCGAGACCCATCTGGCGCCGCGCTGGTTCGCCGAGCTGATCGCCCCGACGCCGCAGCGGGACGACCTGCCCATCGTGGCGCAGGAGCAGCGGATCGGCACCGCCCTCATCACCACGGAGCCCCTCGACGAGATCGACGAGGTCTGGGGCTATACCGTCTCCCTCTCGCTGGCGAGCCTGTGCCTCAATCTCGGCCTGCTCGGCGCCCTCTACATCGCCTTCGGCCGGGTCCTCGCCCCCCTGACCCAGCTCGCCGACGGGCTGACCCAACTGGAGCGGCACGATTACACCGCGCGGCTCGACCCGCCGGCCTCGCGGGAACTCGCCGTCATCGCCGAGCGCTTCAACAGCGTGGCCGGGGCGCTCGCCGAGGCGCGCGCCGCGAACGGCCGCCTCAACCGGCAGCTTCTCACCGCCCAGGACGACGAGCGGCGCCGCACGGCCCTGGAGCTCCACGACGAGTTCGGCCCCTGCCTGTTCGCCCTGGAGGCGAACGCCGCCTCGGTGACGCGGATGGCGCAGGGCGCGACCGAGCCCGACCGCAGCAAGCTCGCCGCCCGCGCCGAGGAGATCAGCGCCATCGTCGGTCAGGTCCAGGGCCTCAACCGCGACCTCCTCAACCGCCTGCGCCCGCACGCCCTCGGGCAGGTGCCGCTCGCCGAGTGCCTGCAGCTGCTCCTGCGCAACTTCCGCAGCCGCCATCCGGGGACGACGTTCTCGGGGACGTTCACCGATCTCGCCCGCGGCTACGGCGACCTCATCGATCTCACGGTGTTCCGCTGCATCCAGGAGAGCATGACCAACGCCGTGCGCCATGGCGCGGCCCGCACCGTGACGGTGGAAGCGAACGAGCGCGCGGCCGCCGACGAGCTCCGCCTCGTCATCCGCGACGACGGCACCGGCCTGCCCGCCGACCACGGCACCCCATCCGCCAGCCTCGATGGCGGGTTTCGCGGCGGAATGGGTTTATCGGGGATGCGGGAGCGCGTGGAAGCGCTCAGCGGCACATTTCGGCTTGACAATGCGGCGCCGGGGACGGTTGTCCGGATAGCGATACCGCTCGATCCCGAGCGGGCCGAGGACACGAGCCCGATCGTTTCCGCATGAACGCGTTCACACCGACATCGACCCAGGCGCCCGTCCTCGTGATCGACGATCATCCGATCGTCCTCCAGGGCTGCCGCCGCGTCCTCGAAGACGCCGGAATCGAGCGGATCGCCGAGGCCACCAGCACGGTGGCCGGCTATCGCCTGTTCTTCCGCCTGCGCCCGTCGATGGTGATCTGCGACCTGACCTTCCAGGGCAGCGGGCTCGCGGGCCTCGATCTCATCCGCCGGATGCGAAGCGCCTCGCCCGGCATCCGCATCCTCGTCTTCAGCATGCACAACGACCCGGTGATCGTCTCGCGGGCGCTGGAGGCCGGGGCGCTGGGCTATGTGCTGAAGGACCACGCCTCGGTGGAATTGTTCGAGGCGTTCGAGAAGGTCCGTTCCGGCCAGGTCTATCTCGACCGGCGTCTGGCCACCGAGGTCGCCATGCTGCGCACCGACCCGCGCCGCACGCCCGAAAGCCAGTTGACCCCGCGCGAGCAGCAGATCCTCACCCGCCTGGCCCAGGGCAAGTCCTACGGCGCCATCGCGAGCGACCTGTCGGTGAGCTACAAGACCGTCACCAACGCCTGCTCGCAGATGCGCCAGAAGCTCGGCGTGCGGACGCTGGCCGAACTCATCCACGTGGCCGTGACCCAGGCGCAGCGGCAGGGTTGAGCCGCGTCGCCGTCGTGACGGCGCGGGTGCCGGATGGTCAGCCCAGCCCACCCATCTCCCGCACGATCCTCCATTCCTCCTCCGTCACCGGCTGCACCGACAAGCGGGAATTGTTGGCGAGCACCATCGCCTTCAGGCGGGGCTCGGCCTTGATCGCCTCCAGGGTCACCGGACGCGCCAGCGGCTCGACGGCCCGCAGGTCGACCATGCCGAACCGGCCGGTCGGGTCGGTGTCGTCGGGATAGTAGGGCCGGATCACCTCGACGATCCCCACCACCGCCTTGCCCTCGTTGGAATGGTAGAAGAAGCCGCGCTCGCCCACCTGCATCGCCATGAGGTTGAGCTTGGCCACGTGGTTGCGCACCCCGTTCCAAGGCGTGCCGTGCTCCCCCGCCTCGACCTGCTGGTCCCAGGACCAGGTCTTGGGTTCGGATTTGTAGAGCCAGTACGCCATCGGTCGCCTTTTCGATCGTCGCGCTTCCTTAGCGCGGGAAAGCGTGGCCGTCAGGCGTCGCGGAGGGCCGATCCCCAATAGCGCAGGCTGTCCTGGTTGATGGGCGAGCCGGCTTGCGCGTTGCGTGCGGTCACGAAGGCGTGGAACGCCTCCGCTTCGGCGGGACCGAGGAGGAGGCGGATCGCGGTGAGGATCCGGGTGATGCGCAGGTGGTTGTGGTCGTAGGGGCGGAGCCAGCCGTCGGTGCGGGTATAGAAGAGCCGCATCCGCGCCAGCGCAGAGCGCAAGCCCGCCCGCGCGGCCTCGTCGGCGCGGATCGCCGCGGCCTCGTCGAGCCCGAGCACCGGGGCGCCCGGCACCGCGCGGCTGGCCTCGGCCAGGGGAAAGCACCATTGGATGTAGTCGTGGACGCCCTCGATCCGCGCATCGTCGAAGGCGAGGATGTCGGCGAGGCTGCGACGCGCGCCGTCGCGCCCGTGACCGGCAAGGTAAGCGTGGATCGGCCCCGTGCTCATTCGGCTTCCCGCTTGAGCGGGCGGGCGAGGAGGCCCGCCACCACGGCGTCGACGCTCGCTTCCCCGGAGACGATGGCGGCCACGGCCTCGGCCACCGGCATCTCCACCGCGTTGCGGCGCGCCAGGGCGATGAGGGCGGCGGCGGTGAAGGCGCCTTCCGCGAGCTTGCCGCCGGAGGCTTCCTCCGGGGTGGCCCCGGCGCCGAGGCGCTGGCCGAAGGCGAAGTTGCGCGATTGTGGGGAGGAGGCGGTCAATACGAGGTCGCCGAGGCCGGACAAGCCCATGAGCGTCTCGGGCCGCCCGCCATAGGCGCGGGCGAAGCGCATCAACTCGGCGAAGGCCCGTGCGATCAGGGCGGCGCGGGCGCTCTCGCCGAGGCCGCGTCCCGCGACGATGCCGGAGGCGATGGCGAGGACGTTCTTGCCCGCCCCGCCGATCTCGACGCCGCGCACGTCGTCGGTGTGGTAGACGCGCAGAGCCGGACCGGACAAAGCGGCGGCGAGGCGGCCGGCCAGATCGCCGTCCCCGGCGGCCAGGGTCACGGCGGTGGGCAGGTTGCGGGCGACATCCACCGCGAAGCTCGGGCCGGACAGGACCGCCACCGACGCGCCGGGCATCGCCTCGGCGGCCACCGCGCTCATGAAGGCGTCACTGCCGCGCTCGATCCCCTTGGCGCAGAGCACGATGGCCGCCTGCGGATCGATGGACGAGCGGAGATTTTCCAGAACGCCCCGAAGGGTCTGGGCCGGCGTCACCAGCAGGACGATGCCCGCCCCGGCGAGATCGCGCGCTTCGCCGGTGGCGCGGATGCCGTCGTGCAGCGTCACGCCGGGCAGGTAGCGGGCGTTCTCGCGGCTGGCCTGAAGCCGTGCGGCGGCCTCCCCGTCGCGCAGCCACAGGGTCACGGGCCGCCCCGTGGCCGCCGCCGCGTTGGCCAGCGCCGTTCCCCAGGCGCCGCCGCCCACCACCGCAATCCGGTCGCTCATGATCGATGATCCTCTGGCGCCTGGTCCCCCTCTGCGAACGCCCCCTCCGCCGAGAGGCGATAGAGCACGTGCGGCTGGAGGGGGTGGTCCGCCGGCAGGGCGGGATGGAGGAAGTCCTCCGAGAAAGCCATGCCGAGCCGCTCCATGACCCGCCGGGAGGGTGTGTTGCCGGTGGCCGTGAAGGCGACCACCGCCGGCACGCCGCAGCGCCCGAACAGGTCGGCGAGGGCGAGCCTCGCGGCTCGCGTGGCGAGACCACGCCCCCAGGCGGACCGGGCGAGGCGCCAGCCGATCTCCACCACGGAGCCGGCGACGTCCCCGCCCGCGAACGGCATCGGCCGGATCAACCGCATGGCGCCGACGAAGCCGACGAAGCCCTCCCCCGGCAGCTCCACCGCCCAGGGTCCGAACCCGTCGGACTCGAAGCGCCGGTCGATGGCGCGCGCCTCGATCAGGCTCTCGCTCCGGTTCTTGGTGGAGGGGAAATGCCGCATCACCTCCGCATCGGCATTGAGCGCGGCGAAGGGCGCGTCGTCGGCCCTGATCCAGCGCCGGAGGACGAAACCCTGCCCTGTGAGCGAGGCGGGGGTCGAGGTGGGGACCGCGCGCCCGATCTTGCCGCGCCAGGCGAGGGAGCGCCGGTTCAGGAGCCCGAGATCGGCCTTCGCCGCCAGCACCGCCTCGCCGAGATCGATGGCGAAGGCCAGTCGGTCGGGCGGCATGTTGGCCCAGGCCGGCGGGGCGACGCTCTCGCGCCAGGGGCCGCCGCAGGCATTGTCGAGAAGGATGCGCGCGAAGCAATGATCGACGCGCACCGGCCATTCCGGCCGGGCACGGGCGGCCTGGGGAAGCCGCCGGTCGACGAGGTCGCGCCAGAGCCTCTGCAGGGCGACGGGCGGCACGGTCCCTGTCAAAACACCCTCAGGCAACCGCCGCCGCCTCGGCGAAGGGCCAGCGGGCGCGGGCGGGCGCGGTGAGATCGTCCACGAGGCCGAGGCGCAAGCGCTCGATCCCCGCCCAGGCGATCATCGCGCCGTTGTCGCCGCAGAGGGAGAGGGGTGGGGCCACGAAAGTGAGCCCGGCCTCGTTGGCCTGTGTCGTCAGCGCACGCCGGATCGCGCCGTTGGCCGCGACCCCGCCGGCGGCGACGAGAGCGGTCGGATGGCCCGCGATGGAGCCGAATTCGCGCAGGGCGACACGGACCCGGTCCACCACCACGTCCACCACCGCCGCCTGGAAACTGGCGCAGAGATCGGCCACGTCGGCGCTGGAGAGCGGGGCCAGACGCTCGGCCTCGATCCGCAGGGCGGTCTTGAGGCCGGAGAGGGAGAAGTTCGGCTCGCGGCGGCCGAGCATGGGGCGCGGCAGGGCGAACCGCTCGGGATTGCCGGTCTCGGCCATGCGCTCGACCTCGGGGCCGCCCGGATAGCCGAGGCCCAGGAGCTTGGCCACCTTGTCGAACGCTTCGCCGATGGCATCGTCCACGGTGGTGCCGAGGCGGACGTAATCGCCGACCCCCTTCACCGCCACGAGCTGGGTGTGCCCGCCGGAGGCGAGCAGCAGCAGGTAGGGAAAGCCGATGCCGTCGGTGAGCCGGGCCGTCAGCGCATGCGCCTCCAGATGGTTCACCGCGATGAGGGGCTTTCGCGCCACCAGCGACAGGGTCTTGGCGGTGACGAGGCCGATCAGCACACCGCCGATCAGGCCCGGCCCCGCCGCGACGGCGATACCGTCCACCTGCGACAGCGTCATCCCGGCCGTGTCGAGGGCGCGGGCCACGAGGCGGTCGAGGACCTCCACATGGGCGCGGGCCGCGATCTCGGGCACGACGCCGCCATAGGCCGCGTGTTCGGCGATCTGGCTCAGAACCTCGTTGGAGAGGATGCGGCCGCGCCCATCCTCGCCCGGCATGACGATCGAGGCGGCCGTCTCGTCGCAGGTCGTTTCGATGCCGAGGACGTTCATGGCGATGCTTTGGACTTTACGGAAACGGAGGTCTCCACCCTAGCCGGGCATGGCGCCCGAGGGCAACGATGGGCACCCGCCGAGTGGACGTGTCATCGAAGCGGCTTGCCAACGCCGCGGCGACGGGCGAATCCGGGGTGATGGTGGCGATGCGGATATGGATCGCGCGGCCCGAGCCGGGGGCCACGCGCACGGCCGGGCGGCTCGCCGCTTTGGGCTACGAGCCCTTGGTGGCGCCGGTCCTCGTGGTGGAGGCGACCGGTGCGCCCCTGCCTCCGGGCGTCTTCGACGGCATTCTCGTCACCAGCGCGAACGCGCTTCGGCAAGCCTCGCAGTGGCGGCCGATACACCACCTCCCCGTCTTCGCGGTAGGCGTGCGCACGGCGGCGCTGGCGCGTGAATGCGGGTTCGTCTCCGTGAAAACGGCGGATGGCAACGCCGCCGATCTCGTCGACCTCGTGGTGCGGGAGGCCGCGCCGGGAGCCTCGCTCCTGCATCTGGCGGGCGAGGACCGCAAGGCCGAGCCGGCGGCATCCCTGACCCGAGCGGGATTCCGGGTGACGACCCACATCGCCTATGGCGCGCGACCGGTGGTCTCGCTGCCCGCCGTCGTGGCGACGGCGCTCGGCCCGCCTTCCACCCTGACAGGCGTGCTGCACTACTCACGAAGAAGCGCGGCCACGGCTTGCGAACTCGCTTGGCAAGCGGGATATGGCGGAGCTTTCGCGGCGCTCAGGCATTACTGCTTGTCGGCGGACGTGGCGGTTCCCCTGGCCCAGGCCGGGATCGCCCCCCATTTCGTCGCGGAACAGGCCAACGAGGAATCACTTCTCGCGGGTCTGACATCAGGTTTCCGACAAGCGGTCTCGCCGAGGCCGCGGCCTCGGTGTTAGGACGAACGCATACGCTGTGACCGCAGGGCGGCAGACCGAGCGCGACACGCGCCGGGGGTGCTTCATGCGGCAGACGCAAGTCGGGAAGGGAGCAAGACGCCCGTGAATCCATCCAACAGCGACGGAAAAGGTCCGGGAACTCCGACGGGGCCGAACGGCCCCAAGCCAGAAGCAGGCAAGCCCGAGACGGCCAAGCCTGAGACGGCCAAGCCCGTCACGACGACTCCCGGCTCCACGACGCTCGGTGCCACGCCCCCCGGCGCGACCAATCCCGGTGCGGTCAAGCCGTCGACGCAGCCTGCGGGATCGCCGTCTCAGCCGGTCCGGACCGATGCACTCAAGCCCGCCGTGCCGCCGGTCTCGACGGCTCCCAAGCCTCCCGAAGGCAAGCCTCTCGAAGCCAAGCCCCCGGAAGCAAAGCCGGGCGATACGAAGCCCGATGCCGCGAAGGCGGCTGCTCTCCAGAACGAGCCCGTCAAATCCGATCCGCCCAAGCCGGCGGCATCGCCCTTCGACGCCGGCAAGGCCGGTGGTCTCAAATCCGAGCCCGCCAAATCCGAGCCTCCCAAGGCTGAGCCGTTCAAGTCCGAGCCGCCCAAGGCCGCCGGTCCGGGCGCTGCGGGCGCGAATCCGTCTTCCATGAGGACCGACCCGCCGAAGACCGGCGCATCCGGCAGCGGCGCTCAGTCCATGCCGTCGAAGGCGGATCTCACCGATGGGCCGATCATCGACCTGAAGGCCAAGCGGGTTCCCGATCCGGCCGAGGCCGCGAAGACCGGTTCCGCGTCGAGCGCGACGAAGCCCTCCGGCTCGGGCACCTTCACCACGAGCGCGGACAAGGCCTCCTCCCCGTCGGATGCCAAGCCCACTGGCTCCGATACCAAGCCCGCCGGCTCGACGACGCCCAAGATCGGCCCGGCCGTTGTCGCGACCGAACCCAAGCGCGGCGGGGCCGGCTTCGGCTCGGTGGCGGCGGCGGGGCTCCTCGGCGGCGTGATCGGCGCGGGCCTGCTCTTTGCCGTCGAGCGTTCCGGTGCCCTTGGGGTCGCTGACGACGGGCGCATCGCCGCCCTCGACCAGAAGATCGCGACGCTCGCGCCGAAGGACGCCCTTGCCGCCCTCGACAGACGCATCGGGGCCAACGAGGCCACCCTGAAGCCGTTGCCGGAGGCGATCCGCTCCGCCGATGCGGCCGCCAAGGACGCGTTACAGAAGGCGGGTTCCGCCTCGGCGAGCCCGCCGGCCGATGGGTCTGCCCCCGCGGCGGCCTTGCCGCAGGATCTCGTCGCCCGCCTCGACGGGCTCGACCAGCGCGTCGCCGCCCTGCAGGAAGAGCCCGGCCGCGACCAGTCCGGCAACGCCGCCCTCACCGCGATCTCGCCCCAGGCGCTGTCCGGCCTCGACGAGAGGCTGAAGGCCGTCGAGGGCAAGGTGGAGAATGCGGCCAAGCCCACTGCCGACGATGCCCTGGCCAGCCAGGTCACCGCGCTGAAGGGTGACCTCGAGAAGAGGACCAAGGCGAGTTCGGAGGCGGACGAGGCCCTGACCCAGAAACTCGCCAGCCTCCAGCAAACCCTGGAAGCGCGGGTGAAGGCGGCCACGGAAGCGGTCCAGGCGGCGACGCAGGCGAGCCAGCAGGCGGTCGACGCCAACAAGACGCAGGCGGCGGAAGCGGCCAAGGGCGTCGAGCGGCTCCTCCAGGCCCAATCCGAGAAGATCGCCGGCCTCGACAAGGCCGTGGCCACCCGTGCTGAGGCCTCCACCGTCCAGGCCGCCATGCGGGTCGTGGCGGCGGATCGCATCGTCGGCGCGCTGAACACCGGCTCGCCCTATGCCGATGCGCTGGCGGCCCTGCGCAGTTCCGAGCCGGGTGATCCGGCGCGGCTTACCGCCGTCGCGGCCTTCGCCGACAAGGGCGCCCCGACGGCGCGGAGCCTTGCGGCCGAGTTCCGTCCCATCGCCGAGCGGATCGCCGCGATCCGCAAGGCGGCCCAGGCGAAGTCGGTGGCCGAGACCGGCGACATCAAGCAGCGCCTGATGAGCATGGCCGAATCCATCGTCCAGGTCCGCAAGGTCGACGCTCCCGCCGCCCCCGGCGAGGCCGCGGCCGAGGACGCCGTGCCGAAGGTGCAGGATGCCCTGGATCGCGGCGCCATCGCCGAGGCGGCCAAGGCTTTCGCCGGCCTGCCTGAGGATGTGCGCGCGCAGTTCGGCGAGTTCGGCACCAAGCTCGCCTCGCGCGCCGCGGCGGGTGATGCCGCGCAGGCACTGCTGGCGGATGCGTTCAAGGCGCTGCCCTCCACCGGCGCCGCCCGGTGAGGATCGCCCCTCCGGTTCCGCCGTCCGGCATGCCGGACGGCGGAACCTCGATCATCATCTGTGGGCGCGGCGCGCCCGCCCTTCCCGATACGCGCGTCCCCTCCCCGGCCGACGCCACCTTCCGGAGTTCGTGATCCCATGTGGCGCGCCCTCGCCTTCCTAGCCCTTCTCGCCCTCGCCGCCTTCGGGGCGACGTGGATCGCCGACCGCCCCGGCACGGTCACCATCGTCTGGAACGGCTACGAGCTCGCCACCAGCCTCGCCATCGCCCTGATCGGCGTGTTCATCGCGGCCATCGTCATCGGCTTCATCTGGGCCATCGTGCGGGGCATCATCACCCTGCCCGAGACGCTGGTCCGCGGCTCGAAAGAGCGGCGCCGGGCCAAGGGCTTCTCGGCCCTCTCGCGCGGCATGGTCGCGGTCGGCTCGGGTGACCCGCTCGCGGCACGGCGCCATGCCAGCGATGCCGAGCGCCTGCTCGGCGCAGAGCCCCTGGCGCTCCTGCTGAAGGCGCAGGCGGCGCAGATCTCCGGCGACCGCGAAGCGGCGGAGCACGCGTTCCAGCGCATGGCCAACGACCCCGAAACGCGGGTGCTGGGCCTGCGCGGTCTCTTCGTCGAAGCCCGCCGCCGCGAGGACGACGTCGCTGCCCGCGCCTATGCCGCGGAGGCCGCACGCCTCGCCCCCAGCGTCACCTGGGCCAACGAGGCCATGCTCGAGGCGCAATGCGCCGATGGCGATTGGAGCGGTGCCGTGCAGACGGTGGAGCGCCGCGCCTCCTCGGGCCTCATCGAGAAGGGGCTCGCCCGCCGCCAGCGCGCCGTGCTCCTCACCGCCGCCGCCCAGACCCGCGAGGCGGGTGAACCCGAGGCGGCGACGCAGCGCGCCCTCGACGCGGTGAAGCTGGCGCCGGACCTCGTCCCCGCCGCTTGCGTCGCCGGACGCCTTCTGGCGCGGCGCGGCGACCTGAAGAAAGCCGCCAAGATCGTCGAGGCGGCCTGGCGCGCCAATCCCCACCCGGATCTCGCCAAGGTCTATCTCGGCCTGCGTGTCGGCGATTCCGTGCGTGACCGGCTCGCCCGGGCGGAAAACCTGGCGCGGATCTCCACCTGGCATCCCGAAGCCCGCCTCGCTCTGGCGCAGGCGGCCCTGGAAGCGCAGGAATTCGGCAAGGCCCGCGAGGCCCTGTCGCCTCTCATGGCGGACCGCCCCACGGTGCGCGCCTGCCTGACCATGGCGAAGGTCGAGGAAGCCGAGCACGGTGCCGGCTCCGGCCGGGCGCGCGAATGGCTGGCCCGCGCCGCCCATGCCCCGCGCGATCCCATGTGGATCGCCGACGGCGTCGCTTCCGAGCGCTGGGCGCCGGTCTCGCCCGTCACCGGCCATCTCGACGCCTTCGTCTGGAAGGCACCCACCGAGCTGCTCGAAGGCCCGTCGGGCAACGACGTGACCGGCGACCTCGACGACGGGGACGACCGCAGCCAGCCGGCGCTCGCGACCTCGATTCCGGGCACGGAGATGCCGGCCCCGGTGAGTGCACCCGTGGCCGCGCCGACGAAGCCCGCCGAACCGACGGCCGTGAACGGGGCCAAGATGGTCTCGGCCCCCTCCGCGCCGTCAACCGGACCGATGGCGCCGGGCGCCGCGACACCGGTGGTGTTCCCGCCGCCGAAGGGGTCCGATTCCACGGCCGAGACCAAGGCCCGGCTGGTCGGCTGATCCCGCAATGGGGCAAGAAGGGCGCCGCCGCGGCGGCGCCCTTTAAAGGTCGGTTCACGCAAGCTCGCTAAAGCTGTGTCCAGCGAGTTCTGCGTAAACGAAGTGCCATGTCCCCATCTCTCGACGATGCGCCGGACTTCTCCGGCCTGATCGAACTGTCGCGTCTCGGTGACCTCGATCTGAAACCAGTCATCCTCCGGGTGCAGACCGATCTGTTCCTCACCGCCTCGGTGCGGGACCGGAAGACGGTGGAGGCGTTCGAATCCCTCGCCGGCGGTCTGATCCCCACCGTCGACGACGAGACGGCGGAGATCGTGGCGCGCAAGCTGGCGCCCTTCCCCGCGACCCCGCAATCCGTACTCGCGGCGCTCGCCGCGCGCGGCGGCGAGATCCGGGATCTCATCATCGCGCAGGCGCCGGACCTCTCGGCCCGCGTGATCGAAGCCGCCCTCGCCGACGGCTCCGACATCGCCGCCGCCATCGCCCGCAGGGCCGATCTGAGCCGCAGCCTCATCGAGGAGATGGCCTCGCGCGACGTGGCCGCCATCGATCTCGCTCTCGCCGAAAACTGGCAGCTCGCTCTTCAGGGCACCACCATCGCCCTCCTCGTCGGCCGCGCGCGGACGAAGCCCGATCTGGCCCAGGCGCTTCTCGCCAGACCGGACCTCGCCCCGGGGGATCTGGCACCGCTGTTCCTCTTCGCCGACGAAGAATTGCGCGAGGCGATCGGCCGGGCGGTAGGTTCGCGCGCGGCTCTTCGGCCGTCGCCCCCCATGCCGCGCGAGGCGGGCGCCGTCCTCACCGGCTTCTCGGGCAGGAACGATGTGGCCGGCTTCGTCGCGGCCCTCGCCGAGATGCTCGGCCTGCAGCGCAACTTCCTCGGCGCGACACCGGACCCGAGCCAGCGCTACGAACTCCTCACCCTCGCGCTTCGCGCGGCGGGATTGCATGAAGAGGAGGCGGTGTATGTCTTCCTCACCCTCAACGAGACCGTGGCGCGTTCCGTGGACCGGGTCTACGACCTGGTGAAACTGTTCCGCACCATCCCCAGCGGCGCGGCCCGCGACCTTCTCAGCGCGGTCCTCGACAAGCCACTGCCCGAGCGGCTCAACGGCGGCACCGCCCACCAGCCCTACACCGCCCCCGATGCGGTCCGCCCGCGCATGGCGCCGGCCGCCGCAGAGCGTGCGCCGCTTCGCCCTGCCCTCCCCGGCCGCGTGAGGCAATCGGCGTCGAACTGACCCTCGCCGGGGCCTCGCCTCGTCCTATTCGGCGAGATCGAGGTGGTGGCGGCCCTGGCGGTCGTCGATCTCGACGATCCAGAGATCGTCGTCGAAGCGCAGTTCCTTGCCGAGGCGGAGCTCGACATCGGGCGGCGAGGCTTCGCTCATTAGCCGGACGAAGCTGCGATCGGCCCCGTCCCCGGTATCGACGAGGGATTGCGGGGCCGGACCATAGAGATCGGCCCGGCCATCCAGGCGATCGACCTTCACGAAGATCGCCCCCGCCTCGGGCGCGCCGCGCCGACGCTGCACCGCGTCGATCCCCTCGACGGCAAGACGGCGGAGATGGGCGGAGACCCAGAAATCGGAGCGCAGGCGAGGCATGGCCCGCCTATAGCACCGAAGGCGTGGCGCGGGGACCGGCCTCAAAGAGAGCCGAAAGGTTTACCCGATCCGGCCTTCGGTACCGTCCGGTATTTCTTCAATCTCAGTCACCGTGATGGGATCGCGGCGCCCGGCTCCCTCGCCCTTCGTTGAGCTCTGAGCTTTCGCGGTCTATGCAGACCCCATGGACCTCCAAGTTTCCGCGAGTCGCTCACCGGCTCCCATCGCCTGCAAGCTGCCACTTTACGGGAAGGCGGCGCCGTTCCTGCCCATGAGCCGCGCCGAGATGGACGCGCTCGGGTGGGATGCCTGCGACATCATCCTGGTGACGGGTGACGCCTATGTCGATCATCCGAGCTTCGGGATGGCGATCATCGGCCGGCTGCTCGAATCGCAAGGGTTCCGGGTCGGCATCATCGCCCAGCCCGATTGGCAATCGGCGGAGCCGTTCAAGGCGCTCGGCCGGCCGAGGGTGTTCTTCGGCGTCACCGGCGGCAATCTCGATTCGATGGTAAACCGCTACACGGCGGATCGTCGCCTGCGAAGCGACGACGCCTACACGGCGGGCGGACAAGGCGGCGCCCGCCCGGACCGCTGCACCATCGTCTATACGCAGCGCTGCCGCGAGGCCTACAAGGACGTGCCGATCGTCCTCGGCGGCATCGAGGCGTCCCTGCGCCGCATCGCCCATTACGATTACTGGTCCGACAAGGTGCGCCGCTCGATCCTGGCGGACGCGAAGGCCGACCTGCTGCTCTACGGCAATGCCGAGCGCGCCGTGGTCGAGGTGGCGAACCGCCTCGCCGCCGGCGCGGCGCCGCACGAGCTCGACTCGGTCCGGGGCGTCGCCCTGTTCCGCCGCGTGCCCGAGCATTACACCGAGCTGCCCGCCGACGATCTCGATTCGGCCGACGAGGCCGCCTCCCGCCGCCCCGGCGAGACCGTGATCCGGCTCCCCGCCTACGACGAGGTCAAGGACGACAAGGAGGCCTATGCCCGCGCCTCGCGGGTGTTGCACCGGGAGGCCAATCCCGGCAACGCCCGCCCCCTCGTCCAGCGCCACGGCGACCGCGACCTGTGGCTGAACCCGCCGCCGATCCCGCTTTCCAGCGACGAGATGGATGCGGTCTACGACCTGCCCTACGCCCGCGCGCCCCATCCCTCCTACGGCGACGCGAAGATCCCCGCCTGGGACATGATCAAGTTCTCGGTGACGATCATGCGCGGCTGCTTTGGCGGCTGCACGTTCTGCTCCATCACCGAGCACGAAGGCCGCGTCATCCAGAACCGCTCGGAGGGCTCGATCCTGCGCGAGATCGAACTGATCCGCGACAAGACGCCGGGTTTCACGGGGGTGATCTCCGACGTTGGTGGCCCCACGGCCAACATGTACCGGATGGCGTGCAAGGACCCGAAGATCGAGGCGGCGTGCCGCCTGCCGTCCTGCGTCTTCCCGGACATCTGCCCGAACCTGAACACCTCGCACGACGACCTGATCCGGCTCTATCGCAAGGTCCGCGAGGTGGAGGGCGTCAAGAAGGTGATGGTCGCCTCCGGCGTGCGCTACGATCTGGCGGTGCGAAGCCCCGAATACGTCGAGGAGCTCGTGACCCACCATGTCGGCGGCCGGCTGAAGATCGCCCCCGAGCACACCGAGCGCGGCCCCCTCGACCTGATGATGAAGCCGGGAATCGGCACCTACGACCGCTTCAAGGAGATGTTCGACGCCGCCGCCAAGAAAGCCGGCAAGAAATACTACCTGATCCCGTATTTCATCGCGGCGCATCCGGGCACGACCGACGAGGACATGATGAACCTCGCCGTCTGGCTCAAGAAGAACGACTATCGCGCCGATCAGGTCCAGACGTTCCTGCCCTCGCCCATGGCGACGGCCACGACCATGTATCACACCGAGATCAACCCGTTGCAGGGCGTGCGGCGCGGCGGCAGCGAGCCGGTGGACGCGATCAAGGGGATGCGGCAGCGCCGGCTGCACAAGGCGTTCCTGCGCTACCACGATCCCGAGAACTGGCCCCTGTTGCGCGAGGCGCTCCGGGCCATGGGCCGGGCGGACCTCATCGGGCCGAGGCCGGACCAGCTCATTCCGTCCTCGCAGCCGCCGGGAACGGGCTCGGGTAAGCCGGGAGGCCAGCCACGCCCCCTGCGCCATCCGGGCGCGCCGCGCTTCACCACGAAGGGCGTGCCGCTGCGGAAATGACGGTCTCGCCCGTGCGATAGCCGGATGCGTTGAAAGGCTTTCGGGGTTCTGCGCGCTGAGGCGGACGAACGGGAAGACCACCCTTCGCGGGGCTACGGCATTCGTACATCTCATGGGATGCGCGGGTCCCCTCTCATAGAAGGAGAGGGAGCCCGTCGCGCTTCACGTCGAACCCACTTGGATAGGGGGAACCAGCATCGAGCAGATGTGTGTGTCCGGTAGCCTCACGGAGGCCGCGAGCCGCCTCCGAATGCCGGATTCCTTGCCCTACCCCTTGGTCGAACCGGCGCGCGAGGCGAGTTCGCGCAAGGTGCGACCGGCGGCGACGCCCTTGACCGGCAGCTTGCGGTCGCGCTCGAACTTCTCGATGGCCGCCCGTGTACCGGGGCCGAGGACACCGTCGGCAACGAGCGGTCCGTATCCGAGCTTCACCAGCGCCCGCTGCGCCTGCGCCACGGCCTGATCGGGTTTCGGCGTCACCGAGGCCGTGGTCTCCCCGGCCTTGATGATGTCGGCGATGACGTCGCGCTTGGTGGAGGGCGCGGCAGCCGCCGGCTTAGGCACGGGTTTCGCCGCCTCGGTCGCCGGCACAGCCTTCGGTTCGGGAACCGTCTCCAACTTCGGCGCCTCGATCCGGCGCGGCGGGGCCTCCGCGAGCTTGACCGGCTCGGGCGACGGGCCGGCCGTGGACTTGGCGGCGGCAGTGCCTTTGCCGAGGGTCGGGAAGAGCGGCGCGGGGTGGCGTCCCCCCTGGTAGCCCAGCGCATTCATGGCCACGGCCGCCACCGCGCCGATGGCCACCACCGAGCCGAGCACTTCGCCGGGCCGGCGCAGGCAGAGCCGGCCGAAACTGCCGATGGCCGAGGCCACGCCGCGCAGCCAGCCGAAGGCGGGCCGGCGGGCGCGGGTCGAGGCGGGTTTCCGGCGCGGAACGGCGGTCTGCGCGGCCCTGGTGGGAACGACGATCTCGCGCTGGTCGCGCTTCGGCAGCGGTTCGCGCATGGTCTATCCTCTCAAACGCAGAAAACGGCCCGACAGGTCGAGCCGAAAACGGGTCGGTGGCATCGCCGGGACGCAGGATCCGACGGTGAGCTGCGTACCTCGTCCCGGATGCCGGCTCCGGGACGAGGTACGCGTCGGGTTGCGGTGATCGGACAAGGGGCTCATCCGGCGCGCTGCATGGGAATGTAGCGCTCGCTCACCGCTTCGGGCGCGGGGTCGAACAGACCGATCGGGCGGCGCACCGGGACCACAATCCCCTCCGCGACCGGCAGGGGCGCCGGGCGACGAACGCCGGTCCGGATCGGGGCCGGGGGAGCGGTGCTGGAGCCGCGCCGGCAATCGATGGGCAGCGTCACGGTCACGCTGGTGCCCTGGCGCTCGGCGCTCTCGATGGAGATGCTGCCGCCATGGAGGCCGACGAGCCCCTGCACCACCGAGAGACCGAGCCCGGTTCCCTCATGGGTCCGGTCGTATCCGCCGCCCGCCTGGAAGAACGGGGCGCCGATGCGGGGCAGGTCGTCGGCGCCGATGCCGATCCCCGTATCCGCCACCACGATGTCGAGATGCGACGCGCTTCGCCGCACGGAGACCTCGACCCGCCCGCCCGGCGCGGTGAATTTCACCGCGTTGGACAGGAGGTTGATGAGCACCTGCCGGCAGGCGCGCGCATCCGCCGTGATCTCGATGCCCGCAGCGTCGGTGCCGCGCACCAGGGTGATCCCGCCCTGATCGGCCCGCAGCTGCATCAGGTCGCAGCAGGTCCGCACCAGGGATCCGACATTCATCGTCTCGGGAACGTAATCGAAATTGCCGCTCTGGATGCGCGACATGTCGAGGAGCGCGTTGACCACGTCGAGGAGATGGCGCCCGGAGCTTCCGATGATCTCGGCATATTCGCGGCTGCGCTCGGGGCCGAGGGTCATGGAGCTCTGGCCGGCGAGGACTTCCGAGAAGCCGATGATGGCGTTGAGCGGCGTGCGCAGCTCGTGGCTCACGGTGGCGAGGAAGCGGCTCTTCAGGTCGTCGGCGCGCTCGGCCTCGGCGCGAGCGTGCTCCAGCTCCTCCGCGTGGCGACGATGCTCGCTGACGTCACGGGTCACGGCGACCACACTCGAGCCCTCGACCCCCGAGAGGGTGCCGGCGATGCGGTGGGCCCGCATCTCGGCGAAGATCACGCGCGGCTCGCCTTCGGCGCGCAGGGCCGCCGGGTCGAGATGAAGGCGGAACTGGACGGTGGCCGGCATGCCACTGGCGGCCACGTCGCTGATCGTCTGCAGAAGGGCCGGACGGTCCCCCACATGGACCCGGTCGAGGAGCCCGTGTCCGCGCAGGCGAACGGACTCGATGCCGACGAAGCGCGACGACGAGGCGCTGGCTTCGATGACGCGACCGTTCCGGTCGTGCCAGGTGACGAGGTCGTCGATGGCCGAGAGCAGCATGCGGTCGCGCATCTCGTTGTCGCGCATCCGCGCGAGCCAGCGGCCCTCGTGGCGCAGATGCTCCATGGCCTGGGCGGCCACGTGACCGATGGCGGTGATGGCGAAGACCGGCATCGCCACGGACCGGGACAGGTCGAGGAGAGGCAGCGAGATGGCGCCGTGCGGCAGGAACGCCACCACGAGGGCGCCGATCATCGCCACGATGGCGGCGGCCAGCGTCGCCCGGCGCGAACCGGACACGACCGCTTCCAGCGGGATCGCCACCAGCCAGATCGCGGCGGCGGAGTTCACGCCGCCCGACATCAGGGCGAGGCAGACCACGAGGCCGGTGAGACCGGCCGACGAGATCGCATGGGCGACCCACAGGATCCCCGTCCGCGACAGGAACACGGCGGCGAAGACCGGCAGCATCAGGCTGGCGATGGCGAGGACTTCGAGGCCGGTGGGGACGCCCCGCCAGAGCAGGTAAGGCGGCAGGGCAGCCATCATCACGATCCCGGTCGCGAGGCGCGATACCAGGAACCGCTCGTGCCGGAACCGCACGGCATCGTCTTCGACCACCGACTCGTGGACGAGCCCGGCGAGCCGGAGATCGATCATGGAAGCCAGGCCGCTGTAGATACGCAATACGCACACGCACAGCGCGAAGTGCCTCGACGGCCGCTTCGTCGCCCCTTGCTGGACTTTGACTCGGGTTCGACTTGAACTCGACTGAGGCCAAACCTCGCAGACCGGACTTAAGCGAGTGTTGCGCAGACCCGACCGATTGTTCGCGGATGCTTTCCGGTCCGTAACCACGCCTATTCGGTGGACGGCCCCTTTCGGGGCACATCGCCCGCTATCCACAGGGCCGGGCACGACATGCCGGTTCGCAGGGGCATGGCGGCAAAGCCGTGTTCACCATGGTTCTCGATTTCAGGGCGTGCGTGAGAGGCGCTTTACGTTCTGCGCCGAGGCTCGGTCACAACGGGCCGCTCACGGCCGGCACCGAACCAACCCGGGACTTCCATGTCGTTCCTCATTCGCGCCTGCCTGGCGATCGGCATCCTCTCCTACCTCGCCGCCCATCGCGACGATCCGGGGCTCGCGGCGCGCCCGACGGCGCCGTCCGTGGAGAACACCGCCTCTCTCGCCTGGGACGCCCTGCCGAGCGATGTCCGCGAGAAGGCACTGCGCCAGGGTGCCGACGCCCTGGTCCAGAAGGTGGCGGGGTCCGTCGCGAGCGCGTCGCGCGACACGCTGGCGGAGGCCGATCGCCGCCCGGCCTGGCGCGGCGTGGACGAGCGCTGATCGGGACGCGGGCGTCCGAAGCGGCCTGCCGCCCCGTCCGTCAGATCTCGTAGGACGCCGCCTGTCGCGCGCGCAGGACGTAGAGCGAACGGGGATCGAGGCGCAGGCGCGCGTTGGGGGGAAACAGCGCCTGTCCGGCCTGGACCACGCCCGTCGGCCGGGTGGTGTCGAAGACGACCATCCACGGCCCGCCGATGACCGGGGCCAGGGTGAAATCGACCGGCTCGTCGGCGGCGTTGATGAGGATCAGCAGGCGGTCCGCGCTCGGCAGGTCGTTGCCGATCTGCATGCCGAAAGCCTGCCGGTGACCATCGCCCCAGGCCTCGTCGTCCATCTCCGCGCCGCAGGGCGAGAGCCAGTGGACGTCGCGCAGCGGCCCGTCCCCGATGACGGCGCCGGTGAGGAAGGTCAGGCGGCGCAGGGCCGGCTGGTCGCGGCGCAGGGCCGTGAGGTTGGCGACGAACGCCGTGAGGCCGGGGTCGGGATCGGTCTCCCAATCGAGCCAATTGACCGCGTTGTCCTGCGCATAGGCATTGTTGTTGCCGTTCTGGCTGCGCGACCGCTCGTCCCCGGCCAGAAGCATCGGCACGCCCTGGGCCAGGAAGGTCGTCGCCAGGAGATTGCGCTTCTGCCGCGCCCGCACGGCCAGGATCGCCGGATCCTCCGTCGGACCCTCGACACCGTAATTGCGCGAGAGGTTGTGGCCGTGGCCGTCGCGGTTTTCCTCGCCGTTGGCGTGGTTGTGCTTCTCTTCGTAGGCCACGACGTCGGCCAGGGTGTAGCCGTCATGGCTCGCCACGTAGTTGATGCTGGCGAGCGGCGACCGGCCGGAGCCGGCGAAGATTTCTCGCGAGCCGGACAGAACCTGCGTGAGCTTCGGCAGAATACCGTGATCGCCGCGCCAGAAGCCGCGCACACTGTCCCGGAACTGGTCGTTCCACTCGGCCCAGCCGCGCGGATAGGCGCCGAGCTGGTAGCCGCCCATGCCGATATCCCACGGCTCCGCGATCATCTTGGCGCGGGAGAGGATCGGATCCTGGGCGATGGCCTGGAAGAAGGCGGCTTTGGCGGTGAAATCGTGCGGCGTGCGTCCGAGGCTGGTGGCGAGATCAAAACGGAACCCCGCGACGCCGTAGGCGGTCACCCAGTGCCGCAGGGAATCGAGGACGAGCTGCATCACCCTCGGGTGGTCGAGGTCGAGGGTGTTGCCGCACCCGGTGCAATCGATCTCCTGCCGCCGGTTCTCCGGGTTGAGCTTGTAATAGCTGGCATTGTCGATGCCCCGGAACGACAGGGTCGGTCCGGTATGATCGGCCTCGCAGGTATGGTTGTAGACGACGTCGAGGATGACCTCGATCCCGGCGGCGGCGAGTTCGCGGATCGCCGCCTTGAGGCCCCCGGTCCCGGCCGCCCCGAGATAGCGCGGCTCCGGCGCGAAATAGCCGAGCGGCGAGTAGCCCCAGAAATTGACGAGCCCCTTCTCCACCAGGAACCGGTCGTCGGCGAAAGCCTGGATCGGGAGGAGCTCGATCGCCGTCACGCCCAGCTTCAACAGGTGCTCGACGATCGCCGGATGGGCCAGGGCGGCGTAGGTGCCGCGCTCCGCCTCGGGAATCGCCGGGTGACGCTGGGTCAGCGCCTTCACGTGGGCCTCGTAGATCACCGTCTGGCCCATGGGCCGGCGGATGGGATTGAGCGCGAGATCCGGCAGGTCGGGCGCCGTCACCACCCCGCGCGGCATGAAGGTCGCGCTGTCGCGCCGGTCGATCTGGTCCTCCCGCTGGAGGCCGCGACGGTGCCCGTAGAGGGAATCGTGCCAGCGTATGCGACCCTGGATCTCGCGCGCATAGGGGTCGAGGACGAGCTTGGCCGGATTGAAGCGATGGCCGTTGGCGGGCTCCCACGGCCCATGCA
This sequence comes from Methylobacterium sp. Leaf106, assembly GCF_001422895.1. Lineage (NCBI taxonomy): Bacteria > Pseudomonadati > Pseudomonadota > Alphaproteobacteria > Hyphomicrobiales > Methylobacteriaceae > Methylobacterium > Methylobacterium sp. Leaf106. The sequence continues at coordinate 51,998 of NZ_LMNB01000032.1, forward strand.
CCCGGTAGCCGTAGAGTTGGCCGGGGAACACGCCGCGCAGGTAGCCGTGCCAGACATCGTCGGTGCGGCAGGGCAGCGGGACGACACGGCTCTCATGGCGCTCGCCCGGCTCGAACAGGCACAGATCGACGCCGGTGGCGTTCTCCGAGAACAGCGCGAAATTGACACCCCGGCCGTCGAAATGCGCCCCGAGAGGCCCGGGCACGCCATCGTCGATGCCGATCATAGATGTCTTTCGCAGGTGCATCGGCTCGCCGAACGCGAGCCGGAAATCGGAACGGGGCTACGCAAGAACGATACCCCGGTCTCCCGCCCGCTGCCTATCCCGTCACGCTGCCGAGGGAGACAATCAGGCCCTCCCTGTCGTACCGACGGGGAGGAAACCGCTACTCGGCGGCGGCGGCCGCGCGGGGTGGCTCGCGTTCGATGGTCCGGAAATTCTCGAGGTCGGTGAGGAAATTGCGCGCCCACCAATCCACGTCTTCGCGGGTCATGCGGTCGACCATGGGTTTCCAGCGCTCGATCCGCTCGCCGCGCGGCATGTAGAGCGCCGTGCGGATCGCCTCCGCCACCTCGAACCGGTCGTAGGGATTGACCAGCAGGGCCTCGGGCAATTGCCGGGACGCACCGGCGAATTTCGACAGGACGAGGACGCCCGGATCGTCCGCCGTCTGGGCGACGATGTATTCCTTGGCGACCAGGTTCATGCCGTCGCGCATGGGCGTCACGAGGCCGACGCGGGCGGCGCGATAGAGACCCGCCAGGACGGGGCGCGGATAGGCCTTCGTCACGTACTGGATCGGGGTCCAGTTCGGCTCACCGAGGGCGCCGTTGATCTCGCCGACGGTCTCGTTCACCTCGCGGCTGAGTTCCTCGTATTCCGGCACCTCGGTGCGGGATTTCGGCGTGATCTGCAGATAGACGACGTTGCCGCGCTGGTCGGGATTCGAGGCGAAGAAGCGGTCCACCGCCTCCATCCGCTCGGGCACGCCCTTGGAATAATCGAGCCGGTCGACGCCGATGAGGAGCTTGCGGGTGCGCAGGCCCGCCATGGTCTCGCGCACGGTCTTGTTGGCGCCGGCATTCTCCGCCGCCTCCTTGAACCCGGCGACATCGATGCCGATGGGGAAGCTGCGGATGCGGGTGCGGCGCCCGTCGACCATCAGCGAGCCGCCGCCGAGGGGGATCGCCCGCAACTCGTCGATGAGGTTGCGCGAGAGGTTGTGGACGTCCGGGTCGGTCTGCAGGCCGATCAGGTCGTAATCGGCGATGCCGCGCAGAAGATCGTTGCTGGCGGGAAGCGTGTTGAACACGTCCGCGGCCGGCCAGGGGATGTGGTGGAAATAGCCGATGGGGTTGGCGATGCCGAGGCCGCGCAGCTCCGAGGCGAGCGGCAGCAAATGATAGTCGTGGACCCAGATGATGTCGTCGGGCTCGATCAGCTTGGCGAGCGCCCGCGCGAAGATGCGGTTGACGCGCTGGTAGCCGGCATAATCCGAACGGGAGAACGCACCCAGGCCGAGCCGGTAATGCATGATCGGCCAGAGGGCGCGGTTGGCGAACCCGCTGTAATATTCCCGATGGTCCTGAGGCGAGAGATCGACCACGGCGTATTGGACGCGCCCTCGATCGATCAGTTCGGGCTCCTCGGACGGGTCCTCGACGACTTTGCCGCTCCACCCGAACCACAGACCCTCATAGGAGGTGAAGGCCTCCTTGACGGCGACCGCCAAGCCGCCGGCGGCAACGGATTTCCCGCTGTCCTCGGGGATGGCCACACGGTTCGATACGATGACAAGGCGTGCCACTCAGCGGGCTCCGGTCCTCAGCGTGCAGCGCACCAGGGGCGCGCCGGACAAGACATTCCGATGTTCAACGCGCGTAACGCGACCGTGATCCGTCCGATACAGCCACGTCTGTTCATATTCCGTCAGTCAGCCTAACCGACCGCATCGCCCACGGCCAGGGCAGGCAAGGACGAATGTCGGTTCCGCAGTGGATCACCCGACCCGTCCCCCGCCCGACGATGCCGGTCCGTCATCGGTTTTGCGACGCCGAACGGTCTTATGGGAACGCGGCCCGGCGCGCATCGGCGGGGATGTCGCGGCCGGTCCCTCGCCCACCGTTCGACGATGAGCATTCCTTGGCGGAACCGCGTCTGTTTCCATGTTGTTGAAGAGCCACAAGTGACACAGCCCACAAGTGATCGAGGAGTATGCGCGTGAACGCAAATCAACCCACTGGCCCGGCATCCGCGGCGAACGCCCCCGGGATCGGCTCCGGCGAGGCGGCTGCTCCGCCCGGTGATTGGCGTGCGCTGAAGGGCGATGTCGAGGGCATCGCCGACGTGGCCGTCGAGCGCGGCCGGGGCTTCGTCGCCGCCGCGCGGGCCCAGGCCACCGACTATGCCGACCGCCGCAAGGGCGACGCCGCCCAGTCGGTGAACGATATCGCCCAGGGCTTGCGGGATTCGAGCAAGTCCTTCGAGGAGCAGCCGAACATCAAGGCGTTCTTCGACAGCGCCGCCGAGGGTCTCGAGCAGCTCGGCACCTCCATCGAGAACCGCAGCTTCGCCGAGTTCTACGACGAAGCGGAAGCCTTCGCCCGCCGCGCTCCCGTCGCCGTTGCCGTCGCGACCTTCGTGACCGGCTTCGTCGTCTCGCGCTTCATCAAGTCGTCGAGCATCGCGCCCCACCGCGATGCCCGCGACGCGTTCCGCAGCTAGGCCGGACGTCATGTCGAACGGCCCGCAATCCAGCATTCAAAGCCTCGTCGGCGATGCCCTGCGCGAGACCAGCGAACTCGCGCGCAAGGAGATGGCGCTCTTTCGCACCGAGATGACGAGCAACGTCCGCACGCTGTTCATCGGCCTCGCGCTGATGGTCGGCGCCGGCGTGTTCGGAGTCGTCGCCCTGTTCGTCCTCGTGGACGCGCTGGTGAAGTGGCTCGCCACGGTGGTGCATTCGGAAGCGCTGTCCGCCCTCATCGTCGGCGGCGTGCTTCTGGTGGTCGCCATCGTCTTCGCCCTGATCGGACGGAACGCCATGTCCCTCTCCACCCTGGCGCCGACCCGCACGACACGGCAGATGCGCCAGGATGCGCGCGCATTGTCGGAAAGGGTATCGGGATGAGTGAATCGTTGAACGATCTCGAAAAGGACATCGAGGCGAGCCGTGCCCGCCTCGACCAGACCATCGACCGAATCCAGGACAGGCTCTCCGTCCCCAGCATCGTCGACGACATGCTGGGCAATGTCCGCCGGACACCGTTGAGCGGAGCCTATGACGGCGCCCTCGACGCGATCCGCCGCAATCCCGTTCCCGTCCTGCTCATCGCGGCCGGCATCGGCTGGCTGCTGCATCGCACCGGCAAGGATCGGCAGACGCTGACCAAGCGTTCCCTCATCGATCCCGACGGCGCGCTGCCGGTGACGCCGGGCGCCGCCGCCAAAGCCTACGACCCCGACCAGCCGACACGCCAGCCCGTGAAGGAACTGGCGGAGGAAACACAGATTTAGGCCTGCCAAGGCCGATCGAAACCTGACCGACCCGGCAGCGGCATCGCCGCTCCATCTCCCATCCGACAGGAGTCGCCTCCATGAGCCACAGCAGCATCCCGGGCGAGCCCAAGAGCTCGCTTCCCGACGACATCGCCCTCGCGGCCGGCCTTCCCCATGGCGCCGCCAGCCTTCCCCACGGCGATGAGACCGCTCGCTCGCTCCATGACATCTCCGACCGTGCCCGCAGCGAAACACGGACGACGGCCGGCGACCTTCGCCACCAGGCCGGCGACCTCGCCGACGATGCCCAGGCCAAGGCCGAGGGCTATGCCGACCGCGCCAAGGCGGCCGCACGCGATGCGCGGGACACGGTCAAGGACAAGGCGGAGTCGATGATCGACCGCGCGTCGGAGACCTATGACGACGCGCGCGACTGGGCGTCGGACACTCACCGGTCCACCCGCCGCAGCATCGGCGAGTTCGCCGAGCGCGGCGGCCAGCGCCTCGACCGGGGCAAGACCAATGTGGAGCAGTTCGTCACCGAGAACCCGCTTCTCGTGGGCGTTGTCGGCCTCGCGGCGGGTCTGCTCCTCGGCGCCCTCCTTCCCCGAACGCGCCGCGAGGACGAAACGGTGGGTCCGTGGGCCGACGAGGTGAAGGACCAGGGCATCCGCTACGCCCGCGACTTCGCCGACCGTGGCCGCGAGTTCGTGGAAAGCGCCCTCGACCCCGAGAACCTGAACGCGGCGACCCAGGGCGGTTCCGAGCCGTTCCGGAAGCCCGACGTATCGCCGGGGCGGTCGCACTGAGAGCGCAATAGATGCGTTTATCCAATGCGGCACCTCATCCTGAGGTGCCGCATAGCGGCCTCGAAGGAGGCTTCCAGGTATCGCGTCGGCATCTGGAGGGCTCCTTCGAGGCCCTTTGCTCATGCAAAGGGCGCCTCAGGATGAGGAGGTCTGCTGGGATGATCTACTTCGGCATGGGCATCCGCTGTTAAATCCAATCACATTGGATTTGAGGGTGGGCTTCCTGTGCGAGCTTCAGGATGAAAGAGGGGGCGGCGCTCGACAGCGCCGCCCCTTCGTGTTGGGACTGGGAAGACGATCCGACGAGCGAGGCCTTGCGACCCGTGGCAGCCCCTCAGCCCCGCCTGCTCTGGTGCGGCGACACCGCGATCACCGTCGAGTTCGGTGAAACCATCGCCCCCGAGGCCAACGCGCTGGTCCTGGCCCTCGACCGCGCCGTGCGGGATGCCGGCATACCGGGGCTCATAGAGGCCGTTCCCACCTACAGGTCGCTCACCGTCCATCTCGATCCCTGCGCGGGCGAGCCCGGAGAAATCGAATCCGCGCTTCTCGCCCTCGTCGGTACGGTCCCCGCCGAGACCACGCCGCGCCGGCTCTGGCGCATTCCGGTGGTCTATGGCGGTGCGTTCGGCATCGATCTCGCCGACGTCGCCGCCCATCACGGGTTGAGCGCCGACGAGGTCGTGTCCCGGCATGCGGCCGCCGATTACCGTGTGGCCATGAACGGCTTCCTGCCGGGCTATGCCTATCTCTCCGGCCTCGACCCGAGCCTCGCTCTCTCGCGCCGGGAGAGCCCGAGGCCGGTGACGCCGGCCGGCACCATCTCCATTGGCGGCGTGCAGGCTCTGGTGGCGAGCATCGCTGCCCCCAGCGGATGGCATCTCCTCGGCCGGACCCCCGTGTGCGCCTTCCTGCCGGGCCGCGACCCGGTCTTCCTGTTCGAGCCCGGCGACGCCATCCGCTTCCTGCCCATTGGGCCGGAAAGATGGGACGAACTCGACCGGGCCGCGCGCGCCGGGGAGCGCATCGTCGACTGCGAGACCGCGCCGTGAGCGGACGTCTCGTCATCCGGCGATGCCACGGCGCGCTCAGCCTGCAGGACGGCGGACGACGGGGCTACCAGCGCTACGGCCTCTCCGGCTCCGGCGCCATGGATCGCCTCGCCATGGCGACCGCGAATGTCCTCGTCGGCAATGCGCCCGACGCGCCGGTCCTCGAACTCGGCCTCGGCGGCGGTCGCTTCGTCGTGGAGGCGGAACAGGGTTGGTTCGCCTGTGCCGGCGCGCCCTGCACCCTGCGTATCGACGGAGCCCCCCTCACCGGCCACCGCACCGCGACCCTGGCGGAAGGCGCCGAACTCATCGTGGACCCGCCACGTGAGGGAGCGTTCGCCTACTTGGCCGTGGCCGGCGGCTTCGAAGCGGGCGCCGTGCTCGGCAGCGTTTCGCTCCATCTCCGCGCCGGCATCGGGGGTGCCGACGGCCGGCTCCTCCGAGCGGGCGACCATCTGGCCTTCGCCGCTGTGGAGGGCACCACACCGGGCGACCGGACCACCGATGCCGTGCCCCTCGACCGCGACGCGCCGATCCGCGTCATGCTCGGCCCCCAGGCCGACCGCTTCCCGCAAGCCGGGATCGACACCCTGCTGGGCTCGACCTTCACCGTGTCGCACCGCGCCGACCGGATGGGATACCAGCTCGACGGCCCCGCCATCGCCCATGGCGAGGGGGGCTACAACATCGTCTCGGACGCCACCGTCATGGGTTCGATCCAGGTGCCGGGCAACGGCCTGCCCATCGTGCTGATGGCGGATCGGCAGACCACGGGCGGCTATCCGAAGATCGCCACGGTGATCTCGGCCGATCTGCGCCGCCTCGCCCAAAGCCGGCCGGGCGATCCGATTCGGTTCGAGGCCGTCACCCTGGCAATTGCGAGAGAGGCCGCGATTCGGCGGCAGCGCGACATCGTCGGCCTGTCCGGCCGCCTTCGGCCGCTGGGGGGCTTCGACGCCGAACGTCTGCTGGGGGCCAACCTCGCCGGTCACGCCGTCGATGCCCTGCGGGAAGGTCCATAGGGCGCGATCCCTTCTGTCTCGTCCCTCTGCGATACGAGATGAACACCACCGGCTGCACCGAGCGGGTCACGGTGTGGAGCGGCCCGGGCCTGGTCCATTTCCGGACGCCCGTCCTCATCGCCGTGTCGGGGCTGGCCGATGGTCTGGGATGGCCGTGGTCGGGCGCAGCTCTAGCCAATGAAAGCCGCGCCGGAATCGAGGGGAGCCGTCGCCCCCTCGTCTCGTTCACGCTTCACGGGGACTGCCATTCGACGCCGGCATGCTCCCGGATATCACCCGGCGCGGACCCGGTATCGGCATCGCTGACCCAGTCGCTCGGCTCGACCACATCGACGATCTCATCGTCGGGATAGGCCGCGGCGAGAAAGACCTTGGCCTCACCCTCGGCGGCAGCCCGAACCGTGACCAGCGGGCGAAAGCCCTTGGCTGCGCGGATATTGGCGATGAAGAGCTTCGTCATGTCCATCCTCCTGGGCACGCCTGAGCGCGCGACACTCGGCTAACGCGGGAAACCGTGATCCGCGCGGGCCCTCGATGAAAATGATGGGCCGCCGCCTCTCGCAGCCCGGAGGCATCTCACTCGGCGCGGTGACGCCTGCCGAATTCCCCTCACCCGTCTCGACGCCGCGCGAGCGAGCCGCTATCGGGGCAGAATGAAGCTCGCCGATTGCGACATCCTCATCCTCCCCGGCTATGCAGGCTCGGAAGACGGCCATTGGCAGGCCGGCTGGGCCGCCCGCATGGCCAATGCCCGCATCGTCGAGCAGGACGACTGGCACCATCCCGAAGCGGCATCGTGGCGCGCACGCATCGTCGAGGCGGTGGAGGCGGCGACGCGGCCGGTGATGCTCATCGCCCACAGCCTCGGCGTGGTCGCCTCCGTCCAGGCCGCGCCCGCCTTTCCCGAGGGCAAGGTGCGTGGCGCCCTTCTCGTGGCGTTCCCGGACGTGGAGCGGACGCCGGACCTGCCATCCAGCGTCACGGATTTCGCGCCGGTGCCGCGCGATCCCCTGCCCTTCCCGTCCCTGCTGGTGGCGAGCCGCAACGACCCCTATTGTGCCTATGACCGGGCCGAGGACTTCGCCTATGCCTGGGGCTCCGCCCTGGTGGATGCCGGCGAATCCGGCCACATCAACGTGGCGAGCGGGCACGGTCCGTGGCCGGAAGGGCTGATGCGCCTGGCGGGATTCCTCAAGGGGCTCTGAGTCACGCCTTCTCGGCCCCGCCCATAGGCTTCAGCAACTCCCCGGCCACGTCCGACAGGCGCGGCGGCTCCTCCCTGACGAAAGGGAGCGGGCGGCAGACGGCCAGGGCGGCGAGGCCAAACCGGGCGGTCATCAGGCCATTGAGCACGCCCTCGCCGAGCTTCGCCGAGACCCGCGCGGCGATGCCGAGGCCGAGCACCTGCTGAATCATGCTCTCGCCCACCGCCATCCCGCCCGTGACGGTGAGATGCGCGAAGGCGGCGCGGGCAAGGCGCAGGAACCCGAGGAAACCCGGCCGTCCGCCATAGATCGTCGCGATCTGGCGCAGGAGGCGCACGGCGGCGAAGACCACGAAGGCCACGTCGACGATGGCGCGCGGGCTGAGCGCCGTCACCGCCGAGACCTGCTTGGCGGCCGAGGCGATGGCATTGCGGGCCTGCCGGTCGAGGGGTTCGAGCAGTTCGTGTTCGGCGAGCCCGATCCGGTCGTCCACGTCGAGGATGGTATCGCCCAGGGCCTTCAGGCGCTGGCGGCCGGCCGCGAGCCCGGTCCTCGTGGCGTAGAGGTCGCAAAGTTCAGCGACCACCGCCTGCGCACCGGTATGGTCCCGCGTGGCGATGGCTTCGATGGCCTTCGCCCGCAGCGTCTCGATCCGACGCTCGCGCCAGATGCCCGCGAGTTCGCGCATCACCAGGGCGAGGAAGGCGATGGCCGCGAGGACGAGCAGGGCCAGGGCGACGCCGCCGAGCCAGGGCGCGGCGGAGAACAGGTCGGCGATCATCCGCTCCAGCGACAGGCCGACCCCGAGCGAGACGAGGCCGCCCAAAGCCAGCATCAGCACCGACAGCCAGGGCGCCCGCGATTTCGGAGCCACCGGCACGGCGGTGCCGTCCGCCGCCTCGACGATCTCGAACGGCTCTTCGACGATCCTGACCGCGTTCGGCGGCACCGGCGGCGGAACGATGCCCTCCAGTCCCTCGGCCGGCTCGGCGGCGGGGATGCGGAAGGCGCGGGGACGGTTCTGAGAGGTCATGGGCGGACCCTGTCTGAGGCGTAATAGGCAAACTGCGAGACCGGCCTTCCCCCATCCGCCCACCTCATCCTGAGGTGCCGGAGCGGAGCGGAGGCCTCGAAGGAGCCCTCCAGTTCGCGCAGCGGAGCCTGGAACCCTCCTTCGAGGCCGCTGGCGCGGCACCTCAGGATGAGGTCGGTGGACGGGATGAGATGACGGACGGCGGCGCTCACGTCAGCTTGTCGCCGATGAGGAACTGCATCGCACGGTCGAGGCGGATCTGCGGCAGGTGGCCGGGGCGGCCATGGGCATCGGGCCGGATCAGCGGGGGGCGAAAGCGCGGAAAGCGAAGGGAGCCGGGCGGCACCGCGCCTTCCAGCACGGATTCGGGCCGGGACGGCAACTCACCGGGGAACACCGCCGCCTCGCTTCGCCCGTCGAAGATTTCGTCGCCCACATGCTCCCCCGCCTCGGGCGTTCCCGAGACCGCGCGCAGGGTCACGCCGTCATCGTGGACCGTGGTTTCCCGTGTGGCCCGCACCGAGGCGAGGGCCACGGTGCCGACGCGGGCGCCGGCCGCCTCGGTCCGGCGCATGGCGCGGGAGACGAGGAGCCGCAGCAACGCCTCCAGCCGGTCGTGGCTGGTCTGGTGCAGGTGATCCGCCTTGGTGGCGGCGAACATGATGCGGTCCGCCCTCGGCGCGAACAGGCGCGACAGGATGGTGTTGCGGCCGATCCGGAAGCTGAGGAGCACGGTATCGAGCGCCTCTTCCAACTCGGCGAGGGCGGCCGGCCCGGCATCGACGGCGGCGAGCACGTCCACGAGGACGATTTGCCGGTCCACCCGCTGGAAGTGGTTGCGGAAGAACGGCTCCACGACCTTGGCCTTGTAGGCCTCGAAACGCCGTTCCATCAGCCCCGCGAGGCTGTTCGGGACGATGCTCTCCGGCAGCGCGTCGAGGGGCGCGAAGGTGAGAGCCGGCGATCCGGCGAGGTCGCCCGGCATGAGGAAACGGCCCGGGGGCGTGGTCGCCACCGATTCCGGCCCGGCGCGCAACGCGGTGAGATAGGCGGTGAAGGCGATGCTGGCGCGCTCGGCCACGACCTCGTCGAGGGGACCGGACGGGTCGAGGTCCTTCAGCACCGCCAGCCAGGGCGCCGCGATGGCAGCGCGCCCGGTGCGGCGGGTGCCCGCGATGGTGGCGGCGGACCATTCCGCGTAGCTCTGGTCGATCAGCGCGAGGTCGAGCAGCCATTCGCCGGGATAATCCACCACGTCGAGCATCAGCGTGCCCGGCCCGGAGCGCCAGCCGCCCTTGCGCTCGTATTCGATGGCGAGGCGGAACTGGCTGATCCGGTCGGTGGAGCGCGGCCACAGGCGCTGCTCCGTCAGGGCCGCGAAATGATCCTCGTAGGGGAAGCGCGGTATGTCGTCGTCGGGTTGCGGCACGAGGCGCGCCCGGCGCAGCCGTCCCTCATGCGCCGGCGCGAAGGCCGGCAGCGCGTGGGTTTCCACCAGATGATGGATCAGCGCGGTCGTGAACACCGTCTTGCCCGACCGCGCGAGACCGGTGACGCCGAGCCTCAGGGTCGGCTGGATCAGGAGATCGCTCGACGCCTCGGCGAAGGCCTGGATCGCGGAGCCCGCGCGCGAGGCGAAGCTGATCATGAAGCGAGGGTCTCGTTTGGCCGGAGGGGGAGGATGGGTGGCGAATGCAGGGGTGAGGTGGCGCGCGTCTCAGGCGAACGCAAGAACCGGACGCGTCATCGCTCCACCGCGCCGGGATCGCCCTGGCCAGGATCGACCTGGGCGGCGGCGAGCCGTGCGATGGCGGCTTCCACCAGATCCGGTCCCGCCCGCAGCACGCCGAGTTCCACCGCCGACATGGCGAGCATCACCGGGGCGAGACGGGGCGAGGGCCGACCATCCGCATCGAACAGAGCCAGATCGTCCTCGATCTTGAGGCCGACGCTGGCGGCGATCCGGGTGGCGTAATTGCGGATGCGGACCTCGTCATTGCCGCAGAGGGGTGCCGGAGCCGCCAGATCCTGCAGCCGAAGGCCCGGTAGTCCGGCGGCGAGTGCGGGCAAAGCCGCGGATTCCGCCGCGAACCGGTCCGCCAGCCGGGAGGACGGCGATGTCGCCCCGGTCTCGGACGGGCTCGCGATGATCGGCGTGATCGCCGGCCTGCCGATGGTCTCGGCCGCCCCCGCGACGCGGACGGGCCGGGGCTTCGGCCCACCCGCCATCCTCGCCAGCGGCGACCAGGGCTGCACCCGAAGCGGCCCGCCCCGCGCGACCATGCGGGGCTTTCGCATGCCTCCCCGCGCATGACGGGCGAGGTAGCGGGCCCGGAGCGTCTTGCCGAGACCGAGCGGCGCGAGGCCGGTGGAGACCCGTCCACCCGATCCCCCGGCGCTCGAAACGGCGCATTCCGCCGGCGCCCATCGCCGGACGATGGACAGGGCGTTGCGGCGGCCGAACTCGCGGTAATAGCGCCTCAGCAGGGAGGCCGCCGCATCGGCGCCGTCGTCGGCTTTGGCAAACCCGGTATGGCCCTCGGCATCGCTGCCGATCTCGCCCCGCCAGCGGGCGCTCTTGATGCACCAGTAATTGTTGAGCTTGACGCAGCGCGCCACGAAAGCGGGCGGGACCGGCGCGTAGCGGGCTACCAGGGCGAGAGACGCCGGACGCAGGGCCGTGCTCGCCTCCGCGCGCCAGTTCGACACCGCCCTCTCGCCGGCGAGAAAACTCGGGGCCTCGGAGGGAGGGGCAACCGTCGCCACGGCCGATTGCGCGCGAGCGACGCCGGACTTCACGGCGTCGAGGCCGATACCCATGCGGGGCATCAGGGATGTCAGGACGAGAAGCGTGGTGACGAACACGGGATCAGCGGTGGCGGGCCATGGCACTGAGCAACGGCCCAGCCGATGATCCGTTCAATCGATCTCGATAGCCTCAGGCGGCGTCGTCGCGGTCGAGACCCTTGGGCGTCACGAACCGTTCGAGCCGGCCCTTGCCGGGGCGGAACCCGGTCCAGGCCTCGCCCTCGATCTCGATGATGGCGAGCGCCGCGGTCGGGAATTCCACGGAGAGCCGCGCCCTCGCCTCGCGGGGGCCGTCGCCCACGAGATCGAGGGAGAGATCCTGCAGGCCGGGATTGTGCCCGATCATGAGCAGGGTCCGGATCTCGGCGGGCGTCGACCGGATGACCTCGAGCAGCGCGCTGTCCGGTGCTTCGTAGATCGCGTCGACGATCTCGACCTCGGGATTGCCGAGGGCGGCGGACATGCCCTCCCAGGTCTGTCGCGTCCGCAAGGACGGGGAGACGACGACCTTCTTGGGGATCAGATCCTGCGCCGCCAGATAGGCCCCCATCTGCGGCGCGGCCTTGAAGCCGCGCGGGTTCAGCGGACGGTCGATATCGCGCACGCCCGGCGAACGGTCGGACTTGGCGTGGCGCAGGAGCATCAGGCGGCGCATGGGCAAGAGACCTTACTGGAAGCCGACGACGGGGTGCGGCGTGTAGAGCGCTTCGAGGGCGGAGATCTCGTCGGCATCGAGCGCGAGGTCGAGGGCCGCCACGGCATCGGTCAGGTGGGTGGGTTTCGACGCCCCGATGATCGGGGCGGTGACGATCGGCTTCTGGATCACCCAGGCCAAAGCCACCTGCGCCCGCGACACGCCCCGTGCTTGCGCGATCTCCGCCACCTTGCCGACGATGGCCCGGTCCGCCTCCTCGGCGGAGGCATAGAGCCGCTTGCCGACCTCGTCGGAATCCTGGCGGGCGCTCCGCTCGTCCCAGTCGCGGGTCAGGCGCCCGCGCGCCAGCGGACTCCAGGGCAGCACACCGATGCCCTGGTCGGCGCAGAGCGGCAGCATCTCGCGCTCCTCCTCGCGGTGGAGGAGGTTGTAATGGTCCTGCATCGTCGCAAACCGGGTCCAGCCATGGAGATCGGCGGTGAACAGGGCCTTGGCGAATTGCCAGGCGTACATGGAGGACGCGCCGATATAGCGGGCCTTGCCGGCCTTCACCACGTCGTGGAGGGCCTCCATCGTCACCTCGATGGGCGTGCCGTAATCCCAGCGATGGATCTGGAAAAGATCGACATGGTCGGTACCGAGGCGCTTCAGGCTGGCATCGATAGAGGCGAAGATCGCCTTCCGGGAGAGGCCGCCGGCATTGGGCTGGTCTTTCAGCGGATAATAGCACTTCGTCGCGAGCACGACGCTGTCGCGGTCGGCGAAGTCCTTGAGGGCGCGCCCGACGATCTCCTCGCTGGTCCCGTCGGAATAGTAGTTCGCCGTGTCGAAGAAGTTGATGCCGAGCTCGATCGCCTGCCGGATGAGCGGGCGGCTCTCCTCTTCGCGTAGGGTCCAGGGATGGGGGCCGCGCTCGGGAATGCCGTAGGTCATGCAGCCGAGGCAGAGCGGCGACACGTCGAGGCCGGTCCGGCCGAGTTTCTTCAGTTTCATGGAAGCGGTCCGCTTGCAGGATGGGGACGCGAGGTCGAGTTTGAATGGCGCCGGCGAGCGTAACTCGGCCGGAGGTGGTCCTCGGCAGGTTTTAGAACGCAAAACCGGTGACCACCTTTGCTAAGCTTGCTTAGCCGCCCCGCCCCTCGCGCCGCATCATGAAGGCCAGCTTCTCGAACAGGCCGACATCCTGCTCGTTCTTCAAGAGCGCCCCGTGCAGCGGCGGGATCAGCTTGCGGCCATCGCGCTCGCGCAGGGTCTCCGGGGAGACATCCTCCGACACGAGGAGCTTGAGCCAATCCAGCAATTCCGAGGTGGAGGGCTTCTTCTTCAGGCCCGGCACCTCCCGCGTCTCGAGGAAGACCCGCAGGGCCTCCTCCACGAGGCGATGCTTGATGCCGGGGAAATGCACCTCGACGATGGCCTTCAGCGTCTCGGCATCGGGGAACTTGATGTAGTGGAAGAAGCAGCGGCGCAGGAACGCGTCCGGCAGTTCTTTCTCGTTGTTCGAGGTGATGATGACGATGGGGCGGCGCTCGGCGCGGATCGTCTCGCCGGTCTCGTAGACGTGGAACTCCATCCGGTCGAGTTCGGTCAGCAGGTCGTTCGGGAACTCGATATCGGCCTTGTCGATCTCGTCGATGAGGAGAACCGGCCGCTCGGGATGGGTGAACGCCTCCCACAGCTTGCCGCGCCGGATGTAGTTGCCGATCTCCGACACGCGCGGATCGCCGAGCTGGCTGTCGCGCAGGCGCGAGACCGCGTCGTATTCGTAGAGGCCCTGCTGCGCCTTGGTGGTGGATTTGACGTTCCAGGTGAGGAGCGGCGCACCGAGCCCCTTGGCGATCTCCTCCGCCAGCACGGTCTTGCCGGTGCCGGGCTCGCCCTTCACCAGCAGCGGCCGCTCCAGCACGATGGCAGCGTTGACGGCGGTGGTGAGATCCGAGGTGGCGACGTAATCGGCGGTACCGGTAAAGCGCATGAGGCGTCGGCTTTCTGTTGCGGCTTCATCCATTGGGAAGCTTCAGCGTCTGCGGCGCAGCCGATGCGCGCTTCCCCTAAGCAGGATGGCGACGGGTGCCCTCCCACTACCGAAATTCGGCTGAAGCGTTGAGCCCTCAGAGCGACTTCCCGTCGCTCCACACGCAGTTCGAGGCCAGGATCGCGAGGTTCACGTCGGATTTCTGCGGCTGCGGCAGAACCTTGCCGTCCATGGCGAGGTCGATCTTCATCTCGACCTGGCCCTTGGCCTCGTTGGTCCGCCGCGAGAAGTAGCAATATTGCTGGAAGGGCACTTCCTCGTTGGCGCGGAAGTTCCAGCCGGTGACGATCTGGCCGTCCATGTAGGGCACCTGTTTGAACACCGTGAAGGTGGTGTTCACCGTGGCCTTGGAGGCGGGAGCGGCGTCCTTGCCGAGCTGGGCCTGGGTCGGCGACGGGGAGGAGCGGCCGGGGCTACTCTCCAGTTTCAGGACGTTGTCGGTGAGCGTCACCTCGCCCTTGGTCTTCAGCGTCACGTCGGACAGCGCGGTCTGCATGGCGGCGGCGATCTTCTCGGCGGCCGAGTCGAACTGGTTCATGTAGGCGTAGCCATAGGACGCCGCGCCGATGCCGATGCCGGCGAGCGCCGCGAAGGCTCCCGCCCCGATGGCCCGGAACAGGAAGGCCCGGGCGGCGGTGATCCGCGTCTCGGCCCGGAGGCGGCCATTGACACTTTGGGCCAGGACGACGTTTTCCGGCGTCCCCGAAGCGTGGATGCTCATGCGCCGGCTCCCGCGCTGGCAACGGGCGGAATGTTGGTGTTGGGCGCGTTACGGCGGTCCAGCGGGATCACTTCACCCGTGGGCGTCACATCGCGCACGGGCTTGGGCGGCGCCAAGCCCATTTCCTGGCGTAGGGAATCGGTGATCGAGTCGAGCATGTAGGGCGTCGCCTCGAGGTTCACTGCCGCGCCGAGATCGTCCTCGTCCATGAAGGTCTTGCGCACCGAGACCGCGCAGAGCGCCAGGATCGTCGAGGCGAAGGCGGCGCAGAGGGCGGGCACGAACACGAAGATGCGCAGGAAAGCGTGGACCTGCGCGTCGGTCACGTCGATCGGGTCGACGCCGTAGACCATGGCGGTGAAGGAGTGGAGCTGCGAGCGGTTCACCGAATTGCGGTAGGCCTGCTCGGCATCGGCGACCTTGCGCTCGGCCATGCCGCGGTCGAGTTCGGCGCGCGCCTTGCGCGCTTCCTCGAGGGATTTCGTCACCACCGCCCGGTCGGCGCCGGCCTTGCCGACACTGGCATTCAGGGTGGCGGTGCGCGGATCGGTGACGCATTTCAGGTTGGAATAGCGCTGGCCCTTGCTGTTGGTGCCCGAGACGCGCTCACAGCGCTGGGCGGGCAAGGCCGAAAGTTGGCTCGCGTTCTCGGCGGCGCGCTTCTCGATCTGGTCGAGTTCCGTGGTGTACTGGGCGACCCGGGCATCGGCGGCGGCGATGCGGTTGTCGATGGTCGAGCTGTCGGCCTGCGCGTCCTTGAGGGCGGTCTTGGCCTTGGCCGCATCCATCAGGCGGGGGTGGAACATCATCTCGCCGAGCTGCGACACCGACTTGGTGGTGACGCCGGCCGCGAAGATGATGCCGACGATGGCCAGCGCCCGGATGAAGTAGGAGCGCTGCGTGCGGGCCAGGATGCCCAGCGGCACGCGGCAGAGTTCCACCGCCGCGTAGACCAGCGGCGCGAGGAGCATGAAGTAGAAGGCCTTGTCGTCCCCGTCGCTGTAGACCCCGGCGAACAGCCAGGCGCCCCAAAGGGACGCGCCGATGACCATGAACTCGACGAGATACGCGATCCCGACATAGCCCCACTTGATCCGGTAGCCCTTCTCGAGATGGCGCTCGTGCGTCCAGCGCTCGGACTCACGGATCCAGTCACGTCGTTCGCGCTGAACATCCCGGTTGGGCGGCGACTTTCGCATGAGGCACTCGTGTCTTCAAAAAACGCGACGAACGACGCAACAAACCGTGAGGTAGGCTGGGACTTAACCGATCGTTAAGTTCCGCCCTATGCGGCCATTGTGCCGTTTTTGCGCCATTCCGTATCGCAGCGCAAAACCTCGTCCGCGCCAGCGCGTCCCGCATGCATGGCTGAGTGCGGCGAGGGATCAAATCCGCATGGGCCGGCAAAAAGCCGGTTGCCCAGGCGGCACATGGGCTTGCATGCTCTCATCGCTGCCGGCGACCCGATGGATTCCCGCGGCCGGAGTTCCCTGTGCAGAACTTCGGCTGCCCCGTCTCGGCCAGCGTCGCGCGCACCACCCTCGGGAGATTGCCCAGCTCGATGACGGACGTTCACGCCGGATCCTACAAGGAAGCGATCATCTTTCTCGTCACCGCAGGCGTGGTGGTGCCGCTGTTCCACCGGCTGCGCATCAGTCCGGTTCTGGGCTTCATCGGAGCGGGCGCGATCCTCGGGCCGTTCGGCCTGGGGCGGTTGGCCGACACGGTGCCGTGGGTCTCGATCTTCACCATCGGCAACCGGTCCGAGATCGCGCATCTGGCCGAATTCGGCGTGATCTTCCTGATGTTCATGATCGGCGTCGAGTTGTCATGGGAGCGGCTCCGCACCCTGCGCCGCCTCGTCTTCGGGCTCGGTTCGGCCCAGGTGCTCGCCTCCTCCCTCGTCATCGGCATCATCCTCTTCGCCCTCGAAGTGCCGTTGGCCGCCTCCGTCATCGTCGGCCTGGCGCTCGCCCTGTCCTCCACCGCCGTGGTCCTGCCGGTCCTGGCCGAACAGAAGCGCCTGAACACGCCCGCGGGCCGCGCCAGCTTCGCCGTGCTGCTGTTCCAGGATCTCGCCGTGGCGCCGATGCTGTTCGCCATCGCCGTGCTCGGCCGCAGCGACGGGGCGGATGTCGGCGGCGCGCTCGCCCTCGCGCTCGGACAGGCGGCCATCGCCCTCGTCCTCATCGTGGTGGCGGGCCGCCTCGCGCTACGGCCCCTGTTCCAGCTCGTGGCCCGAACGCGCTCGCCGGAACTGTTCATGGCCGCCTGCCTCCTCGTCATCGTGGCGACCGCCCTGACGGCGGCGGCGAGCGGCCTCTCGATGACGCTCGGCGCCTTCGTCGCGGGCCTGCTCCTGGCGGAGACGGAGTATCGCCGGGCGATCGAGGCGACGATCGATCCGTTCAAGGGCCTGCTGCTCGGGGTGTTCTTCGTGTCGGTGGGCATGAACCTCGACCCGGCCCAGTTGATGGCGGCGCCGAAGACCATTCTCGGCCTGTCCATCGGGCTGATCCTGATCAAGGGCGCGGTGATCCTCGTGGCGGCCCGGTTCCTGCGCATCCCGCGCGGTGTCGCCCTGGAAGCCGCACTCCTCCTCGGCCCCGGCGGCGAATTCGCCTTCGTCCTCATCGGCGGCGCCATCGCGGGCGGGCTCGTGCCGGATGGCCTCGGCCAGGCGGCGCTGATCGTCACCACGGTGACGATGATCGCGATTCCGGGGCTGGCGAGCCTGGCCCGGCGCCTCGGCAAGCGGATGTCCCGCTCCAATCTCGGCCGCGCCCGCGCCGAGCCGGTGCCGGACAAGCAGCAGAACCGCGTCATCATCGCCGGCTACGGCCGGGTCGGACGTCAGGTCGGGGAGATGCTGGCCCGCCACAAGATCCCGTATCTCGCCCTCGATGCAGACGCGGCGCGCGTCTCGGAGCACCGCCGCCTCGGCAACCCGGTCTATTTCGGCGATTCCTCCAACCCGGAACTGCTGCGCCGCTGCGACATCGCCAATGCCCGCGCCCTCGTCGTTACCCTGGACAATCCCCGGGCCGTTGAGGCCGTGGTGGAGGCGGCGCGTGCGGAGCGCCGCGACATCACCATCGTCGCCCGCGCCCGCGACGCCCGCCACGCCACCGCGCTCTACGAGATGGGCGTCGACGATGCCGTGCCCGAGACCATCGAAGCGTCCCTGCAGCTCTCGGAGGCCGTGTTGGTCGATGTGGGCGTACCCATGGGCCTCGTCATCGCCTCGATCCACGAGCGGCGCGACGAGTACCGCGCCATGCTCAAGCGCAAGGAGACCGAGGTGAGGCCAGCCTTCCGTGCACGCCGCACCGTGGGCAAGAACGTCGACGCGGGGAAGGTGACGGAGACCCGCGAAGCACCTGCCAAAGACGAGCAGCCCGCGAAGAGTGCCTGATCGATCCGGCGTTGTGTCTTCTTCCGGACAGAGTGATGCAGCAACAATGTCGGGGAAGTGGATAACTCGGGAGAGAGCCTGAATTCAGGCGCATCGACCAACGAATGCTATTGCGGGTACCGGAGCGCGGTATAAATTAGGGGTGTCGATCGTCTCAAGACGCCGGTATGAAGCCGCGATGATCTTGAAAACGTAGATTTGGCCGGACGGTGCTGACCGACCGATCACGGATCGAGACGGATCACGATGACCGGAAGAAGTTAGAACAGGCGGCCCTGGCCGCGTTCGGGCATGGTGGGGGTCGGCTTGTCCCCCGGCGATGCGGGCGCGGGATCGACGGGCTTGGTACGGGCGGGCGCACGGGCCTTCGGCTCCGATCCCGGCGCGAAGCTGCAGCGATAGATGATCTCGTCGGGCGGCCCCACGCCGGTATTGAGCGGGACGGCCAGGGTGTCGCCGGAATAGCGCCAGTTCCGCGTGCCCTTGTCCCAATAGAGCCAGACCGTCGTCGGATGGCCCTTGATGGCGAAGACCGCCGCCTTCTTCGAGATCGCCTGGACGGTGCGTGGCTCGTACATGCCCTTCTGGCGATAGGCTTCCTGAAACGAGGCCGGCTGGCGCTCGATGAAGGTGTTCCGCACGATCTGAATCGTCGCGCCCGGCTTCGCCAGAAACCGCTTGAAATCACTCAAGGAGCGCAAGACGAGCGCCATGACGTCCACCCTTACTCTGCCAAATACCCCGGCCCTGACTTGGCGTTCACTCTGTCTCCCAGCTGTTTGATTTCAATGACAATGTTGAAGGTGCGAAGAACACAGTAGGCGGTGATATCAACAGAAAACCGGACTTATACCCAGCTTCGTCGGCACCGGAGAGGGAAAGCGGCGCCCATGTCTCACTGAATTCAGGATTATTTCCGTTACCCGGCTCACGAGTCCGGCGTCGTCGACCGACCGTTCCGGTGGGCATGACCGGTGCGCGGACACCCTTGACCCGAAGGCCCGGTTCGCGCGTTCTCTGCCCCATGCTGCTTCACTTCTTCACGGCCCTGCGCGACGCAAAGATCCCCGTCACGCTTCGGGAACATCTCACGCTGCTCGAGGCCCTGGACCGCGATCTGGCGGACAAGCGCGTCGAGGAGTTCTATCTCCTCGCCCGCACCGCCCTGGTGAAGGATGAGCGCCATCTCGACCGGTTCGACCGGGTGTTCGGCACCGTGTTCCAGGGAATCGAGACCCTCGGCGAGGCGGCGGAGCCGACGGCGATCCCCGAGGAATGGCTGCGCAAGCTCGCCGAGAAGTACCTCACCGACGCTGAGAAGGCGGAGCTGAAGGCGCTCGGCTGGGACAAGCTGTTCGAGACGCTGAAACAACGGCTCGCCGAGCAGAAGGAACGCCACCAGGGCGGCAACAAGTGGATCGGCACCGGCGGCACATCACCCTTCGGCGCCTATGGCTACAACCCCGAAGGCATCCGCATCGGCCAGGACGGCAACCGGAATTTTCGCGCGGTGAAGGTCTGGGACAAGCGGGAGTTCAGGGATCTCGACGACGGCGTCGAACTCGGCACCCGCAACATGCGGGTCGCCCTCCGGCGCCTGCGCCGTTTCGCCCGCACGGGCGCCGCCGACGAACTCGATCTCGACGGCACGATCCGCGAGACCGCCAGCAAGGGCTATCTCGACGTGAAGCTGCGCCCGGAGCGTCGCAACGCCGTGAAGGTCCTGCTCTTCCTCGATGTCGGCGGGTCGATGGACTGGCACGTGGCGCTCGCCGAGGAGCTGTTCTCGGCAGCGCGCGCCGAGTTCAAGTATGTGGAGCATTTCTACTTCCACAATTGCCCCTATGAACGCGTCTGGAAAGAGAACCGTCGGCGCCACGACGAGGCGATCCCGCTCCTCGACGTGCTGCGCACCTACCCGCCCGATTACCGTGCCGTCTTCGTCGGAGACGCCTCCATGAGCCCCTACGAGATCGCCATGCAGGGCGGCTCGGTGGAGCATTGGAACGAGGAGCCGGGAGAGGTCTGGCTGGAACGGGTGCTCGAACGGTTTCCGAAATCGGTCTGGCTGAACCCGGTCCCCGCCGAGCACTGGGCCTATACCCAGTCGATCGGCATGATCCGCAGAATCGTCTCGGACAGGATGTTTCCGCTCAACATCGAGGGGATCGACGGGGCCATGAGGGCGCTGGTGAGATGACCGGCGACAGGCTGCCCCATGGCGGGTTCAGCCCCCTCGCTCCGGAACTCGACGTCCACGACCTTCCAGCCAGCCTCGCCTTCTGGTGCGGGACGCTCGGATTTACGGTCGCCTATTCTCGACCGGAGAACGGCTTCGCCTATCTCGAGAGGGGCGGAGCGCAGGTGATGCTCAACGTCGCCAACGGGAACTGGCTGACGGGCGCTCTCGAACCGCCGCTCGGCCGCGGGATCAACCTTTAGATCGCGGTCGATGCCGTCGATCCGATCCTGGCCGCCCTCGATTCCGCGTCCTGGCCCCTGTTCCGGCCCGTGCACGAGGCCTGGTACCGGGTCGGGGAGGTGGAGGTCGGCGTCAGGCAATTCCTGGTTCAGGACCCCGACGGGTATCTGCTGCGCTTCGCCGAGAGTCTTGGCCGACGCCCGCTCAGCCCTGGCGAGCCGGCGTGATGACCGTCAGGCCGTCGAGTTCCGGCTTGATCCGGATCTGGCAGCACAGGCGGGACGTCGCACGCACATCGGACGCGAAATCGAGCATGTCCTGCTCCATCGGTTCGGCCGGTCCCACGGCATCGACCCACTCGGCATCCACATAGACGTGGCAGGTGGCGCAGGCGCAGGCGCCGCCGCATTCGGCGTCGATCCCCGGTACGTTGTTGCGGATCGCCGCTTCCATGACGGTCGATCCTACGTCGGCTTCCACGGTCCTGGCCGTTCCAGCATGGTCGACGTAGGTGATCTTGGGCATCGAAGACTCCAGGCTCGTACAACACGTCTGCGGCCGGTTGTGCGGCGCGACTGCCTTGAAGGCGCGGCCCGGTGAATGCAAGCGGCACCGGCCTCATCGCCTTACATTCCTGCGCTTACGCCGCAGACGCCGACCCGTTCCGTCCACGCGGCCGAGATCAGGCGGGTGCGTCGATTTCCGACAGGGTCGCATCCACCGCATCGGCCAGCGCGACATAGGCCGGTGCCGGAACGCCGCCCCCCCGCCTCAGGCCGTCCTCGATGACGGCGCTGAGTTCGGCGACCCGCGCGGCGCCGACCCCGAGGGCGGAGCCTTTCAGTGTGTGGGCGAGGTCGGCGCGGTGGTGGTCGTCGAGGCGCGGATCGGTGATCCCGGGCAGCAGCCGGCGGCATTGGCCGGAAAAGAGCACGAGCAGTTCCAGGGCGAGGTCGACGTCGCCGAAAGTCTGCTCGGCGAGGTAGGCACGATCGATCAGACTGGTCACCCGCCGCCTCGCCTTAACCCAACGGGGCGTTCGAGCGCCCCTCCACCAGTCTATCCACAGGAGCGTCCGAGATCGTTCGCTTCCGTTTAAGCCTTGCGGCATCATGCATAAAGCCGACGGAATGAAACCGGCCACACGCTTGGTAACCATTCCGTTAAGGTTTTTTGGACGGTTCGATCCACTCGGGTATCCGGGTCTCGCGCCGAGGTCTAAAGTTCCTTGGTAAATTGGTAAAAATGTCGTCGATCACCGGATGCGGCCGGTCTCGACGACCTGCGTAACGAGGCGTTGGATGGCCACGGAAAAGAAGCTCAAGGACCCGGCCGAGGCGGCTCTTTCCGCCATCGAGCAGGCCCTCAACCTGGACTTCCCCTCGACGCAGGCGACGGAACCGCGCGTCGAACCTCGGCTTCCCGATGTCGGCGACAACGATCCCCTGAGCGACCCCAGCGGCCGCCTCGCTCCCCCGCGCCTCGATCTCGACCAGCCCCTGGCCTCCGACCTGCCGCCGCCGGACCGCAACCGGCCGCGCCGGGAGGGTGGCCTGCTGCCGCCGGACCGCTCGATGGTCGCCAACGACGACCGACAGAACATCGGCATCCTGCAGCAGACCCTGCGCGTGCGGCCGTCGGGCACGCCCTACATCGTCGCCGCCATCGTCTCCGCTCTCTGGTTCGCCGCCCTCCTCGCGCTGGCCTGGAACCAGTCGGGGGGCGAGCTGAAGGGCTTCATCGCCGGGATGACGGCGCTTCAGGCCGCCGTCGGCGCCACCGCCATCGTCGGCCCCATCGTCCTGTTCGCGATCATGGCGATGCTCGCCGTCCGCGCCCAGGAGATGCGTCTCGTGGCACGCGCCGTCGGTGAAGTGGCGATCCGCCTCGCCGAGCCCGAGAACTTCTCCACCGATGCCGTCCTCACCATGTCGCAGACGGTCCGGCGCGAGGTCGCGGCCGTGGGCGACGGCGTCGAACGGGCGCTGGCCCGTGCCGGCGAACTTGAGACCCTGGTGCGCGGCGAGATCGCCACCCTGGAACGCGCCTATTCCGACAACGAGATCCGCATCCGCTCCCTCGTCGACGAACTCGTCGCCCAGCGTGAATCCATCGTCGCCAATGCCGAGCGCGTTCGCGGCGCGATCACCGGATCGCACCAGAACCTGACGCAGGAGCTGGACGGAGCGGCCGAGCGCATCGTCGCCGCCGTCACCGGCGCCGGCGAGCGGGTGACCGGCGCCCTCGACGCCCGCGGCGAGGCCATCACCTCGGCCCTCGGCAACCGCGGCGACGCCATCACGGCAGCCCTCGGCGAGGCTGGGGACCGCGTGGTCGGGCTCGTCACCGACCGGGGCGACGATCTCGTCCAGCGCCTCGCCAGCACCAGCGAAGGTGTGCGCAGCAGCCTCACCGAAGTCGGCAACACCCTGACGCAGTCCCTGGAGAGCCGGGCGGCGGACGTCACTCTCGCCTTCGAGCGCACCGGCGGCATGCTCACCGCGACGCTCGCCGACAATGCCGGCCAGGTCGCCCGCACGCTGGCCCAGACCGGCATGGAGGTGATCGAGAGCCTGAACCGCCAAGGCAGCGAAGTCCGCCAGACCTTCGAGGAATCCGCGCGCGGCCTCGAAAACACGTTCCTCGCCCGCGGCACCGAACTCACCACGAATTTCTCCCATACCGGCGGCGAGATCACCGCCCGGTTCGCCGAGACCGGCACGGCGCTGCGCGAGCATTTCGCCGCCACGGGGGCCACGCTCACCGATGACATCGCCGCGCGCGGCGCCGCCCTGCGCGCCGAGATCGAGGCCGCCGGCAGCGGCGTGTCCGAGGCGATCGAGATCCGCACCCGCGAGGCCCAGGCGGGCCTGGCCCAGGCCTCCGAAGGGATCGTCGAGGCCTTCGCCGCACGGACCGGCGCCCTGCGCGACGACCTCGTCCGCTCCATCGAGACCGCCGGCAACGGCATCGACGATCGCGCCGGTCATCTGGCCGAGCGCATCGATACGGTGGCGACCCGCCTGCACGAGACCCTCACCGTCCAGGGCGGTTCGCTCGAGACCAACCTCGCCTCCGCCGGGGAGCGGATGGGAGACCTCGTCACCCAGCGCGCCGAGGAAGCCGCGCGGGCCATGGATGCGGCGCTGGCCTCCCTCGGCACCCATTTCGAGACCCGCGCCATGGGCACGGTGGAGAACCTCCGGGGCACCGTGGCGGGCCTCAACGGCGAGATCGACGCCCGGTCGGCCGAGGCCGCGACCGCTCTGCGCAACAGCGCCGAAGATACGGCCTCCGTCGTCAACACCAGCATCCGCCGCCTCAACAAGGCCGGCGAGCAGGTCGGCGGCCTCGTGACCCAGCGCGTCGAGGATGCCACCCTCACCCTGACCGGCGCGTTCGGGGTTCTCGGCAGCACCTTCGATTCCCAGTCGGGCAGCGCGATCGAGAGCCTGCGTGCCGTCCTCGACACCCTGGCTGCCGAGATCGGCTCGCGCACCAGCGAGGCCGCCGACATCTTCCGCCGCAGCGCGGAAGAGACCACCGTGGCCCTCGGCGCCAGCACGGCGGAGGCCGCCCAGGCCCTGCGGCGCTCCTCGGCGAGCGCCACCGGCGAACTCGAGGCACGGACCGTGGAGGCGGTGCAGATCTTCGAGCGGCGCCTGTCCGCCACGTCCGCCGAGCTCGCCGCCCGCACGCAGGAAGCCGCCCAGCTCCTGCAGCAGGCCGCCAGCGGTCTCAGCGGTGAAGTGGGAGGACGCGCGCAGGACGCGATGGAGGCCCTGCGCCGCACCCTCACCGAGATCGACGAGACCCTGCTCCACCGCGCCAACGAGGCGACGGGCTCCATCGCCCGCGCGGCCGAGAATGTCGGCGGCGAACTCGCCGCCCGGATCAAGGATGTCGAGGCCTCCTTCGGCACGCATAGCCGTGGCCTCACCGACCTCATCGCCACCCATGCCGAAGAGGCGCATGGGCAGCTCGCCAACACCGGCCGCGAGATCGTGCTGGCGGTGACCGCCCAGAGCGCCCGCGTGAGCGACGCCCTCGCCCAGAGCGGCGCCACCTTCGCCGACACCACGGAAAGCCGGGCGAAGGCCATCGACACCGTGCTCAACGACCGCCTCGCGGCCCTGCAGGAGACCATCGCCCGCGGCGACATCCTCGCCGACCGCATCGCCCGCGACACCTCCACCCTCAGCGAGACCGTCACCGGCCAGCTGCAGGAGATGGACCGCGTCATCACGGTGCAGGGCAAGGCCGTGGCAGACATCATCGCCGAGCGCACCCGCGAAGCGCGTGAGACCGTGGAGAGCCAGCTCGGCGCCCTCGAGGAGCGCTCGGTGAAGCGCTCCGCCGAGATCGGCGAGACCTTCACCCACTTGGTGAGCCAGATCGACGGTCAGCTCGGCTCCCGCGCCACCGCCCTCAACGAAGCCCTGATCCTGCGCACCGGCGAGATGGCGCGCATCATGGTCGAAGGCAGCCGCGACCTCGTCCAGACCCTCGATGCCCGCGCCGACGGCATGGCGCAGGACATCGCCGCCCGCAGCCTGGCCCTGGGCGATACCCTCGGCAGCCGTTCCACCGAGATCGCCGCACGCTTCGAGCAGCAGGCGACAGACCTGTCCCGCCGCATCGAAGAGGGCGTCGGCCGCTTCGACACCAGCGTCGTCGGGCGTCTCGACGCCATCGCCGCCGCGCTGGAGGAGCGCAGCCGCCTGATCGACGAGACCTTCGGCTCCCAGGCCTTCGAGGCGATCCGCCTCATCGAGAGCCGCACCCGCGCCGTGGACGAGGATCTCGCCAACCGGACCCGCGAACTCGTCGAGATGATCGAGAGCCGGACGGGCCATGCCAACGAGGCCCTGGCCGGACAGGCGGAGGCGATCCGCTCGTCCTTCTCGCACCGCGCGGAAGCCTTGGCCGCCCTCATCGACGAGCGCACGGCCGCCATGGGCCAGGAGCTCGACGAGAAGGGACGCGTGGTCTTCGGCGCCCTAGGCACCCGCATCACCGAGCTGGCGCACCTGTTCGATCGCGGCGGCTCCTCCCTGGCGGAGCTTCTGGAACAGCGCGGCGACACCATCATCGCCCGCCTGCGCGACGTCGTCGCCGATGCGGACCGTCTGCTCAGCGAAGGCGAAGGCCGCCTCGGCTCCACCCTGCAGACGCGGACCACCGATATCGGCAGCCTGCTCGACGAGGGCGTGCGCACCGTGCACCAGCTCCTGGACAACCGGACCAACGAGATCCGGACCATGCTGGACGATCATTCCCAGGTTCTCGCCAGCAGCTTCGAAGACCGGCTGGCTCCGTTGCACGATTCGCTCGGCCAGCATGGCCGGACCTTCGTCGACACGATCGAAGCCAGCCTCGGCGGCGCGGCAGGCGCGGTGGAAGCCCGCACCCGCGACCTCGTTGCGCTGTTCGACCAGCGCATCGGCGCCCTGGACGAGCTCGTGGACGGTCGCGGCGCGAGGATCGCGGAATCGGTGGAAGCCCGCACCCACGGGCTGCGGACCTTGTTCGACGACATCCTCACCGCCCTCGACGGTCTCGTGGACAGCCGCGCCGAAGCCCTCACCGACAGGGTCGATGCGCGCACCCACGCCTTGAGCGCCTTGTTCGACGAACGCCTGCGCGCGATCGACGATCTGGTGGAGAACCGCGCGGCCGAACTCGTCCGCACCATCGACACCAAGGGCACGGCCCTCACGCAGACCGTCGACGACCGGACCCACGCGATGGGTGCCCTGTTCGACGACCGCATGCAGGCCCTCGACGCCCTCGTGGCGGAGCGTTCGGCCGATTTCGCCCGCACGCTGGATACCAAGGGCTCCGTCCTGACCCACTCGGTCGATGCGGGCACGGCCATGCTGAGCACGCTGTTCGACGAGCGCCTGCGCGCCCTCGATCAGCTGGTCGAGAGCCGCACCGCGGACCTCGTCCACACGGTGGACGAGCGCGGCGGCAACCTCACCCGGAATCTCGACGACCGCACCGGCTCGCTCCGCGCGCTCTTCGACGAGCGCCTGCATGAGCTCAACGCCCTCGTGGAGACCCGGACTGCGGAGTTCGCCCGGACCATGGAGATGCAGGGCAGCGCCCTGTACCGGTCCGTCGACGAGCGCACGGAATCCATGGGTGCGCTGTTCGACGAGCGCCTGCGCGCCCTCGACCACCTCGTGGACAACCGCGCGGCCGAGTTCGCCCGCACCATCGACGGCCACGGCACGTCGTTGACCCGGGCCGTCGAGGCCGGCGCCCAGTCCATCGGGACCGTCTTCGACGAACGCCTGCGCGCCCTCGACCTTCTCGTGGACAACCGCTCGGCCGACCTCACCCACAGCATCGACAACCGCGGCGCATCGCTGGGCCAGGCCGTGGAGGCCGGAGCCCAGTCGATCGGCAGCATGTTCGACGAGCGCCTGCGCGCCCTCGCCGACCTCGTGGACAACCGGACGGCCCAGATCACGCACACCATCGACGGCCGCGGCGCGTCGCTGAGCCAGGCCGTCGAGGCCGGCGCCGAGGCGATCGGCAGCGTGTTCGACCAGCGCCTGCGCGCCCTCGCCGACCTCGTCGACGGGCGGACGACGGAGTTCACCCGCACCGTGGACGACCAGGGCCTGTCGCTGACACAGTCGGTGGATACCCGCACGCAGGCCATCGCGGCCCTGTTCGACGAGTGCCTGCGCGCCCTCGAGCGGCTGGTGGACGACCGGACCACGGCCTTCGCCCGGACCATCGACAATCAGGGCACGGCCCTGACCCAGGCGGTGGATGCCCGAAGCGAAGCCTTCACGAACCGGATCGACAGCCGGATGAAGGTCTTCGCCGCCCTCGTGGCATCGCGCGGCGATGCCCTCGCCAGCGCCTTCGACGACCGCCAGGACGCCTATGCGGCCCTGGTGGACGAGCACAGCGCCACGATGCTCGCCGCCTTCGACGAACGCGTGGACCGTCACGCCGCCCTCGCCCAGGCCCATGCCGACGCGCTCGCCACGGCTCTGGACCAGCGCAACGAGGCCGTCGCCGCCCTCATCGACGGTCGCAACCAGGACATGATCGC
This sequence comes from Methylobacterium sp. Leaf106, assembly GCF_001422895.1. Classification (NCBI taxonomy): domain Bacteria; kingdom Pseudomonadati; phylum Pseudomonadota; class Alphaproteobacteria; order Hyphomicrobiales; family Methylobacteriaceae; genus Methylobacterium; species Methylobacterium sp. Leaf106. The sequence continues at coordinate 79,749 of NZ_LMNB01000032.1, forward strand.
CGGCTTCGACCGCCGCTCGACGGCCCTGGCCTCGCTGATCGAGGCTCGCGGGCAATCGCTGGCCCGCCGCCTCGCCGAGAGTGCGGAGACCATCACCCGCGCCATCGAGGAGCGGGGAGGATCGATCGTGGAGACCATCGACGGTCGCGGAAACCATATGGTCGAGGCGATGGCGACCCATTCCGAACGCCTCCGCGAGATCGTCGAAGGCCCGGCCTCCCGGCTGGTCGCCTCCCTGGGCGAGCGCAGCCAGGAGATCGCGCGCATCCTCGACGAGAGCGGAACGCCCCTCGCCGAGACCCTGCGCGAGCGGGTCCGCGACCTCGCCGAACAGTCCGACGCGTCGAGGAACGCGCTGCTCGCGGCCATCGACGGCGGCGCCTCCCGCGCCCTGGCGAGCCTCAACGAGGCCAACGACCGGCTCCGCAGCGAGCTGGGCGGCGTCCTGAACCGGGTCGAGGGGGCGAACTCGGCCCTGCGCGAGCTCATCACCGATGCCGGCGAGAATCTCGGCGCCATCGAGCAGGGCCTCTCGGGCCGGGTCGAGCAGGTGCAGGCGACGCTCTCCGCGATTGGAAGCGAGACCGAGCGCGCCAGCCGGAGCGTGGCCGAACAGGTCGATCAGCTGAAGGCGGTCGCCGAGGGCGCCCTGCGCGATGCGGCCGACCTCGCCGCCTCGCTCGATGCCCGCGGGACCTCGCTCACCGAGATCTCCCGCGCCCATTCCGGCACGCTCACCAGCGCGGCGGGCTCGCTCGAGACCGTCGAGACGCGCCTGATCGATCTCCTCACCAGCCGCGACAAGGCGGTGGAGGACGTGCTGACGCGCATCGAGGCACGGTCCGGCGCCCTGGAGGAGCAGACCGCGCGCTTCGACACGCTGATGGCCGAGACCCTTCGCTCCGCCGAGGAGCGGGCGCGCGGCATCGCCGGCAGCCTGTCCGAGGCGGCGCAGAGCGCGGGCGCCAGCGTGACCGGAGCCTTCGAAGGCCTTCGCAAGGATGCCGGGAGCGAGGGCGAGCGGACCGCCACCGCCGTCCGTGCGGCGATCTCCGGCGCGTCCGAGCAGATGATGACGGTGTTCGAGGGCGCGGCCAGTCGCTTCGGCGACTCGGTGGCGGGGATGCGCGAGATGGCGGCCGAGATCCGCCGCGAACTCGAGGCAACGCGGGCGGACCTGCAGCGCGGCGTTCTGGAAATCCCCCGCGAGACCCAGGATGCCACCAGCGAGATGCGTCGGGTCGTGACCGACCAGATCAAGGCGCTGAACGAACTGTCCTCCCTGGTCTCGCGTTCGCGCCGCAGCGTCGACGTGACCGAGGCGGCAGCCCCCGCCCCGCGCAAGGCGGAGGTCCAGCCGGCCAAGCAGCAGGACGTGCAGGTCTCGGAAGCCGCGCCTCCCAAGCCGAAGCAGAATGCGGCCAACCCGGTCGCAACATCGGCGAGCGCCAAGCCATCCGAGCCCAAGGCCCGCGACGACAAGGGGTCCGATCCGCGCCCGACCCAGCAGATGACCATCGTCTCCGCGCCGGCGGCAGCCGGCCGGGCCGGCAACCAGGCCGCCCTGCGGCCCGGTGAGGCCGCGCGCGGCGCCGTCCCGGCGGCCCGCGACGGACGCGACAATCGCGGCTGGCTCTCGGATCTCCTGACCCGCGCCTCCCTCGACGACGACACGGACGGGTCCGATCCGGCGAACGCCTCTCCGGCGCCCGCCGGTCAGCCCAAAGCCGCCAAATCCGGAGCCGCGAAGGCGGAGCCGGCCAAGGGAGCGGCCGGTGCGGAGCCGAACAAGGCCGCCGTCGAGCGGAGCCGCACCGCCCTGGAGACGCTCTCCACCGACATCGCCAAAATGATCGAGCATCAGACGGCGGTGGAATTGTGGGAGCGCTACCGCCGCGGTGAGCCGAACCTGTTCGACCGCCGCCTCTACACGGCCCAGGGCCGGCAGACCTTCGAGGAGATCCGGAGGCGCTACGCGGCCGATGCCGAGTTCCGCCGGACGGTGGACCGCTATGTCGGCGAGTTCGAACGGCTCCTCGGCGAGGTCTCGAAGAACGACCGCGACTCGCGCCGCGCCGATGCCTACCTCACCTCCGAGACGGGCAAGGTCTACACGATGCTCGCCCATGCGAGCGGCCGCTTCGAAGGGGCCTGACATCCCTCGGCGACGGGGCGGCATCGCCGCTCCGTCGCCAAGCCGAAGCCGGGCCGGGTCAGATCAGGCCGAGGACGGAAAGCTCGCGGCGCAAGGATTCCGGCATGTCGGCGAGGTCGTCGGAACGGCCCATGGCGAGATCGGCCGGTGCCGACCGCGCCGTGAGGTAGCGCCAGCCCTGGAAGGGCCGGCAGGGGCGCGGATTGACCGGCACCACGACGGGATCGAGGACGAGGCGGCAGCGGCCGATCCCGTCGCTATCCGTGAATGGCTCGATCGCCGTGATGGCCTGGCGGCAGCACAGGGTGCCCTTGATGACCCAGTAGATCGAGCCCTGCCCGGCGATGGCGGAGGCCCGCTTCGGGACCATCCGGGTGACATGGGTCGTCGACGGTTCGCGCCCGGCCTGCACCGCCTCGTCCCGGTAATGGGCGATGCGCTGTTCGAGGTCCTCGATCGTCGCGGGTCCGACGCAGAGCTTCAGAAGGTGAAGGGCCATGACGGCCCTCTTATCAGCGCCGGCGAGAATGCGCGCGTGACTTTCGTCTCCCTCAGGAGAACAGGGCGAGTTTCTCTTTCTCGCTCAGCCCGTCGATATCGGCGAAGGCCGTGGCGATGTCGGTCTTCTCCGGCGCCGGCTTCGCCTCGTCGGATTCGACGTCCTCGAAGCCGACCTCGTTCAGATCGGTGGTGTCCGTTTCCTCGGGGGCGGATTCCTCGGGGGTGGGAATCTCGAGAACGGACTGGTCCAGAACGGACTCTTCGGGAGCGGTTTCTTCGGGATCCGCCTCGGGGAACGCGTCCTCTTCGGCGGCCTCGGCCATCACCTCGAGCGAGGGGACCTCCGCGGATTGCGGCTCGTCGTCCACGGTTTCCACAGGGGCGAGGGGCGGCATCGCCGCCTCGGGCTTCACCTCGGACGCCGCCTGGGCCTCCGACCGCAGGGAATCCATGCCGATGAACCGGTCCACGTCGCTCTGGTCGAGATCCTGGGCGACATTCGACGCGGTGGAGCCCGGTGCCGGCGGGATCGGCTCGACCTCGCCGCCCCAGATCGCGATCATCGCCGCGAGGCGTTCTTCCAGATAGCGCAGGGTATGGATGATGCGCGCGGTCCGCTGCGCCGTCAGGTCCTGGAACGAGCAGGCCGTGTAGATTTCCGTGGCCCGGCGGTCGAGCACATCGCAGATCTCGGCGTCCGCACCCGATTCGCGCATGGTCCAGGCGGTCTCCTGGACCTCTTCCGCTGCGCCGAGGATATCGGAGGTCGCGCGTTCGGTGGCCCGGACGATGGCGTCGAGGGCGACGGAGGCGATGCCCAGGCGGCTATGGTCCTGATCCACGGTGCTGATCGCCGCGATCTCGGCCTTGGTGCGGGCGATGGCATGGGCCATCTCCATCAGGTCGCCGCGCATGCGTCCGACACGCTCGGTCTCCCGGTCGGAGGGGCGGTCCGCCGTCACCGCGCTTTCCAGGCGCGCGATGGCGCCGAGCAGCATGTCCGTATCGGCGCTGCGGTTGCGCCTCGTATATTCGGCGAGGAACCAGCGGCCGCGTTCGCTCTCGCTCATCGCCGCTTCGATCCGGTCGTATTCCGACTCATCGACCGAGGTGAGCGAACGCATGACAGACATAGAACTCGTGTCCTCGATGGTGCCTCGCGCCATTGCGCGAAGTCGCGGGTACCAGCACCGGTAGATTGACACGATGGTTTTAACGCCGCCTTTACGGGTCGAATCGTCGTCAGCGGCCGGCAGCGCTTCGCCTTCAGGCCGCTCCGCCCCCTCGATCGAGCGGTCCATCCGGTGTCCCAAACCTCTCCGACGGAGCCGAACGCGACGCGCCTGTCGCTGCTCTATGCCGTCGTCTTCGTCGAGATCGGCATCGCCATGCCGTTCATGCCGGTCTGGCTGAAGGCGCTCGGCCTCGATGCGCGGATCATCGGCGCCCTCCTGGCGCTGCCCATCGCCATGAAGATCATCGCCACGGCGCCCCTGGTGGGGCTGATCGACCGGGGCGTGGCCGCGCGCCGTCTCCTGCTGGTCGGGAGCGTGGCGGTGGCCGCGACCTACGCGCTGATGCCCGCCGGTGCCGCCATCGGCTGGCCCATCCTCGCTGTGCTCGTCGCCGTGAACGCGGCGGCCGGAGCGCCGCTGGTGCCGACCATCGACTACCTCACCCTCGCCGCCGTGCGGCACAGCAAGCGGCTCGACTACGCCCGCATCCGCATGGCCGGGTCCATCGGCTTTCTCATCGCCAGCCTGCTCGGAGGCGCGGCCCTCGGCGCCATGGGGGAACGCCTGGCCGTGCCGGTCCTCCTCACCGGCCTCGCCCTGGTCGCCGCCATCACCATCTTCGCCAGTCCGGTGGAAGCCCACGTGGCGCAGCCGCGCATCGCGCCGGGCCCACGCCCGAAGCTGCCTCGCGTGCTCTGGCTCTGCATTGGAGCGCAGGCGACGATCCAGGCGAGCCACGCGGCGACCTACGCCTTCGGCAGCATCCACTGGCAGGCCAGCGGCATCTCGGCCTCGTGGATCGGCGTCCTCTGGGCGACGGGTGTCGCCGCCGAGATCGTGTTCTTCGCCACCGTGGGGCGCTGGCCCGCCCATTGGCGCACGCCCTTCCGCCTCATCGGGCTCGGCGCCGTGGCGTCCCTGATCCGCGTGGTCGGCCTCTCCCAGGTGGGAGGCGACCTCGTCCCGGCCCTGCTCCTGCAGACCCTGCACGCGTTCAGCTTCGGCGCGACGCAGCTCGGCGCCATGACGGCGATCTCGGCCTTCGCGCCCGATGGGGCGCGGGGACGCGCCCAGGGCCTGTCGAGCGCCGTCAATGCCTGCGCCTCGGCGAGCGCCACCATCCTCTGCGGTGTCGCCTACGAGGCCGGCGGGGGGAGCCTGGCCTTCGCGCTGATGGCGCCGCTCGCCCTGTCCGGCCTGTGCCTCGTGTCACTTTCCGCGCGCATGGCGGCCGGTGAGCCCTTCACACGGCCTCGTTTGTAGGTCAGCACTCCGCCGTCGGTGGCGGACCTTGACCATTCCGTAACCTTGATCTGCTTTTTCTGAAGCATGAACCGGGAGTCGCGCTTCGTGCGCCACGCTGCTGCCAAGCCGAACCCTGACGCCGCCGAAGCCGCGATTCTCGGCGAGGGCGGACGCGTGGTCCTGAGCGGCCGCTGGACGGCGGATCAGGGCTCGTCCGTGGAGAAGGCCGCAGCACAGATCGCGGCACGCACCAACGGCGCTTCCACCCTCATCGATCTCTCCAACGTCGCCCGCCTCGATACGCTCGGCGCCTGGGTCCTGGAGCGGACCCGCGGCGAGATCGAGGCATCCGGCGGGACACTCGCCTATGCGGGCGCCTCGGCCGAGCACCGCATCCTGCTCGGCGAGATGAAGCTGCCGGACGACGGCTATGCCGGCAAGCCGAAGCGCGGACGCCTCGTCGGTTTCCTGCACGATCTCGGGGTCCGGGTCGTCGGCGCGAAATCGGACATGGTGAGCGGCCTCGCCTTCCTCGGGGAGGTGGTGACCGCCTGCATCCGCGTCGCCTCGCGGCCGAGCACGTTCCGCGGCACGGCCCTGGTCAACCAGCTCGAACAGGTCGCCTTCCGGGGCGTGCCGATCATCATGCTGATCTCGTTCCTGGTGGGCGGCATCGTGGCGCAGCAGGGCATCTTCCAGCTGCAGCGCTTCGGGGCGCAGAGCTTCGTCGTCAACCTGATCGGCCTGCTCATCCTGCGCGAACTCGGCGTGCTTCTCACCTCGATCATGGTGGCGGGGCGCTCGGGCTCGGCCTTCACCGCCGAGATCGGCTCCATGCGTATGCGCGAGGAGGTGGATGCCCTGCGGGTGATGGGCCTCGACCCCATCGAGATCCTCATCGTCCCGCGCATCCTCGCGCTGGTGATCGGCCTGCCGATCCTCGCCTTCCTCGCCTCGCTGGCGGCCCTGGCCGGGGGCGGCCTCACCGCCTCGCTCTATGGCGGCATGACCATCGACGCGTTCCTGGCCCGGCTCCAGGCAGCGGTCTCGTTCCACCACGTGGCGGTCGGCCTGATCAAGGCGCCGTTCATGGCGCTGATCATCGGCATCATCGCCACGATCGAAGGTTTCGCGGTCGAAGGATCGGCGGAATCGCTCGGGCGTCACGTCACGGCCTCAGTCGTGAAGTCTATCTTCATGGTCATCGTACTGGATGGACTTTTCGCCGTGTTCTTCGCGGCCATCGATTTCTGACGCCCGTGAATCACATGTCCTCCCCCCCCGCGCGGTTCGACAGCGCCCCAGCCCGCGACGTCATCATCGGCGTCCGCGATCTCGTGGTCGGATTCGGCGACAAGATCGTGATGAAGGGGCTCAACCTCGACATCTATCGCGGCGAGATCCTCGGCTTCGTCGGTCCGTCCGGGCAGGGCAAGTCGGTCCTCACACGGACCATCCTCGGCTTGGTGCCGAAGCGCTCGGGCACGATCGAGGTGTTCGGCGAGGACGTCGACGGGATGACGATGACCCGCCGTCGGCAGATCGAGCAGCGCTGGGGCGTGCTGTTCCAGCAGGGTGCACTGTTTTCCGCCCTGACGGTCAAGCAGAACATCCAGATGCCCATGCGCGAGCACCTGAACCTGTCCGAGCGCCTGCTCGACGAGTTCGCCCGCCTCAAGATCGAGATGGTGGGCCTGAAGCCCGATGCCGCCGACAAGCTCCCCTCGGAACTCTCCGGCGGCATGATCAAGCGCGCGGCCCTGGCCCGCTCCCTCGCCCTCGACCCGGAAATCCTGTTCCTCGACGAGCCGACCTCGGGCCTCGACCCCATCGGCGCGGGCGAATTCGACGAACTCGTCGCCACCTTGAAGCAGACGCTGGGCCTCACCGTCTTCATGGTGACGCACGATCTCGACAGTCTCTACACCGCCTGCGACCGCATCGCGGCGCTCGGCGACGGGCAGATCATCGCGCAGGGTCCCATCGAGGCCATGCTGGCGAGCGACCACCCCTGGCTGCGCTCCTACTTCCACGGCAAGCGCGCGCGGGCCATCGTCCCGCAGGGAGGCCGGCATGCAGCCGCCTGACGCCGCCGTGACGATGCGGGCGCCGGTCGGTCGGACCGGAGCCTGTGTCCTGCCGATCCGGGTCCGGACACGATTCGAGGGCATCGCGGGTTCCCCCTCCTGGAAGGGGAGCCTCGCCGTGCTCCCCGCCGATACATCCGAGCCTTCGGAAGGGCCTTCGGGCCGATCGGCCGGAATGCCTTCCATCCCATCCGCGCGGCGCCTGTGCGGAGCCGTGCGCCACATCGCGCAGCGATCGATCGGGGCTCGCGCACCGCGTGCGTCCCCGCACCGCACTCGCCCCGCCACGCCGAGGTATCGCTGATCCAATGGAGACTCGTGCGAACTACGCCCTCGTCGGCGCCTTCACTCTCGCGGTCGTCGTGGCCGCCTTCGGCTTCGTGTTCTGGCTTCAGGGCGGATCGCGCAGCCAGGAACGGCAGGGCGTGCGCATCGTCTTCTCCGGCAGCGTCGGCGGCCTCGCCAAGGGCTCGACCGTGGCCTTCAACGGCATCAAGGTCGGCGAGGTGATGGACGTGCGCCTGCTGCCGCAGGATCCGCGCCGCGTCGTCGCCATGGTGGAGGTGGACCGCACCACGCCCCTGCGCGCCGACACCCGCGCCCGCCTCGATTCGGCGATGCTCACCGGCGTCTCGACGATCTCGCTCTCCGGCGGCAACGCGGATGCCCCGGCGCTGACGCCGGGCTCGGGCGATCAGACACCCACCATCTTCGCCGACAGTTCCGACATCCAGGACATGATGACGGCGGCCAAGCAGATCGCACAGCGCGCCGACGACATGCTCCAGCGCCTCGACAAGCTGGTGGCCGGCAACGAAGGCGCCATCACCCGCACCCTTGCCAACGTGGAATCGTTCTCCAAGACCCTCAGCGATGCGGGCCCCGCCGTGAGTTCGCTGGTGAAGGCCATCGACGGGCAGAAGCTCAACCGCGTCATCGACAATGCCGAGCGCTTCTCGGCGGCGCTCAGCACCGCCAGCCCCGACATCGAGGGCGCGGTCAAGGATGCGCGCTCGCTGGCGGCCAAACTCAACGCCTCGGCCGACCGGGTGGACAACGTGCTGAAGGGGGCCGAGAGCTTCCTCGGCTCCGCCTCGGGCCAGACCGGCAGCAGCACCTTCGCCGAAGTGCGCGACGCGGCGATCTCCGTGCGCGACGCCGGCAAGGCCTTCCGCACCCTCTCCGAGAACCTCGACAAGCGCACCTCCACCATCGCGTCGAGCTTCAGCAAGCTCAGCGGGACCGGACGGCGCGAAGTCGAAGCCCTGTCGTCGGACGGCCAGCGCACCCTCAACACCCTCAACCGGACGGTGAAGAGCCTGGAGCGCGACCCGTCCCAGGTCATCTTCGGCGGCAAGCCATCGTTGCCGGAATACAACGGTGGCCGCTGAACCCGGCAAAGCCTAGCCGCATGTGTCCGGCGTCACGGCACGGAAACCGCTATGGCGTAGTTTACGGTTGCGCGTTCTGCCGCGCTGCACAGGTTTCCAGGCTCTTCGGATGACGTTTCGCTCGCATGCCCTGGCGCTCGCCTGCCTCTCCGCCCTGCTCGGCGGTTGCGGCGGCGGCGCGCCCATGACCTTCGACCTCGCCGCCCTGCCGAGTTCCGGCCGGCCGAGCGTGGCGGCACGGTCGATCTCGGTGGCCGAGCCGGTGGGCCTCCAGCCCTTCGAGCAGGATCGCATCATCGTGCGTCAGGCCGGCGGCGCCCTGTCGTTCCTCGGCGGCGGCCAATGGGCCGACCGCCTGCCGCGCCTCGTCCAGACGCGGCTGATCCAGAGCCTCGAGAATTCCGGGCGCCTGAAATCCGTGAGCCGTCCGGGCGACAAGATCGTCGCCGATTATGCGCTGATCAGCGAGATCCGCGCCTTCGACATCGCCTCGAATTCGGGCGAAGCGGTGGTGGACGTCTCGGCCAAGCTCATCGCCGACGGCACCGGCAAGGTGGTCGCCGCCCGCATCTTCACCGCGCGGGTGCCCGTGGCCAAGATCGAGGCGGGCAGCGCCGCGGTCGGTCTCGACGCTGCGCTGAGCATCGTGCTCGCCGACATGGTCCGTTGGGTGAATTCCGGGCATTGAGCCCGGTCGGGCGATCGGTAAACCTCATACGATCAGGAAGTCCTGAGCGGTCAGGGCCGGATGGTCCTTCACGACGGCGAACAGGACGGCCGCAGCGCCGTTGACCCCGTCGGGATCGTAGAGAAGCCGGCCCGTATCGGTTTCGTAGACGATCCGGTCGTCGCTCTGCGTCGCCGTCCCCGTGGTATTCGCCGCGAACAGTCCAGCGGAGAGAACACCGGTCTTTACCAGGGCCGTGAAGATCGCATTGTCCAGCTTGATCGTATCGTTGTTGCCCGAAACATTGGCGAAATCGTTGATCGTGTCGACATTCGTGGCGCCGAGCTTGGTGTCGAACACGAAGCTGTCGTTGCCCATGCCCCCCAAGAGCGAGTCTTTGCCGAGACCGCCCTCGATCGTATCGGTGCCCGCCCCGCCCGAGAGCGTGTTGGCCGCAGCATTGCCGACGATCTTGTTGGACGATTCGTTGCCTGTGGCCGAGATCGCGCCCGTGCCCGTAAGAAGGATCGTTTCCGCGTAGGTTCCCGCCAGCGAATAGCTGACGGAAGAGACGACGACGTCCTTTCCCGTCTCCTTCAACTCGACGATACGGTCGTCCCGCGAATCCACATAGTAGCGGTCGTTCCCGCTGCCGCCGACCATCGTATCCGCGCCTGCTCCTCCATCGAGGAGGTCGTCGCCTTCTCCGCCATACAGGGCATCCGCACCGTTGAGGCCGTAAAGCCTGTCGGCCCCGTCGCCGCCATTGATTTCGTCATTGACGAAATCGTGCCCGTAGAGGAGGTCGTCGCCGCCGGCGCCGTAGACGAGGCCGTCGCGCGGATCGATGATCTGCATCTTGATGGAGGAGCCCGACGCATCGCCTCCGGCCCCGCTGTAATCTGTCCAGGTCACCATGACGCGACCGTCACGAAGCGCGGTGACGGAGGGATCGAACTGCGAGTTCGACGTCGTCGTGTTGACGATGGCCTCGCCGCCCATCTTCGCGCCGGACCCGTCGAACGCCTGGAGATGGATCGACGAGCCGGATGTGTCGGGTCCGCTGCCGCCGAAGTAGTTTGTTTCCGACCAGGATACGACGAATCCACCGTTATGCAGCGGCGTGAGGGTAGGATCGCCGCCAAAGGTGGTCGAGTTCACGAAGATCTCGCTGGCGATCGGCTGCGCGATGCCGCCATAGACCCCGTAGAGCCGCGCATGGATACCGCCGCCGCTGCCCTGGTTGAACGACGTCCACGTCACCACGAACCGACCGGCACCGATATACGAGACATCGGGCTCCATCGGGATGTCGCCGGTCGGGATGTTGACCTGGAATTCGGACCCGTAGGTTCCGTCGGGTCCAAGCAGCGAACCCTTGATGCTGTTTCCGCTCTGCCAGACGGCCACGGGAAGGATGCTCAGTGGCCCGGCCGAAATGGCAGGGTGCGATTGCACCCCGTCGACCACGCTGTTGACGACGAAGGAGGGCTTGAGCGTTCCGTCCGCGTTGTAGGTCGCGGCGCGGATGTCCCCGTTCGTCGATTCGAGATCCTGCCAGACCAGGATCGATTCCGAGCCGTTTCTCAATTGGGAGACATCGGGCTGATATTGATTGGCAAAGGACGTCGAGACGATCCGGCTCTGATACTTTCCGGCCGCATCGAAGACAGAAGCGTAGAGATCCTGGTTCTCGGGCGAGGCGTAGTGCTGGTAGGTGACGATGAAGCCGCCATTCTCCAGCGGCGCGATGCTCGGCAGCGTGTCGCCGATCGTCGTCTCGTCGACCAGGAACTCGCGGCCGATCCGCGCTCCCGTCGTGTCGAACGTCTGTCCGCGTAGAACCGCAGTGGAACCGCTGCCATCTTGCCAGACGGCCACGACGTTTCCGTTGTTCAAGACCGTGACGACCGCCGATGTCTGGTCACCCGCAGTCTTGGTATTGACCAGCGTCTCCCCGCCCCATTTGCGAACAGGCATGGCACGATCCATCGATTGGCAGCTGAACTACCATCGTTGAATATTCAATCAGCAATTTCGTCAATACGACTCGACTTAGACTAATACCCGATTGCGATCACGTTTCCGTGATCAGTCATAGATTGGATATTCTCAGTTTTGGTATCCTCTCAGGCATCCAATATCAGTCGGATTATTTAGCCTACTCCATCACGGCGGCCTTCATGATCACCACCATGATCGCCTTGGCCGGCTCGGTGCCGACGCAGCGCACGGTGTGCGGCCTGTCGCAGCGGTAGCGCAGCGTCTCGCCCACCCGCGCCCGCTGGAACGTGCCGGCCACCTCGACTTCGAGGGCGCCCTCGGTGACGGTGAGGGATTCCACCGAGCCGCGCTGGTGCGGATCGGAATCGAGCACGCCGCCGGGATCGGCCGTGACCTCGTACCATTGCAGCCATTCCACCGTCTTGATCCAGCCGACGATGGCGAGGCGTATCTTGCCGTCGTCGGAGAGCAGGATCGGCGTGTCGGCGCGCGACGTCTTCTCGATGAAGGGCTCTTCGTCGCTGGTGGCCAGCACCCGCTCGATGGAGACGTCGAGGGCCTGGCTCAGGCGCCAGATCGTCGCCAGGGTCGGGTTGGTCTCGTTGCGCTCGATCTGGCTGATGATCGATTTCGCGACACCGGACTGCTCGGCGAGTTCGGAGAGCGAGAGATTGTAGGCCTTGCGCAGCCGCTGGATGGTCTTGCCGAGCTGGCCCGAGAGAACCTGTGCCCCGTTCAGGATGTCCCGCTGCCGCCCCCGCTCGGGCGTCGTCGCCTGATCTTGCATTGTCCCAGAACCTATCGCGCCGTTCCGTACATCGAACGATCGTGCGGTACTTCAAACGCAATCAGGCATCCGATGCAAGGCGAAGGAGGCCAACTTCTCCGTCGTCTCAATGCCAAAGGGCGTGGAAATGATGGACCGGTCCGTGTCCTCGTCCCACGTTCACGGAGCCGGATGCGGCGATGGCGGCGGTGACGTAGCGTTTGGCCTGGGCGACGGCCTCCGTCAGGGGCAGGCCGCGGGCGAGTCCCGCCGCCACGGCCGAGGACAGGGTGCAGCCGGTGCCGTGCGTATTGCGGGTCTCGACACGGGCCGACGCGAAGCGCCGCAGCGTCCCGTCGGCGCTCATGAGGTGGTCGACGCTCTCGGTGCCCTCCGCATGGCCTCCCTTGATGAGGACGGCGCGGGCGCCCAGGGCCAGGAGCTTGCGCCCCTGCACCACCGCCTCGTTCTCGCTCTTGGCCACGGGAGACTCGATCAGGGTGGCGGCCTCGGGGAGGTTCGGCGTCACCAGATCGGCCAGGGGCAGGAGGTGGCGGCGCATGGCCTCCACCGCCTCGTCCGAGATGAGGCGGTCTCCGCTCGTGGCCACCATGACCGGGTCGAGGACGATGGGGATGCGGGACGCATGACGGCCGAGCCCGGCGGCCACGGCCTCGATCACCGCGGGCTTCGACAGCATGCCGATCTTCACCGCCTTGACGTCGAGATCGGAGAACACGCTGTCGATCTGGGCCGCGATGAAATCGGCCGGCACGTCGTGGATGGCCTGGACGCCCAGGGTGTTCTGCGCCGTGAGCGCGGTGATGATGCTGGCGCCGTAGACCTTGAGCGCCGCGAAGGTCTTGAGATCGGCCTGGATACCGGCGCCGCCGCTGGAATCGGAGCCCGCTATGGTGACGGCGATGGGTGTCATGGCGTGTCTCGTCCCTTGCGTTGCAGCAACCCTAAGCAGGTTTAGCAAAAGTGGTCACCGGTTTTGCGTCCTCAAACCTGCGACACTTCAAAGGCCTAAGCGAGGTAAAGCGTTGGCTTGCCAATGCGAACCTGCTTAGACCATCGACCGGAACGAGGGAATCCGGCCCGATTGAAAATGATTTTAGAACAGGGACTTAGAGAATTTCACCGGCGACCCGCTTAGGCCCGGGCCTAACGGCCCGCGCCCCTCGCCGCGAGGGCCGAATCCACCCGGAAGCGCAGGTCCCTGGCGCCGGCCTCCACCTCCTCGGTGGAAAACAGCGCCGAGATCAAAGCGATGCCGTCGGCGCCCGCCGCGATGATCGATGCGGCGTTGCTGCCGTCGATGCCCGCGATGGCTCCCACGGGAAAGCCTGTGCCCCGGGCGAGGCGCGCCCGGAAGGCGATGCGCGTGAACCCGTCGAGCCCGACCGGCGGATCGGGATTGTCCTTGCTCGTGGTGGCGAAGACGCCGCCGATGCAGGCGTAATCCACGGGCAGGCGATAGAGCTCGTCCGCCTGGGCCGCCGATTTCAGGGTCAGGCCGATGATGGCGCTCGAGCCCAGAATGCGCCGCGCCTCCGCCGGGTGCAGGTCCGACTGGCCGAGATGCACGCCCTCGGCCTCGGCCGCCAGGGCGAGATCGCAGCGGTCGTTGACGAGGAGCGGCACGCCGGTGCCCGTGATGGCCGCGCGGATGGCGCGGATGCGCGCCAGGGCCTCGCGCGCGTTCTCGATGGACTTTTCGCGGTATTGAAGAAGGGTGCACCCGCCCGCGACGGCCTCCGCCGCCATCTCGGCGAGGTCGGCGCCGTCATCGCCGCAGACGCCCACGTCCAGGATGCCGTAGAGCCTCACGTCGACCGGCACGGTCGAGCCCAAGGCGGTATCGCGTCCGATCACGTCGTTCCTCCGGTAAGCCGCAGCGACGGCATCCTAGTGGGAAACCTCCGGGATTTGGTACCCGCTTCAAACAGCCGAATCGGGGGAGGGCCGCAATAGGACCCGTGATCCGGCCGCCATCCCCCCTGGCGGATGGATGCCCCGACGCGGCGCGACGAGCCTGCATTTCCTTCAAAGGTCTCCGACAGGGCTTCTATAAGGCAGGGTACCGGCCCTCGAGATCGACGGGCGGAGGGAGCATGATCCCCATGAAGCCGATGCCGTCGCCGCTCAGTCCCGAACTCCAGGCCGCTCTGGCGAGGGTACTGGGGCGACGCGCGGACCATGGGCTGGCTGCCCCCGACCTGGATCGGATCGTCGACCTTCTGGGCGAGGTGCCGCCCGAGCGGATCACCACCGCCGACGCGGCCATCGCCTACGCGGCGGGGCTCCACCGGGAGCCGCCCCCGTCCCGCTGGCGGTGGTTCGGCAAGCCGCGCACCGATGCGGAACTGCTCGCCCAGTCACCGGATCTCGCCCTCCTGTTTCTGTTCCACCGGGACGGACGCATGCGCGAGGCCGCCCTGGCGCGCCTCTCCGGCGGCCTGCCCTCGCCGTTCCTGTTCGCGGCGGTGGCGTGGCGGCTGAACGACTGGTCCGCGCCGGTGCGCACGGCCGCCGTGGCCTGCGCACGGCGCTGCTTTCCGCTCACGCCCCCCGAGGTGGTGGCGCGCTGCGCGGCCGCCCTCCACCTTCAACGGCTCGGCTGGTCCCGGTGGAGCGGCGAGCGCGCGGTCCTCGACGAGGCCTTCGGCCGCCCGGACGTCGCTGCACGTCTGGCGGACCTGTTGATCGGGCAGATGACGGGACCGGTCGCGCGGGTGCTGCGCGCCGTCTCGCGAACACCCGCGCTCGACCCTTACCTGCTGAGGGTGGCCGCCGAGGCGGTGCAACCCGCGGCACGGGCGGCGGCGCTCTCGCTGCTGGTCGAGGGCAAGGCCTCCTGGCCGGTGGGCCGCGACTGGCAATGGGTGGACAAGTCGATAGGCCGGCGCCGTCTCGTATTCGTGTACGACGTGCGGCCCCTGACGGTGGCGCCCGGTCTCGACACCGTAATCGCCCAGAGCATCGCCGATCGCTCCGCCGCCGTGAGGCGTGTGGCCCTTGAGGGTGCCATGTATCGCCTGAAGGGGCGCCCGGAGGCCCGTACCTACGCCACGCGGCTTCTCGGGGATCGCTCGCCCTCGGTGCGGGAGCGGGCCGAGTTCATCCTGCGGACCGACACGGGCGAGGCGTCACGGGCACCTGAGAGCGAAGGCGGAAGGGGGTGAAGGTCATGTACGGTATCGTCGCGTACGGAGTGGTCATCGGCCATTCCGAACTGGAAAGCGGCGATCCGCCGATGGGCGTCGCGTTCGGCCGCTTTGTTCCCGCCGCCGGCTTCGATGCTTTCGTGCGGACCGTCCCGCCGGACGAGGCGGCGGGCGACGGAGTTCTCATTTGGAACGCGCTGTCGGCCATAAGCCCCGAAGGGGTCGTGATCGAATGCGCCGGGGTTGCAGTGTTCCGCTACGATCTCGGCGACGAGATCGACCATGAGGTGACCCTACTCGGCATCTCCTCGCCGCCCTACGGTCAACTGTTCCCGAACCGTGTCGACGCCTCCGGCGACCGCGCCAGGCAGGGCCGATCCAACCGGACCTCGCTTGCCGGCCCCGGCCCATCGGCCTACTCCCCGCCTCGACGAAGCACGGAGACTGGCATGACCACCGAAGCCGGGCGCACGCCGAAGCAGAAGATGATCGCGGGGGACCTCTATCACCCCGACGACGCGGAACTCGGTGCCGACCTGCGCGCCTGCCAGGCCTGGCTCGCGCGCTACAACGCCATGCTCGGGCGCCCCGCCGACGAGCGCCGGGTTCTGCTGCGCGAGATCTTCGCGGGGGTCGGCAACGGGGCGGTGATCCGGCCGCCGTTCCATTGCGATTACGGCTTCAACATCAGCATCGGCGCTCACGTCTTCCTGAACTTCAACTGCGTCATCCTCGATTGCACCACGGTGACGATCGGCGACCGGACGCAGATCGGGCCGGGTGTCCAGATCCTCACGGCGGACCATCCCCGCGAGGCGGAGGCGCGCGAGGCCGGGCTGGAATTCGCCCGCCCCATCGCCATCGGCCGCAACGTCTGGATCGGCGGCGGCGCGCTGATCCTGCCCGGCGTCACGGTGGGCGACCATGCGATCATCGGGGCCGGCGCCGTCGTCACCCGCGACGTGGCGCCCGGCGCGACGGTGGTCGGCAACCCGGCCCGGCCGGTGCCCGCCAAGGCGTGAGGCGACGCGCGCACCCTGTCGCGCGTTGATTCCGGCACACAATCTGCCATGAGACCCATTCACGGACCGGGGGGCGGGACAGGTGACGAGGGCGCAGGACGGGTTTGCGGTGGAGGCGACCGGCGCGCTTCCCAATCCGTCGGCGGTCGGGCTCGTCGCCGTCATCGTCGCGGCGACGGACGGTGAGCCACGCGCGCTCACGGTGCGGGTTCCGGGACAGGCCACGGGCCGTGAGACCGGGTTGCCGGCAGGCCCCCTCGTGCCGGAGCACCCCACGCTGGAGCGCGGCCTGCGCGCCTGGGTGGAACGCCAGACGCAGCAGCGCCTCGGCTATGTGGAGCAACTCTACACCTTCGGCGACCGCGACCGGCAGGGCGACGATTCGGCCGGCCTCCACTCCCTGTCCGTGGCCTACCTCGCCCTCGTGCGGGAGATGCGCTCGGCCTCCCTCCCTGACGCGTCGTGGCACAATTGGTATGCCTTCCTGCCCTGGGAGGATTGGCGCGCCGGCCGGCCCGAGACCCTGGACGGCATCGAGGCCAAGCTCCTGGCCTGGGCCGCCGGGGCGGTGGATGCCAAGGTCAGGCGCCGGCGCGAGGACAGGCTCGGGCTCACCTTCGGCATCGGCGGCGGGGCCTGGAACGAGGAGCGCGTGCTCGAACGCTACGAACTCCTGTTCGAGGCCGGGCTGATTCCCGAAGCGCAGGGGCAGGCCGGCGAGGCACACGCCACGGATATCGCCACGACGGGGCGCCCCATGACCTTCGATCATCGCCGCGTGCTCGCCACGGCGATCGGGCGGCTGCGCGGCAAGATCAAGTATCGCCCCGTGGTGTTCGAGCTGATGCCGCCGACCTTCACCCTGTTCCAGCTGCAGCGCACCGTGGAGGCCCTGTCCGGTGCCAATCTCCACAAGCAGAACTTTCGTCGGCTCGTGGCCCAGCAGGGGCTGGTGGAGGAGACCGACGAAGTCACGAGCGGCGCCGCAGGGCGGCCTGCCCGCCTCGTGCGTTTCCGCCGTGAGGTGCTGCTGGAGCGCCCGGCGCCGGGATTCCGGCTGACCCCGTCGCGGCGGTCGTCCTGACGCAGCGCGTGCCGGGGCGCGGGTCGGCCTCGGCGATGCGGCAATGGCCCGGCGGGACTACATCGTGGCCAGGATCGATTCCAGCAGGCTGCGGCTCTTCGCCAGTTCGGTGATGCGCTCGTCCACCTGCGCGATGTGCCGGCGCAACGTCTGCCGAAGCTCGTCGCAGGGTTCGAATGCGCCGCGCCCGGCGAGCGCACAGGGCAAGAAATCGCGGATGACCGGCAACGTCATCCCGGCCGCGCCGAGTGTCCTGATCCGCCGGACAATGTCCTCGTCCAGCGGCGTGTAATCGCGATACCCGGCGCCGGTGCGCTCCGGCGTGAGCAGCCCCTCCCCTTCGTAATAGCGCAGCATGCGCACGCTCACGCCCGTGCGCTTCGATAGCGTCCCGATCCGCATTGGCCGTTGACCCTGACAGTGCTGTCACGGATTAAGGCTGCGGCTCTTCGATGGAAACCAGTCGAGAGCGCTTTCCCATGACAGACGTCTTCGCCACCCGTGCTTGGATCGACGGGCGGTCCGCCACCGCCTCCGAC
This sequence comes from Methylobacterium sp. Leaf106, assembly GCF_001422895.1. Taxonomy (NCBI): domain Bacteria; kingdom Pseudomonadati; phylum Pseudomonadota; class Alphaproteobacteria; order Hyphomicrobiales; family Methylobacteriaceae; genus Methylobacterium; species Methylobacterium sp. Leaf106. The sequence goes on from NZ_LMNB01000032.1 coordinate 97,615, forward strand.
CCCGCCCCCCTCGCCTTCGCCGGGTTCGCGCATTTCACCGCCATGCAGGTCCGTGACCGCCGCGTGAGGGGGTTGGACCTCCATCTCGATCGCCTTCGCGACGGGTCGCAGGCACTGTTCGGCCGCATCATGCCGGAGGAGCGCATACGAGACGCGCTTCGGATCGCCGTTGCGGACGCACCCGGCGACCTGTCGCTCACCGCGACAGTGTTTTTGCGTAGCGGAGAATTCCGCGTCGGCGATGCGACCGATGAGTGCTCGATCCTGGTCCGGACCTTTCCGCCGGATGACGGCCCCGCCGGCCCGCTGAAACTGGCCCTCACACCGCATGAGCGCTGGCGCCCAGAGGTCAAGCATGTGGGCGAGTCGGCGAAGACCCATCTCCTGCGCGAGGCCGCCCGGCAGGGCTTCGACGATGCCGCCTTCGTCGATCGCCAGGGACGGATCGGCGAAGCGACGATCTGGAACCTGGCCTTCTTGGACGGCGCGACAGTGACATGGCCGCAGGCCGGCATCCTCGCTGGGGTCACGATGGGGATCCTCCGCCGGCGATTGACCGCCCTCGGTGTCGCCCAGCGCGAGGCGGTCGTAGCGGCGGACGGACTCGGCGAGTTTTCCGGAGCCGTCGCGATGAATTCGTGGACGCCGGGAGTCGCCGTCGCTTCCATCGGCACCGTCACCCTGCCGCGATCCGGCGACCTCGCCGCCCTGCTGCATCGTGCCTATCGGACCGAACCGGCGCTCGACGTCTGATCGTCCCTGCATGCGATCAGGAACTATCGCGCTCGACCATGCAGGAAGGGACGGCGGTGGCTGAGGATGACGTTTGCACAATATCGCACTGCAAAATGAATATGCTCAGGCTCAGCATATCTAGACAAGCGTATCTCGCGCGCCTACGTTAGTCGGCACAATGCTCAGATTGAGCATAACTGAGGACGCGTCCATGGCGGCCACGAGTTTTCCGATCGACCGGGTTTCGACCCTGCCTCTGCCCGAGATCTACGCCCGCGTGAGCCGGCATGTCCCGGCCATCGAATGGCCGGCCCTGGCCGACGACGTCGCGGCGATCCTGGAGCTGAAGAAGACCCGCAACGCGGTCATCCTCGCTCATAACTACCAGGCGCCCGAGATCTTCCACACGGTGTCGGACATCGTCGGCGACAGCCTGGCGCTGGCCCGCGAGGCCATCAACGTGGATGCCGACGTGATCGTGCTGGCCGGCGTCCATTTCATGGCGGAGACGGCCAAGCTGCTCAATCCGGGCAAGACCGTCCTGATCCCCGACATGCGGGCCGGGTGTTCGCTCGCCGATTCGATCACCGCCGCCGACGTGCGGGGCTTGCGCGAAAAGTATCCCGGCGTGCCGATCGTGACCTACGTCAACACCTCCGCCGCCGTGAAGGCGGAATCGGACGTGTGCTGCACCTCCGGCAACGCGGTGGATGTGGTGCGCTCGCTCAATGCGCCGCGCGTCCTGATGATCCCCGACGAGTTCCTGGCACAGAACGTCCAGGTTCTGGTGCCCGAGGTCGAGATCCTCACCTGGGCCGGCCATTGCGAGGTCCACGAGCAGTTCACCCCCGCCGACATCGACGAGGTGCGCGAGAGCTATCCCGGCGTCACCGTCATCGCCCATCCGGAATGCCCGCCCGACGTGGTGGCGGCCTCGGACTTCTCGGGGTCGACCGCGATGATGATGAACTTCGTCACCGAGAAGCGGCCGCGTCAGGTGGTGCTCGTCACCGAGTGCTCCATGGGCGACAACATCGCCGCCGCCAACCCGGACATCGAGTTCATCAAGCCCTGCAACCTGTGCCCGCACATGAAGCGGATGTCGCTGCGGAACATCCGGCATGCGCTGGAGACCCTCACCCACGAGGTGACGGTGGAGCCGGAACTCGCCGAGCGCGCCCGCGCGGCGGTGGAGCGCATGCTCGCGGTGCGTCCGCGATGAACGCGCATTCCCCGTTCTCCTTCACCCTCTCCGGCTCTGATCGGGTGATCGTCGTCGGCGCCGGCGTCGCCGGCCTCGCCACGGCTTTGCGGCTCAGCCCCCGCCCGGTCACCCTCGTCACCGCATCGCCCCTCGGCAGCGGCACGGCGACCGGCTGGGCGCAGGGTGGCATCGCCGCCGCCATGGCCGAGGACGATGCCGCCGCACTGCATGCGGCGGACACGGAGGCCGCAGGCGCCGGCCTCACCGACCCGGCCGTCGCCCTGCGGGTGGCGCAAGCCGGCCCCGGCCTGATCGAGTGGCTCGTCGGCCTCGGCGCGCCCTTCGACCGGGATGCCGCCGGCGCCCTGGCGCTCGGCCTCGAAGCGGCGCATTCGCGCCGCCGCATCGTCCGGGCGGGCGGGGATTCCACCGGGCGGATGGTTCTCGACACGCTGCTGAAGGCCGTGGCGCTGACGCCGTCCATCGAGATCCTGGTCGCCGATGTCCGCGGCCTGCTGCAGGACGAGAGCGGCGCCGTCGCCGGCCTCGTCTGTGAGCGCGACGGTGCCTCGGTGCGGCTCGCAGCGCGGTCGGTGGTGCTCGCCACCGGCGGGCTCGGCTCCCTCTACGCCTCCACCACCAACCCGCGCGGGGCCACGGGCCGGGGGCTGGCGCTCGCGGCCCGCGCCGGGGCGACCCTACGCGACATGGAGTTCGTGCAGTTCCACCCCACCGCCATCTCGGTGGGGCTGGACCCGATGCCGCTCGCCACCGAAGCCCTGCGCGGCGAGGGCGCGCGGCTGATCGATGCGAATAGCGAGCCGGTGATGGCTGGCATCGCCGGGGGCGATCTCGCGCCTCGCGACGTGGTCGCCCGCGCGATCTTCCAGGCGCGGCGGCGCGGCACCGAGGTGTTCCTCGATTGTCGCGGTGCCCTCGGCGCGCGCATGGCGACGCGGTTCCCCACCGTGGCGGGCCTCTGCGCCGCCTCCGGCATCGATCCGCAGCGCCAGCCGATCCCCGTGCGGCCGGCGGCGCATTACCACATGGGCGGCATCAAGGTGGACGGTGCCGGCGCCAGCACCGTGCCCGGCCTGTTCGCCTGCGGCGAGGTCGCCTCCACCGGCCTGCACGGCGCGAACCGCCTCGCCAGCAACTCCCTCCTCGAAGCGATGGCCTTCGCCCCCTGGATCGCCGAGGCCGTCGCCTCCGTGCCCGCACCCGGTCCGGCGGAGATGGCCGAGCCACGCCGGCACGACGAGGCCGATCACGACGCGATCCGCCAAGTCATGGAAGCCGATGTCGGGGTGGTGCGTGACGCCGATGGTCTCACCGACGCTGTGCGCGACCTCGCGCCGGCGGCGAGGCATGGCTCTGACGCGGCCCTCACCGGGTTGATGGTCGCGACCTCGGCGCTGTCTCGCCACGAGAGCCGGGGTGCCCATTGGCGCAGCGACCACCCGGAGCAGGCACCGGCCCGGCACAGCGACGTGACGCTCGCCGAGGTTTGGCGGATCGCGGAGACCGTCTCGGCCGATACGGTCGCTCCGGTTTAGATCGGACGACCGGGACTTCAGGCCCCCTACCAGCGACCATCTTACGAGCGACCCCATGAGCGATGCCCGTCTCGTCCCCCTCCCCCGTCTCCTCGTGGAGCCGATCGTCCGCGCGGCTCTGCTGGAAGATCTCGGCCGGGCCGGCGACATCACCACCGACGCGATCGTGCCCGCCGATGCCCGCCTCTCCGGCGTCATCGCGGCCCGGCAGGACGGGGTGATCTCCGGCGTCGACGCGGCCATCATCGCCTTCGGGCTGATCGACCCGGCCGTGTCGGTCGTGGTCGAACGGGGCGACGGCGCGCGGGTCTCACCCGGCGACGTGGTGATCCGGCTCGACGGTCCGGCGCGCGCCATCCTCACCGCAGAGCGCGTGGCGCTGAACCTGCTGTGCCGCATGTCCGGCGTGGCCACCGCGACGGCCGGCCTCGTGGAGGCGGCCCGGCCGCACGGCAAGGCGCGCATCGTCTGCACCCGCAAGACCACGCCGGGCCTGCGTTCCCTGGAGAAACACGCGGTCCGGGCCGGGGGAGGCTCCAATCACCGCTACGGCCTCGACGATGCCGTGCTCATCAAGGACAACCACGTCGCCGTGGCCGGCGGGATCGTTCCCGCCATCGAGCGGGCACGGGCCTATTCCGGGCATCTCGTGAAGATCGAGATCGAGGTCGACACGCTGGATCAGCTGGCCGAGGCCCTGTCTGTCCGCGCCGATGCGGTACTTCTCGACAACATGAGCCCGGACCAGCTGCGCGAGGCCGTGCGGATGATCGACGGGCGCGCCATCGCGGAGGCCTCGGGCCGCATCAACCGCGAGACGGTGGGCGCCATCGCCGCCTCCGGCGTCGACCTGATCTCCAGCGGCTGGATTACCCATAGCGCGCCGATCATCGACCTCGGCCTCGACGCGGTCTGATCCGGAGGACCACGGCGTCCGGCGCGGTTCCGGTTCCGCCGCGTCGGAGATTGTTCCCGGCCGACCTGGCCCCCGGACAATAATCCCTGCGAATACGGCTAAGCCGCCACACTGTGGCCATGGAGTCACGACCCCGGCGCAACCATCGCTTCATCGCGAATTCAGCTTGGCTTTGGGGCGGCAGCGTTTACGTCTTGGCGATCGGAAAACGGTATCCTGTGTCGCGTTACCGACCGTGTTTCCCCCACGTTTCGCCTGCCTTCGAGAGGCTTTGATGCGCCGTATCGCCCCCGCCCTGTCCGGGCTCGCCTGCATGGTTGGTGTCTGGGCCTCGCCCGCCGCCGCCTATGAGATCGACCCCCTCACCCGCCAGCCCCTGGACAACGCGCTGGTGCTGCGCGTGCGTCCGCAGGCGGAGCCCGCCCCCGCCGCCGTGGTGGCGGTGCCCACCGCCAACGCCTCGCTCAACCCGGCCGACCCGATGGCCTCGGCCGTGCCGCAGATGTCGGCGATCCAGCGCGAGCAGGTCGCCTTCGGCGGCAATTACGCTCCCGGCACCATCGTGGTCTCCACGGCCGAGCGCCGGCTCTATTACGTGCTCGGCGGCGGTCAGGCCCTGCGCTACGGCGTCGGCGTCGGTCGTCCCGGCTTCACCTGGGGCGGCACCCAGACCATCACGATGAAGCGGGAATGGCCCGATTGGCGTCCCCCGGCCGAGATGCTGCGCCGTCGCCCCGACCTGCCGCGCTTCATGAAGGGCGGCATCGAGAACCCGCTCGGCGCCCGCGCCATGTATCTCGGCGGCTCGATCTACCGCATCCACGGCTCCAACGAGCCGGAGACGATCGGCACCGCCGTGTCGTCGGGCTGCATCCGCATGACCAACGACGACGTGGCCGATCTCTACACCCGCGCCAAGGTCGGCGCGAAGGTCATCGTCCAGCGCTGATCGTTTTCGACACGCGTCGAATTGAAAAAGGCCGGCGGAAACGCCGGCCTTTTCCGTGTCCCTCGGTAGAATGCGGTCCGCTTGCCTATTTCGAGACCGACAGGAACCGCGACAGCAGCCAGAGCGGCACCACCACCACGGCACCGGCGAGGATCCAGCGGCCGAAATCGTGGAAGGTCTCGAACCCGAGGTCGATGAGCGCGCGGCCCGCATCGTAGATGTGCCAGAACAGCAGGCCGGGCGTAATGCCCAGCGTCGCCATGATGGCGCCGACGAGGATGGACAGGAACAGCAGCTTCACCAGCACCGCCATGGGCGAACCGCCGAGGAAGCGCCGCAGGGCCGAACGCGGTTGTCCATCGGAATAGCCACTCCCGACGGGGGGACGGCCCTGGTAGGGTCCCTGTCGGCGCGGGTCGTTGTCGACGATCATGCTGTCATCCTCTGGCCGTGATCCGACGGCTGAACTCTTTCGGACATATGGGGCCTCATCGGCGTCTCTGAAGCCGGCGAACCCGGCGGAAGCGTGACCGATGCGACACACCCGAACGAAACCGTCTGTCCATTGGGGCGTTAGGGCGTTTCGCGCCGGCCCTGCGACTGGCATCGGTGCGGGCTTCGCCCACATTCGACGCGCCAGCCCGAATGCCGCTTCGGCCCCACACTGGATGAGACGAACCGTTCCATGATCGACCACGCCCTCTTCGACCCGGCGACGATCGATCCGGAGACCCACCGCCTCAACGCCGAGATCGTCGCGGCCCATGCGGCCCAGGCCGATCCCTGGTCGATCCCCCTCTCCGAGGTGCGCGCGCGCCGCCGGCAGGGAACCCAGGCCTCGCCCGCGATGCCGCGCAGCGCCCGCGCCGAGACGGTGGTCATCGACGGCCCCGACGGGCCGCTGTCCCTGAGGCTGATCCGCCCCGACGCCCGGAAGTGGAAGAAGCTGCGCGGGGCCTATCTCCACATCCACCGTGGCGGCTGGGTCTGGGGTGCCGCCGACGAGCAGGATCCGTGGCTGGAGCGGATCGCCGATGCCTGCGGCTTCGTCTGCCTGTCCGTGGAGTACCGCCTCGCCCCGGAGCATCCCTATCCGGCGGCTTTGGAGGATTGCGAGGCGGCGGCCCTGTGGCTCGCCGGTCCGGGCAAGGCCGAGTTCGGCATCTCGGCGCTCACCATCGGCGGGGAATCTGCGGGCGCGCATCTCGCCGTGATGACGCTCCTGCGCCTGCGCGACCGGCACAACCTGCCCCGCGCCTTCCGCGGCGCCAACCTCAATGCCGGTTTCTTCGATCTCGGCCTGACGCCGAGCGTGCGCAATTGGGGCGAGACCCGCCTCGTGGTGAACACCCAGGACCTCACCACCTTCGCCAACGACTACGTGCGCGACGGCATCGACCGGCGCCGCCCCGACGTGTCGCCGCTCTATGCCGAGCTGAAGGGCCTGCCGCCTGCCCTGTTCTCGGTGGGCACGCACGATCCGCTGCTGGACGACACGCTCTACATGTCGTCGCGCTGGGCGGCGGCCGGCAATGGCGGCCATACCGCGATCTATCCCGGCGGCTGCCACGTCTTCGTGCGCTATCCCGGCGCCATGACCGAGCGCGCCCTCGAACTGATCGACCGGTTCCTGATGGCGCTCGCCTGATGACTCTTGCCTGAGGGCTCCCTCCCCGCGCGGTTCGAGGCCTGGTTCGCCTCGCGCGGATGGGCACCCCGGCCGCACCAGACCGAGTTGCTCCGGATCGTCGGCGACGGGCGCTCGGCCCTGCTGGTGGCGCCGACGGGAGCCGGCAAGACGCTGGCGGGCTTCCTGCCGAGCCTCGTCGCCCTGTCCGAGCGCGCCCCATCGCGAAAAACGCGGGGGCTCCACACCCTCTACATCTCGCCCTTGAAGGCGCTCGCCGTCGACATCGCCCGCAACCTCGAAGCGCCCATCGCCGAGATGGGCCTGCCGATCCGGGTCGAGACCCGCACCGGCGACACCCCCTCGCACAAGCGCACGCGCCAGATCGAGCGCCCGCCCGACATCCTGCTGACGACGCCGGAACAGCTCGCCCTGCTCATCGCCCATCGCGAGGCGGCCGAGCTCTTTGCGAACCTCTCCTGCGTGGTGCTCGACGAGTTGCATGCGCTGGTCACCTCGAAGCGGGGCGACCTGCTGTCCCTCGGGCTGGCGCGGCTCCACCGCCTCAGCCCGAACCTCACCGCCATCGGCCTCTCCGCCACGGTGCGCGAGCCGGACGATCTGCGGCGGTATCTGGTGCCGCAGGGCTCGATGACCCTCCCCCCTCTGCGGGGGAGGGTGCCTGCGGAGCAGGCGGGAGAGGGGGCGACCTCTCCGGAACCGGCGCTCCCCTCTCCCGACCCGCTTCGCGGGCCACCCTCCCCCGCAGAGGGGGGAGGGTTCGGTGATGCCATGGCCGACCTCGTCGTGGTGAAGGGCGGGGCGGCACCCGACCTGCACCTGCTCGATACCGGCCTGACCCTACCACTGGCCGGCCACACCGCCTCACAGGCGATGCCGGCGATCTACGACCTGATCCAGGCGCACCGGACGGTGCTGGTCTTCGTCAACACCCGGCTCCAGGCCGAGTACACCTTCCAGGAACTCTGGCGGATCAACGAAGACTCGCTGCCCATCGCGCTCCATCACGGCTCCCTCGACGCCAGCCAGAGGCGGCGGGTGGAGGCGGCGATGGCGGCGGGGCAATTGCGGGCCATCGTCTGCACCGCCACCCTCGATCTCGGCATCGACTGGGGCGATGTCGACCTCGTCGTGAATATCGGCGCGCCGAAGGGAGCGAGCCGGATCATGCAGCGGATCGGGCGCGCCAACCACCGCATGGACGAACCGTCGAAAGCCTATCTCGTCCCCGGCAACCGCTTCGAGATCCTCGAATGCCAAGCCGCCCTCGATGCGGTGGAGGCAGCGGCCCAGGACACGCCGGATGCCCGCCTCGGCGCGCCGGACGTCCTCGCCCAGCACGTCCTCGGCATGGCCTGCGCCAATGCGTTCGATCCTTTGCAGCTTTACGACGAGATCGTCTCGGCGGCGCCCTACGCCACCCTGTCCTGGGAGGATTTCGAGGCGGTGGTCGATTACGTGGCCACCGGCGGCTACGCGCTGCGCGCTTACGAGCGCTTCGCCAAGATCCTGCGCGGGCCGGACGGGCTGTGGCGGGTGCGCGATGCGCGGACCGCCCAGCAATACCGCATGAATGTCGGCACCATCGTCGAATCCGCCAAGGTGAAGGTGCGTCTCGCCCGCGGGGTGCGCGGCAAGCCGGGCGCCATCCTGCCGAAGGGCGGGCGCGTGCTCGGCGAGATCGAAGAGGATTTCGCCGACACCCTGACGCCGGGCGACACCTTCCTCTTCGCCGGCGAGGTGCTGCGCTTCGAGGGCCTGTCCGAGGACGAGGCCCTGGCGACGCGGGCGGGCCCCGGCACCGACCCGGCGATTCCCTCCTATGCGGGAGCGAAGTTCCCGCTCTCGACCTTCCTCGCCGCCCGTGTCCGCGCCCTCATCGCCGATCCGTTCGAGTGGGACCGGCTGCCGAAGCAGGTGGCGGATTACCTCCTGCTCCAGCGCCAGCGCTCGATCCTGCCCGGCCCCGAGGGCTTGCTGGTGGAGACGTTTCCACGTGGCGGCCGTCATTACCTCACGGCGTTCCCATTCGAGGGCCGGCTCGCCCACCAGACCCTGGGGATGCTGCTCACCCGGCGCATGGAGCGCGCGCGCCTGCGCCCGCTGGGTTTTGCCGCCAACGATTACGGCATCGCCGTCTGGATGACCCGCGACGTGAGCGAGGCCATCGCCCGCGAGCCCGGTTTCCTGGCCGACTTGTTCGCGCAGGACATGCTCGGCGACGATCTCGAAGCCTGGCTCGACGAATCCTCCATGATGAAGCGCACCTTCCGCCAATGCGCCGTCATCGCCGGGCTGATCGAGCGGCGCCATCCCGGCCAGAAGAAGACCGGGCGGCAGGTCACCATGTCCACCGACCTCGTCTACGACGTGCTGCGCAAGCACCAGCCCGACCACCTGCTCCTGCGCGCCGCCCGGCAGGATGCGGCAACCGGACTCCTCGACGTGGCCCGCCTCGGCATGATGTTGAGGCGCATCCAGGGGCGAATCACCCACAAGGCGCTCGATCGCGTCTCGCCGCTCTCCGTGTCCGTCATGCTCGAAATCGGGCGCGAGAAGGTCTACGGCGAAGGCGCGGACGAGATCCTGGCCGAGGCCGAGGCGCAGCTTCTCGAAGAAGCGCTCGGGTGACGCGCCCCTTTCCCGGATTAGAGGATGCGATCTTGGCGCTCGGCCAGAAACTCGAACGGACCATCAAAACCCCCGGCCTAACTCTGGCCGGCGAAGCCCTCACCCTCGACCTCTGCGGTGGATTGTGGCTCGCCGCGCACCGGACCCTGATCGTCTCCGACCTGCATCTGGAGAAGGGCTCGGCCTTTGCCGCGCGCTCGGGCCAGTTCCTACCACCCTACGATACCCGCGAGACCCTGGCCTGCCTGCACGAGGCGGTGGCCCGCTTCGACCCGGCCTGCGTCGTGGCTCTGGGCGATTCCTTCCACGATGCGCGCGGCCCCGAGCGGATGGAGCCCGGCGACCGCGCCATGATCGCCGCCCTGCAGGAAGGCCGGGACTGGGTCTGGATCGCCGGCAACCACGACCATGCCGTGTCGGAGGGCGTCGGCGGGCGCTATGCCGAGACGCTGGCCCTCGGTGGCCTGACCCTGCGGCACGAGCCGCTGCCGGATGCGCCGGAGGGCGAGATCGCCGGCCATCTGCATCCCTGCGGCAAGGTCGCCATGCGTGGCCGGGCGGTTCGGCGGCGCTGCTTCGTCACCGACGGGAAGCGCCTGGTGATGCCGGCTTTCGGCGCCTATGCGGGCGGCCTCAACGTGCGCAACCCGGCCTTCGATCCGCTGTTTCCCGCCGGCTTCACCGCGCATCTCCTGGGAGACGGCCGGGTCTTCGCCATCGGCAAGGCGATGCTGGCGCGGGACTAAGAGTGCTCACAAAACTCCCGATCACGGTCGGTCCCGCTGCGAGCATGACGGCGCAGCGGGAGTTTTGTGAGAGACACTCAGCGCCGATCGAGAGGGAGCCGTCCCGTCAGGCCTTGATGTCGGCGAAGGCCCCGACGATTTTCTCCCGGCCTTGCTTCACCAGTTCCTCGATCTTCTCCTTGATCACGTCGTTGATCTTTTTGAGCTCATCCTGCGGCATCCCGGCCAAACCCTCCTCCGTGAGGCCCATCTTCTTGAGGATCTGTTCGCGGATCTTCTCGGCGGGCGTCATCTTGGCATATTTCAGGAAGTCTTCCTTCGCCGACGCCTCCGTCGATCCGGACGATGTCGCGCGGACGGGGTAGCTCGCTCCCGGGGCGGATATTCCGTTGAGCCCGATGGACATGGCGGCACGATTTTCCCAGCGATACACGCCTGCATTGCAAGAACGACGCCGCCGGTCGCGACGGAAAATCCTGTTTTATGTCAGGTGCTTAGAGAACCCCCATCGCCGCTGGGGCATCCTGCGTGGTAAATTCTGCCCGGCCATCGATGCCGAGTAACGACGGCGGCATGGGGGTACTCTCCGATCTAAGGGCGTCGTTGATCGGGTTCATGGGTCGACGACCCGGGGAGTATGGACCATCCCAACCAACCCCCTCATCCTGAGGCGCTGCAGCGCAGCGGAGGCCTCGAAGGAGGGCTCCAGTTCGCTCGGCGCGTCCTGGAGGGCTCCTTCGAGGCCGCTCACGCGGCGCCTCAGGATGAGGTCGCGTTTCGGTCAGGCAAGCGGCCGGTCGAGGGCGAACGAGAACAGCACGGCTGCACTCAGGGACGCCAATCCGCAGCCGATCGGAAGCCACCACGCGGTCGTCTTCGTCTCCGTCGCTGCCCCCAGCCCGGAATGCCGGTACAGTGGTGGCGAATACGAATCGCAGCGGAGCCAGGGCACGGTCATGCTTCAAGCGCTCATCGTCGGGGCCGGCCCGGTCGGCCTCACCCTCGCCGCCGAACTCGCCCGATACGGCATCGGCCTCCGCCTGATCGATAAGAGCCCGCAGCCGACGCAGACCTCGAAGGCCCTCGTGGTCTGGGCGCGCACCCTCGAACTCATGGACCGGATGGGGTGCAGGCAGGCTTTCCTCGACGCCGGCCTGCGCGCCCACGGGGCGACCCTGCGCAGCGCCGGCAGCATCCTCGGCCATATCCGGTTCGACACCGTCGCCAGCATCTACAACTTCGCCCTCATGATCCCGCAGCGGGAGACCGAGCGCCTGCTGATCGAGCATCTCGCCACCTTCGGTGTCGCGGTGGAGCGCGAGGTGGAGCTCGTGAACTTCAGACAAGGCGACGACCACGTCGAGGCGACGCTGCGCCACGCGGACGGTGCGGAGGAGACCATGTCGGCATCCTGGCTCATCGGCTGCGACGGCGCGCACAGCAAAGTGCGGCACGGCCTCGATCTCGCCTTCGAGGGAGAGGCCCAGGGGGACGATTGGCTTCTGGCCGACATTCGCCTGGAGGGCGACGGCGCACCGCCCGGCGACGAGATCGCGACCTATCTCCACCGGGACGGGCCGCTCGTCGTCTTCCCGATCCCCGGCGGGCGCGCGCGGGTGATCGCCCAGGTCGGCAAGACCGATCCGGCGCATCCGCGCCCGGACCCGACCCTCGGCGACGTGCAGGCCCTGGTGGATCAGCGCGCGGGCGGCTTTCGTGTCGTCGATCCGGTCTGGCTCACGCATTTCCGCATCAACGAGCGCAAGGTCTCGCAATATGCGCGGGGGCGCGCGATCCTGGCCGGCGACGCGGCGCATATCCACAGCCCGGCCGGTGGCCAGGGCATGAATACCGGGATGCAGGACGCCATCAACCTCGCCTGGAAACTGGCGATGGTGCAGCGGAAGCAGGCCGCGCCCTCGCTCCTCGACAGCTACGGCCCCGAGCGCAACGCCGTCGGCGACATGGTTTTGCGCAATGCCGGCCGGCTCACCGACATGGCGACCCTGTCGAACCCTGTGGCGCAGGGCGTGCGCAACCTCGGGCTCCGGTTCATGCTCGGCTTCCATGCCGTGCAGGACAAGATGGCGACCACGATGAGCGAGGTGGGAATCGCCTATGCCGACAGCCCGCTGTCGCACGGCCCGGAGGCCGGGATGCGCTGGGCACCGGCGCAGGATGACGGAAAGCCCCCCGGTTCCGGATCGGTGCCGCTCTTCGTCCTCTATGCGGCGGATTCGGAACGAGGCGCCGCCTTCGCCGCGCGGTTTCCCGCCCTCGTCGAGCCGACGCCGCGACGCCCGCCCGACGGCGACCGGCTGATCCTCGTGCGGCCCGACGGCTATGTCGGCTTTTCCGGCACGGCCGAATCCTGGGAAGAAGCCGGGGACTATCTCGCGCGGCTGAGCCCGGACCGGCCCTGAACCCTCACGCCGCGATCAGCAGGGCGCAGCCGGCCACCACCGACAGGACGAGCCGCAGGCGCCCGAGCCAGCTCGGAACGAGTCCGCGCCGGACGAGGTCGAGATCGACGATGCCCCAGCCGAGGACGAGGAGGCCGAGCACCCGCAGGTCCCACGGAACGGGACAGGCGAGCGCCGCCCAGGCGATGAGGGAGGGCAGGATGGCGATGACGTAGTCGCGCCCGCCCGCACCGCCGGAAGCGGCAGCCCCCCAGCGGATGCCGCCGAGGAACGAGGCGATGACCGCGCCGTAAGTGGAAAGGATGGTGCGCGGGGCCAGGCCGACATTGCCGAGGCCGCCATCGCTGCCGCTGAGGGAGAGAACCGCGAAACCCAGAAAGGGAATGAGGCCGGCGACGCCGAGAACGAGGGCTGACGTCGGTATGGGCGTCACACGCGCCATCAAATCTCCGGCTCCGTTATCCGCGATCCGGGAGGCTGGATCGCATCGATCTCGATCATATACACGGTTGCGACGGCCCGGAACGCCGACCGGACGCCACGCCACCGACGGGCTGGCGCCTCGCCAAAACCCGGACAAGCTCTTGTTACGAAACGCCGATTCGCTGCGGCGCCGCGTTCTTACCGGCCATGCGCGTCGCTATCACGCGCGGTCCCTGTCATGCGCGGCTCACGTCATGCGCCCGTGCTGCGGCGCGGCGCCGGCACCGGCGCGGCGGGGGGCGGAGCGCCGATCAGGCTCATCGATCCGTCCACCCCGGTGCCGGTCGGCGCGGGGGGCTCGTTCACGGCCTGGAGCGGCGCCTTCGGTTTGAAGGCGGTGCTCAGGCTCTGCGCCGTGACGAGATCCTTCGGCGAGAGCTTCGCGGCGACGTCGTCGCGCTTCCGGCCCGCATCGTCGTCGCCCTGGGCCGCGGCGGCGGAGAACCAGAGGTAGGACTGGACGAGATCCTGCTGCACACCGAGGCCGCGCGCGTACAGGACGGCGAGGTTGTACTGGCTGTCGCGCATGCCGTATTCGGCGCCGCGCCGGAACCATTGCGAGGCCGTGGTGTAGTCCGGCTTGCCGTTCGCGGCGGGGTTCTCGGCATAGACCACGGCGAGGTTGTGCATCGAGCGGGCATGGCCCTGCTCCGCCGCACGCCCGTACCAGAGCTTGGCCTGGGAGAGGTCGCGCACCACCCCGGAGCCCTTCTCGTAGAGGCCGCCGAGCTTGTACTGCGCCGGGGCGTAGCCGGCACCGGCCAGGGCCTCGAACAGCTTCGCCGCCACGGCGAAATCGCGCGGCATGCCGCGCCCTTCGAGGGCACGGGAAGCGAGGTCGTAGACGGAGGCGCCGTCGCCATCGAGGGCGGCCTTGCGAAGCTGCGCGAGCCCGGTGGGCACGGCGCCGAGATCGCCCGCCAGGTCGTGCAGCGCGGCGACCTTCGGCACGGTGCGCTGGGGCGGCCGAGATGCGGCTTCGGCAGTAGCGGTCGCCGGGACGGTCGGTGGCGGCGCGACGTCGGAAATCGACTGGGTGGTCTCGGGGTCGGGCCGAGCGGTCGTTTCCGTGCCGGCCGGTGAAGCGCTGGCCGGAGAGGTGCCGGCCGTCGCGGCGGTGGAGGCCTTGTCCGGGCTCTCGGACGGTTCGGCCGGAGCCGCCGTCGTGGCGGCGAGCTGCGGCGCGGACGCGTCGGCGCCGCCACGGCGGGTGTTGATGGCCTGCAGCGCTCCGAGTGCCAGGACGATGGCGGCGAGGCCGAGGAGCAGCGGCTTGCGGCGCTTGTCGAGTTCGGCGCGCAGCCGCGCGCCGCGCCCGGGGACGGGGGCTTCCGCGGCGTTGTCGGATGAGGCGCGGCCGCGCATCCCGGGCGAGCGGGCAGCCTCGGCCGCCTCGTTCTGCGCCGCCTGCGCCGCGCGCCGGGCGGCGGCGATGAAGCTCGTCTTGATGTCGCTCTCGGTCGGCGCGGCGGCATCCGTCGCGGCGTCGGCGGGACGATCCGGGCTCGGACGCCGGGTGCCGGGCTCCAGCGGCAGGTCCGTCACATGGCCCAGTTCGAAGGATTGCGTCGTGGGGCTCACCCGCAGGGCTTCGGGGCGCCGAACGCCGATTCCGCTCTGCATCGGCGCACGCTCGTCCACGCGGCCGGTGGCGACCGCGAGGCGCTCGGCGAGGTCATGGGTCGACCAGGCGTGGTTGGTGGGGAGCGCTCCGCCCTCCGCCAGGGCGCCGAGCTGGCCGACGAGCTTGTGCAGGGTCGAATGGACACCGTCGAGGGTCGCCTGCATCCGCTGCTCGGAGGCGGCCTGATGCATGCGAAGGTCGGCGAGGCTGGCCTTGAGCAGTTCGAGTTCGCCGGTATCGCCGGTGGTCCCGATGCTCTCGGCGACGGCGTTGCGCGCCGCCCGCTCCACGGCGGCCTCGATCGGTGCTTCGTCGCGCAGGGCCGAGACCTGGGCCAGGAGGTCGGACATCGTCCGCTCGAGCCCCGCGAGGGCCGGGTCGGCGTCCCGCGTGTCGATACGGCTGGCGAGCGCCAGGACCTGCTTTTCCAGGGCATCCAGCCCCTCGGCGCGCGGCCCGACGGGGCCGCCCACACGGTCGAGCTTCTCGGCGAGGTCGTGGAGCATGCCGTGGATCGAGGCGAGGTCGCCGCCGGGAATCACCGGCCGGCGCAGGGTCTCGCCCAGGTCTTCGAGGCGGCCGATCAGGTCGCCGACGGGATTGACGCTGGCCCGCTCGACCTTGTCGGCCAGGGCGTCGATGCGCACGATGATCGCGTCCGAATTGCCGCCGCCGCCGGAGGCACCGTCACGCAGGGCGTCGAGCTTGGCGCCCATCGCCTGGATCTGTTCCTCGATCCCCCCCGATGGCGGGGTCCGCAATCCGGTGCGGATCTCTTCGAGCAGGGGCCGCAGCTCGGCCATGTTGGAGCCGTCGCCGCCGACGCCGCCCTGCAGCTCGGTGATCTGGGCGCTGATGGCCTGGAGACCCTGCGCGAGGCTCTGGATCCGTTCCGGCCCGGCCAGGGCGGCGATCAGGCGGCGGATCTCGTCGAGCTCGCGGAACAGGTTGCCGAGCTCGTCGCGGTCGGCGAAGCCCGGCGTGCTGTTGCTGAGCGCGCCGTCGACCTTCGCCGCGAGGCGCTCCACGTCATTGGCGACGCGGGCATGGACGTTCTCGGCCACGTCGTCGGCGAGACGGGTGACCTGAACGCGGATCAACTCGATCGGGGCCGCGATGGCGGCGAGGTCGGCCGGCTCCTGGGCGCGCTGGACCCCGGTGACGAGGGAGCGCATGGCCTGTTCGAGGGCGCCGACGTCGCGACCCGTGGCGAGGCCGCCGATCGATTCGCGCAGGCGGCTCGTCTCGGCCTGCAATTCGGAAATGGCGGGAGACGGCATCCGGAGAGCGGCACCGCTCGCCTTGCCCTGGGCGGGCGTCCCGTCGGAATCGAGTTCGCGCTGGCGCTGGCGGATCTCGGCGACGGCGTCGCGGATCTCGGCCTCCGCCGGACGGCCGCGCCGGCCGATCGGCCGCGGGGACGCCAGCTGCTCGCCGAGCTCGACCATGCGGCGCTCGATCTGGCCCAGGCGCTCGGCCATCTGCGCGGCCGGGGACAGGCCGGCATCGAGCACGGTGCTGATCCGGGCCTCGATCTCCTCGATCGTCCGGCTCGCCGCCTGTTGCGAGGCCTGCTGGTCCTGACCGATCTTGTGGTCGATCCGGTCGAGACGCCGCATCATCTCGGCGATCGAGTTCGTGAACGGCTCGACCGGGTCCGAAGCGACGGCCGCGACTTCGGCGGGGGCAGCGACTTCGGCGGGGGCAGTGACTTCGGTGACGGCCGCGACTTCGGTGACGGCGGCGATCTCGGCGGCGGGCTCGGCCTCCGGGGAGGATTCGGGAGCGGCGGCGGCCTCGACGACCGGTGAGGGTTCGGGAACGGCGGCGGTCTCCACCGGGGCGGGCGGCACCGGCGACGGGACCTGCCCCTCCGGGCGGGGCCGGGCCTGATGGTGCGTGGACGAGGAGGTGCGGGAACGGCGCGCCTTGGGCTTCTGATCCGGCGAGACGATGGACGCGATCCAGGCTTCCACCGGCACGCCGGCGCGGCGCGCCACGTCGCGCGCGGCGTCGAGGACTTCCGGGTCGAACTCTTCCAGGTTCAGCGTCGCGTTGCGTTTCATCGTCAAACCCGGGGCAGCGAGGTCCGTGACCCAATCCGACGTGTCGTTGTGCAACGTGGGGGTGTCGCAGCGGCAGGCAAACGGATCGATTGCCCACGACATTTGATACTCTTGGTAAACAGCGGGTTAAGCCCTGTACCAAACTGACCATATCTCTCGGGAAAGGCGCCGGAAGGCGCCCCCCCTTCCCCTCTCGGGCTCGATAGTTTATATGTGAACCATTAAGCGCGCCGTGGCCTCCGGGCCGAATCGAGCACGCGGTCGAACGGGTGGAGGACAGACGACATGCCGACGTACCGGGCACCTGTGGAGAACGTTCGGTTTCTCCTCGACGACGTCTTCGCGTTCCACGGCCGCAACAACCTGCGCGGGTTCTCAGATGCGCCGCCCGACCTGATCCAGGCCGTGCTCACCGAGGGCGCCAAGCTCGCCGAAGAGGTGCTGACCCCCCTCAACGCCATCGGCGACAGGCAGGGCTGTACCCGGCACGCCGACGGCAGCGTCACCACGCCGGACGGGTTCAAGGCCGGCTACGCCGCTTATGCGGCGGCCGGCTGGATGGGCATTTCCGTGCCGGAGGAATATGGCGGCCAGGGCCTGCCGCACACGATCAACACCGCGATCTCCGAATTCGCGTCGTCGGCCAATCTGGCGCTGACGATGTATCCCGGCCTGACGCAGGGGGCGATGGCCGCCCTCCTCGTCCATGGCTCGGAGGAGCAGAAGGCGACCTACCTGCCGAAGATGGTCGAGGGTGCCTGGACCGGCACGATGAACCTCACCGAGCCCCATTGCGGCACGGATCTCGGACTCCTCAAGACCAAGGCGGTGCCGAACGGCGACGGCTCCTACAGCCTCACCGGCACCAAGATCTTCATCTCGGCCGGCGAGCACGACCTGTCGGAGAACATCGTCCATCTCGTCATCGCCCGGATCGAGGGTGCGCCGGCCGGCACCAAGGGCATCTCCCTGTTCGTGGTGCCGAAATTCCTCGTCAACGCGGATGGCTCGGTGGGAGAGCGGAACGGCGTCTCCTGCGGTTCCCTCGAGCACAAGATGGGCATCCACGGCAATTCCACCTGCGTCATGAACTATGACGGCGCGAAGGGCTGGCTCGTCGGCCAGGAGAACCGCGGTCTCAACGCGATGTTCGTGATGATGAACGAGGCGCGCCTCGCGGTGGGCGTCCAGGGTCTCGCCCAGTCGGAGGTCGCCTACCAGAACGCCGTGGCCTACGCGAAGGACCGGCTCCAGGGCCGCTCGCTGACGGGGGCGAAGGCACCCGACAAGGTCGCCGACCCGATCATCGTCCACCCGGACGTGCGCCGGACCCTCATGGGCATCCGCGCCTTCAACGAGGCCGCCCGCGCTCTCGTGCTGTGGACCGCGCTACAGGCCGATATCGGCCACCGCTCCGACGACGCGGCCGAGCGCCAGAAGGCCGAGGACCATATGGGCCTGATGACCCCGGTGGTGAAAGGCGTGCTCACGGACAAGGGGTTCGACAACGCGGTGGCGGCCCAGCAGCTCTTCGGCGGCCACGGCTACATCGAGGAATGGGGCATGTCGCAATTCGTGCGCGATGCCCGCATCGCCATGATCTACGAGGGCGCCAACGGCATCCAGGCCATGGACCTCATCGGCCGCAAGCTGCCCAAGGATGGCGGCCGGGCGATGATGGGCTTCCTCGCCGAGGTCCAGACCTTCATCAAGGACCATGCCGAGGTAGAGGGCATGGCCCCGTTCACCGCACCGCTCCAGGCCGGCCTGAACGACCTTCAGGGCGCCACGATGTGGTTCATGCAGAACGCCTTCTCCAAGCCCGACAATGCCGGGGCCGGCGCCACCGACTACATGCACCTCCTCGGCCTCGTCGCCATGGGCTACATGTGGGCCCGGATCGCCAAGGCGGCGCTGGCCCGCATCGCGCAAGGCCCGTCGCCGGAGATGGACGACAAGCTCGTCACCGGCCGGTTCTACATGGAGCGGACGCTGCCCGAGACCGCTCTCCGGCTGGTGCGGATCAAGGCCGGAGCCGAGACGACCATGGCGCTCGGCGCCGAGGCGTTTTAGAGCGGACGACAGACTTTCGGTTCACCACGTCATTCCGGGGCGCTCGCAGAGCGAGCCCGGAATCCAGAACCGCCGACGCGATAAATCTTGGATGTGTTCGCGGATCTGGATTCCGGGCTCCGCTTCGCGGCCCCGGAATGACGGCGAGACCGAGAGCAGACTTTGAAAGCCGTCGCTCCGCAGGAGCGGACAACAGGGAAACGCATATGCCCGAGGCCTTCATCTACGATCACGTCCGCACCCCGCGGGGCCGCGGCAAGCCGGATGGCGCGCTGCACGAGGTGACGGCCCTGCGCCTCGCCGAGACGGCCCTGCGCGCCCTCAAGGAACGCAACGGGCTCGACACGCGGCAGGTGGACGACGTCATTCTCGGCTGCGTCGATCCCGTCGGCGAGGCCGGCGGCGACATCGCCCGTGCGGCGGCCCTGGTGGCCGATTACGGCGACCACGTGCCCGGCGTGCAGATCAACCGGTTCTGCGCCTCCGGACTCGACGCTGTGAATTTCGCCGCGGCCCAAGTCATGGCCGGCCAGCACGACCTCACCATCGGCGGCGGCGTCGAATCCATGAGCCGCGTCGGTCTGGGCGCCTCGGGCGGGGCCTGGCCGGTGGACCCGGCCATCGCGATCAAGTCGTGGTTCATGCCGCAGGGCGTCTCGGCCGACCTCATCGCCACGAAATACGGCTTCTCCCGCGACGATTGCGACGCCTATGCGGTGGAGTCGCAGAAGCGCTCGGCGAAATCCTGGGCCGACGGGCTGTTCGGCAAGTCCGTCGTGCCGGTGCGCGACGTCAACGGCATCACCTTGCTCGACACCGACGAGCACATGCGTCCCTCCACCGACATGCAGTCGCTGGCCAGGCTGAAGGCCTCCTTCGTCCAGATGGGCCAGATGGGCGGGTTCGACGCCGTGGCGATCGACGCGCATCCCGACGTGGAGACGGTGAACCACGTCCATCACGCCGGCAATTCGTCCGGCATCGTCGACGGCGCCGCCGCCGTGCTGGTGGGCTCGAAAGAGGCGGGCGAGAAGGCCGGCCTCAAGCCGCGCGCCCGCATCCGCGCCTTCGCCAATATCGGCTCGGACCCGGCGCTGATGCTCACCGGCCCGGTGGACGTGACGAAGAAGGTGCTGGCGCGTGCCGGCATGACCGTCGCCGATATCGACCTGTTCGAGGTCAACGAGGCCTTCGCCGCCGTGGTCCTGCGCTTCTGCCAGGCCTTCGGGCTCAACCCGTCCGAGGTGAACGTCAATGGCGGCGCCATCGCCATGGGCCATCCGCTGGGCGCCACCGGCGCGATGATCCTCGGCACGGTGCTCGACGAGCTGGAGCGCACCGGCAAGGAGCGCGCCCTCGTCACCCTCTGCATCGGCGCCGGCATGGGCACCGCCACGATCATCGAGCGGGTGTGATGGGGCGCTATCCCTCCCAAACCCTTCGGAACGCTGCTAAACGGCGCACTCCCGCCGCCGATGCCGGCGGCGCAATCATAAACACACCGGGAGACACGCCACGATGACACGCCTTCTCGCGACCCTGATGCTGACGACCGCGCTCTGCGCGCCGTTCGCCGCCCACGCGGACGACGCCGCCGACCGCGTCGCGGTCGCCAAGGATCTGGTTCAGAAGACCCTGATCAAGAACCTCGAAACCGGCTTCACCGGCGCCCTGGAAAAGACCGTGCAGCCGATGCCCGAGGACAAGGCAGAGGCCATCCGCAAGGAGGTCCGCGCCGAGTTCGACAAGCAGCGCGAGGTGATGGTCGAGGGATTGTCGAAGGCCTATGCCGAGAAGTTCAATCTCGACGAGCTCAAGCACCTCAGCGGCATCTACGACGACAAGATCTACCAGAAATTCCAGGCGATCAATTCGGACCCGGCCTCGACGGTCACGGTGATCTCGCAGGGAGCGGTCACCAAGATCCTGAACATGCTGGCCATCGCCTCGGCCGGCGACCGGCCGGCGGGCGCACCGCCGCTGCCCGGAACGGCACCGGCCAAGTAAAACCCGATTGAGGTCGATCCAGCGGAGGATCGACGGCAGGGCCGCACCGCCTGGGGCGGCCCTGCATGAGACCGACGACGCGAACATGCAGGCGCAGCGACGCGACGGGCGTTCCGGGAAGAGCGCTATGACGCCAGGGCGGCGAGGCGCGGCTCCCGTGCCTCGAATCCGGCGACACTCGGGAGGGCTTCGAGTTGGGGGCGGGCGAAATGATAGCCTTGGAACAGCGTCGCCCCGAGTCCGCGCAGGGTCTCGAGTTCGCCCCGCGTCTCGACACCTTCCGCGATGACCGAGACGCCGAGCTGCCGCGCCATGGAGATGATCCCCGCCGTGATGATCTGACGGCCCTTGTCCGTGTCGATGCCGCGCAGGAGCTCCATGTCGATCTTGATCAGGTCGGGACGGAAGTTCGCCAGGAGGTTGAGGCCGGCGAAGCCCGCGCCGAAATCGTCCAGCGCGGTGAGAAAGCCCTGCTTGCGATACTCGGCGACGATGCGCTTCACATGGTTGATGTCGCGGAACTTCTCGTTCTCGGTGAACTCGAACATGATCCGGTCATGGGCGAATCCGGCCCGGCGCGCCGCCTCCAGCGAGGAGCGGATGCAGGCCGCCGGCTCGTAGACCGCGTTCGGCATGAAGTTGATGGACAGCTTGGTCTCGTCGTCGACGGGGAACAGCCGGCCGGCCAGCTCGATGGCACGTACCCGCGCGGCCTGATCGAAGCGATAGACCGTCGTCTCGGTGACGCGATCGAGGATGGAGGCGGCGGACTGGCCTTCGGGGCCGCGCACCAGCGCCTCGTATCCCCACACGCGCTGAGCGTCGAGATCGAGGATGGGTTGGAACGCCATGGTAAACGTAAAGTCGAGATCGGCGCCGTCGCGGCATCCCTGGCAGACGTTTCGCGCCAACATTCGATAACTTTCCCTGTTCCACCTTTTCGATCCTGGAATTCTTTATCCAGCCCAAATTTTTAAAACGTCTTAATAGCCTCACGCCTCAAGCCGACCCCACAAGGATCAGACATGAATCTCACGAACTTCAGCTTCGAGGTCGATTCCGACGGTATCGCGCTCGCGACCTGGGACATGCCCGGCCGCTCGATGAACGTCTTCACCGAAGGGGTGATGAGCGACCTGCATCAGGTCATCGACGCCGTGGTGGCCGATCCGGCCGTGAAGGGCTGCGTCATCACCTCGGGCAAGGACAACTTTTCCGGCGGCGCCGACCTCACCATGCTCCAGGGCCTCGGCCAAGCCTACGAGACGCTGAAAGCCGAGAAGGGCGAAGAAGAGGCCATGCGCCACTTCTTCGAGGAATCGCGCAAGCTCACCCTGGTCTTCCGCAAGTTGGAGACCTGCGGCAAGCCCTTCGCGGCGGCGGTGAACGGCATCTGCCTCGGCGGCGCCTTCGAACTTTCGCTTTCCTGTCACCACCGGGTGCTGTCCGACGATCCGAAGACCCGCGTCGGCCTGCCCGAGATCAAGGTCGGGCTGTTCCCCGGCGCGGGCGGGACCCAGCGCGTCCCCCGCCTGATGCAGACCGGTGACGCCCTGCAGATGTTGTTCAAGGGCGAGCAGATCCGTCCGCTCATGGCCAAGAACATGGGCCTCGTCCACGAGGTGGCGGGCAAGGACGAGATCGTCGAGAAGGCCAAGGCCTGGATCAAGGCCGGCGGCTCGCCCGTGGCTCCCTGGGACCAGCCGAAGTTCAAGGCCCCCTCGGGTAAGGTCTATTCGCCTGCCGGCATGATGATCTGGCCGCCGGCCAACGCGATCTACCGCCGCGAGACACACGACAATTATCCGGCGGCCAAGGCCATCCTCGCCTCGGTCTACGAGGGCCTGCAGCTGCCGATGGATCTCGCGCTGCGGGTCGAGAGCAGGTACTTCGCCAAGATCCTGCGCTCCAAGGAGGCGGCGGCGATGATCCGCACGCTGTTCATCTCCATGGGCGAGCTGAACAAGGGCGCGCGCCGGCCCAAGGAGATCGCCAAGACCAGCGTGAAGCGGGTGGGCGTCGTCGGCGCCGGCTTCATGGGGGCCGGGGTCGCCTACGTCACCGCCAATGCGGGGATGGAGGTGATCCTCCTCGACCAGTCCACGGAAGCCGCCGAGAAGGGCAAGGCCTACGCCCACAAGCTCGTCACCGACCAGATCAACAAGGGCCGGGCCAAGACCGCCGACCGCGAGGCGCTTCTCGCGCGCATCACCACCAGCGCCGATTACGCCGACCTGTCATCCTGTGATCTCGTGATCGAGGCGGTGTTCGAAGATCCCAAGGTGAAGGCCGAGGTCATCGCCAAGGTGGAGGCGGTAATCGGCGAGAACGTGATCTTCGCCTCCAACACCTCGACCCTGCCGATCTCGGGCCTCGCCAAGGCGTCCCGGCGCGCGGGCAATTTCGTGGGCATCCACTTCTTCTCGCCGGTGGAGAAGATGATGCTCGTGGAGATCATCAAGGGCGAGGAGACCGGGGACGCGGCGCTCGCCACCGCGCTCGACTACGTCCGTGCGATCAAGAAGACGCCCATCGTCGTCAACGACAGCCGGGGATTCTTCGCCAATCGCTGCGTCGGCGCCTATCTCTACGAGGGTCACAAGATGCTCATCGAGGGCATCCCCGCCGCCATGATCGAGAATGCCGGCCGCCAGGCCGGGATGCCGGTGGGGCCCCTCTCCCTCACCGACGAGGTGGCCGTCGACCTCGCCCTGAAGATCGTCAAGGCCACCGAAGCGCAGCTCGGCGCCGAGGCGATCGACCCCGCCCAGAAGGCTCTGCTCACCACCCTGGTGGAGGGCGAGGGCCGGCTCGGGCGCAAGAACCGGAAAGGCTTCTACGACTATCCGGACGGCGCCTCGAAGAAGCTCTGGCCCGGATTGTCGGATCTCCAGGCGACCCGAATCGACCCCGACGACGTCGATTTCACCGAGCTGAAACAGCGGCTCCTGGTGGTTCAGGCCCTGGAGGCCGCCCGCACCGTGGGAGAAGGCGTCATCACCGACCCGCGCGAGGCCGATGTGGGCTCCATCCTCGGCTTCGGCTTCGCCCCTTTCACCGGCGGCGCCCTGTCCTACATCGACTTCATGGGTGCGAAAGCGTTCGTGGCCCTGGCCCAGGGACTGGAAGCCAGGCACGGGTCGCGCTTCGCGGTGCCGGAGAACCTCCTGCGCATGGCGGAGGCCGGCGGCACTTTCTACGGCGAGGCCGCGGCCAAGAAGGCGGCATGAACGAACATCCCGGCTCGGGACATCCCCCGGCCGGGTTCACATGACGGGAGGGAGCGTTCCATGAGCACGACCGAAGCGACCACGGCCGATCAGGTCGGCGCCGACGGAACGCCCCTGCGGGTCACGGCGACACCGGCCGCCATCGCGTTGATCGAGGAATTGCGCGCCGAGCACGGGCCGGTGATGTTCCACCAATCGGGCGGGTGCTGCGACGGGTCCTCGCCCATGTGCTACCCGGTGGGCGATTTCCTCACCGGGGACAGCGACGTCCATCTCGGCCAGGTCGCCGGCGCCGATTTCTGGATCAGCCGCCCGCAATTCCAGGTCTGGAAGCACACCCACCTGATCCTCGACGTGGTACCCGGCCGAGGCGGCATGTTCTCCCTGGAGAACGGCCGCGACCGGCGCTTCCTCATCCGCTCGCGGATTTTCACCGAGGCGGAGAACACGGCGCTCGAAGGGGCGTGCCGGATCTGATCCGCACGCAGCGCCCACGATTGGTCCTGACCGGAGATGTGCGATAGCTGTCTCGCACGGTCGAAATCGCCATGCGCCGACGCCCGGCATGCGCCCACGCACCACCCACGGGGCCGCGACTGTCTTCACCTCGCCGGCACGGTCCGTGCGGTGAGCTTGTTGCCATCGGGATCACGAAGGTAGGCGACGAAGGCGCCGTTCGGACGCTCAGAGGGCGGGCTCTCGATTGCGCTGCCCCCGTGCTCGGTGCCGGCCCGATGCCAGGCGAGAACATGGTCGTGGCTCTCCGCGGCGATACCGATCGTTCCGCCGTTGGCGGCGGTTGCCGGCTCACCGTCGATGGGCGTCGTAATCATCAGCCGCCCGCCTTCATGGCAATAGATCAGCCTGCCTCTGGCATCCATCTCGCCAGACTCGCCTCCCAGAGCGGCGAATGTCGCGTCGTAGAAGGCCCGAGCGCGGTCCAGATCGTTGCTGCCGATCATGACGTGCGTGAACATCGCGTCTCTCCGGTAAGGGACGGCACGAGATAACGGGGGCCGAGCCTGGAGCCGAGTCCAGTCCGTCTGCGAACGCGCAACCGGCGTTCGCCGAACCACCGCTCCCCATCCCTGATGCGCCGGCAGGGGGTGCCGGATCGTCGGTTCTCGACCGCCTTGCGGAAGAAAAAGAAGGGCCTCTCGCCTCACCCCACCTTCACCCGCCAGATGTCGTCGGCATATTCGCGCATGGAGCGGTCGGAGGAGAACCAGGCCATCCGGGCGGTGTTGAGGATGGCCTTCTTCCACCAGCTCGCCTTGTCGATCCAGGCGGCGTCGATCTCGCGCTGGACGCGCCAGTAATCGTCGAAATCGACCGTGAGCAGGTAGCGGTCGTTGTGGCGCAGGTCGTCCACGATCGGCTGGAAGCGGCCGCGCTCCTCCGGCGAGAAACCGCCCGCCTCGATGAAGTCGAGGGCGGCGGAAAGGCGCGGCGAGGCCGCGATGGCCCGGGCGGCGTAATCCGGCTCGGCCGCGCGCTTCTGAACCCCGGCCGCATCGAGGCCGAAGATGAAGATGTTGTCCGCCCCCACATGGTCGCGGATCTCGATATTGGCGCCGTCGAGCGTGCCCACGGTGAGGGCGCCGTTCAGCGCCAGCTTCATGTTGCCGGTGCCCGACGCCTCCATGCCGGCGGTGGAGATCTGCTCCGACAGGTCGGAGCCGGGGATGATCGCCTCGGCGAGGCTGACGCGGTAATTCGGCAGGAACACCACCTTGAGGCGCCCGGCGATATCCGGGTCGCTGTTCACGAGCTTGGCCACATCGCAGGCGAGCTTGATGATGAGCTTGGCCTGGACGTAGCTCGGCGCCGCCTTTCCGCCGAAGATCTTGACGCGCGGCGTCCAGTCCTTGTGCGGCTCGGCCTTGATCGCCTGATACAAAGCCACGGTCTCGATCACGTTGAGGAGTTGGCGCTTGTATTCGTGAATGCGCTTGATCTGGGTGTCGAACAGAGCCGAGGGATCGACGACGATGCCGGTATTCTCGGCCACCACCTTGGCCAGCGCCTCCTTGCGGGAGGTGCGCATGGCGGCGTAGCGGGCCTGGAAGGCGGAATCGGCGGCGTAATCGGCCAGCCCCAGCAGCGCCTCGGGATCGTCGAGGACGCGCTCGCCCACCACCTCCACGGCGAGCTTCGTCAGCTCCGGGTTGCAGTTGTGGAACCAGCGCCGGAAGGTGATCCCGTTGGTCTTGTTGACGATCTTGTCGGTGTCGAGGGCGTGGAGGTCCTTGAACACCGTGGAGCGCATCAGGTCGGTGTGGAGCGCCGAGACGCCGTTCACCCGGCGGGCGCCGAGGAAGGCGAGATGCCCCATCCGCACGCGCTTACCGTTGGCCTCGTCGATGAGCGAGACCGAGGCGAGTTGCGCCGCATCGGCCCTGCCGTGGCGTCCCTGCTCTTCGAGATGCATCCAGTTGATCAGGTAGATGATCTGCATGTGGCGCGGCAGCAGCCGCTCCATGAGCTCCACCGGCCAGGTCTCCAGCGCCTCGGGCAGGAGGGTGTGGTTGGTATAGCTCAGGGTATGGGTGGTGATGTGCCAGGCATCCTCCCAGGCGAGGCCGTGATCCTCGAGGAGGATGCGCATCAGCTCCGGCACGGCAATGGCCGGGTGGGTGTCGTTGAGCTGGATCGCGGCATGGTCGGGCAGCGAGCGGAGATCGCCGCGCTCGGCCACGTGCCGGGAGACGAGGTCCTGCAGCGAGGCCGAGGTGAAGAAGTATTCCTGGCGCAGTCGAAGTTCCTGGCCGCTCTCCGAGGAATCGCTCGGATAGAGCACCCGCGAGATCGCCTCGACCTTGGACCGGGCCGCCACCGCGCCCACATGGTCGCCGCCATTGAACTGCGCGAGTTCGAGGGGCGAGTTCGCCTCCGCCTTCCAGAGCCGCAGGGTGTTGACGTGCTTACCGCGCCAGCCGACCACGGGGACGTCATGGGCCACGGCCCGAACGGTCTCGGCCGGGTGCCAGTGGCGGCGGATCACGCCGTCCGAGATCGCCGACATGGTGACATGGCCGCCGAAGCCGATCGTGTAGGTCGCCTCGGGCCGCACGAATTCCCAGGGATTGCCCTCGGCGAGCCAGGTTTCCGGCGCCTCCTTCTGCCAGCCATCCTCCAGGGATTGCTTGAACAGGCCGTGATCGTAGCGGATGCCGTAGCCGATGGCGGGGATCGACAGGCTCGCCATGCTCTCCATGAAACAGGCGGCGAGACGCCCGAGGCCGCCATTGCCCAGCGCCGCATCCGGTTCGGCCGCCTCGACGTCGCCGAGATCGATGCCGAGATCGCGCAAGGCCCGGCGGGTCGTGTCGACGAGGCCGAGATTGTTCATGGCGTCGGACAAAAGCCGGCCGATGAGGAATTCGAGGGAGAGGTAATAGACCCGCTTGTTGGGAATGCTGGTGGACCTGCCGTCCATGCAGGCATCGACGATCCGGTCGCGCAGGGCCAGGGCGGTGGCGGCGAACCAGTCGCGCTCGCGGGCGGTCTCGGGGGTCTTGCCGATGGCATAGGCGAGCTTGGCGAGGATGGCTTCGCGCAGGTCCGCCACGGGGTCGCCGGAGGCGGGCTTGGCCGGAGCGGTCCAGCCCGGCCGGGCCGGGGCGTCTCCGGCGGCGGTACGCGTGCCGATGTCCTCGCTCCGAGCGGTGGCGGCCAGGATTTCGTTCAGCATGGTCTCATTCCCCCTCAGTGTCGCTGCCGCAGAGCGCTGTTCGGCACCCGCTTCTTCCGGCGGTGACCGTGCGGCGGCGCTATGGACAGGTCGGACTTCCGGGATCGACCGATCCCGCTGGCGGTGACCGGTCTCCGCGATTCGCCTGTCTCCCATCCAAACCGTGCGGGAATGAGACCATTTAGCGCTGAAGGTTTCATGAATGCGGCGGAAGCGCGCTGGTGCGGCAGCGGGAAGGAGGCCCGAGGCGGGGTCGCTTGGTGCTCCGCCACAGGCTAGGCTGTGACCGGCATCGGGGTGTGAATCGGGGGACGGATGACGTCAGGCGAGACGACTGTTCCGGATCTGGCGAAAGCCGTCTGGTGGAAGCGGGGGACCGTCTATCAGGTCTATCCGCGTTCGTTTCAGGACACCAATGGCGACGGTGTCGGCGACCTTCCCGGCATCACGCGCCGGCTCGACTATCTCGCCTGGCTCGGTGTCGACGCCGTCTGGATCTCGCCGATCTATCCCTCGCCCATGGCGGATTACGGCTACGACGTCGCCGATTATTGCGGCGTCGACCCGCTCTTCGGCAGCCTGGCCGACCTTGACGAGTTGATCGCGGAGGCCCATGCCCGCCGGCTCAGGGTCATCCTCGACTTCGTGCCGAACCACTCCTCCATCGCGCATCCGTGGTTCACCGAGAGCCGCGCCTCGCGCGAGAATCCGCGGCGGGACTGGTACATCTGGCGCGATCCGGCGCCGGATGGCGGGCCGCCCAACAACTGGCTGAGCAATTTCGGCGGCCCGGCCTGGACCTTCGACGAGGCCAGCGGCCAATATTACTACCACGCCTTCCTGAGCCAGCAGCCGGACCTGAACTGGCGCAACCCGGCCGTGCGGGAGGCGATGCACGACGTCCTGCGTTTCTGGCTCGACCGGGGGATCGACGGGTTCCGCGTCGACGTGATCTGGCACCTGATGAAGGACGAGGGCTTTCGCGACAATCCGGCGAACCCCGCCTTCCACCCCGAACAGCCGGAGATCAACCGGTTCGATCAGGTCTATTCCGCCGACCGCCCGGAAGTGTTCGACATCATCGCCGGCATGCGCCGCGTGCTCGACGGTTACGACGACCGGGTCCTGATCGGCGAGATCTACCTGCCGATCGAGCGGCTGGTGGCTTATTACGGCCCCGGTCTGACCGGCGTCGACCTGCCGTTCAACTTCCAGCTGATCCAGACCCCGTGGCAGGCCGATGCCGTGGCGGCCCTGGTGGACGAGTACGAGGAGGCGTTGCCCCCCGGCGGCTGGCCGAACTGGGTGCTGGGCAACCACGACCAGCCCCGTATCGCCGCACGGATCGGCGAGGCGCAGGCGCGGATCGCGGCGATCCTTCTCCTCACCCTGCGGGGCACGCCCACGGTCTATTACGGCGACGAGATCGGCCTCGCCCATGTGGAGATCCCGCCGGAGCGGATGCGCGACCCCTGGGGCTTCAACGAGCCGGGCCATGGCCGCGACCCGGAACGGACCCCGATGCAGTGGGACGACACCGAGCATGCCGGCTTCAGCGAGGCCGAACCCTGGTTGCCCTTGAGCGCCGACCGGGACAGGCGGCATGTCGAGGCCCTGCGCGACGATTCCACCTCGATCCTCACACTCTACCGGAGGCTCCTGCATCTCCGCCGCGCCTATCCGGCCCTGGCAGTGGGAAGCTACCGCCGGCTCGACACGGACGGGCTCGACCACGTCCTCGCCTATGAGAGGGTGGAGGCCGGCGAGACCGTGCGGATCGTGCTGAACTTCTTGGGCTGGCCGGTCCGGTTCCCCCTGGCAGGCGAATCAGGCTGGAGCGTTCTCCTCTCAACCCATCCCGGACGAGCCGATATCGGCGCCTCGGAGGTGCTCGACATGGCCGGAAACGAGGGCGTGATCCTGCTCCGGCACCCTGACTGAAGGCGGCGGAGCCGAGGGAGGCCGAAAAAACTATCGCGGCGCGACATTTTCCCCGCGCCGCAGCAAACTGAACGTAGTATTAACCGACCCAGTGGCTTGAGTTGTGCATCGCGAAGAGCACGATCTGCCCTAGAGGTCTCCATCATATGCCGGCGACGACCACCTCCAGTGCCGACCTCGCCTCGCCGATTTTCGCCTCCGGCGCGGCCGACGCCGAGGTAATTCGGGGCCTTTCGCTCCAGCCGCGCATCCTCTACGCGACCCCGGAGATGGCGGATTTCGTCAAGACCGGCGGTCTGGGCGAAGTCGCCGGCGCCCTGCCCCGGTCGCTGCGCCGCCATTACGACGTCCGCGTGCTCATTCCCGGCTACCGCCAGGTGGTGGACAGGTTCGATCACATCCCCGTCGTCGCCCATCTGCGCGGCCATGCCGGCATCCCGCCCTGCGATCTCGGGCTCATCGAGACGGGTGACGGCCTCAAGGTCTACATCATCCTCAGCGCGGACCTCTACCAGCGCGACGGCACGCCCTATGGCGACGCGCAGGGGGATTTCCGCGACAACGACCTGCGCTTCGCGCGCCTCAGCCTCGCGGCGGCGGAACTGACCGGCGGGGTCGACCCGTCCTGGTCGGCCGACCTGCTTCACCTCAACGACTGGCAGACGGCGCTCGCCCCCGCCTATCTCGAATGGACCGGGCAGCGCGTCCCCAGCGTCCTGACGATCCACAACCTCGCCTATCAGGGCCTGTTCCCGAGCGATTCCCTCGGTCGCCTCGGCATCCCGGACGGGGCCTTCCAGATGGATGGCTGCGAGTTCTACGGGCATCTCTCCTTCCTCAAGGCCGGCATCTATTACGCCTCGCACGTCACCACGGTGAGCGAGACCTATGCCCGCGAGATCATGATGCCGGAATCCGGCTGCGGCCTCGACGGATTGCTGCGCACCCGCGCCGCACAGGGGCGGCTGGCCGGCATCCTCAACGGGATCGACGAAAGCTGGGACCCGCGCACCGATCCTCATCTCGCCACGCGGTTCGAGGCGGACGACTGGAAGGGCAAGCGCGCCAATGCCGAGACGGTGCGCCGGAAGTTCGGCCTCGCCGTGTCGCGCGGCCCGCTCTTCGCCATCGTCTCGCGCCTCGTCCACCAGAAGGGCATCGACCTCAGCCTCAGCGCCGCTGAGACCATCGTGGCCGAGGGCGGTCAGATCGTCGTCATCGGCGAGGGCGAGCGCCGCTTCGAGACCGCGCTCAGCGATCTCGCCCGCCGCCATCCGGATGCCGTCGGGGTCCATGTGGGGTTCGAGGAGAAGGAAGCGCGGCGGATGTTCGCCGGAAGCGACTTCCTGCTGATGCCCTCGCGCTTCGAGCCCTGCGGCCTCGCGCAGATGTACGCCCAGCGTTTCGGCTCGCTGCCGATCGTGCGCCGCACCGGCGGCCTCGCCGACACGGTGGAGGACGGCGTGACCGGCTTCACCTTCGGCGAAGCCTCGCAGAAGGGGTTCCTCGGCGCCGTCCGCCGCGCCCTCGACACGTTCGGCGAGAAGAAGCGCCTCAACGCCATGCGCCGCCGCGCCATGTCTCGCTCCTTCACCTGGGACGGCGCGGCCATGGACTACTCGGCGCTCTACGCCCGCGCGCTGGGCAATGGCGGCGGACTTCGCGCCCGCACGGTCTGAGCGCCTGCCTCGGACAAATCTTTCGTCCGAGGAGCCGATTTGCTTTCTATTCCAGTGCTTTACCTCATCCTGAGGTGCCGCGTAGCGGCCTCGAAGGAGCCCTCCAGGGATCGCTTTGTTATCTGGAAGGCTCCTTCGAGGCCTCCGCTGCGCTCCGGCACCTCAGGATGAGGTGGTCTGGTGGGATGCTCTACTTTGGCGAAAGCACCGGTTAAGCGATCCGATCAAACAGCCTCAAACAAAAAAAGCGCCGGTTCATCGAACCGGCGCCTTTTCTCATGGCATCTTAAAGCACGAGCCGATCTCAGCCCTCGCGCACGAAGATCATCGTTCCCAAAGGCGGTGCCGCGAGAACCAGCGAATAGGGCTGGCCGTGGCTCTCCACCGGCTCCGCCTGGACGCCGCCCATGTTGCCGACATTCGAACCGCCATAGCGCTCGGAATCAGAGTTGATCGCCTCGCGGTAGAACCCGGCCTCCGGCACGCCGATCCGGTATCCGTCACGCGGAATCGGCGTGAAATTGGAGACGACGACGGCGACCTCACCCGGATTGGTGCCCTTGCGCGCCCAGGCGATGACGCTGTTGTCCTGGTCGTCGGAGACCAGCCACTGGAAGCCGGCTGCCTCGCAATCCCTCACGTGGAGGGCGGGCGTCGAGGTGTAGAGGCGGTTCAGGTCGCGGATGAGATCCTTCACGCCGCGATGCAGAGGATCGTCGAGCAGGTGCCAGTCTAGACTCTGGTTGTGGTTCCACTCTTTCTGCTGGCCGAACTCGCCGCCCATGAAGAGCAGCTTCTTGCCCGGATGGCCCCACATGTAGCCGAAATAGGCGCGCAGATTTGCGAATTTCTGCCAGCGGTCGCCCGGCATCTTGTCCAGCAACGAGCCCTTTCCGTGAACGACTTCATCGTGCGAGAGCGGCAGGATGAAGTTCTCGGAGAAGGCGTAGAGCAGGCCGAAGGTCAGGTCGTGGTGGTGATAGCGGCGATGGATCGTCTGCTTCGACATGAATTCCAGGGTGTCGTGCATCCACCCCATGTTCCACTTGAAGCCGAAGCCGAGGCCGCCCGTATAGGTCGGGTGGGAGACGCCCGGCCAGGAGGTGGATTCCTCGGCGATCGTCATCGTGCCCGGCGCGTGGCTGTAGGTCGCCTCGTTGGTCTTGCGCAGGAAGTTGATGGCGTCGAGATTCTCGTTGCCGCCGTATTGGTTGGGAATCCACTCGCCCTGCCGGCGCGAATAGTCGAGGTAGAGCATGGAGGCGACGGCATCCACGCGCAGACCGTCGAGATGATAATGCTCGAGCCAGAACCGGGCATTGGCGGCGAGGAAGCTCGACACTTCCGTGCGGCCGAAATTGTAGATGTAGGTCCCCCAATCCTGGTGGAATCCCTGGCGCGGGTCGGCATGCTCGTAGAGATGCGTCCCGTCGAACTGGCCGAGACCGTGGGCGTCGAGGGGGAAGTGTCCCGGCACCCAATCCAGCATCACGCCGATGCCGGCCTCATGGGCCGTATCGACGAAGGCCGCGAAATCGTCCGGCGTGCCGAAGCGGCTCGTCGGCGCGAACAGCGAGACCGGCTGGTAACCCCATGAGCCGTCGAACGGATATTCCGTGATCGGCAGCATCTCGATATGGGTGAAGCCCATCTCCTTGACGTAGGGGATCAGGCGCTCGCCCAACTCCTTGTAGGTCAGGTAGCGGTTGCCCTCCTCGGCGACGCGCGCCCAGGAGCCGAGATGCACCTCGTAGATCGAGATGGCGGTGTGGCGCGGATCTTTCTCCCCCCGCGTCGCCATCCACTTGCCGTCGTTCCAGACGGGCGCGTTCGTGCCCTGGAGCACGGAGGCGGTCTCGGGCGGCTTCTGCGCCGCGAAGGCGACGGGATCGGCCTTGAGCGGCAGGAGCGACCCGTCGGGTCCGCGGATCTCGAACTTGTAGTGGACGCCGGCGCGCAGGCCCGGGACGAACAGTTCCCAGATGCCGCCGGTCTGCCAAAGCCGCATGGGGTGGCGACGGCCGTCCCACTCGTTGAAATCGCCGACGATGCTCACCCGGCGGGCATTGGGCGCCCAGACCGCGAAGCGGAAGCCGTCGATGCCGTCGAGCACCATGGATTGGGAGCCGAGCACCCGATAGGTCACGTCGCTGCCGATCTCGCGCAGGTTGTCGATGTCCTGCTGATGCAGCGACGAGCCGAAGCTATAGGGGTCGTGGCGCGTGCGCTCGGTGCCGTCCCAGCCCTCCACCGCGAGTTCGTAGAGCGGACGCCCCTCGCTCTGCACGCGGGCGACGTAGAACCCGTCCTGGTGGCGCCGCTCGAACGGGATGCGCTTGCCGGCGGTGAGAAGGGTCGCCGACTTCGCCTCGGGCAGGATGACCCGCACTTCCCAGAGGCCGGGGCCGATCTGGTGAGGGCCGAGCACGGAGAACGGATCGCCGTGATCCGCCCTCATCACAGCGGCGACCGCGTCCGGATGGACGCCCTGAACGGTCGACGTATCGGCATCGGCCTGGCGGGAACTCCCCGACGCGGCCGAGCGGTCCGCGATCCGTTCGGACCGCTTCCGCTCCTGCTCGGACGTCTTCGCCAGGCTCTCGTCGATATCCGTCATTCAAACGCCTCTCTTGGTGTCGTCCAGAATTGTGAGAACCCCACGGGCTGGGATTTCGATCCAATCCGGCCGGTTATTGGCTTCGTAATCGACTTCGTAGAGGGCCTTCGCCAGAAGCGAGAGCGACAGCAGCCGCGTCTCGGTCTCCGGGTCCGTCACTGCGGCGCGGCTGGTGGAGGCCACGGCACGGTAGGCGTCGAGGAACGCGGCATCGATCATGCCGCGCCAGGCGATGGACGCGCTGCGGGCGCGGCCTTCCGAATCCGCGAACCGGCTCGCGATCTCGCGGGTGACGGTCTCGGCACCGTAGGCGAAGGAGCGCAGCATCCCGGCGACGTCGCGCAGCGGCGTCGACTTGGCGCGGCGCTCGTCGGCGGGGCGAGCGGGCTCGCCCTCGAAGTCGATGATGATGAGGTCGCTCTCGGAGGCGAGGACCTGACCGAGGTGGAAATCGCCGTGGATGCGGGTCTTGGTCGCCCCCACCGGCGCACGCGCCGTCATGTCCTCGATCAGAAGCTCGACCTCGCGGCGGCGACCGGCCAACTCGGTGATCGCCGTGCTGGAGGTGCGTCCCGCCAGGGCGTCGAGGGCGCGGAACGCCCGCTCGCCGAGACGGCGCGCGTCCTCCCCGAGGTCGCGCAGGTCGTCATGCGTGAACGGCTCGGGCGCGAAGGCCGGGTCGTCGGTCTCGATGGCGAAGGCGTTGTGCAGCTCGGCGGTGCGGCGGCCGAGGAGCTCGGCCCAGCGCAGATGCGGGGCGAAGGCTTCGGTCGGGTCCGGCGCCTCGCTTTCGGGCGCGAGCACGACGGTGTCGAAGTCGCGGCGCAAGCCCTCCAGCATCAGCGTCCAGGCATCGCCCTGGTTCGGCACGAAGGCCTGGAGCACGGCGAGCGCCGTCCGCGTCCCGTCCTCGGCCACGTGCTCGACGACGCCGAGGAGAGCCGGGGTGTTGGCGAAGCCCGCCTGCTCGGTGAGGAACCGGCCGACCTCGATCTCGGGATGGACGCCCGTCTGCATGCGGCGCAGGAGCTTGAGCATCATCTTCGAGCCGATGGCGATCGAGGTGTTGCTCTGCTCCGCGTTCAGGCTGCGGACTTCCGCCAGATCCACGGCGACGTCGAGATCGAAGGCCGAGGTATGGGAAAAGACGAGCTTGCCGGTCTCCGTCGGCAACTCGACGCCGTTGCGCATGCCGTCGATCAGGGCGACCGAGAAGGCGGGCGAGGCGGACGCCCCGAACAGGAGGCCCGTGCGCGGTCCGCGACGGACGCGGGCGACCGCGTGCGACAGCAGCGTCTCGTCCTCGCGGCCCTCATCGACACCGAGGGGCACGAAGTAATCCTGGCGCTCGCCATTGGCGAGATGCACCGCCACGCGCGGCAGCAGGAAGCGGGTGGCGCCGCCGGCATCCTTCAGGGTGGCGCTGTCGATCACCGAGACCGACTTGATGCGGGTGCCCTTGGCGCCGAACCAACGGCGGGTGCCGATGAAGCGCGGCGCCACGGTCCGCTCGAAGGCGGTGCGCTCGCGCCCGGCCATGAGGGTCTCGACCCCGCCGGTGAGGACGAGGGTGAACAGTTCGGGCGTCTCCGGCTGCGGGCCGATCTCGCCGGCATTCGCGGCGTTGAGGGAGAACCAGTAGAACCCGTAGGACGGCAGGGTCAGCAGGTAGGGCAACTCGCCGATGGCCGGGAATTCCGAACCGCCGGTGAGCTCGATCGGCACGGCGCTGCGGAACTCGGACAGGTCCAGCTGCACGGCCTGCGGCGCGCGAGACAGGTTGGCCACGCAGAGGACACGCTCGCCCTCGAACTCGCGGATCCAGGCCAGCACCTTGCGGTTGGTCGGATACAGGAACTGCATGGCGCCGCGCCCGAGGGCGACCGAATTGTTGCGGATCGCGATCATGCGGCGCGTCCAGTTGAGCAGGCTCGTCTGCGACTGGGTCTGCGCCTCGACGTTGATGGCGTCGAAGCCGTAGATCGGGTCCTGCACCGAGGGCAGGAAGAGCTTGGCCGGATTGGCGCGGGAGAAGCCGCCGTTGCGGTCCGGGGACCATTGCATCGGGGTGCGCACGCCGTCGCGGTCGCCGAGATAGATGTTGTCGCCCATGCCGATCTCGTCGCCGTAGTAGAGCACCGGCGTGCCGGG
This sequence comes from Methylobacterium sp. Leaf106, assembly GCF_001422895.1. Lineage (NCBI taxonomy): Bacteria > Pseudomonadati > Pseudomonadota > Alphaproteobacteria > Hyphomicrobiales > Methylobacteriaceae > Methylobacterium > Methylobacterium sp. Leaf106. Next base: position 133,988 of record NZ_LMNB01000032.1, read on the forward strand.
CATCGACAGGACGAGGGACTTCATCAGCTCGATCTTGCGGCGGTCGTTCTCCAGCAGCGGAGCGAGACGGCGGCGGATGCCGAGATTGATGCGGGCGCGGCGCTCGGCGGCATAGAACGACCAGAGGTAGTCACGCTCTTCCGCCGTCACCATTTCGAGGGTGAGCTCGTCGTGGTTGCGCAGGAAGATCGCCCATTGGCAGCCCTCGGGGATTTCCGGGGTCTGGCGCATGATGTCGGTGATCGGGTGCCGGTCCTCGCGGGCGATCGCCATGTACATGCGCGGCATCAGCGGGAAGTGGAACGCCATGTGGCATTCGTCGCCATCGCCGAAATACTGCGCTGTCTCCTCCGGCCACTGGTTGGCCTCCGCCAGCAGCATGCGGTCGGGATAGCTCGCGTCGAGGGCGGCGCGGATCGCCTTGATGACCGTGTGGGTCTCCGGCAGGTTCTCGCAATTCGTGCCGTCGCGCTCGATCAGGTAGGGGATCGCGTCGAGGCGCAGGCCGTCGACACCCATGTCGAGCCAGTAGCGCATGACCTCGATCACGCCCTCCAGCACGGCGGGGTTGTCGAAGTTGAGATCCGGCTGGTGGCTGTAGAACCGGTGCCAGAAATACTGCTTGGCGACCGGGTCCCAGGTCCAGTTCGAGGTCTCTGTGTCGAGGAAGATGATGCGCGTGTCGGAATACGGCGTGTCGGTGTCCGACCAGACGTAGAAGTCGCGCTCCGGCGACCCGGCCGGCGCCTCGCGGGCGCGCTGGAACCAGGGATGCTGGTCCGAGGTGTGGTTGATGACGAGTTCGGTGATGACGCGCAGGCCACGGTCATGCGCGGCCTCCACGAACTTCCGGAACTCCTCCATCGTCCCGTAGGACGGGTTCACGTCGCGGTAGTCGCCGATATCGTAGCCATCGTCGCGCAGGGGCGACGGATAGAACGGCATCAGCCAGATGGCGGTGACCCCGAGGTCCCGCACATAGTCCAGTTTCTGCGTCAGGCCCTCGAAATCGCCGATCCCATCGTTGTTCGAGTCGAAGAACGACTTGACGTGGATCTGATAGATGATGGCGTCACGGTACCATTGCGGATCGCTACGATCGATCATCGCGTCGTTGCCTCATGCGTCGGGTTCAAGGGCGTGTTCGGCGTCGCAGCGGCACCGGTCGCGGATGCGAACGGTGCCAGCCGCGTCGGCCGCAGCTTTGGCACCAGCTTCTGGGCGACAACGCGACGGACGGCTGAAAACTCGAAGGTTTGTGCTGACACGCGGGCCGCTACTCCGCAACCCGGCGGGGCGCGCGCAGACGCCAGATCACCGCGGATCGCTCCGCCGGATCGAGGGCGATGCGGTGGGACTTGCCGCGCAGCTCGAACTTGTAGCCGAGCAGCAGGTCCTCCACCTCGACGGCGCCGTCATCGGGCTCTCCGAGGAGCCAGAGCGGCACCTCGTAGGTGCATTCCTGACGGTTCTTCGGATCGAGATTGACCATCACGAAGATGCAGTTGTCGCCTTCGGGCGTCGTCTTGGCATAGGCGACGATCTGGTCGTTATAGGCCCCCGTGAAGGTGACGTTGCGGAAGTCCCAGAGCGCCGGGTTCTCCTGGCGGATACGGTTGAGCTTGATGATGTGCGCACGGATGTTGCCCGGTGCGTGATAGTCCCAGGCCTTCAGCTCGTATTTCTCAGAATTGAGATACTCTTCCTTGCCCGGATACGGCGCTGCCTCGCACATCTCGAAGCCGTTATAGATGCCGTAGACCGAGGACAGGGTGGCCGCGAGCGTCGCCCGCACGATGAATCCGGCGCGGCCGCTGGTCTGGAGATAGACCGGGTTGATGTCCGGTGTGTTGGCAAAGAAGTTCGGCCGGTAATATTCCCCCATCTCGCCGGCGAGCTCGGTGGAATAGTCGATGAGCTCCTGCTTCGTGTTACGCCAGGTGAAGTAGGTGTAGCTCTGCTGGTAGCCGGCCTTGGCGAGCTTCTTCATCATCTTCGGCCGGGTGAAGGCCTCGGCGAGGAAGATCACGTCGGGATAGCGCGCGTTCACCTGCCCGATCATCCATTCCCAGAACGGGATCGGCTTGGTGTGGGGGTTGTCGACGCGGAAGATGCGGGCGCCGAGTTCGGCCCAGCCCATGACGATGTCGCGCAGCTCGATCCAGAGCGAGGGCAGCGCGCCGCCGTAGAAGTGGACGTTGGAGATGTCCTCGTACTTCTTCGGCGGGTTCTCGGCGAATTTCAGCGTGCCGTCGGGGCGCCACTCGAACCATTCCGGGTGGTTCTTGATCCACGGGTGGTCGGGCGAGCACTGGATCGCGAAATCGAGGGCGATCTCCATGCCGTAGGCGTGGCTGGCCGCGACCAGACGGCGGAAATCGTCGAGGGTGCCGAGTTCAGGGTGCACCGCCTCGTGCCCGCCCGCCTCCGAACCGACGGCGTAGACCGAGCCGACATCGCCTTCGAGCGCCGTGAGGGTGTTGTTCTTGCCCTTGCGGTTGGTCTTCCCGATCGGGTGGATCGGCGTGAAATAGAGCACGTCGAAGCCGAGTTCGCGTATCTCGGGCAGGCGCCGGATCACGTCGTCGAACGTGCCGTGGCGGTTGACGTCCATGGATTGCGAGCGCGGGAAGATCTCGTACCAGGCCGAGAACCGGGCCGCGAGGCGGTCGGCGATCACCGGAACGTTCACCGGGTAGCGCGAGCGGTTGACCCGCTCGGCATGCTTGCGGATCAGGGATGCGGTCTCGGGCGCCAGGATGAGGTCGAGCTGCGCCGCCGATCCGGTCTTTTCGGCCGCCAGCGCCGAGACGATGGCCTGAAGCTGGGCCTGGTCTGGCCCTGTGGCGAGGTCCGCCGCTCCCTGCACGAAGGTGACGCCCTCGATGGTCTCCAGGCGCACGTCCACACCCGCATCGCGCTTCTTCAGCGTGTCGCGGATCCAGGACGAGAAGGCATCGCGCCAGGCCTCGATGGTGAATTCGTAGCGGGCATTGTGTTCGAGGGGGAAGGAGCCGCTCCAGCGGTCGTTGTCCACGAACACCATGCGGTCTCGGCGCCATTCCTCCTCGCCGACGACGCGCGACAGGATCGCGGCGTCGATGATCTCGTGGCCGTCGCTGAAGATGTCGGCGGAGACCGCCACCTGCTCGCCGACCACGCGCTTGACCGGGGAACGGCCCCCGTCGATCTCGGGCGAGACCGCCTCGATGACGACGCGGCCTTCGCCCGACGGCGTGGAGGGAGCCGGGGGCTTCGCCACCACCCGCCGTTCGGCGGCGAGGATACGGATCTCTCCGGGCGCGAGGTCGAGGCTCGTGCCGGGGAGGAACTCGATGGGCTCCGCCTCGGGGGTGACGTCCTTGAAGCGGTCGAGCATGCCGCCCGTCCGCGCCACCAGCGGCCCGGCATCCACCGCCACCGCAACGGGGCCGGGATTGAACAGGACGAGAGTGGCGTGGCGCGCCGAGGCGCCGTGCCCGGTATCGAACTTGAGGAGCGCCACGTAATCCGCATCCGGCGCCGAGATCCGCGACTGCGCGCCCTCCACATTGGCGGAAGCGAGGCTGGCCTTCAGGGTGTTGATCGCCGTGACATAGCCGGAAATGTCGATGCCGGTGTCGGTCTCGCGGGAATCCGGTGTGGTCTCGACCACGTGCAGGGCGCGGCGGTAGCCCCATTCGTAGCCGATGGGCAGGAGCACGCCGGCCGAGAAGAACGCGGCCAGGGCGTAGCGCGCCTTCAGGTGCCGCGCCACAGCCTCCGCGCTACCGCCGAGGCCGGCGGCGAGGCGGGGCATGTCGTGGTTCTCGGGGAAGGCGATGGAGGGGGCGATCACGCGCAGGCGGTCGTATTGCTCGAGCGCCCACGGCGCCTTCAGGTCCCACCAGGCGAAGGAATTGAACAGGTAGTCGAAGCCGGCGCCGGCCGTGGCCTGGGCCTCCTCGAAGGTGCAGCCCAGGGTCTCGGCGGCGAACAGGCAATCGGGCTCCAGCGCCTTGGCGGCGCCGATGAGGCTGCGCCAGACATCCGGCGGCACCTTGTAGGCGGCGTCGCAGCGGAACCCGCCGACGCCGAGATCCTGCATCCGGTTGATGTAGCCGGCCCAGAGCCGGGTCAGCTCCTCGCGCGCACCGGCCGAATGGTAGTTCAACTCGGCGAGGTCGCCCCAGACCGTGCGGATCGACGGATCGTCCGGATCGACGGCCGCCGGGCTCTCGATGTTGCCGGCCTCGTCGCGCAGGAACAGGTCCGGCCGCTCCCGCGCGAGGGGGCCGTCCTTGGCCGTGTGGTTGATGACGAGGTCGGTCATCACGCCGATGCCGTGCGCGGCGGCGGCGGCGCAGAAGCGCCGGATCTGCTCGTCGTCCGAGGTGCCGTCATCGTCGCGGAACCGCTCGTCGAGCCGGTCCGGATCGGAGACCGCATAGAGGCTGCGCGAGCCGCCGGTCTGGTGGAACGGGTTGAGGTAGATCCAGTCGAACCCCATCCCGGCGATGCGCGGAAGCTCCGCCGTCCAGGCCGAGACCCGTCCGACGAGGAGGGGGAACAGGTTGTAGATGCGCGGACCCTCGGCGCGGGGGGCAAGGCCCGCAGGCAGCGCCACGGTTCCGGCTTCGGTCCGCTCGGCGGAGATCTTGGCTGGGCTCGGCGCGTTCATGCGTACTCCGTTCTCGTAAAGACGTATCCCCGTCTCCCGCAGGAGCCTCCCGCGCGGCGGCGGGTGGGGTGGGGATGGGCGGTCCTCGGCGAGGACCACCCTTAAAGGTTCGGCGACCGTCCCGGATCCGGGACTCAGGCGATCCGCTTCAGGACCGCGTAGGGCAAACGCGCGAACAACCGGCCGAGATCGATCGAAGTTCCCTCCGGCTGGACGTCGCCGCCCGTCATGAGGTCGATCCAGCGGCTCTCCGCCGCCACCGGAAGGGTGGTGCCGGCAAAGGCCTCGCCCGACCACGTCGCGTCGCCGACGAGGCCGGAGACGAGGCGCGGCACCGCGACGAGAAGGTCGCCCTCCCCGCTTGTGGCATCCGAGCGTGTGAATGCGATGACATGGGCGGCGAGCCTGCCCTCGGCGGTCACGGCGATATGGTCGGCATCGGCATAGAAGCTGGGTCGCTCCGCCCGGTCGGCGAGGAGACGCGCGAGCGTCGCCTGCTTCACCCGCCCGTCCGGCCAATGGTCGAGCAAGGCGGGCAGATCGGCCGTGTCGCTCAAGGCCTCCTCCCGCGCCGCGTAATCCACCGGGCGGCGGTTGTCGGGATCGACGAAGGAGAAGTCCCAGAACTCGGTGCCCTGGTACACGTCGGGCAAGCCCGGAAGCGTCGCCTTCAGCACCGTCCGGCCGAGGCCGGCGATCATGCCGAGATGGGCGAGCCGCCGCGCGATCGGCCGCATCAGCGTCATGAATTTCGCACCCGGCGCGATCAGCCCGGCGAAGAGCCGCTTGACCGCCGCCTCGTACCGCTCGTCCACATTGACCCAGCTCGACCGGCGCTTGCCCTCGCGCAGGGCCTTTTCGGAATAGGCGTCGAGACGGTCGCGGAACTCCGCGATGGCGGCCTCGTCGTCCCGCTCCAGCAATTCGAGTGGCCAGGCGCCCAGGATGGCCTGCAGGAACATCCACTGGTCGTTGGCGTCGGGCGCCGGCCCCTCCTCCATGGCGGTGAGGTGGGTGCGGGCCGACTGGCCGAGGATGGTCCAGGCTTCGGCCCAGACTTCCGGGATCTCCGACAGGGCGAGGAGGCGCGAACGGGCATCCTCGCCGCGCTTGGTGTCGTGGGTCGCCGTGGTGATCATGGCGTTCGGCCAGTCACGCGCCCGCGCCGCCTGGAGCGCGTGGAAATGCTCCAGGTCGATGCCGTATTCCCCCGGATCGCCGCCGACCTCGTTGAGGGCGAGGAGTTCCGAGAAGCGGTAGAACAGCGTGTCTTCCAGGCTTTTCGCCATGACCGGACCGGTCAGCTGCTGGAACCGGCGGCGGAACCGCAGGATGACGGCCGGATCGGGACGCCCCGGCCCCCCGGCATCGATCCGGCCGAGCAGGGCCTTCGAGGCGAAGTCGTGGACCGACCGGTCCGGCAGAGCGCTCCATCGCTTGGCCTTGGCCACCGCGCCCTCGATGAGGCGGACGTCCTCGTCCTCGACGTCGCTCTCGTCGAGGTCGCTCGCCAGGTAGGAGCGGTAGGTGGGAAAGCGCGCGATGATCTCGATCAGCGCCCGGCGGATGGCGTTCACCGAGAAGTCGCGCGTGCGCCGATCGGCATCGGCGATGCGCTTCAGGTCGGCGGTGAGCACTTCGAGCTCGCTGGCGAAGCTGATCTCGAGGATCTCCGCCTTGGCCGCCCGGAGTTGCGCCTTGTAGGGCTCGTCCATGCCGGTGGCCCAGCGATAGAACCGGGTGATCCGGGTGTGCTTCTCCTGGTCCACAAGGATGCCGTCGAGCTGGTTCAGCACGTCGTAGCCGGTGGTTCCGGCGACGGGCCAGGGCCGCAGCTTCTCGCCGGGTTCGAGAATCTTCTCGACCACGACGTAGAAGCCGGGCCCGACGGCGCTCTGCAGGGCGCGCGCATAACCCTGCGGGTCGGCGAGACCGTCGATATGGTCGATCCGCAGCCCGTCGATCCGCCCCTCGGAGATGAGACGGAACACCGTCTCGTGCGAGCGGTGGAAGATATCTGATTTCTCCACGCGCAGGCCCGCGAGGCCGTTCACGTCGAAGAAGCGGCGGTAGTTGATGTCGCTGGCCGCCACGCGCCAATGGGCGAGGCGGTAGGATTGCTGCTCGAGGAGCCGGTGGAGCGGCCCGAAACTGTCGGGCCGTCCCTCGAAACCGTTGAGCAGGGTCAGAGTCCGGTCGATGGCCTTGGCGATGGCGGGCGAGGCCTCCACCGCGTCGGCGAGCCGGCGCTTGAGGCCGTCGGCCTCTTCCGGGAAACCCCGGCGGCGCTCCGCGTTCGTCTCCTCGCTCATGAGACGCAGGCGCTCGGAGACGGCCAGAACTTCGGCCGCCGCGTCGTCGCCGATCTCGCCATGCGCCGCAAGCGCCCGGTTGAGGATCGAGGGATATTGCAGCGGGCAGATCGGGAACTGATGCTCGTAATGCCAGACGCTGAAGGCGCCGGCCGCCGCGTCGTATTTCAGGTCGAGGGTGCCGTGTTCGAGGGCCTCGCCGTAGCGGTCGCCCAGGAACGGGATGACGAGGTTGTTGCGGGCGCCCTGCCGCTGCCAGTCGATGTCGAAGGCGTGCGCCAGCGGCGAGAGATCACCCCATTCGAGCACGGAGAGCCACCACGGATTGTCGGCTCCGCCGACGCCCATATGGTTCGGCACGATGTCGAGGAGCAGCTTCAGGCCGTGCCGGTGCATCACGTCGGAGAAGCGGACGAAGCCCTCCTCGCCGCCGAGTTCCGGGTTGATCGTCGAATGGTCGACGATGTCGTAGCCATGGGTCGAGCCCGGCCGCGCCTTCTGGATCGGCGAGGCATAGACGTGGCTGATGCCGAGTTTGGCCAGATACGGCACGATCCGCTCGGCATCGGCAAAGGTGAAGTCCTTGTGGAACTGCAGCCGATAGGTGGCGCGCGGCGGCGGCGAGGAGAGACGCGCCGCACCCGAACGGGGGCCGCGTTCCTCGGCCGAGAGCGCGGCGGCGAGCTTCGCCAGCGGACCGCCCGGCGCGGCGATGGCCTCCAGGCTGCGGTCGAGCTTGCGCCGCCAGTTGGGATAGCCTTCCGTCGAGCCCGGCACGTTGGCCTGGCTCAGTTCCGAGACGACGTCCTCGTATTGCACCGCCGTGAGCATGGACGGTGCGCGCGCCAAGTAGCGCGCCGCCGCCTCGAACGGCGCCACCTCGGGCACGTCGTAGCTCGGCAGCAACTGCTCGGAGGCCAGCGCCTCGGTAAGGCGGGAGCGTTCGGTGACGCGCTCCCGGCGCTCCGCTTCCGCCCGCTCGGCGTCGTAGAGGCCGAGCGCCTGGCGGGTGTCGGTGTCGACCCCGCGCCACCAGCCGACGAAGGTCGGCAGATCGTGCGTGGTGATGGCGGTCAGCGCGTCGCGCGGATAGGCGCCGGGGCTCTTGAAGCGGCCGCCATGCTCGCGCTCGAAGGCGAGGATGCGGTAGCTCAGGATGCCGGCCTGCATCAGCGCGTCGGAGAAGCCCTCCGGCGCGGTGCCGAGATCCTCGGCGATGACGAGGCATTTCGCCCGGTGGCTCTCCAGCCGAAGCACCGCGAGCATGGGCTCGAACGGCATGGCGACGTAGGCGCCGTCCTTCGCCGATCCGGTGACAGGGATGAGGAAGAGCCGGGCGAGCTGGAACGCGTGGTCGATGCGGATGGCGCCGGCATGGCGCATGTTTGCCTGGACCAGGGCGCGGAACGCCGCGAGCCCGTCGCGCTCCATTTCGAGGGGGTGGAAGGCCGGCAGGCCCCAATCCTGGCCCTTGGGCGCCAGCAGATCGGGCGGCGCACCGATGGAGACGCCGTTGGCGAAGCGTTCGGGATGCGACCAGACTTCCGATCCGCCGCGATCGGCGCCGACAGCGAGATCGCGGTAGAGGCCGAGGCGCATGCCGCTCTCGAGGGCCGCCTTCGACGCATCGGCCAATTGGCGATCGGCGAGGTATTGCAGCCAGATATGGTAGGTGACGGCCTCCGCATGGGCGAGCGCGAACGCCTCCACGGCCGGCGTCCCGGCGCGGCGCATCTCCTCCGGCCAGTCGCCGGACCAATAGGCGCCGAGCGCCTTGTAATGGGCGGACAGCGCCTCGAACGTCCCATGGGCTTCGAGATCCGCGCCGCCCTCCTCGCGGAAGGCCGAGAAGGCGGCGTCGTCACCCGCGCGCGCCGAGGATTCGTGCCAGAACGCTTCCAGCACGGGAGACAGAACGCCCCAGATGCCGGGATGGTCGACAAGGGTCGCGGCCTGAAGACCGGCGATGTCGGTGGCCTTCTCCCCCAGAAGGGCAGCGGCGCGCGAGCCGGCGAAACCGGGCAACGCGCCGGGCTCGATGAACAGGGTCTCGAGGAACAGGCGCGAAGACGGCGAATAGGGCGAGATCTTGCTGCGGTCCGATTCGAACAGCGCATGGACCGGGCTCAGGCCCAGGAACGAGGCGCCGCGAATGCCGGCATCCCGCGCGGCGCGGCCCGCATCGGCGTAACTGCCGATGCCGAGATTGTGCGGCGAGCGCAGGCCGTAGAGCTGCGCCGCGAGGCCCCAATCCCGCGCGCCCTCGTCGGCATAGGCGGCGGGGCGCCAGCAGCGCTGCGGGGCGGAGATGACCCAGGCTTCCGATTTCCGCTCGCCGAGCGCCACGGTGAGCCGGTGGTAGCCGGGCGTCAGGGGCGGCAACTCGATACGCGGTTCGCCCGCCCCCGTGATCGACGCCCTCCCCTCCCGCGCGAGGCCGCGCTCGTCGACGAGGCGCCACGACACGGCGCCATGCGCATCCGCGGCCTGAACGGGGATCGTCGAGGCGCGCCGCGCCTCGACCGGAATCAGCGACGGGACGAGCCCGAGCCGCACGGATTCCACCTCCGCGAGGCTCGTCGCGATCTCGTCGTCGTTGCCCGCGGGGAAGCCCAGGGCGGCGACCATGCCGCGCCGGGTCTCGATGTCGGTCGCCACGGGCTGGCCGAAGGCGTCGGTATAGCCGGATGCGATGCCGAGGAGGTCGGCCAGCCGTTCGAGGTCGCGGCTCATCGGGCGGCTCCCATCAGCACGATACCCGTCCAGGTGGGAAGCTCGATCTCGCTGCCCGTATGACCGTTCGACCAGATCACCTGACCTCCATGGGAATCGACGGCGAGGGGATCCTCGCCGAAATTGGCGACGAAGCGCAGGGTGCCGCCCGCATAGCGCCATGTCACGTCGAGGGAATCCGGGGACGGCCGGGTCACGTCGGCCCCGAGATAGCGGGTCTTCGTCAGGGGCACGACGGATTGGTGCCGGATCTGGAGCAGGTTGCGGGTGTCGGCCCAGACACCGCGATGGGGCTGCCGCTCCGGCTCCGCCCAGTCGAGCTTCGAATCGACGAAGGTCTGCTCGGCGGTCGGATCGGGGATGACCGAGGTGTCGTCGGCGAAAGCCGCGAAGCTCTTGAATTCACGCCGGCGCCCCTCGCGCACCGCTTTGTTCAGCTCCTCGTCCGGCGCGAAATCGACGAAGAACAGGAACGGCGCCGTGGCCGACCATTCCTCGCCCATCCACAGCATCGGGATCTGCGGAGCAAGGAGCAGGCCGGCGCGGGCCAGGCTGAGCTTGTCCGGGTCGCTGAGCGCGCTCAGGCGCTCACCGAGGGCACGGTTTCCCACCTGATCGTGGTTCTGGAGGAAGGTGACGAAGGCCGAGGGCGGCAGATGGGCGGAGGGCTCGCCGCGCGGGTGGTTGTCGAGGCTCGGGAACGGCTCGCCCTGATAGGCGAACCCTTCCGCGAGGCAGCGGGCGAGATGATCCACCGGCTTGTCGGCGAAGCTGACGTAATAGCCGGCATCCTCGCCGGTCAGCAGCACGTGCCAGCAATGGTGGAGATCGTCGGCCCATTGCGCCGTGTGCTGGAGCGGCTGGGCCTGATTGTCGCGTTCGAGCCAGCGGGCCTGATTGGCCTCGTTCTCGAGAACGAGATGGATGTGCCGTCCGGGCAGGCGCGTGCGGATCGTCTCCGCGAGCTCGCCGATGAAGTGCTTGGGCGAATCGTCCAGGATGGCGTGGACCGCGTCGAAGCGGATGCCGTCGAAATGATATTCTTCCAGCCAGTAGAGCGCGTTCTCGATGAAATAGTCGCGCACGACCTTGCCGCTGGTCTCGCCGTCGAAGTTGATGCCGGCGCCCCAGGGCGTCTGGTGACGCTCGGTGAAGAAGGTCTTGGCATAGGCGTGGAGGTAATTCCCGGCCGGGCCGAAATGGTTGTAGACCGCGTCGAGGAAGACCATCAGCCCGAGCGAATGCGCTGTGTCGATCAGGTGCTTGAGCTCGTCCGGGCGTCCGTAGGCGGAATCCGGCGCGTAGGGCAGCACGCCGTCATAGCCCCAGTTGCGGGCGCCCTTGAAGTCGGCGAGCGGCAGGAGCTCGATGGCGGTGACCCCGAGATGGGTCAGGTCTTCGAGCTTGGCCTCCAGGGCGGCATAGGTCCCCTCCGGCGTCGCGGTGCCCACATGCAGCTCGTAGAGGACGGCCTCTTCCCAGGGGCGACCCCTCCATTCGCCGTCGCTCCAGTCGAACGCCTTCGGATCGATCACCTCGCTGAGGCCCGACACGTCGTCCGGCTGGAAGCGCGAAGCGGGATCCGGCACGACAAGGTCGCCGTCGATGCGAAAACCGTAGCGGGCGCCCGGACGGACGTCCGGGACGGTGGTGCGGCGCCAGCCTTCGCCGGCCTCTGGGATGGGATGCTCGGCCCCGTCGACCACGAGGGCCACGTCCTTGGCCGTGGGTGCCCAGAGGGCGAAGCGCACGCCGTCCGCCGCGATCGCGGCACCGAAGTTCATGTCGTGTGTGCGCCGCATCAGACCGCCATCTCGCTCATTGGGAAACCTCGCGGCCGGGTCGCACCGGCCACGGGGGAGAAGGCCGTCCGCGAGGGTCTGGTTCCCTCGCCATACGGCTTCGCTTGCGACGTAATGCGCGGGTCACGGTCGACAACCGCCGGGCGGACAAGTTTTGTGTGCAGCGCGCCATGGTGCCTCGATCATGGCGCCTCGCTCGTGGGCATTCCGGCGGCCCGATGCATCCCGCCGCGCCATAGGCACGTTGAGTGAGCGTCGCCTCGCCGATGAGCCGGCGGCGAACCTCAAGGGAGACAGCGCATGAGCCGCGGATATCCGTCCATGACCGCCTTGCTGGGTCTGCTCGCCGTGGCGGGCTACCAGAACAGGGACAAGATCGCCGAATTCCTGGGCGGTGCTACGAACAAGACGACGGCTCCGGGAACGCCGGGAGCCGCGACCGACAACCAGGGCGGGCTTAATCAAAGCGGGCTTGGCGGCATCCTCGGCCAGCTGGGAGGCGCCCTCGGGGGTGCGGGAGCCGGCGGCCTCCTCGGCGGGGGCTTGAGCGAGCTCGTCGAGCGCTTCACCCAGAACGGCCACGGCGAGACGGCGTCCTCCTGGGTCAACCAGGGTCCGAACCAGGAGATCGCGCCGCAGAACCTCGAAAAGGCGATCGGCCCGGACATCCTGGCGACCCTCGCGCAGCAGACGGGACTGACCCGCGAGGAATTGCTGTCCCGCCTGTCGCGGGAATTGCCGCAGGCCATCGACCGCTACACCCCCGACGGCCGCGTGCCGGCCTGACGCGTCGTCTCCTCCCGGGCGTGCTCCGCCCGGGAGGATCGATAAGGGTCAGAGCAGTGTGCCGCGCAGGATCAGCATCGCCACCGAGAAGTAGATGACGAGGCCGGTCACGTCGACGAGGGTCGCCACGAAGGGCGCCGAGGCCGTCGCCGGATCGAAGCCGAGGCGCTGGAGCACGAAGGGCAGCATCGATCCCGTCAGCGAGCCGAAGGTGACGATGCCGACCAGGGCGGCTCCCACCGTCGCCGCCACCAGCATCCAGTGCTCGCCGTAATCGTAGAGCCCCGCCTTCTGCCAGACGACGATGCGGACGATGCCGATCGTCCCCAGGATGGCGCCCAGCAGCAACCCGGTGGGCACCTCGCGCAGGGCGACGCGCCACCAGTCGCGCAGGCGGACCTCGTGGAGCGCGAGCGCGCGGATGAGGAGCGAGGTCGCCTGGCTGCCCGAATTGCCACCCGAACTCATGATGAGCGGGATGAACAGGGTGAGGACGATGGCCTTCTCCAGCTGCCCCTCGAACCCCTGCATCGCCGTGGCGGTCATCATCTCGCCGAGGAACAGGGCGCAGAGCCAGCCGGCGCGCTTCCGGATCATCGTGCCGAAGCCGATATCCATATAGGGCTCGGGCAGGGCCTCCATGCCGCCGAAGCGCTGCACGTCCTGCGTCTGCTTCTCCACCATGGCGTCGATCATGTCGTCCACCGTGACGATGCCGATGAGGTGGCCCACCGCATCCACCACCGGCAGGGCCAGCAGATCGTATTTCGAGATCAGCCGCGCCGCCTCCTCGCGGCTGGCGGTGGGCGAGACGGCGAGCGGCCGCCGACCGGCTGCGACGCTGAGGACGTTGTCGTCGGGATTGCCGGAGATCAGCCGGCGCAGGGGCACGGCCTTCGTCAGCGCCTGGGTGCGCGGGTCGAGGACGAAGATCGCGTAGATCGTCTCGCGGGTCTTCTCGACGGTGCGGACATGGTCGAGGGTCTGCTGCACCGTCCAGTTGCCCGGCACGGTGACGAATTCCGTGGTCATCAGCGAGCCCACGCTCTCCTCGCCATAGGCGCTGAGCCGGTCGATCGTGCCGCGCGTCTCCGCATCGAGCCGCGCCCTCAGATCGGAGCGGCCCGGCTCCTCGATCTCGCGGAACACGTCCGTCACCCGGTCCGCCGACATGCCCGACAGGTAGGACGCCACCCGGTCGCGCGGCAGCATCTCGATGATGTCGGCGGCGAGGTCGAGCTCGGGCTGGTCGAGCACCTCCACCGCCCGGTCGTGGGGCAGCCCCAGCAGAATCGCGGCGGCGACCTCGGGCGCCTCCTCGTTCAGCGCCTCGACGATGTCGGGCGCGCGTTCGTCCGACAACCGGGCGGCCAGCACGGAGGGATCGATCTTGGTCGGGAAGGGGGCGATCTGGTTCATGGGCTCACCTCGGGGGAGGAGTGCGATCGGGCCGTGTTCGGCCGGATCGCGGTGAGCCGCGCGTGAACCCGTCAGGGCCTCAGGCGGTCAGAACGATAGCGGCCGGGCGGGCTGGATCGACGGGACTGTCGCTGGGCATGGATGGGGAATTCGGGCTCCAAGGCGTCCACCTGCGATCCGCACATGCGGATCGCCGAGGGGAAGCCGTCGGCGGCGCCCCCATGCGCTCCGCCACGGGGCGCGTCAAGATGAATTTCCTCCTGTCTTTCGGACCTGCCGGCGGAACGCGCGGGACGGCCGTGGGAGCCGCCGTTTCCGCCTTCGGAACGGGCAGCGACGCGACCGGGATCGCGCGCCGACGGAGCACAATCCTGCAACATATTTCTCTATGGGAGGAAGATCGTCCGCTTATCGGGGAAAATCCGGCCACGACGAGCCATCATATGAAAAATATAAGTCTCGCGCCCGCTTGTATTGCGCCCAATGTATCGCCTATCTTGAGGGCGTCGGACACGAAGGAGTTTCGCCATGAGTTGGTCTGCCCCCGTTGTTCAAGAAGTTTGCGTCGGCATGGAAGTCACCAGCTACGAGTCGGCGGAAATCGATCCCTTCAACTAAGGGATCGGCGCCCTCACGGGCCCGTGTCACCAAGCCCCATCATCACCAGCCAGGAGAAACGTCATGACGTGGTCTGCCCCCATCGTTCAGGAAGTGTGCGTCGGCATGGAAGTCACCAGCTACGAGTCGGCTGAGATCGACACCTTCAACTAAGTCGATCGCTCACAAGAGCGGTATGAAAGGGCGGCGTTCCAGCAGGGATGCCGCCTTTTTCGTGATCGCCCGGGCTCGATGCCCGGCCGTTTCAAAGTTTTCGGAACCGTTCCGGCAAGAACTCTGCTAGAACTGGCACTTCGGCTCATGAGATAGGGACACGTTCGGGTCCCTGCGGTGAACTCGTCATTCGAGAGAAACACCCCATGACCCAAGAGATGCCAATTATGGAATTCTCGGACCTGACCGGACGGGCGACCCAGAACGGCATCACGGTGACGGTGAACGTCTATCGCTTCGCCGGCACGCAGGATCCGTGGACGCTCGAAGTCATCGATCAGACCGGCTGGTCCACCGTCTGGGATACGACCTTCGCCTCCGACGAAGATGCCCTCGACGCCTTCATGGAGGCCATCGAGGACGGTGACGGCATGCGCGCGTTCCTCGAACCGCCGCCGACCTTGCACTGATACGATCCGGATCGGCCCTCCTCCGCCCCACGCAGCAAGCGATGTGGTGGATGGCGGTGGTGTCGTCCCCCTCTCGCCGGCCTCAGAGGGCGAACACGCCGACGATGGCCCGGCCCATACCCGACACCGCTCCGGTCGCCGCATGGAACATCGCAGGTCGATGCGCCCTGTCTATGCGAGTGGCCCGCGCCCCATCACATCCACCAGAAAGCAGATCCTTCATGAACAAGCCCGACATGCTCGCCGAGAACGTCTCGATCGCGGATCTCGCCGGACGGAAAGCGGACCGCCTCGAATATCTGAAGGGCGTCTATCTCAACATGGTCCCCGACCAGACCCGCAATCCGACCCTGCGCGTTCGCCTGAGCCGGCTCGGATCGGGCACGCAGCCGGCCTACCGGATCGAGGCCGAGGATACCGACGGCCAGACCGTCATCATGGGGTTCTATCAGGGCGACAAGCACAAGCCGCTCGCAAAGCGCCTGCACGATTCCGACGGACCGACCTGGAGCAGCGAGACCATGAGCTATGTCGAGCTCCGCACGCTGCACAACAGCCAGATCGGGGCTTGAGTCGTCCATGATCGAGTTCTTCGACAGACAGGGCGGCGAGGCGGCGTACTGCCACGACGGGCACTCCCTCTACCTCTGGAACGGCCGAGCCGCGGCCTTCATCCATGACGACAAGGTCTACGCCTATGACGGCCGCTTCATCGGCTGGGCGGACCGAGGCTGGATCTCGGACGAGCACGGAGCCTGCCTCCTCTTCGAGCACGACGCCGTGGGCGGCCCTCACAAGCCCGCGCGGCAGGCGAAGACGACGCCCGGCCCGAGGCGCACGAAGCCCGCGCGCGCCGAACCGGGGCAAGCCCCGTCCCGCCCCGCCGCCTCCACGGCCTGGTCCGATCGCGTCTTTTCCGACCTGATCTGATCCCTAACCGAACCCGTTCGCACGAGAGGGAAACCGCATGACACCGACGAAGAAGCTGGCTCGCGTCCTCACCGACGAGACGGACGGAGGCTATCGCCTGACCATCGAAACCGTGGACGGCGAGATCTTCCGCATCCTCGCCACCGAAGATCAGGTGAACGACCTCATCGACGAACTCGATGAGCTGGTCGGAGACGATGCCGACGAAAAGCCCCCTCTCACGGAGGAGGAAGAACATGTCGGCGAGGAGCAGCCCTCATAGGGCTGGGTCGATACGAGGAATGGCCCGAGACGGATCCGGGACGTTCCGGGACGTCGATGACGAGCGGGTTGGCGGTGCGCGCTCGTCTCAGAGCGGTTCTCAAAACCCGCTCGATGGGATTTCTCCGCGGATGCTCGCGCCAGCGCCGAACAGCTGCCAAAGTCGATCGTCCGAACCAACCCCCTCATCCTGAGGTGCCGGAGCGTAGCGGAGGCCTCGAGGGAGCCCTCCAGTCGTCGCGCGATCCCTGGAAGCCTCCCTCGAGGCCGCTCCGCGGCATTTCAGGATGAGGTGAAACCTTGGACGAACCGCTCGAACAGGTACTTAGAGCCGGTAGCGGATCTGGTCGGTCCAGAAGCGCTCGAGGCGGCCGAGGGCGACGTTGAGGCGTCCGAAATCGTCGTCGGAGATGCCGCCGATCGGCTGGATGGTGCGGGCGTGCTTGTCGTAGAGGCCCTGGATGATGTCGTGGATCGTGCGGCCCTTGTCGGTGAGGCTGATGCGCACCGAGCGGCGGTCGGTCTTCGACCGGGCGTGGTGGAGGTAGCCGGCCTCCACGAGCTTCTTGACGTTGTAGGAGACGTTGGAGCCGAGATAGTAGCCCTTCGTCCGCAGCTCGCTGGCCGTCAGTTCCTTGTCGCCGATGTTGTAGAGCAGCAGCGCCTGGACGCTGTTGACGTCCTCGCGGCCGCGACGCTCGAACTCGTCCTTGATCACGTCGAGAAGGCGGCGGTGAAGACGCTCCACGAGGTGCAGCGCTTCGAGGTAGGAACCGTGCGCCGGGCTGGTCTCGGCGGAGGTGTTGCTCTCGATCACCTTGGCGGACTGGGACTTCATCGGGGTGCCTCGTCAGGGTTCTTGGGTCGGGCGCCGTTGTGTTCGGCACCGCTTATGAAGCCAATCTACGAGTCACGGGTGAAAGACGGTTTAAGCGATACGATGAATTTGCAATTTACCTCTGTCGGTAAATGCAAAATGAAAGTAATCCAGTAAGGTGTTGTTTACCTGACCTCGCGCGCCGCAGCCCAAGACAAAGCGAAATAGATCACAACAATAGCTCCCAGGCTTCCGAGGACCGGAATCGACATCGGCAACAGATGCGGCGTGAGGATCGCCAGGGTGACGGCACTCGTGGCGGCCAGCAACCAGACCACACCGCCCCAGGCGCTGGTGAGCCACATCCCGATCGCCGCCATGAAGTCGATCACGGCGAAATAGACGATGACCGTCTGGCGGCCGAGCGATTCGGCTTCGAACGGGCGCGCGCCCGGAAAGATGTCGAGGATCGTCGCCCAGGTCGAGACGCCCTTCGCCAGCCACAACACGGCCGTGACGCGCATGAACCAAACCAGGACCACGTCCCACCCCGTCTGCGGCACACGCGGCGACCGCTCGATGCGGTCGCCGGCCACGTCGTTGGCGCGCCCGCGCCCGTCCCGCGTCGCGCCGACCTTGGTCAGTCCCCTCATGACGGCATCCTTTCCGATCCATCGAATCTCGGCGCGTCGCCATCGGGCAGGTCGGTGAACGCCTCGGCGATCCCGGCCGGGTCCACGTCGGCCAGGGCGGCGGGTCGCCAGTCCGGGCGGTTGTCCTTGTCCACCAGCACGGCGCGGACCCCTTCGTGGAAGTCGTGCCAGTGCATGGCCCGCATGGCGAGGCGATACTCCGCCTGCATCGCCTCGGCGAAGTCCATGCCGATGCCCCGCCTCATCTGCTCGTGCGCGATGCACAGGGAGTGGGGAGAGCGCGTGCGCATCAGCGCGGCGGTCTCGGTGGCGAAGGGCGACCCGTCCGCGTCGAGTCTCGCGAGGATCCCGGCGACGCTGTCGGCGGAGAAACAGGCCTCGATCGTGGCGCCATGCGCCGTGATCGGGCCGACCTCGGGAAAGGCCGTCGCGTGGCGGTCGAAAGCCCGTTCGATGGCGCCACCTCCGGCCAGCTCGTCCGTGATGGCGTCGAAATTCTCCGCCGCCGAATGGTGGGTGGCGAGCCCCAGAGCGAGGGCATCGCCGGCACCGATCCGTGCGCCGGTCAGGGCCAGATAGACCCCTGCGCGACCGACCAGGCGCGGAAGCGAATGGGTCATTCCCACATCGGGAAAAAACCCAATTCCCACTTCCGGCATCGCCAGGGTGTAGCGCTCCGAGGACACCCGGTGGCTCCCGTGCAGGGACAAACCCACCCCGCCGCCCATGACGATCCCCTCGATCAGGGCGATGTAGGGTTTCGTATAGCGCTGCACATAGGCGTTGAGGTGGTACTCCGCGAGCCAGAACCGCCTCACCTCGTCGTCCAGCCCCCGGCGGGCGAGGTCGTGGATCTGGCGGATGTCACCGCCGGCGCAGAACGCCCTCCCGCCCCGGCCGCGGACGACCACGCGGGTGATCGTGTCGTCGCGCTCCCATTCCGACAGGACGCGATACATCGCCGTCGTCATGGAGAAAGTGAGCGCGTTCAAGGCTTTAGGCCGGTTCAGGGTGATCAGGCCGGCGTGCCCGCGCCGCTCGAACAGGATCTCCGGCTCGTCTGCGCCTGTCATCCATCGTCTCCGGTCGGCGGCTGCCTCACCCTCGGGGACTCGCGGGATTCCGCGCGTCGGGCGGTGCGGGGTTGAGGAAACGCCGCGTTCACCGTGTCGCTTAGACGAACTCTGTCGAGACCCGTCAATCGGGGGGCGGCGATCGGCCCGGGTTTCGAAGAGTTTTGGGGATGTGTTAGGCCGGCCCCGACGCGCCCGCGACGGGCCTTCGAGACGTAGAGACCATGACCGAAGCGACCCCGACCCCGCGTCCCCTCGCCATCGAGAGCGCCAAGGCGAGTTCCGCCGCGTCGCTGAGCATCACCCAGCGCCCCCGGCGCAACCGCAAGGCGGAGTGGTCGCGCCGCCTCGTGCGCGAAAATACCCTGACGGTGGACGACCTCATCTGGCCGCTCTTCGTCATCGAGGGGACCGGACGGCGCGAGCCCATCGCCTCGATGCCCGGCGTGGAGCGCCTCAGCGTGGACGAGATCGTCCGCGAGGCGGAACGCGCGGCGCGGCTCGGCATCCCGGCCATCTCCTTCTTTCCCTATACCGAAGCGTCCCTGCGCGACCCGACCGGATCGGAATCGCTCAATTCCAACAACCTCGTCTGCCGCGCCGTACGGGCGGTGAAGAAGGCGGTGCCGGAAATCGGCGTGATGACCGACGTCGCCCTCGATCCCTATACCAGCCACGGCCATGACGGCCTGATCGAGGACGGGGCCATCCTCAACGACGAGACGGTGGCGCTCCTCGTGGAGCAGAGCCTGATCCAGGCCGAGGCGGGCACGGACATCATCGCCCCCTCCGACATGATGGACGGCCGCGTCGGCGCGATCCGCACCGGCCTCGACAAGGCCGGTTTTCGCGACGTCCAGATCATGGCCTACGCGGCGAAGTACGCCAGCGCCTTCTACGGCCCGTTCCGCGACGCCATCGGCACCTCGGCCGCCCTCGTGGGCGACAAGCGCACCTACCAGATGGATCCGGGCAATTCGGACGAAGCCCTCCGGGAAGTCGCCCTCGATCTCGAGGAGGGCGCGGATTCCGTGATGGTCAAACCGGGCCTGCCCTATCTCGACATCATCCGCCGGGTGAAGGACGAATTCGGCGTTCCGACCTTCGCCTATCAGGTCTCGGGGGAGTACGCGATGATCGAGGCCGCCGCCCTCAACGGCTGGCTCGACGGCACCCGCGCCATGACGGAGAGCCTCCTCGCCTTCAAGCGCGCCGGCGCCGACGGCATCCTGACCTATTATGCGCCCCGCGTGGCCGAACGCCTGCGCGACGGCATCTGAGATGCGCCCGCGGGCGGCTCGGCCCGCCGGCGCGCTCCTGCCGATCGCGGTCGTCGCATTCCTGACGGCCTGCGACAGCTCCGTCGACCGGCTGCGGATCACCACCTGCCGGCGGACGCTTCCCGCGCTGGTGGCAGCCGACCTCTCGCCCCGTCTGCTCCATGTCGGCCGTGGATCGGCGCCCGACAGCGTGCGCGTCGATTACGCCTTGGGCCAACGCCAGCACCGCATCGACTGCCTGTTCGACGGCGGCGCGGGTCTCATCGGCATCCGCATGGACCACAAGGCGGTGTCGGGCGGGGCGCTTTTCATGCTTAAGAAATACTATCTCGAAACATTAGATTCCGAAGCAAACGACCCCGCGCCGGCGCGCTAGGCATTCGCACGGCCCTGGCATTCTTATTGCTTCGGTTTGCTTGGGGAGGCGGCAGGATTGTCTCTGACCGGCAGACCTCGAAACGTTCGCAGTCGCCTGTCGGCCAATCTCGATCTTGAATCGATATACGAAATACCAAGCGTCGAGCTTGGTCTGGCCATTTTGAGGATGCGATGTCCACAAAACTGAACGAGATAGATCAACCGGCCGACAGTCTCTCGATGCTCGTCGAGACATCGACCCAGCAGCTGAAGTCTCTCACCCATCGTAGCGTCGGATCGATCAAGTCCATCACACGACGCATGAATCTGCTGGCCCTGAACGCCCTCATCGAAGCGGCGCATGCGGGCGAGCGCGGCGCCGGTTTCTCCGTCGTCGCCAATGAGGTTCGCAGCGTCGCGGGCGAAATCGAGGGCCTCGTCTCGGGCCTCGGCAGCGCTCTCGGCGACGGCGTCGACAGCCTGACCCAGGCCGTGGAGCACTTGGCCAGCGAGAGCCGTTCCGCGCGCTGCATCGATCTCGCGCTCAATGCCGTGGAGATCATCGACCGCAATCTCTACGAGCGGACCTGCGACGTGAGGTGGTGGGCGACCGATGCCGCGGTGGTCGCATGCGCCGTCTCTCCGACCGAAGCGGTCAGAAACCACGCCTCCCACCGACTCGGAGTCATCCTCTCCGCCTACACGGTCTATCTCGATCTCTGGCTGTGCAGCCTCGACGGCAAAGTCATCGCCAATGGCCGGCCCGACCGGTTCAATGTCGTCGGCCAGAATGTGAGCCAGGAGCCGTGGTTCGCCCTCGCCAAGCCGCTGGCCTCCGGCGATGAGTTCGCGGTGGCCAACGTGGCACGGGTCGCCGCGCTCAACGGCGCACAGAGCGCCACCTATGTCGCCTCCGTGCGGGAAGGCGGCGAGGCGAACGGCAAGCCCATCGGCTTTCTCGCGATCCATTTCGATTGGGAGCCGCAGGCACGCACCATCGTCGAGGGCGTCCGCCTCGCGCCGGCGGAGCGGGCCCATAGCCGTGTCATGCTGCTCGATGCCGAGAACCGCGTCATCGCCTGTTCCAAGGGCAATGGCCTCCTCACCGAGCGCTATCCCCTCCGCACGGACGGACGGAGCCAGGGAAGCTACATCGATGCAGCGGGGCGCCTCGTCGCCTTCCACGAGACCCCGGGCTACGAGACGTATCGCGGACTGGGATGGCGTGGCGTGATCGAGCAATCCGCCTGACCTCGAACCCGACAAAGCCCGTGTGACCTTGAGCGAAGGCATGGGTCCTCCCATGTCTTCTTCATGAGGGAGAATCGTCTCCCCTCTCGAAGGCTATCGGCCATGCTCAATACGCCCCCAGGCTACGACCCCGCCGGCTACGCCGAGCGCTACGGGACCGGCTTCCCGAACGCCCTCCCGGTCCCCTTCGTCAGGGCGAGTCTCGGGGCGCGCTTCGTCGCCTATCTCCTCGACATCCTCTTCATCCTGGGCTTCACCGCGCTCCTCACCCTGGCGATCACGGTACTCGGAGTGCTGACCTTCGGCCTCGGCTGGACCCTGTTCGCGATCCTTCCCGCCAGCGGCATCCTCTACAGCGCGGTGACGGTGGGCGGCGCCGCCCAGAGCACCTGGGGCATGCGGATGATGGGTTTGCGCGTGGTGACTCCGGCCAGCGGCCTGCGGGTGGATTTCC
Source organism: Methylobacterium sp. Leaf106 (assembly GCF_001422895.1). Classification (NCBI taxonomy): domain Bacteria; kingdom Pseudomonadati; phylum Pseudomonadota; class Alphaproteobacteria; order Hyphomicrobiales; family Methylobacteriaceae; genus Methylobacterium; species Methylobacterium sp. Leaf106. The sequence continues at coordinate 156,017 of NZ_LMNB01000032.1, forward strand.
TCACCGCCGCCATCCACGCCCTGCTGTTCTACGTCGCCATCTCGACGTTCCTGCTGTGGTTCGTCGATATCCTGTTCGGGCTCATGAGGTCGGACCGGCGCCTGGGCCACGACGTGCTCGTCGGCCTGGCGGTGGTGCGGATCTGAGCCTACCGGGCGAAGTCCAGCTGGGACTTCGCCACTACCGCGACAGGGAGGGAGGCTGGGGAATGCCGAGGTCTCCGCCGCCCTTCGCCAGAGCGGCATCGCTCTGGTGGACCTGCGTCTCCCGGTCCGGCTGCTTTTCGAAGCGCCGCCATACGGTGAGGGCCGACAGCACGTAATTGCAGGCTGCGCCCACCAGAATGCCCGCTCCCGTGGCCAGCCACCAGATGCCGGTCCCGGTGTAGATGAGGTGGGCAACGAGAATATTGTTGAACGCGCCGCAGGAGCAGGACAGGCAGAAGACCGCGAGCCCGCGCAGGAGGTCGGCGCCGACGATCCGCTGGTCCCGATACGTCAGGATGTTGTTCAGGAAGAAGTTGGCCGTCATCGCGCCGAGCGTGGCGATGGTCTGGGACATCAGAAAATTGTCGTTCAGGGCGAAGAGCATGAGCCCCAGCAGCGACAGGTGAACGAGGACGCCGAGGCCGCCGACGAGGGCGAAGGAGACGAACCGGGTCGGGAGCACGCCGAAGGCCGATTTCGCGATGAGAAGGACCGCGAAATCGAAGAGAACCCTTTCGTCGAGCTTGCTCTGTCCGGTCAGTCGAGGGCCGAAGACATAGGGGACTTCCCCGATCTTCAGCGACCGGCCGCCCTGGGCCAGGATATCCGCCAGGAGCTTGAAGCCGTCGCGGCTCAGGCGTGGCGCGGCCTCCACCAGAATGCTCCGGCGCATGAGGAAGAAACCGCTCATGGGATCGCTGGTCTGAACCCGGAGAAAGGCTCGCACCAGCCGGTTCCCGGCATTGCTCAGGGCCTTGCGGACCGACGAGAAGGCCGCCACGTCGGGATCGTCGAGGTAGCGGCTGGCGATGACCACGTCGCAATCGGTGGACATCATCAGATCGAGCATCGGCGTCAGCGTCGCCGGTTCGTGCTGCAGGTCCGCATCCATCACGGCGACGAGGTCGGAACGGGCCGCCAGCATCCCCTCGATACAGGCTCCCGCGAGCCCCCGCCGGCCGGTCCGGGTGATGATCCTGATCCGCGGATCGCTCCTCGCCAGTTCTTCGACGACGGCGGATGTGCCATCGGGCGAATTGTCGTCGACGACGATCACCTCGAAACGGTGCCGCGCGAGCGCGGTGGCGATCCGGCCGCAGATGACGGCGATGTTGTCCCGCTCGTTGAAGGTGGGGATGACGATCGTGAGGAGGGGCCGATCCGCCTGCGAAACGGACGATGTCTGGGTAGAGGGAAGCGTCACTGGCGGCCTTTCGCGCCGATCCTGGGCTTTGGCCAGGTCCCATCGAAATGGGTCGCCCGGACGATCCTGAGATCATGCATCTTACGCCCGTGGAAATTCAGGCGGATGGGCACATCTTCCGAGAACGTCTCGAAATGCCCGTCGAGATTATATCTGACCGCATCGAGATTGGCATACCTGTCTACGATGACGGCATCCATGCCGCGGAATTTCTCGGCATCGGCGAGATACGTGAAGTGGATGTTGTCGCCCGCGAGGCACAGACTGCGGAATCTGTCCCCGACGGCATAGAAGGCCTTGGCGCAATCCTCCCAACGGGTCGCGGCGATGAAGGTGCGCGAGGGATCGAACCCGCGAGCCGTCAGCGCGACGGGAAGATCGTCCCAATCGTAGAGTTCCAGCAGGATCGGGTCCTGCGACCGGAAAGCCTTGGCCGGGGCGACCCGCTCGGCCCAGCCGGTGAAGACGTGGGCCATGAGAAGACCGATCACCAGAATCGTCGTCGCGGCCAGGGTGGCGAGCCAGCGCCGTGCGGCGTCCGGCCGATCGGCGGCGAGGCCACCCGCCCAGGCGCCGACGAGGGGCAGCAATGGAAGATAGCCCATGGATGCCCAGTGATAGCCGCGCAGCGGGTGGCTGCTCCAAACCATGACGCCGAAGATGAACAGGAGGACCGGCGCGGACATGCAGGCCAGAAGCCACGGCCCCTCCTGCCTCGGCCCGTTTCGAAGGCCGCGATACAGCATGTACAGCGCCGGGCCGAACACGAGGGGATGGAGGATCAAGACCTGTGTCAGTGTCCAGCGGAACGCCCGCGCCATGTTGATGCTGCCGTCCCCACCGGCGCGGGCACCTTGATACAGGAAGGAGACCCAGCCGTGCTCGGCGTTCCAGACGATGACCGGGAGAAGCGGCACCAGCAGGACAAGGAGGCCGAGATAGGTGGCAGGACGCAGGAGCCAGCGCCTCCCCTCCGCCCGGCTCGCCACGGCGACAAGCAGTCCGGGGACCAGGAGGATCGCGAGGTACTTGGACGCGAGGGCGCATCCGAACAGGAATGCGCAGGTGTACCAGATCCCGTTGTCGCGGATGCGCGACGCAGCAAAGTCGATGTGAAGAAACGTCAGCAGGGCCGCGAGAATGAAGACGGTCATCGGCCCGTTCGTCTGGGCGAGACTCCCATCCGAAAGCCCCAGAAGCGGCGACAGCAGATAGGCGCAGACCGCGTAGAATCCCGCACGGGAATCGAAGAGACGCGTCGTGATCCGATAGATCAGCCAGCCCGAGATCACCGACATGACGAGGAACGGCAGGCGCACGATCAAGGCATCGTCGGAGCCGAACAGGCGCATGGCGCCCGCGATCGTCCACCATGTCAGCGGCGGCTGGTCGAAGAACGAGAGCGACGGCTGCCTCGCGACGACCGCACCGTAGGTTTCCATGAAGGTGAGGTCGAGGAACCGCACCACCACGAGACGGGCGAGGAAAGAGGCGATCAGGACAGCGACGACACGACGGGTGTAATCCGCAGGTCCGGCTTCCTCACGCGAGGGACCGGCCGAGGCTTCACGCGAACGGTCGGAACGCGGCATCGATGTTGCGAGAGCGTTGATGAGACGATTTCCCTATCCGGTCTTGAAAGATCGGGTCACGCTCGGCAGCGGCGGGGACCGACGATCCCGTGAAGCCGCCTCACGTGTTCCGGCCCACCCCCGGAAGGCGGCAGGCACCATGCGCGCGCGAACTTTGCCACCGTGTTTCCGCCCGTCACCGATGGCCACCCCGCGACAACGGGTGCATTCATCCCGAATTGGGTCGGAAACGCGGCCGGTCTACCTATGGCGCCATTGATAGGGGCAGCAGCCCTGCCATGCGAGCCACCCTTCGCGAAAATGGGGCGCTGCAACGCTCACCCACTTGAGCCCCGCCACGGGGCGGGTACACTCGTCTCGTGCGGGGAACGCTCCCGCCGGCCCCGAGGTCAGCTGCAAGCGTGACGAGCCATCCCCGCGACACACCGCAATTCTATCTGACGGCGCCTTCGCCCTGCCCTTACCTGCCGGGGCAGGAGGAACGGAAGGTGTTCACCCATCTCGTGGGGCGGCGCGCCCGCGACCTCAACGAGATCCTCACCCAGGGCGGCTTCCGGCGCTCGCAGACCATCGCCTATCGGCCGGCCTGCGAGACCTGCCGGGCCTGTATCTCGGTGCGGGTGGTGGTGGCGGATTTCCTGCCTTCGGCGAGTCATCGCCGCATCCTCCAGCGAAACGCCGATCTCATCGGCAATCCCGAGCCCAACCGCCCGGCCTCGGAGCAATATGCCCTGTTTCGCCGCTATCTCGATGCGCGCCATGGCGATGGCGGCATGGTCGACATGACAGTGCTCGACTACGCCATGATGATCGAGGACAGCCATGTGGACACCCATCTCGTGGCCTATCGTCGGCGCGGTCCCGATACGGCGATCAACGGAAGGGGCACCGGGCCGACCGTGGCCCTGTGCCTGACGGACGTACTCTCCGACGGATTGTCGATGGTCTACTCGTTCTACGATCCGGCGGAGGCCCAGCGTTCGCTCGGGACCTTCATGATCCTCGACCATATCCGCCGCGCCGCCTCCCTCGGCCTGCCGTATCTCTATCTCGGCTATTGGGTCGATGGCTCGCGCAAGATGGACTACAAGGCCCGCTTCCGGCCTCAGGAGCGCCTGATGGGACCGGGCTGGCAGCGGGTGGAATAGTCCGCCGCCCCGATCATTCGCCGGAACGGCGTCGACGCGAACCACGCGTCAGAATTTGGCGATGACCTGCGCACGAATAATCCTCGGCGCGCCCGGGCTGATGTTGTTGTTCCCGTCCGCCGTGGCGATGTAGCCCCGGTCGAAGACGTTCTCGATGTTGATCTGCGCCCGCACCAGATCCGTGACCTGATAGAAGAGGCCGAGGTCGAAGCGGGTGTAGCCGGGGAGCCTGACCGTGTTGTCGGCAGCCGCGAACGTATGGGTCTGGTGGATCGCGCCGACGCCGAACGAGAAGGACGGCGTGACCGCGAACTTGTTCCACACGGTGACCGCGTTGAACGGCACCAACCCGACATGGTTGCCCGGAACGATGGCCGCGGAACTGAACCCGCTGACGATGCGCGCATCGGTGAAGGCATAGCCGCCCGCGACCTGCCACCAATCGGTGACATAGCCGTTGGCGCCGATCTCGACGCCCTTCGCGTTGGTCTGGCCGCTCAGCAGGAAGAAGCCGGGGCGGTTCGGATCGGCGAGGCGCTGGTTGAACCGGTCGAGATCGTAGAGCGCGGCCGTCAGTTGGAGCGTCGACGAGACGTCCCATTTCACGCCGACCTCGCGGTTCTCGAACCGCTCCGGCTCGGCGATGGCGAGCCCTTCGGACAAGGCGGTGAACTGGTCGCCCGCGGACGGCAAGTACGAAACGCTGTAGTTGCCGTAGAAGGCGAGGGTGTCCACCGGCTTGAACACCAGCCCGACCCTCGGCGACAGCAGGTCGTCGATGCGGGAATTGGTGACGTTGGTGCGCCGGTCCGTCGAGGAGAAATCGAAGTGATCGTAGCGCAGGCCGCCGATCACCTGGACATGCGGACCGATCTCGATCTGATCCTGGACGTAGACCGCAGCCAGTCCGAGGTCGTAGCGGCTGTTGGAGGACGAGGCCAGGTTGCGGAAGGTGACGGGGACTCGCGAGACCGGCGAAAGCGGATTGACGGTCAGCGTCTGCGTTCCGGTCGTCGCGAAGAAGCCGTCCTCCCGGTAGGTGATGCCGTCCTGCTTGCCGAGTTCGAACCCCGCGAGCAGCGTATGGGCCAGCGGCCCCGTGGCGAATTTGTAGGTGAAATCGTTCTGGTTGAAGAAGTTCGTCCTCGGCGTGTCGTTGTTGAACGCGCTGAGATCGACGGCCGTCCCGGCGGCGTTCACCGCGCCGCCGGAGCGGATGCTCGGATACACGACCTGATAGGCCTTGGCGTAATCGGCGTAGCGGAACTGGCTCCGCATCTCGACGCCCGAGTCGAAGCGGTGATCGAGAACCGCCGTCGCGATATGCGCATCGACACGGGAGTAGCTGAGGTCGGGATTGCCGAAGAACGTTCTGATGTTGTCGCGATAGCGATAGGGCCGTCCGAGTTGGGACGGGATGCCGCGATCCGCCGTCCGGTCGTCGTGGAAATACTCGTAGGACAGTTTCAGCGTGGTCTCGGGCCCGAGCAGGATCGTCGCCGTCGGATTGATGCCCCAGCGCCGCAGGTCGACGTAGTCACGAAAGGTACCGCTGTCCTCGAACATGCCGTTGAGGCGGAAGAACACGCTGTCCGAGACCCGGTCGCCGACATCCACGGCCACCCGCTTGTTGAAATACTGGCCACCCTGAAGGATGACTTCCCGGACCGGAGTTCCGGTGGCGTCCTTGAGCACGCGGTTGACGACGCCCCCGCCGCCGCCGCGACCGAAGATCATCGCGTTCGGCCCCTTGAGCACTTCGATCCGTTCGACGTTGTAGAGATCACGGTAGTACATCGCGTCGTCGCGCATGCCGTTCACGTAGAAGTCGGCGCTGGATTGCTGCCCGCGGATCACGACCTCGTCCCGGTTGCCGGCGCCCTGGTGCAGGAACACGCCGGGGACGTAGCGCAACGCTTCCGTGACGCCCTGGAAGCCCTGATCCTGGACCTGCTCGCGCGTCACGACCGTCACCGCTTGCGGGGTGTCGATCAGCTGGGTGTCCGTCTTCGTCGCGCTCCGGCTGCGGTTGGCGCGGTAGCCCACAGCATTGCCCCCCACCCCGTCCACACTGAGCTGGTCGAGGGTCACTTCCGTGTGGTTGCCGGGATCGGCGGCAACGGCCTGTGCTTCCGCGACCCGCATGTCCGATAGGAAAGGCACGGCCGAGAGAACCGTGATCAGACGTATACGGGCGAAGGGATGCATCGGCGCGTCTCGGTTCTATTGGTACTATTCTGCATAAATGGAGAAATATTACCCTTATCTGCAGAACACATTCGTGTAATAGACACGCGTATTTGATCGGCAACCTGTCATAGTCGGATTGACACCACTCCTATTTTATAGCTCATTTAATAAGCGTTCTAAGATACAGACTAAGCGACGGAACGCGCGGCGAAAAATGCCTCGCCCGCCAAGCAGCTTTGCGAGACGCGCACCTCTGGTTTCACCGGAGCGATGCAGAAATGTATCACTTCGTACAGAGCGCCACCGGGGCCGCGCGTTGAGCGCAGGCCCCGCTCATGCTAGGCGCCAGCCTCCTTGTCCCGATCCGTCCGACCCGAGGCGCCCGTATGATTGCCCGCTATAGCCGCCCCGAGATGACGGCGATCTGGTCTCCCGAGAGCCGCTTCCGCATCTGGTTCGAGATCGAGGCTCACGCCACCACGGCGCTGGCCGAGATCGGCGTGGTGCCCAAGGAGGCCGCCGCCACGATCTGGGAGAAGGGCCGCGACGCGGTGTTCGACGTCGCCCGCATCGACGCCATCGAAGCGGTCACCAAGCACGACGTCATCGCCTTCCTGACGCATCTCGCCGAGATCGTCGGACCCGATGCGCGGTTCGTGCACCAGGGCATGACCTCGTCGGACGTCCTCGACACCTGTTTCAACGTGCAGCTCGTCCGGGCCGCCGACATCCTGATCAAGGATGTCGATGCGCTTCTTTCCGCGATCAAGCGCCGGGCCTTCGAGCACAAGCTGACCCCGACCATCGGTCGCTCGCACGGCATCCATGCCGAGCCCGTGACCTTCGGCCTGAAGCTCGCCCAGGCCTATGCCGAGTTCGAGCGCGCCCGTGCCCGTCTCGTCGCCGCCCGCGAGGAGGTCGCCACCTGCGCGATTTCGGGCGCCGTCGGCACCTTCGCCAATATCGATCCGCGCGTGGAGGAATATGTCGCCAAGGCGATGGGCCTCACGCCCGAGCCGGTCTCGACGCAGGTCATCCCCCGCGACCGCCACGCCATGTTCTTCGCCACCCTGGGCGTCGTCGCGAGCTCGGTGGAGCGTCTCTCCGTCGAGGTGCGCCACCTGCAGCGCACGGAAGTCCTGGAAGCGGAGGAGTTCTTCTCCGAGGGCCAGAAGGGCTCGTCGGCCATGCCGCACAAGCGCAACCCCGTCCTCACCGAGAACCTCACCGGCCTCGCCCGCATGGTGCGCTCCTTCGCGCTGCCCGCCATGGAGAACGTGGCGCTCTGGCACGAACGCGACATCTCGCATTCCTCGGTGGAGCGCATGATCGGCCCCGACGCGACGGTGACCCTCGACTTCGCCCTGGCGCGTCTCACCGGCGTGATCGACAAGCTGCTGATCTACCCCGAGCAGATGCAGCGCAACCTCGACAAGCTCGGCGGCCTCGTCCACTCGCAGCGGGTGCTTCTGGCCCTGACGCAGGCGGGCGTGTCCCGCGAGGACGCCTATCGCCTGGTCCAGCGCAACGCCATGCCGGTCTGGCGCGGCGAAGGCGACTTCCTCACCCTGCTGAAGGCCGATGCGGACGTCACCGCGTCGCTGAGCCCGGAGCAGATCGAGGAGTGCTTCGACCTCGGCTACCATTTCAAGCACGTGGACACGATTTTTTCGCGCGTCTTCGGTACGGCCTGAGCCAGGACTGTCCCCGACTCGGCGATCCGCGGAGCACGCTTCATGCTTCGCGGATCGCGTAGCGGCGAGGTCGCCGTTTCTATCCGGAGAAAAGGAAGTTCGATGTCGCGCATCGTCTACGTCAACGGCGAGTTCGTGCCCTTCGAGGCCGCGACCGTGTCGATCATGGACCGGGGCTTCCTGTTCGCGGACGGCATCTACGAGGTGTCCGCCGTCCTCGGCGGCCGTCTCGTGGACAACGAGGCGCATCTGGCCCGGCTCGACCGGTCGCTGGGCGAGATCGGCATCCGCAATCCCTACCCGACCGAAGAGTGGATCCGGCTCGAGACCGAACTGGTCCGTCGCAACGGCGTCGACGAGGGCCTTGTCTACATGCAGGTGACGCGGGGCGCCTACGAGCGGGATTTCGCCTTCCCGCCGGCCGAGACCGAACCCACCGTGGTGATGTTCACGCAGGCCAAGACCGTGGCCAGGAACCCGCTGGCGGAGCGGGGCGCCAAGGTCGTCACCGTCCCCGACATCCGCTGGAAGCGCCGCGACATCAAGTCGGTGGCGCTCCTCGCCCAGGTTCTGGCCAAGCAGGAAGCGGCCAAGGCCGGCGTCGCGGAAGCCTGGATGGTGGAGGACGGTTTCGTCACCGAGGGCTCCTCCTCGACCGCCTTCATCATCACCGGCGGAAAGGTGGTCACCCGCCCGCTCTCCACCGCCCTGCTGCCCGGCATCACGCGCCTTGCCGTCATGCGCCTTGCCGAGGAAGCAGGCCTGACGATCGAAGAACGGCTGTTCTCCGTGGAGGAGGCGTTCGCGGCGCAGGAGGCCTTCTACACCAGCGCTTCGGCTTTCGTGATGCCCGTCATCGACATCGACGGGCACGAACTGGGCGACGGCAAGCCGGGCGCGCTGACGAAGCGTCTGCGCGCGCTTTATCTGGAGATGGCCGGGGCATAAGGGCGGGCCGGTCTCGTCCGTCATCCGGCGCCGCCTTAGGAACTGCATCGCCGCCGGAGCGGTTTGTCTCCCAACTTCCTGGGGGACATCGATGCCGACACCGTTTCGTCACGCCGCACTGCTTGCTTTCGCCCTGACGGCGTCGGGCGCCTATGCCCAGTCGCCCGATGCACCGCTGAAAGGGCGCGACACCTCCCCGAACATCCCGCCCTCCACGGAGACGGTGCCGGAGAAGGTTCGTCCGTCCGAGGAGGGGACCGGCGGCTCGACCTTGAGCGACAAGCTCGAGAAGAACGACGGCGTCATCACGCCACCCGGTAATTCCGCCCCGGGCCTGGTGGTCAAGCCTCCCGAGACCGGGAACAGCGGCATGCCGGTGATCAAGCCGGGCCAGTTGCCGGGCAGCGAACCGGGGACGGAAGCGCGCTAGGAATTGGGCGCACCCCAAGCGTTCGGGCGCGGTTTGCTTGATTTCCTGCGAGGGATCGCGGAAAGACCCCGGAGATGCGTGTCGGCCCGCCCTCGCGGCGGGGCGTTTCCACGCGGGCACCGGACAGGTTGAAGTGAATGGCGAACGTCGTCGTCGTGGGCGCCCAGTGGGGCGACGAAGGCAAGGGTAAGATCGTCGACTGGCTCTCCGAGCAGGCCGACGTGGTGGTCCGCTTCCAGGGCGGCCACAATGCCGGGCACACGCTCGTCATCGACGGCGTGACCTACAAGCTCGCCCTGCTCCCGTCCGGCGTCGTCCGGGGCGGAAAGCTGTCGGTGATCGGCAACGGCGTCGTCGTCGATCCGTGGCACCTCGTGGATGAGATTGCCCGGCTCCAGGCGCAGGGTGTCGAGATCTCGCCCAAGACCCTGCGCATCGCCGACAACGCGACACTGATCCTGCCGCTGCACCGCGAGCTCGACCACTTTCGCGAGACCTCGAATGCCGGCCTGAAGATCGGCACGACCAAGCGTGGCATCGGCCCTGCCTACGAGGACAAGGTCGGCCGCCGCGCCATCCGCGTGGTGGATCTGGCCGACGAGAGCACGCTGGAATCGAAGATCGAGCGGGTCCTCACCCACCACAACGCCCTGCGACGGGGCCTCGGGATCGACGAGGTTGATGCCGGCGCGCTCCTCGCCGAATTGAAGGCGATCGCGCCGACGATCCTCCCCTACGCCACCACCGTATGGAAGCTCCTCGACGACGAGCGCCGGGCGGGCAAGCGCATTCTGTTCGAGGGCGCGCAGGGTGCCCTCCTCGACGTCGATCACGGCACCTACCCGTTCGTCACCTCCTCGAACATCGTCGCCGCCCAGGCCGCCACCGGCTCCGGCATGGGGCCTTCGGCGATCGGCTACGTGCTCGGCATCGCCAAGGCCTATACGACCCGCGTCGGCGAGGGTCCGTTCCCCACGGAGCTCTTCGACGAGATCGGCGAGACGATCGGCGCCAAGGGCCGCGAGTTCGGCGTCAATACCGGGCGCAAGCGCCGCTGCGGCTGGTTCGACGCCGTGCTGGTGCGCCAGACCGTGCGGACCTCCGGCATCGACGGGATCGCCCTGACCAAGCTCGACATCCTCGACGGGTTCGACGCAATCAAGGTCTGTACCGGCTACCGCCTCGACGGACAGGTGCTCGACCACCTCCCCGCCAACCAGGCCGCGCAGGCGAAGGTCGAGCCGATCTACGAGACCATCGAGGGCTGGTCCGGCACCACCGCCGGAGCACGCTCCTGGGCCGACCTCCCCGCTCAGGCGATCAAGTACGTGCGCCGGATCGAGGAACTGATCGGCGCTCCGGTGGCACTGCTCTCCACGTCACCGGAGCGCAACGACACCATCCTGATGCACAATCCCTTCGAGGATTGAGCGTCCGGCCGAGGCGAGGCCCACCGGTTCCTCCAGGGCAACCGGTGGACGAATGACAGGGGATGAAGCGCCGTGCGGGTGGATGAAGCCTCGTCCGAAGGGCGGACATCGCGGATGATGCCGACGTGCCTCGCCCAAGGGTGTTCCATCCATGCAGTGAGAAGAGGGCGGCCTGCCGGCCGGCCCGTATAGGGCGGACCGAGGTTCGATGGCCGACTATTACCCCTTGCTGGCACGAGCGCTCCAAGCGATGCCGGATCGTTCTCCGGCCTTGCGCAAGGCGGTCTACGACCGGGCACGCGGCGCCCTGATCGGGCAACTCCGCTCGCTCGAACCGCCCCTGTCCGAAGCCGATATCGACCTCGAGAGCAAGGCCCTCGAAACCGCGATCAGCCGGGTCGAGAGCGAGCATGGTGGGCCGCCCGCCACCGTCGCCAACGATGTCGCGCCACCGGTCTTCGCCGTACCGGAGGAGCGCGACGTGCTGCCGGAAGCGGCGGCGCCCGAGCGATCCGCCGACACCGAGAGAGGCCGCATCACCGAGCCCGGCCTGCCGCCGGCCCCTGAGCCGAATCTCGGGATCCGCCCTTCCCGGCCGGATCGCCAGCCGAGCGCGCAGCCCGATGCGCCGGCGCCCGCGCCGCTGCCGCCGGTGGGGGATGGACCGGCTGCGGTCTCCCAGGAGCCCGCGACGGTCCTGCCGATCAAGCCCCGCAAGGCGAAATCAGTGGACAGGGTTGCCGAGAGGAAGGCCGCCCGGGAAGCCGCGCGGAAGGCATCGACCGGGGAAGCCGCGAGCGAGGGGACCGAGCCGGTACCGAGCGGCGAGCCGACGCCCGAGCCGCCGGTCGCCGAAAGCGCAACGATGCCCGCAGCGGCGGATGGCGGCCATGCGCGCAATCGCCCGCGCATCGACGTCGTCGCCCCGCGCAAGGGCCGCCCTCGTCTGATCCGCAACGTCTTCGTGGGAAGCGTCCTGCTCATCGTCGTCGGGCTCATCGCGGTGGCGGCCTTCATGCTGCGCGACAAGCCCTCGGACCTGCAGCCTGGCACTACCGAGGCTCAGGAAGAGACTTCCGAGTCCGGGGCCGCGAAGTATGCCGACCGGATCGGGGGGGATGCTCCCGTCTCCACGGAACGACGCGACCCCTCCGCCCGCCAGACGCTCGCCCGGCCGCCAGCCACGACGCCGGCCGATCCGACCAAACCGCCGGCCCAGCCCGACGTGGCCGTCGCGCAGCGCGCCGTTCTCTTCGAGGAAAACACGGCGGGCGGAAACGCCCAGCCGATCACCTTCCAGGGCATGGTCGTATGGCGCCTGGAGGCGATGAACGGTGAGCAGGGCCAGCCGCTGGAAACCGTCATCCGGGGGCGTGTGACCTTCGCCGAGGCCGGCCTGTCTCTGGTCATGACCATCCGGCGGAACCTCGATGCCACCTTCCCCGCCTCCCACACCATCGAACTGGCCTTCACCACGACGAGTCCGGCCGGGGATACGCATTCCGTCCAGGATGTCGGCCTGCTGAGTGCGAAGGAAGAAGAGAGCGGCCGGGGGTCTCCGGTCTCGGGCCTGCCGGTGCGCGTGAAGGAGAACCTGTTCCTGATCGGCCTGTCGTCGCTGCAGGCCGACGTGGACCGGAACACCGACCTTCTGGAGCACCGCAACTGGTTCGACCTGCCGATGAAGTTCGCCGCCGGGCCTCGCGGCGTGCTGACCTTCGAGAAGGGTTCATCGGGCAATCAGGTCATTCGCTCCGCCTTCGAGCAATGGCGTCGATAGGGGCGACACAAAGAAAGCCGGTCCCGCAGCAGCGGAACCGGCTTTTTCGTCATCGCCTCCCGTTGCAGCGTCTCGTCCACCTTTCACGACCCTGAAACACAGGTCCGTATCCATGAGGTCCGGCGGACGACCACCGCCGCGCAGTCGCGCAGGCAGGCCTCGCTGAGTCAGGCTCACCGAGGCCTGATATCAGGCGTGGGCAGCGGCCCGTGGCGCCTCGCGAGTGGCGAGGTTGCGCTTGACCGCTTCCTGAATCTTCTCGAACGCCCGGACCTCGATCTGGCGGACGCGCTCGCGTGACACCCCGAATTCGCCCGACAGGTCTTCGAGGGTGATCGGGTCATCGGCGAGACGGCGCGCCTCGAAGATGCGGCGCTCGCGCGGATTGAGGACCGACAATGCGTCGCGCAGGGCGGTCAGACGGTTCTGGCCCTCCTCTTCGCGGGCGAGCACGGTCTCCTGGCTCGGACTGTTGTCCACCAGCCAATCCTGCCACTCGCCCTCCCCTTCCTCGCGCAGCGGAGCGTTGAGGGAGGTATCGCCCGAGAGGCGGCGGTTCATGTCGATCACGTCCTGCTCGGGTACGCCGAGCTTGACGGCGATCTGAGCCACCTGATCCGGCTTGAGATCACCCTCGTCCAGGGCGGAAATCTTGCCCTTGGCCTTCCGGAGATTGAAGAACAGCTTCTTCTGATTGGCCGTGGTGCCCATCTTCACCAGCGACCACGAGCGCAGGATGTATTCCTGGATCGCGGCCTTGATCCACCACATGGCGTAGGTGGCAAGGCGGAAGCCCTTGTCCGGCTCGAAGCGCTTGACGGCCTGCATCAGGCCCACATTGCCCTCGGACACGACCTCGCCGATCGGCAGGCCATAGCCACGGTAGCCCATGGCGATCTTCGCCACGAGCCGAAGATGCGAGGTGACGAGGCGGTGCGCCGCGTCGCGGTCGCCCTGTTCACGCCAGCTCTTGGCCAGCGTGAACTCCTCGTTCGGCTCGAGCATCGGAAACTTGCGGATTTCATCGAGGTAGCGCGAAAGGCCACCCTCGGTGGCGAGCACGGGTAGTGCGCCTGCCATAGTCATCTCTCCTTGCAAGGTCCCCCGAACGGGCAGACCAGAAACGAACCGCCGCTCTTCGAGCCGACCGTCCCACTCCCCGAGACTACTCGGAAAGGAAACGGTGCGGTAGCGGTCCGTGACTCGACCATCGCCATCAACGCGCCAGCGAGCCGATCGCCCGAAGGTGACACGAAAGGCCGCGCCCAGGGGTGCGCCGGCACACCTGTTTGCCGGCGACCCTTGACAGCGACACCCCTGCAACACGACCGGTGGTCGTGGGTTCCCCAGGCCGGACGCAACCGGCCTTTTCAGGATCGGTCGTTCGCCCTCAGTGCGGCGATGAGGGCGGCCATGTCCGGCGGGATCGGGCTCTCGAAGCGCAGGACCTCGCCGGTGCGAGGATGTTCGAACCCGAGAATGGCGGCATGGAGAGCCTGCCGGCCCAAGGCTTCCAGCCCGGCCCGCGCCGCCGACCCGAGCCGCGCGGCCTTGGTCTTGAAGGCGTTGCCATAGACCGCATCGCCGAGAAGCGGATGGCCGCGATGGCTCAGATGGACGCGGATCTGGTGGGTCCTCCCGGTCTCGAGCCGGCACCGCACCAGGGCGACGTCGGTTCCCGCATCCAGGATCTCCTCGACGACGTAATGCGTGATCGCCGTGCGCCCCTCGCCCGGGCGCATGATGGCGATCTTCTCGCGGTTGCGCTGGCTGCGTCCGAGTTCGACGTCGATGGTGCCCAGCCGGGGCTCCGGCGCTCCCCAGGTCAGGGCGAGATAGGCGCGCTCCAGGGGTCCGTTGCGGCCATGGTCGGCGAACTGCGCCGTGAGCCCCTTGTGGGCGAGATCGTTCTTGGCGACGACGAGGAGACCGCTCGTGTCCTTGTCGAGGCGATGCACGATCCCCGGTCTGCGCACACCGCCGATGCCCGACAGGCTTTCCCCGCAATGGGCGATGAGGCCGTTCACCAGGGTTCCGGCATCGTGGCCGGGGGCCGGGTGGACCACCAGCCCCGCCGGCTTGTCGATGACGATCAGGTCGTCGTCCTCGTGCACGATGACGAGATCGAGGGTCTCCGCCACCGGCGTCGCGTCCACCGGCGCGGGAATGGTCACGTCGAGGACGGCGCCCGCGCCGACCTTCAGCGACAGGTCGAGGACGACGATTCCGTCCTTGCTCACCTGGCCGGTGCGGATCAGGTCCTGCAGCCGCGAGCGCGACACGTCCGGCAGCGCGCGGGCGAGCGCCCTGTCGATGCGCTCCGCCTGCGCGTCCAGGTCGAGGACGACGCGGCGGTCCTGCGGTTCTTGCACGATGTGATCTCTTTCGATGCCGATGACATTTAAGCGCGCGGCAGCTCTTGCTCCCCCGCCCGACCGTCGCTATACGATCGCCAACCGGCCGGAAAGCTCCCATCGTCTAGCGGTCTAGGACGTCGCCCTCTCACGGCGAAAACAGGGGTTCGATTCCCCTTGGGAGCGCCAGCGGTTCTTGCAATTCAGTCATCCTGACGACACGGCCTCGCCCCCTCCCCCGGAGCGGCTCGAGGCTAGCGATGCACCTCACTCTGCTCTCAACACTCTTTGGTCTCGCCCTTTCTGCGCTGCAAAACCGGTGATCGCTTCGCCCGGCTTTCCGGCGCTTCCGGCACGTCAGCCGATGCCGCAGGAGGCGAGGCCACGAGTGCTGGCGGTGCCCGAATTGCGCGAGCGTAGCGCTCCGCGCGGCTCAGCGGACAGGATCTCAGCGCGCACCGCCTCGTCTTCGTGGGGGATCCCATGACACAAGGGTGGGATGCCGGCCTCTGGGGCATGTTCTGGGGGGGGCGGAAGACGACGACGAGGATTGCGGCGATCCCGCGCAAGGCGTCGAGTTCGAGGAGCCTCCCCGGTCGCTCGGGCGATCGCTCGTGGCCCGCCATCGGGGTCCGCCCTGGTCGCTCCGGTCACGCCATGAACGCCGTCCTCGGCTCTCCGTCGCAGACCCCATATTTCGGCAGGATGGCGTAACGAGGCGCTTCTACGTCCTTGAAGGTCGCCGATCCTTCGGCGGACACTCGGGGTGCCCTCCCCGTCGACATCGGAGCTGCGCGTCCCGGCATGGCTCGTCATCCGAAAGAGCCCCGCCGACCCGCCCGAGGCTGATCGCGAAGACGACTCTCACTCGTCGTTGTGCGCTGCACTCGCCCGTCGGTTACCCGTTGAACGCGCGCGCATTTCACGCCGCGAGCCGCCCGGCGCCCCACATCGTCAAAGTGCGGCGCAATGACGAATATCGCCGGGATAGGCGGCCGCCGGCCTTGCGACTCATGAACGCCCGATTAACACTGCCTACTCCGAAAGAACGAATCGACCGATTCGTTGAGGCCGGGAGACACGCCATGTCCCAGACGATTCACGTCAAACCGACCCATGACGGCACCTATACGGTCTATCGCGGGCCGACGGCCCTCGTGAGCGGCCTCACCCGGCTCCAGGCCGAGCTGTATCAAGCCAGCATCACCCGTCAGGCGCAACGCCCCCTCGTGGCAATGACGGCCTGATCCGGCGCAGCCGGCGGATGAGCGATCATCGCCGCGTCAGCTTCAACACCCGGAGGTCGGCGATCGTCCCGGCCTCCGTCAGGCCGCGTTCCTTGGCCTCGATGACATAGCGGTTGTCCGCTCTCGTCACCGCATAGACATGATAGCTCGCACGACGGTGCAACGCGCCGCCATGCGACACCGCCGAGGCCGAGGGAGCGCCGACCACGGGGACGCCGGTGCCGTCCGGCCCGCGGACGAAACCGATGCTTCCCACATGGTTGTGCCCGTGCAGGATCAGGTCCGCGCCGGCACGTCCGATCATCGCGGTGAACGTCTCCGCATCCTTCAATTCGCGCCCCGGCGAGGCGCCCCCGGGCTGGGGCGGATGATGGATCATGACCACACGAAACGGCGGTTCGGGCTCGCGGCCCAAGCGTGTCAAAATGGCCTCGACGGTCTCGATCTGAGGGGGGCCGAGCCGGCCGCTCGCGACGAAGGGCTTCGTCGGAATGGCCGACGACACTCCGATGAGGGCGAGCGGACCGCGCCGCCTGAGATACGGAAACACCCCGTCGGTGCCGTCGTCGCCCGAGGTCCAGGCACTGCAGGCCTTCAACAGCCCCTCGAGCGAGCCTCGCACATAGGCGTCGTGATTGCCCGGAACGAAACTCACCGTGTCCGGGGTGCCGAGCGCTTGGAGGAAGTCCCTGGCCGTCGCCCACTCGCTCGGCAGGCCGATGTTGCACAGGTCCCCCGTGCAGGCGACGTGATCGTGGGGCTGCGTCCGCAGATCGGCCACGAGCGCCGCGAGAATCTCCATGTCGTGGTGCCGGCTGCGCCCGCGCCGCCAGTTCACATAGCCGGTGGCCCGCTTGCTCAGAAGCTGGCGCAGGCGCGGACGGGCGATGGGGCCGACATGCGGATCGGTGAGGTGAGCGAGGCGGAACATCGGTCTCCGTTTCGAAACAGGCGCCCGCCTTCGTCACTCCCGGCTACCGCGTCAAGCCTCGACCCTTTTCGGCCGGCGCTTCGATTTCGGGCCGACGCCATCTGATCCGGGGGAACGATCATACAGGTTTCGACACCCACAGCGTCGTTCCCCAGATAGTCACGCATCTCGCGGAATGCGCCGCCCTGCCCTCCTGCCCAGCGGATCTCGGGCCTGCCCGAGATCCGTCGAGCTTGTGGGGAGGAGTTGGAGGTGGGGGTGGTCGGGCGACCCTCGACGTGCGGAGGCTGGCCAAACCACCCGCACTCCTGACCTCCGCCCATAAGGGGGGAGAGGGACGCGCTCGGCTTGAAGCGGCCTCGCTCCCGCCGCGACGCTCTCACGCATGTGAAGATCGAGCGGCGGGGAAGGACGGGGTGAAGCGGTCCCGGCATGGTTGCGCGGGCAATTCGAACGGCGTTAGACCCTGCGGGACCGGTATGGCTCCCGAGCGGGCGACGTTCGACGGATGCGCCGGCGGCGCAACCGGGCGTGGACGTCTCGGTCACTGACTGGACGGATGGCCGATCCGGTGGCCCGTGGAACCGAGTGAATGAGCCTTCTCAAACGCATCGGCCGGTCTCCACCGGTTCAGAAAAGCCTCGGCTTTGCCGCCTATCACTACCTGCGCCTCGTGCGCGCCACCAACCGCTTCACGGTGGAGCCGGCCGAGCCGCACCGGTGGCTCGACGGACTGTCGCCGTTCATCGCCGGGATGTGGCACGGCCAGCATACGATGATCTCGTTCATGCGCCGGCCGCAGGACCGGATCGCCACGATCATTTCGCGCTCGGCGGACGGCAACATCAACACCATCGCCCTCACCCGGATGGGGGTTCGCGTCATCCGGGCCTCCGGAGCCCGTGGCCGCGCCGTGCGGGACATTCGGGCGAAGGGTGGGGCGGAAGGCCTGCGCGCCATGATCCGCGCCCTGAAGGACGGCGAGAGCGTCGCCTTCAGCGCCGATGTGCCCAAGGTGTCGCGCCGATGCGACGTCGGCATCCTCACCCTGGCACGCTTCTCCGGCCGGCCGATCATTCCCGTCGCAGTGGTGACGAGCCGGCACCTGCGCTTCGACAGCTGGGACAAGGCCTGTTTCGGGCTGCCCTTCGGCAGGGGCGCCATGGTCTTCGGCGAGCCGTTCCTCGTCCCGCGCGACGTCGAACCGGAGGAACTGGAGCGTTTGCGCCAGCGGCTGGAGAACGAAATGAACCGGGTCCACGACCGGGCCTACACCCTCGTCGGCCGCCTCGACCGGGTCGTCGATCCGGTGGCCGGTTCCCTCGCCCTCGGGCCGTTTGCGTGAAGACGCCTCCCCTCACCATCGCCCTCCAGGCCTATCGCTACGGGCTCTATGTGGGTGAGCCGGCGGTGGCCGGCCTGCTGGCCTGGCGCTCGCGCAAGGGCAAGGAAGACCCCGGCCGCCTGTCCGAGCGACGTGGCCTTCCCGGACGAGCCCGCCCCGTCGGGCCCCTGGCCTGGATGCACGGCGCCAGCGTCGGCGAGGTGCTCTCCCTCGTCGGATTGATCGACGGCATGATCGCCCGGGGGTTCAGCGTCCTCGTCACCACGGGGACACGCAGTGCCGCCGAACTGATCGGCCGGCGCCTGCCGGCGGGCGCGGTGCATCAATACATGCCCCTCGACGCGCCGCGCTGGATCGAGCGCTTCATCGAGCATTGGCAGCCGGATCTGGCGCTGGTGGCGGAATCCGAGATCTGGCCGAACACGGTCATCGCCCTGCATCAGCGCGGCATCCCCCTCCTCCTCGTCAACGGCCGGATGTCGGAACGCTCGTTCAAGGGCTGGGCGCGCTCGCCGCGCACGGCGGAAGCCCTGCTCTCGCGCATCGCCATCTGCCTCGCACAGACCAAGGACGATGCCGAGCGCTTCGAAAGGCTCGGCGCGCCCCGCGTGAGCGTCGCCGGAAACCTGAAATACGATTCGGCCGTGCCCCCGGCGGACGAGCAGCAGCTCGC
Source organism: Methylobacterium sp. Leaf106 (assembly GCF_001422895.1). NCBI lineage: Bacteria > Pseudomonadati > Pseudomonadota > Alphaproteobacteria > Hyphomicrobiales > Methylobacteriaceae > Methylobacterium > Methylobacterium sp. Leaf106. Next base: position 175,189 of record NZ_LMNB01000032.1, read on the forward strand.
CTATCTGCGCGACGTCGTCGGCGACCGGCCGGTCTGGGTCGCGGCCAGCACGCATCCTGGCGAGGATGCCATGGTGGCCGAGGCCCATGCGACCCTCAGGGCGCGACTCCCGAACCTCCTGACCATCGTCGTGCCGCGCCATCCCCACCGTGGCGGGGAGGTCGCGGAATGCGCCGCCGCCGTCGGCCTGCGGAGCGCCCTGCGCTCGCGTGGCGGCCGCCCCCATGGCGGCGTCGATCTCTACGTCGCCGATACGCTCGGGGAACTGGGCCTGTTCTATCGCCTCGCACCTCTGGTGTTCCTCGGTGGCTCGATGACGCGGCGTGGCGGCCAGAACCCGATCGAGCCGACCCGCCTCCACGCGGCGATCCTGCACGGGCCGAACGTCCAGAACTTCGCCCAGGTCTATCGCGCCCTCGACGAGGCCGGTGGGGCGATGATGGTGGCGGATGCCGGGGAGCTGGCGGCCGCCGTGGGCGACCTCCTCCACGACACGCCCCGATCCCGCGCCATGGCGGAGGCCGGCAACGCCGCCCTGCGGCCGTTCGAAGGGGCGGTGGAGCGAACCCTCGCGATTCTCGATCCCTTCATCGCCCAGATGAAGCTCGCGGCCATGGCCGGCTCCTGATGCGGCCCCCGGCCTTCTGGGATGCCCCCGGTCATCCCCTCGGCCGGTTCCTGGCACCCCTTGGGCATTTCTATGGCTCGCGCGTCGCCGCCCGCATGGACCGCGCTGGCGAGCGGGCGGCATGCCCCGTCATCTGCATCGGCAACTTCACCCTGGGCGGGGCGGGCAAGACCCCCACGGCTCTCGCTGTGGCGGCATTGCTGAGGAAAATCGGGGCGGAGCCCGCCTTCCTGACCCGTGGCTATGGCGGGCGCCTCGCCGGCCCGGTGGCGGTGGATCCGACCCGGCACACCTCTCTGGACGTGGGAGACGAGCCGCTTCTCCTCGCCCGTGGTGCCCGCACGATCCTCGCCCGTGACCGGCCCGAAGGGGCGAGGCTCTGCCGGGCTCTCGGTGCCGATGTGGTGGTGATGGATGACGGGCTCCAGAATCCGAGCCTCACCAAGGACCTGTCCCTCGCGGTGGTCGATGCGGGTAGCGGCATCGGCAACGGCCTGGCCTTCCCGGCCGGCCCTTTGCGGGCACCGCTCGCGCGGCAATGGCGCCATGTCCACGGCCTCGTCGTCATCGGCGAGGGCGCCCAGGGCGAGGCATTGGCGGTGGAGGCGGCGTCGCGGGGGCTGCCGGTCCATCGGGGCAAGCTGGTTCCGACAGCGCCGACAGCCGTCGCGGGAAAGCCCGTGCTCGCTTTCGCCGGGATCGGTCGACCGCGAAAATTCTTCGAAACCCTGGCCGAGGCCGGAGCGAGCGTCATAGAGACCCGGACCTTTCCGGATCACCATCCCTATCGTGCCGCGGACCTCGCCGCGCTCGCGGCATGGGCCGACGCCCTGGGGGCGATGCTGGTGACGACGGAGAAGGACATGGTGCGCCTGCCGGCGGATTTCGCCGCGAGGGTGACGGCACTGGGCGTCACCCTTCGGTTCGACGACGAGGGGAGCGTCCTCGCCCAGCTGCGCCGCGCGGGCGAGGCGTTCAGCCCGGCGACCGTCCCAGCTCGGCCAGACGCTTCATCACCGCCTCGGGCGTGATGTAGGCCTCCTGCAGTTCGGCGCTCCAGTAGCGAAGGCTGTCGAGGGCGATCGGCTCGCCGGTCACCGCGCAGCGCACGAAACTGCCTGGCTTCACGATGCGCATGGTGCCGTCGCCATACTCCACCGTCGCCTCGCCGGAGGCCTTGCGTTCGAACCGACCCAGCATGTCTCGCCCGCTTCCCAACTGAGACCATCGAAGGAGCGTTCTAGGATCGTGGCGGCGCCATGTCGATGATGTTCGATGGCGCGCGAAAAGGCGTCCGATGGCGCTCGAACAGGGGGTCCGATGGCGCTCGACAGGGGGGTGGCGTTCCTGTTCTAACGGGACGTGAACCCTCCCACCGGATCCGATGCGATGACGGACACGATCGGCGCGGACCTCGCGGCTCTGTTCGAGGCGGCCGCGGCTGCTAAGTCCCTGGCCTACGCGCCTTATTCCGACTTCCCCGTCGGCGCCGCCCTGAGGGACGAGCACGGCCGCCTGCATGCCGGCTGCAACGTCGAGAACGCCGCCTACCCCGTCGGCACCTGCGCCGAAGCAGGCGCCATCGCGGCCATGATCGCCGGCGGCGGACGCGCCATAACCGCCATTCTCATCATCGGAAACGGCCCGAATCTGGTGACGCCATGCGGCGCCTGCCGCCAGCGGATCAGGGAGTTCGCCGCACCCGGAACGCCGATCCACATCGCCGGTCCGGAGGGCATCCGCCAGAGCTTCACCCTGGAGGCGCTGCTGCCGGATTCCTTCGGCCCAGACAATCTGCACCGCAAGAACATGCTCGCCGATGCCTGACGCAGCCATCTCGCTCGCAGCCGACACCGTCCTGAGCCACGGTTTCGGCGGGTCCTACGATGCCGCCATCGTCACCGGCACGGGCCTCGGACTCGTCGCCGGAAAGCTCGAAGACCGCCTCTCCCTCGCCTATTCCGACATTCCAGGCTTTCCCTCTCCCGGCGTGACGGGTCACGGCGGCACCCTACATGCTGGGCGCCTCTCCGGGCGCCGCGTGCTGGTCTTCGAAGGGCGGAGCCATGCCTACGAGACCGGCGACGCCGCCGTCATGAAGGTGCCGCTGGGCGTCGCCAAGGCGCTCGGAGTCCCGCTCCTTCTCCTCACCAACGCGGCCGGATCGCTGGTGGCGCAGGCGGGGCCAGGCAGCCTCGTGGCCCTCAGCGACCACATCAATCTGTCTGGCCTCAATCCTCTGATCGGCGAGACGGGCGATGACCGCTTCGTCCCCATGGTCGGCGCCTACGATGCAGCGGCCCGCAAGACCCTCCACGAAGCGGCGCAGGATTGCGGGATCCCATTGCACGAGGGTGTCTATGCATGGTTCTCGGGCCCCAGCTTCGAGACCCCGGCCGAGATCCGCATGACGGGGCGCCTTGGTGCCGACCTCGTGGGCATGTCGACAGTGCCGGAGGCGATCCTCGCCCGGTTCTTCGGTTTGAAGGTCGCGGCGATCTCCGTCGTCACGAACTTCGCCGCCGGAATCGGAGACGGCGATCCGCATCACGACGAGACCAAGCGCGCGGCGGCCGCCGCTGCTTTCGATCTCGCCCGTCTCATCGACGCGTTCGTCGCACGGCTGTAGGAAAGGAGCATGATCGTCGATCCCCATCATCCGGACTCCGCCATTGCCCGGCGCGCCCTTCCTCTCGTCGATCTCACCGATCTCGGCGATTCCTGCTCTGATCAGGCTATTGCGACGCTCTGCGGAAAGGCCCGAGCGAGCTGCGTCGCCGCGGTTTGCGTCTGGCCCCAGCATATCGGGCGCTGCGTCGCATTACTGGCCGGTACGCCCGTCCGCATCGCCACGGTGATCAACTTTCCCGCAGGCGGCACGGATATCGAGCGCGCTGCGGAAGATACCGCCGAGGCGCTGCATGACGGAGCGCATGAAATCGACATCGTCCTACCCTATCGGGCGTTCCTTGCTGGCGACGCGCGGACGCCAACTGACATGATCGCCGCCGTGCGCGAGGTCTCCGGTCGCGCGATCCTCAAGGTGATCCTCGAATCCGGAGCGATGGCGGACGTCATGCAGATCACCGAAGCAAGCCAACTCGCCATCGCTGCGGGAGCGGATTTCCTCAAGACCTCAACGGGCAAAAGCGCCGTCTCCGCAACGCCGCAAGCCGCCGAAGCGATGCTCGCTGCCATCCGGGACAGCGGGCGACCTGTCGGATTCAAGGTCTCGGGCGGATTACGGACCGTGGCCGATGCCGCCCTGTATCTTGCCATAGCCGACAGGATCATGGGACCGGACTGGGTCGAACCGAAGACCTTCCGCATCGGGGCGAGCAGCCTGCACGATGCGCTGACCCAAAGCCTCCGGGAGCGCGCCTGATGCTGCCGCAGGAGTTGATCCGGGCCAAGCGGGACGGACGCGTACTCACAGATGGCGAGATCACCGGCTTCATCTCGGGTCTCACTGACGGGCGGGTGACAGAAGGACAAGCCGCCGCCTTCGCGATGGCGGTGTTCTTCCGCGGCCTGTCGCTGCCCGAGCGCGTGGCCCTGACCCGGGCGATGACCCATTCGGGAACGGTGCTCGATTGGGACTTGCCCGGCCCTGTCCTCGACAAGCATTCGACCGGGGGCGTCGGCGATACGGTGAGTCTCGCCCTCGCCCCGATGGTCGCCGCCTGCGGTGGCTACGTGCCGATGATCTCCGGCCGGGGCCTCGGGCATACCGGCGGCACCCTCGACAAGCTCGCAAGCATTCCCGGCTACGACGCCACGCCTGGTCTCGACCGTTTCCGCAGCGTCACCCGTTCCATCGGTTGCGCCATCATCGGACAGACGGCCGATCTCGCCCCGGCGGATCGGCGCCTCTACGCCATCCGCGATGTGACCGGCACGGTGGAATCCCTCGACCTGATCACGGCGTCTATCCTGTCGAAGAAGCTCGCGGCGGGTCTCGGCGGCCTCGTGATGGATGTGAAGACTGGCTCCGGCGCCTTCATGGCGGAGACCAATGAAGCACGGGCTCTCGCCGAAAGTATCGTCGCCGTCGCCAACTGTGCCGGCCTGAGGACCGTTGCGCTCATCACAGATATGGACGCGCCCCTGGCCTCCAGCGCAGGCAACGCCCTCGAAGTGGCCTATGCGGTGGATTACCTCACCGGTCGCTCCGGCGAACCAGCGTTCCACGCCGTCACCGTGGCGCTCTGCGCCGAGATGCTGGTGCTCGGCGGGCTCGCCACGGACATCGCCGAGGCGTCCCGAAAGGTCGAAGACGCCCGCGATTCCGGACGGGCCGCCGAGATCTTCGGGCGCATGGTTTCCGCGTTGGGTGGCCCTGCCGATTTCATCGAGAAGGCCGACCGGTATCGCCCCGTCGCACCTGTGGTCCGCGCGGTGAGATCTCTCACGACTGGCGTCGTCTCGCGGATCGAGACCCGCGAGATCGGGCTTGCCGTCATTGCATTGGGCGGCGGGCGCACTCGGCCCCAGGACGGCATCGACCCGGCGGTAGGTCTTTCATCTCTGGCCCGTCCCGGAGATGCCGCCGACCTTCTCGGTATTGTCCATGCCCGCAACGAAACCCAAGCCGATGCCGCCGAAAGAGCTTTGCGGGCTGCTTACCGGATCACACCCAACGCCCCTTTACCGCGACTGGCCATCATCGAGCGGATAGCCTGAAGAGCTCGGCAGCCGGCACGCGCTGTGAAACGACGCCGCGCGCGTCCATTCCAGGGATCGACTGGCTTTGCCGACCAATTGCGAACGTGGAAAGCCGATGTGAGATCGATCCCTCGAACCATCCGCCATCCGACCGGCCGCGATGGGAGAACAAAGAGCGAGGCCCCGGCGGATGAGCCTGCCGGGGCCTTTCCACTAGAAGCGGTAGTGTCCGCCGTGGCGATGCCCATGATGGTGGTGGTGGTGGTGGTGGTGACTCCAGCCATGGTGACGCGGACGCCATCCGTGATGGCCATGACCGCCCCAGCCGTACCCCCGGTGACCGCCCCAGCCATGGCGGTGATGTCCACCCCAGCCATGGTGTCTGCGATGGTGGTGGTGGTGACCGCCCCAGCCATACTGGACTGGGACAATGCCCGTCTGCGCTGGCTCGGCCAAGGCAACGGCCGGAGCAAGCGGTGCCGCCTGAACGATACCCGGCGCGATGCCGATGACGCCGAGGGCGAGTGCTGCGGCTGCGAGCCAACCCCTCGTCCGCTGTGCGAATGCGCGAAACGCCATGTCAGTCTCCATCGATTGCGACGCCGGGGCGATCCCGGCGCAGTGATCGAACGGTAGGAGCGATGGGCTGAACCGCGGATGAGCCACGTCTTCAGGCGACGTTCTGCGGCGGTCCCTCAGGGACGGCGGTAGACCCAGACTCGCGCTGGCGGCAGGTTGAGCCAAACTCGGCTGGACCGGCTGGCCGTGTAGCTGCCCGCATCGCAACGCTCGGGGATCGGCGGCACCACCGCATAGGTGAACTGCACGAAGGGCGAGCCCGCATGCATGAGCGTATGTGTGGCGTTCAGAAGATCGAGACGCTGTTCCAAAGGCTTGGTGAACAGAGGCAGGCTGGAAACGGTAGCCGCAGCCTTCTCGGTGAGAAGGTCGCCGATGGTCTCGCGGATGTTGTAGGCGTCACCGCGCAGGATGGTGGCGCGTGGAAAGCGCTTCTGCAGCAGCTTGCAGAAATCCGGATTGTACTCGACTAGGACAAGCCGCTCCTGCTCGATGCCACGACGTATCAGGGCCTCGGTGACGGGACCGGTACCGGGACCGAGCTCGATGACGGGGCCGGGCACGCGGGGGTCGACGTAGGACGCCATCATGCGGGCAAGCATCTTACCCGACGGCGTTACCGAGCCGGTGACAAGCGGCCGCTCGAACCAAGATCGCAGAAAACGCGCCTCATCTTCCAGCGGCTCCCGCCGTTCACGGACCGATCCGGTGGCGGCATAGGCTTTAGCACTGTGTCGATGGAGCGGAGGCAAGATCCAATGTCCTCAGATCACGCATGGGGAGTTAAGGCTAGACGACGAAAGCCAGTGCCCGTCAAGGTCGAAGCTCAGCATAGGGCGGGAGCAACGCGTCGTGCTACTGGCGACGATGCAGCGCCGCCACAGCCACAACGGGAGCCAGGCCGTTTCGATCCGCCGCCTGTGACATCGCGGAGCGTCACGACCGTGCAACGCCGCTCAACCCATCGAAGAAATCGCGGACCTTCGAGAAAAACCCCGCACTTTCAGGGTGGTTTTCGTCCGATGCCGTGCTGGTGAACTCCTGAAGCAGTTCACGCTGACGCTTCGACAGGTTCTGAGGCGTCTCGACGAACACCTGAATATAAAGATCGCCGACATCGCGGGACCGAAGAACCGGCATGCCCTTGCCCTTGATCCGGAACTGCTTGGCCGTCTGCGTGCCTGCCGGGATGCGGACTTCGGTCTGCGATCCGTCGATCACGGGCACGGTGATCTCCCCAGACAGGGCAGCGGTGACCATCGAGATCGGGACGCGGCAAAACAAATCGGCACCATCCCGCTGAAAGAACGTGTGCGGCTTGATCGAGAGAAAGACGTAGAGGTCGCCGGCGGGGCCACCGCGCAGGCCGGTCTCGCCCTCGCCGGCCAGACGGATCCGCAAGCCGTCATCGACGCCGGCCGGTACGTTGATGGAAAGCGTGCGCTCCCGAGTGACACGGCCTGCGCCGGAACAATTGCCGCACGGGTTGTCGATGATCTCACCGCGTCCGTGACAGGCCGGGCACGTACGCTCGATGGCGAAAAACCCTTGCGCCGCGCGCACGCGACCGTAGCCGCCGCAAGTCTGACACGGCTTGGGCTTGGAGCCGGCTTTCGCACCGCTGCCGGAGCAGACCTCACAGGTGACGGCAGTGGCCATCGTGATCGTCTCGGTCTTACCGGCGAACGCATCCTCGAGGGAGATCTCGAGATTGTAGCGCAAATCCGCACCACGTTCGCGTGTCGAGCCACCACGTCCACCGCGCGCACCGCCAGCGCCACCCGCACCACGGCCGTCGCCGAAGAAATTGTCGAAAATGTCCGACATGAAGTCGCCGAACTCGTTCCCGAATCCCGGGCCGCCGGCTCCGCCCTGCTGGAATGCGGCATGGCCAAAACGGTCATAGGCCGCACGCTTCTGCCCGTCGGTGAGCGTCTGGTAGGCTTCGTTGACTTCCTTGAACTTGAGTTCGGCCTCGGCGTTCCCGGGGTTGCGATCCGGGTGGTAGGCCATGGCGAGCTTGCGGAAGGCGACCTTCATCTCGCCGTCTGTCGCAGTCTTGGAGACGCCCAGAACCTCGTAATAGTCCCGCTTCGACATACCCGCCCTCAACGTCCCCCGGCGCGCCCGCCTCTACGGAGGGCCACACCGTCATCCCACCAGACATGACGAGGGACCGGATCGCTCCGGTCCCCCTCCTTCTCTAAGACGAGCGTTATGCCCGCTTCTTCTGGTCCTTGTCATCGACTTCCTGGAAGTCGGCATCGATGACGTCGTCCTTCTTCGCCTCGTGGCCCTCGCTACCCTCAGCCCCGCCTTCGGGCGTCTGGCTGCTCGCAGCGTACATAGCCTCGCCCAGCTTCATCGACGACTGCATCAAATCCGTAGTGCGGGACTTGATGACCTCGACGTCGTCACCCTCGAGAGCCGTACGAAGAGCGGTCATGGCGGTCTCGATTGCAGCCTTGTCATCGGCCGAGACCTTGTCGCCATACTCCTTCACCGACTTCTCGGTGGCGTGAATCAGGCTTTCGCCCTGGTTCTTCACCTCGACCAACTCGCGACGCTTCTTGTCCGCCTCGGCATTGGCCTCGGCGTCCTTCACCATCCGATCGATGTCGGCATCCGACAGACCGCCTGAAGCCTGAATACGGATCTGGTGCTCCTTGTTCGTCGCCTTGTCCTTGGCCGTCACGTTGACGATGCCGTTGGCGTCGATGTCGAAGGTCACCTCGATCTGCGGCATGCCGCGCGGGGCCGGCGGGATGCCCATCAGATCGAACTGGCCGAGCATCTTATTGTCAGCCGCCATCTCACGCTCACCCTGGAAGACGCGGATGGTGACAGCGTTCTGGTTGTCTTCGGCCGTAGAGAAGGTCTGCGACTTCTTCGTCGGGATCGTGGTGTTGCGGTCGATCAAACGGGTGAAGACGCCGCCCAGCGTTTCGATGCCGAGCGACAACGGGGTCACGTCGAGAAGCAACACGTCCTTGACGTCGCCCTGGAGCACACCGGCCTGGACCGCAGCGCCGATGGCCACGACCTCATCCGGATTGACGCCCTTGTGGGGCTCCTTGCCGAAGAAGGACTTCACGACTTCCTGGATCTTCGGCATGCGGATCATGCCGCCGACCAGAACCACCTCGTCGATCTCGGAGGCCGAGACGCCAGCATCCTTGAGCGCCTTGCGGCAGGGCTCGATTGTGCGCTGGACGAGGTCGTCCACGAGGCTCTCGAACTTGGCGCGAGAGAGCTTCAGCGCCAAATGCTTCGGCCCCGTCGCATCGGCCGTGATGTAGGGCAGGTTGATCTCGGTCTGCGTCGCCGAGGACAGCTCGATCTTCGCCTTCTCGGCGGCCTCCTTGAGGCGCTGGAGGGCGAGCTTATCCTTCGTCAGGTCGATGCCCTGTTCCTTCTTGAACTCGGAGGTCAGGTACTCGACGACGCGGTTGTCGAAGTCCTCGCCACCAAGGAAGGTGTCGCCATTGGTGGACTTCACCTCGAACACACCGTCACCGATTTCCAGGATCGACACGTCGAAAGTGCCGCCACCGAGATCGTAGACCGCGATCGTACCGGTCTTCTTCTTGTCGAGGCCGTAGGCTAGAGCAGCCGCCGTCGGCTCGTTGATGATGCGCAGCACTTCGAGGCCGGCGATCTTACCAGCGTCCTTGGTGGCTTGACGCTGGGCGTCATTGAAGTAGGCGGGAACCGTGATGACGGCCTGCGTCACCGGCTGGCCAAGATGCGCCTCGGCGGTCTCCTTCATCTTCTGAAGCGTGAAGGCCGAAATCTGCGAGGGGGAATACTTCTTGCCGTCGGCCTCGACCCAGGCATCGCCGTTGTCGCCGCGAACGATCTTATAGGGCACGAGACCCTTGTCCTTTTGCGTCATCGGATCGTCGTAGGTGCGGCCCACGAGACGCTTGATGGCAAAGAACGTGTGTTCGGGATTGGTGACCGCCTGGCGCTTGGCCGGCTGGCCGACGAGACGCTCGCCGTCGTCGAGGAAAGCGACGATGGACGGCGTGGTGCGCGCGCCTTCCGCGTTTTCGATGACCTTGGGCTGCGTGCCTTCCATGACGGCCACGCAGGAATTAGTGGTGCCCAGATCGATGCCGATTACTTTACCCATGGCGGGATCCCTCTCATGTCATTTGGTCAAGCAGACCGCCGAGCCCCGAAGCGGCCCGGCCCATGGCGGTGAAGAACGAAAGATTGTGAGAGCGGAATTCGAACCAGCCGAAGCGCCTGAAACGCGCTCATCCAGGTCTTAATCCCGCGTCCCGCCGGATATAAGAAGGGTGATGCGGAGCCGCAAGGCGAAGCACCGCGAACGGCCACGCCGATCCTATCTCCCTCGCCGACCAAGACCTTTGCGTCTGGAATGGCTAGTATCTGGCGCCTTGGACCTCAAAAATGTTGCAGGGACGCCACGTCAGCGCCATCGATCACATGCTAGGTTCGAGGATGGCAGACCAGCTTTCGGACCGTCAACGCGGATCGAAGGCAGGCTCGCCTTACGAAGCCTCAGCCCCAGATATGATACCCGCTTTCGAAGAAGCTGATGCGAGAACGAGAGCCCGCTGCACGTTCACTGTTCACCGGTCCGGTGCTGCGAGTTCCAGAGGCATGAAAGACCTGATGCGTCCGTCCCGAGGCCTACGCCTGCTCCCCGCCCTTCTCGTCCTGCCCCTCGTCGCCCTCCCGGCGAACGAAGCAGACGCGCAGAATTTTTTCGAGGAGCTGTTCGGCATCGGCAAGGCGGCCAAGCCTCCGGTGCCACCTCGCGGTGTGCCTCCGACCGGATCGCCTCAGCCTGGGACGCTGCTGCCGCCGGGAGCGCCGGGAGAACCTGCGCCGGAGGCTCCGAAGGCTGCTCCGGCTCCCCTGCGACCCGTCGTTCTCAAGACGCCGAGCGATGACAACATTCTCGGCCAGGAACTCATGCTGAACGGCCTGACCGGCAGCCTCAAGATCGACAGAGCCGGCGGCGCGGCAACGGCACGGATCACGCTGCCCGGCACCAAGGTTTCGCAGCCGAACGAGACCTGCAAGGTTCCGCTCTCGGGCGGATCGCCGATCTCCCTTTCCTCAGAGGGTCGTCCTCAGGGCGTGGCGCGCTACGAGATCGCGGGCGGTGAATGCCCGCTCCGGTTCGAGATCCTGGAAGGCAGCGTGCTGGTTACGCCGCTGGGCAGCAACCGGGTCTGCAGTTTCACGGCCGCCGATTGTGCCACCACGCCAGTCGGCCTGTGGGGGCCTGCTGCCGCGACGCTGATTCCCCGCTCCGCGGAATTCGATTCCGGACGAGGCGTCGCCGACAAGGCGGTTCGGGACAATTACAAGGTCATGACCCAGCGCGCCCGCGGGCAGGACGTCCGCACCATCGTCACCGAACAGGCGGCTTTCTCCTCAGACCGGGAGCAGACCTGCCGGACCTATGCCCGTGAGGGCGCCCATGGTTTCTGCAACGTGCGTTTCACCGAAGCCCGCGCCCTTTCCCTTGCCGCGCGTCTCGGTGCCAGCACGGCAACACCGACCGCGAGCACGACGCCTCGGCCGCGCAAGCCGAAGCCGGCGGTCGAAGGGATGAACCCGGACAGCGACGGCTCGCCAATCGGGGAATGACCCCCTCAGGCCGGTCCGTCAGGCCCGGCCTGCGCTGAAGGATAACATCGCTGGATCGATGCCATTGCTTCGCAAGGTACGCTCGTACTTAGTGTCGAGCGCAGAATTGAAGATCACGGCCGGATCGGCCGGACAGTTGAGCCAGCCATTGGCGAGGATCTCGTTCTCGAGCTGCCCGGCTTGCCATCCGGCATAGCCGAGGGCGAGCACCGCGCTCGCGGGTCCGGCACCGTTTGCGATGGCACGCAGGATTTCCACCGTGGCGGTGAGGCAGATCCCGTCGTCGATGATGAGTGTCGATTGGTCGATGTGAAAATCGTCGGTGTGGAGCACGAAACCACGCTTGGCATCCACCGGACCGCCCATAAGCACGGGAATATGGCCGACCCTCTCGCGCAAGCGGATCGCATCGTCCTCGCTGGCGATATCGAGCTGAATCAGGAGATCCGGCATGTTCAGATCGTTGGCCGGCTTGTTGAGGATGATCCCCATCGCGCCGTCCGCCGAATGAGCACAGAGATAGATCACCGATCTTGCGAAGCGCTCGTCCGTGAGGCCGGGCATCGCCACCAGGAACTGGCCGTCGAGATAGGCTGAATCCGGATCTTGTCGCATTGCATCATGCTACCTGGGTGGGCTGGCTTGTCCAGCGCGGACTCGTTGAGGCTGAGGGTGGCCAACTCTCCATTCTGCTTTGATCGGGTCGCGACCCGCAGAAGGAATGTGGACGGCGCCCGCTTCTACGAGGCCCTCCTCGACACACCCATGGGCTCGGGGTAGACCCTTCTCGCCCACCGGGGGCCATCATGGCGCCGTTGGTCCATGGGGCCACGCGCGGTAACGAGAACCGGTCCTCAAGACCGGGCATGGGCTCCAGGCGATCTGAGGAGACGACGACGGATGACGATCCAGGTTGGCGACCACCTTCCCCAGGTGACCTTTCGCGTGAGCGGCGCCGGGGGGCCCGAGGCGAAGACCACCGACGACATCTTCAAGGGGCGCCGCATCGTCCTGATCGGCGTGCCCGGCGCATTCACGCCGAGCTGCCACCGCAATCATCTGCCCGGCTTCGTCGAGAAGCAGGAAGAGATCAAGGCACGCGGCGTCGATGCCGTCGCCGTCACTTCGGTCAACGACGTGTTCGTGCTCGAAGCCTGGCAGAAAGCCAGCAACGCCGAGGGAATCGAGTTCCTCGCCGACGGCAATGCCGAGTTCGCCAAGGCCATTGGCCTCGACATGGACGGTGCGGGGTTCGGGCTCGGCCCGCGCTCGAAGCGCTATTCTATGCTGGTGGATGATGGCGTGGTGCGCGTCCTGAACGTCGAGGAATCCCCGGCCAAGACCGAGATTTCCGGCGTCGACGCCCTGCTCAAGGTCATCTGAACGGTCACATGTCGCGGGGCCGCGGCATTGCAGTCTCGTCGAACATCCGGCTGAGAGCGACCACGTCCGCGTGGTTGCCAGATACGAGATCGGTGATGTCGCCGACGAGTAGCGCTTTGGTATGGCGGCAGGCGACGCCGTAGCGGCCAGCCATGCAAGTGCAGCGCAGACGCGGGCCGCTTGGGCGGTCCTCCAGTGTCACCGCGTAGAGTGTGCCACGACTTCCCCGCACGGAAAACCGCATCGCCGCGATCTGCGGGCCGGGCGCGCCGAACGATCGCGTTTCCCGCTCGACATAGCCGGCCGGCAGTTGCGTGATCGGGAGATGGATCGCCCTCGCTAGGGCGGTGATATCGGGCGCGCCATGCTCCCTTGCCGCCGCCAGGGCGATCTCCGCGCAGGCATAGGCGTCCTCGCCCGCATCGTGGTGCTCGAAGCGGATACCGAGCCGGGCGGCCACCTTGCCGAGGCCGCAACCTTCCGATGCGGGAAACACTCTTCGCGCGATCTGAAGGGTGCAGAGCGAAGCGAAGGCCGGAACTGCCATGCCATAGGTGTGGAGCGAGGCGCGTAGCACGCCCAAGTCGAACCCGGCGTTATGGGCGAGGACCAGCCCGGACGAGAGGTCGGGTAGGAACTCCGCCATCACGTCCGGGAATTCCGGTTTCTGCCGGACATCCGCTGGCAGAATACCGTGGACCCGGATGTTGCCCGGAGAAAACCGCATCTCGCGCGGGCGGATCAGGCGTGATTCACGTCGCACCACCGCGCCGCCCTCGATCCAGGCGAGGCCAACCGCGCAGGCGCTGTCGCGCCTCTCATTGGCCGTCTCGAAGTCGATGGCGAGCGTGGTCACGCCGTCTCAACCATGGCGAGCCAATCTTCTTCGCTCACGACCTTGACCCCATGCTTCTCGGCGTCCTTCAGCTTGGAGCCCGCCCCCGGCCCAGCGACGACGAGATCGGTCTTGGCCGAGACGGAGCCCGAAACCTTGGCACCGAGACGCTCGGCCGTCGCCTTGGCCTCGCTTCGGGTCATGCGCTCCAGGGAGCCGGTGAAGACCACGGTCTTGCCGGCGAAGGCCGTTGCGGTTGCCGCCGCCGCCATCGGCTCGGTCTTCACCTCTTGGATCAGGGCATGGACCGCATCGGCATTGTGCGGCTCGGCAAAGAACGCGATGAGGGAATCCGTGGCGACGGGACCGATCTCGCCATCGTCGGCGAAGAGACGATAGGCATCGCCGGGACGCTGCTCGCGGGCGCGGCTCACAGCCGCTTCCACGGCGGCCTCGTCGCCGTAATGGGCGATCAGGTTCGCACGCTGCGCCGTAGTTGGACGCCGACCCGTCGCGACCTCGCCGCCTTCCACCTTGCTCGAGAAGCCGAATTCGAGCAACCGGTCCCGCGTCGTCGGGCCGACCCTCGGTACCGCCGAGAGTTCGAGCCAGTCCGGTCCGGCCTGAGCGGCGGCAGCGGCGGCGAGGGCCTGCATCAGGCTCGGCATATCCGGAAAGCGTTTCGCCAAGGCCTTGGCGGTGGACTCCCCAATGTGGCGAATCCCGAGGGCGAACAGGAACCGGTTGAGGGCCAGGCTGCGGCGCTCGTCGATGGAGGCGAGCAGGTTCTTGATCGCCTTGTCCTCGTCGTCACCCTTCTTCTTCGCCTTTTTCGGCGGTGGCTCGCCCTCGGCGCGGCGTTCGGCCGAGAGCGCTTCGCGACGGGCGACGATGGCCTCCTTCAACGGCGCGAATTCCAGGCGGAACAAGTCGGCGGGCTGCTTGATGAGCCCGGTCTCGAACAGCACCTCGATATAAGTCTGGCCGAAGCCTTCGAGATCGAAGGCGTTGCGCGAGACGAAATGCTTCAGGCGCTCGAGTCCCTGCGCCGGGCAGATGAGTCCACTAGTGCAGCGGCGTACCGCGTCGCGCTGTCCGGTGCGCGGATTGACCTCGCGGACGGCGCGGCTGCCACAAGCGGGACAGGTCTCCGGAAAGACATAGGGCGTCGCATCCGGCGGTCGCCGCGCAAGATCGACATCCATCACCTTTGGGATCACGTCGCCGGCGCGCTGGACGACGACCGTATCGCCGACGCGGATGTCTCGCCCGTCGCGGATCGGCTCACCGTCGCCGCCGACGCCCTGGACGTACCCTTCGTTATGGAGGGTTGCATTCGAGACAACGACGCCACCAACCGTCACCGGTTTCAACCGCGCTAGCGGATTGAGCGACCCGGTCCGGCCGACATTGATCTCGATGGCCTCCAGGATCGTGAAGGCCTTCTGCGCCGCGAACTTATGCGCCAGCGCCCAACGCGGGCTGCGCGAGACGAAGCCGAGCCGGCGCTGCAACGCGAGATCGTCGACCTTGTAGACGATGCCGTCGATGTCGTAGCCGAGACCGGCGCGATCCTCCTCGATGGCGCGGTAATGCGCCAGCATGGCATCCGCGTCGGCACAGAGCACCGTACGGTCGTTCACCGCGAATCCCCAGGAGGCGAAGGCCGCGATCATGCCGTGCTGCGTCGTCTCCCGCATCTCCGACATCTCACCCCAGGCATAGGCGAAGAATTTCAACGGTCGCGAGGCGGTGATCCGGGAATCGAGTTGGCGAAGGGACCCGGCCGCCGCATTGCGCGGATTGGCGAAAAGCGCCTTCCCTGCCGCTTCCTGGCGAGCGTTGATGGCCGCGAAATCCGCGTGCGAGAGATAGACCTCGCCGCGCACCTCGCAGATCTCCGGCCAGCCCGTCCCCGCCAGCGTCTCGGGAATGCCGGAGACGGTTCGCGCATTGGCGGTCACATCCTCTCCGACCTCGCCGTCGCCGCGCGTGGCCGCCGTAACAAGCCTGCCTTCGACGTAGCGCAGAGAAAGGGACAAGCCGTCGATCTTCGGCTCGGCGGTGAAGGCGAGCGGCTCATCGGGCAGGTTGAGGAAGCGACGGACGCGGCCCACGAAATCGTGGACCTCCTCGTCCGCAAAGGCATTGCCCAGCGACAACATCGGCACCGCGTGCCGGACCTTGGCGAATTTTTCCGAGGCCTTTGCGCCGACGGAGGCGCTTGCCTGTCCGGTACCGACGAGATCCGAAAAGCGGGTCTCGATCGTCTCGAGGCGACGCCGGAGGGCGTCGTATTCCGCATCCGTGATCTCGGGCGCATCCTCTCCATGATAGAGCCGGTCGGCCTCCGCGATCTGCTCCGACAGGACAGCGTGCTCGGCGCGAGCCTCCTCGGCACTCATGGCAT
Organism: Methylobacterium sp. Leaf106; assembly: GCF_001422895.1. NCBI lineage: Bacteria > Pseudomonadati > Pseudomonadota > Alphaproteobacteria > Hyphomicrobiales > Methylobacteriaceae > Methylobacterium > Methylobacterium sp. Leaf106. The sequence goes on from NZ_LMNB01000032.1 coordinate 191,320, forward strand.
CGATCGGGTCGGGCAAGGCGGAAGCTGGCATGAACGCGTTTCACGGCTTTGGCTGGGGCGCCGCGGGCTTTACCACATCCGGGCGGGGCGACGGGAGGCCCCGGAGATGCGCCGCGACGGTACGGCGGATAGGTAACCTTCGGCGGTAGTCATACGAATGGACAAGGCGGTCTCGCACGAACGTGTGGCCGGGCCACCCCATTTCGTCCCCTCGCTCGCCTATCTGAGGGCGAAGACTTACTCGCTGACGGACCCTGATGCCTGCCAAACCCGCTTTCTCCGCTCCCTGGTATGACCGTGCTGGCCGCGTCTCGGGCCTGAAACTCGCGACATTCCTGTTCGCGCTGGCGCCGGGGATCTGGCTCGCCGCCGCCTATGGGTTCGACGCCCTCGGGCCGAAGCCGATCACCGCCCTCATTCACAGCACAGGAGAATGGGCGGTGCGCTTCCTGTTGCTGTCGCTGGCGGTGACGCCGCTGCGGCGGATCGCGAACTATCCGAAGCTGATTCTGGTGCGACGCATGCTCGGCCTCACCGTCCTCGCCTATGGCATCGTCCATCTCGGCCTCTACATCGTCGACCAGAATTTCATTTTGTCGAAGGTCGTGAGCGAGATCGTCTCGCGGTTCTACCTTACCATCGGCTTCGTGGCCCTCGTCGGTCTCACCGTATTAGGGATCACCTCCACGGACGGGATGATCCGCCGTCTCGGCAAAGCCTGGCCGCGCTTGCATAAATCCGTCTACGTCATCGCGGTGCTCGGCCTGTTCCACTATTTCCTTCAGGCCAAGATCGACGTGTCGGCGCCGGTCTACTGGAGTGGCCTGTTTCTTCTGCTCATGGGGTGGCGGGAAATGCAGCGCTTCCGCCTGCCGATGAACGCGATCACCCTGCTCGGCCTCGCCATCGCGGCCTCCCTCGTCACCGCCCTGGTGGAGGCGGCGTGGTACGGGTTCAAGAGCGGCGTGCCTGCCAGCGCGGTGCTCGGAGCCAACCTCGAATTCTACGATGTCCTGCGCCCGGCCTGGTGGGTGCTCATCAGCGGCATCGCTCTGCCGCTGCTCAACCTCATGCGGCCCGCCATGAGTGGGGGCGGCAAGGGCAGGCCTGTCTCCCACCAGTCCGGGCGGGAAGCGGTCCAGGCGCGCTGAGTGCTTGCGACAGGCGAATCCCTCGCGCACAAGCTCAGCACCGTCTCGGTGAGCGGGCGTTTCGAACGTGAGGGAATTCCAGCGATGCGTGTCAGGCTTCTTGGAGCGGCTCTCGTCCTGACAGCCCTTCTGCCGTCCTTCGCCATGGCGGAATGCGTGAAGGCCGTGCCGCCGGACCCGGCGACACGCCCGACGAAGCCGACCGCGCCCGCGAAGCCCGCCTGCCTCGACGCCAAGGGCGGATGCCCCGGCTGGGAGGCCTACACGTTCAACGACACGGTGAAAGCCTACAACCTGCAAATCGCGGCCTATCGTCCCCTGGCCGAGGCCTATGTGAAGGCGCTGAACGCCTATGTGAAGGCGAGTAGCGACTACGCGCAGTGCGAGGTGAAGGCGCTGCAATAGGGGGCGTCTTCGCGGACCCGTGACGACCTCCCTCGCTTGACCCTCTCCGGGTGCGATGCCACAGCCTGCGGCATCGCCAGCGCCAGACAGGATGTCCGATGTCCGCTCCCCTCGACCTTCTCGTCCTCGGCAACGCCATCGTCGACCTGATCGCGCGGACGGATGAAAAATTTCTCGAACAGCAGGGCGTCCCCAAGGGCGCCATGCAGCTCATCGACGAGGACCGGGCGGAGAGCCTGTTCTCGGTCATGGGACCAGCCACCATCGTTTCCGGCGGCTCTGGCGCGAACACCGCGGTGGGCGCGGCTCTCCTCGGCGCGAAGACCGGCTTCATCGGCAAGGTCCGCGACGACGAGCTCGGCGGTCTTTTCGCCCATGATCTCAAGGCGACGGGCGTCTCCTTCGCTGTGCCGGCCGCGTCGGAAGGCGCCGCCACCGCCCGCTGCTTCATCCTGGTGACGCCGGACGGCGAGCGCACCATGAACACCTATCTCGGTGCCTGCCAGGGCCTGTCGCCGGCCGATGTCGACGAGGCCACCGTGGCGAGTGCCCGCACCGTCTATCTCGAAGGTTATCTCTGGGACCCGCCGGCGGCCAAGGAGGCGTTCCGCAAGGCCGCCAAGATCGCCCACAATGCCGGCAACGCCGTCGCACTGACTTTGTCCGATGCGTTCTGCGTCGGCCGCTACCGCGAGGAGTTCCTGGGCCTCATCCGTGACGGAAGCATCGATATCCTGTTCGCCAATATTGGCGAGTTGAAGAGCCTCTACGAGACGGACGACGAAGAAGCGGCCCTCAAAGCTTTGCGTGACGAGCGCAACCAGCGCGGCATGCATCTCCTCGGTCTCGTCACCCGCTCCGCCGAGGGCGCGATGGTGGTGAAGGGCGGCGAGATCCGCTCCATCGAGGCCTCACCGGTGCATGAGGTGATGGATACGACCGGCGCCGGGGACCTGTTCGCGGCGGGTTTCCTCGCCGGCCACGCCCGCGGCCTCGACAACGTGTCGAGCGCCCGGCTCGGAGCGCTGGCGGCGGCGGAGGTGATCCAGCATATCGGCGCCCGGCCGCAGCACGACCTCGTGGCCCTGGCCAAGGCGCGCGGACTCCTCTGAATCCACCGCCATAGCACCCCCCTTTCGACCGCCATCGGACGCGATTTACGGCGAAGCGGTAGATGGGTCCGATTCCGGTGCAAATGACCCGCGAAAGCGGGCCTGCGAGGCTCAACCGAGCAGCCGCTCGAACAGCGATCTGACCTCGGTGCGGCGTTCATCGAGTTCCGCCGCCAAGGTCGCGGCATCGGGCAGGCCCATGGCGATGGCGAGCCGCGTCAGCGCCACCGAGGCGCCCGCCTTCGAGTCCGCCTCGCCCATGAGACGCTGCCAATGGAGCGCGTCGTCGAAGAGGCGATAGGCCTCGCCGAGCCGTCGCGCCTCGTTCACCGGCAGAAGGCCCCGATTACCAGCCTCGGCGAAGACGGAGGATGCATCGAGGCCGATGAGACCGGGATGGCTTTCGGCATGGGCCAGGGTCAGGGCCTGGGCCATGAAGTCGAGATCGAGCAATCCGCCGGGCGCCAGCTTGAGATCGAGCGGTCCCGCAAACCCTTTCTCGCTGGCCACGACCCGGCGCATGTCGCACACCGCGCGATAGACCTCCGCCGCCTCGCGCTTCAGCCCGACGATGGTCCGGATCTGCCCCATCACCTCGTCGCCGAGACTCCGATCCCCGGCGACGACCCGGGCCCGGGTGAGCGCCATGTGCTCCCATAGATCGGCCTCCCCCTGCTGATAGGGGAGGAAACTCCGGACCTGCACCGCCACGGGCCCCTGCCCGCCGCCCGGACGCAGGCGAAGATCGACCTCGTAGAGACCGCCGCGCCGGGTCAGCGCGGTCAGCGCTGCGACGAGGCGTTGCGTCAGCCGGTTATAGGCCATCACCGCGTCGATCGACTTCGGCCCGAGGCTCGTCCGGTTCTCCGCATCGAAATCGTAGAGCACGACGAGGTCGATGTCGGATTCCGCCGTCATCTGGTTGGCCCCGAGCCGACCGAGGCCGAGGACGACACAGCGCCCGCCGGGCACCTCCCCATGTTCGGCGAAGAACTGGCGCGACACCGCCTCGAGGCTCGCCGCCACCACGGCGTCGGCGATGCCCGCATAGGCCCGCCCCGCCGCCTGCGGCGACAGGATGCCCGTGAGCAGTCGTGCCCCGGTGACGAAGCGCAACTGCCGCGCCGCGTCCCGGCTGCGGTCGAGGAAATCCTCGTAGGCCGCCGGTTTGCCGACCAGCCCGTGATACTGCGCGGCGATGTCCTCGGCATCGACTTTCGGCACGACGAAGGCCGGGTCGATGACCGTGTCGAGAACATGGGGGCTGAACGCGACGGTCTCTGCCAGGCGCGGCGCGCTTCCCAGCAGGTCGGCGAAGAGCAGGCGCAGACGGTCGTTCGAGCGCAGGATGGTGAGGAGTTCCACCGCCGCCGGCATGCGCGCGAAGGCGCGGTCGAGGGTATCCAGGGCGACATCGGGGTTCGGCGTGCCGCCGAGCGCCTGCATCAAGGACGGGACGAGTTCGGTGAGAACCTCGCGGGCACGCGCCGTGCGGACGGCGGGGCGACGACCGAAATGCCAGCCGCGCACCGTCTCGGCCACGCGCTCGGGATCGGAAAAGCCGAGGGTCCGCAAAGTGGCGAGGGTCGCGGGATCGTTGTCCGTCCCGCTGAAGACGAGATTCCCCACGGAAGACGACAGGTCCGGTTCCGCCTCGAACAACAGGGCGTAATGCGCCTGCACCCGCCGGGCATGGTGGAGCAGTTCCGTCTCGAAGGCCTTGGCGTCGGCGAAGCCGGCGAAACGGGCGAAGCTCTTGAGGCCGGCCTCTTCGATCGGCAATCGTTGCGTCTGCTCGTCATTCACCATCTGCAGGCGGTGCTCGACGGTACGCAGGAAATCGTAGGCCTGCCCCAGCTCGTCGCGCGCGGTGGCGTCGATCCAGCCTTCCTCGGTGAGCGCCGCCAGCATCGCGATGGTGCGGCGGCCGCGCAGGTCCGGCCGTCTCCCGCCGAAGACGAGTTGCTGGGTCTGGACGAAGAACTCGATCTCGCGGATGCCGCCGCGCCCGAGCTTGATGTCGTGCCCGGCGACCGCGATCGTGTCGTGCCCGCGCACGGCATGGATCTGGCGCTTCATCGCATGGACGTCGGCGATGGAGGCGAAGTCGAAATACTTGCGCCAGACGAAGGGCCGCAAGCCCGCCAGGAAGTGTTCGCCCGCCTCGATGTCGCCGGCGATCGCGCGCGCCTTGATATAGGCGGCGCGCTCCCAGTTCTGGCCGAGATTCTCGTAGTAGAGATAGGCCGAGTTCAGCGAGATGGCCGTCGGTGTCGATCCGGGATCGGGGCGCAGGCGGTAATCCACGCGATGGACGTAACCCTCGGCGGTGCGCTCCTGCAGCAGCTTGGCGATCCCCTGCGCGAGTTTGGAGAAGAACGGCGTCGGAGCCAGGCCTTCCTTCAACCGTGCGATATCGGGATCGAAGAACACGACGAGGTCGATGTCGCTGGAATAATTGAGCTCGCCGGCCCCGAGCTTGCCGAGGCCGAGGATGACGAGGCCGGATTTGAGCTGCGGGCTCGCGACGTCATGGGGATGAAACCGCCCGGCCGCCGCTGCCTGCAACAAAAGTGCTTCGGCGGCCGCGTGAACGGAGGCATCGGCGAAATCGGAGAGCGCCTCGGTCACCGTCGCCAGGGGCCAGAGGCCGCCGATATCGGCCAGGGCCACTAGAAGGGCATGATCGCCACGGTTCCGCCGAAGCTCGGCGGCGACGGCGTCGAGATCGCGGACCTCTCCGTTGGCACCACGAGCGGCGGATCGCTGCCGGGCGATGAGATCGGCCACCTCGCGTTCAGGCGGTCGATCCAGCATCGCGGCAACGCGCCCGGGATCCCGCACCACACGCTGCCAGAGAAAGGGGGAATGGTCGGCGAGGCCGAGAAGCAAAGCTCGTCCCGCCTCGTCGAGATGGGCGAACGCGGCCTCGACCTCTCCGAGCCGTGCCGCCGCACGCTCGGGATCCATCAGGACGGGCGCCCTCGTCAGGCGCTGGGTCAACGGCGCTTCCTCGGTCACGGGCTGTCCTTTCCCGGCTCAGCGGGTTCAGCAAAAGCGGGCACTGGTTCTACGTCAGACAACGCGCGACATCTCAAGAGCCCAAGCTCGTGGTGAAAATCTGACGGAGGGTACCCGCCTTGAGCGTCTGTGCAGGGTGGGAAGCGGGCTTCAGTGGGGGGCGGCCGAGACCGGACGCTCCGCATCCGACCCCAGTCGGTCATACGGCCATCTATGAGCACTTCCTAAAAGCAGCCATCCGTCCGTAAGGGCGTCCAGCGGTTGCGCTGTTCGCTAGAGGTACGCAGACGGGATGCCGCTACAAACCGAATGCAAGACAAACAGGACTGCTGGCCCGCGAACGAACTTCACCGCTGTTACGCGCATGCAACACACTTCCTGCGAGACGCGACAGATTATAACGCTTCTAGACCTAGCCTGAGATACATTCGAATACCTCAAAGCTAGACGTGTGTGCTCGGATCCCCGCGAGCTTGACCGCGTGTGTTTCTGGACCGTAACGGACGGAATTGATTCAAGTTGGTTTGCGTTCGTGATCGTGCCGAGAAAAATGACTAAAAGAAGCACTACGTTGGCCGCGTCCGCTGCCTTCGTGCTTGTGGCGCAATCGGGTTCGTTGGTCAGCTTTGGGCCCAGTTCGGCCGTAGCCCAGCTCGCCGCAGATGCCTCACAAGAGGTTCAGCTCGACGAACTTTCGGTGGTAGGCACCGGAGGGCCTGCGGGCGGAACAGCACGCAATGTCGATGGCTACCTTGCACGGGATAGCGTCAGCGCGACTCGCACCGACACGCCGATACGGGAGGTGCCCCAGACGATCGTCGTCGTGCCGGATCGGGTTCTGCAGGACGCCGCCGCAACGCGGGTCGACACCGCCCTCGATCTTGCCGGCGTCGGCCGGGCCAACAACTTTGCAGGCCTTGGCTTGACGGAGTTCACCATCCGCGGCTTCAACACGGGCGAGTACTACCGCAACGGATTCCCGATCAACCGGGGCTACCCGCCCTCTCCGGACGTGGTCGCCATTGAGCGGATCGAGGTGCTTAAGGGCCCGTCCGCCTTCCTATACGGACGCGGCGATCCCGGCGGCACCTTCAACATCGTGACCAAGCAGCCATTGGCCGAGCGCGCCCTCGCGATCGGCACGCAGTTCGGGAGCTTCAACCAGAAGCGCAGCACCTTCGACGCCACTGGCGCCCTCGACGAGGAAGGCCGAGTGCTCGCTCGCGTTACCGGAGCCGTGGAGGACAACGGCAGCTTCCGCGACTTCGTGCGCAGCGATCGTTTCTACCTCGCTCCTGTCATCGCCTGGAAGCCGACCGCCGACACCACGGTCACTTTGGAGGGCGAGTTCGTCAGCACGGCCGCGACCTTCGACCGGGGCGTCGTACCAATCAACGGCAACATCCGCGCCCTGCCACGCAACCGCTTCATCGGCGAGCCTGGCATCCCGCCGGTGCGCAACGACAACGCCCTCGGCCAGCTCCGCATCGAGCACAAGCTCGATCAGGACTGGGTGGTAACTGCTGGGGTCCAGGCGCTGGGTGGGAGCCTTGTCGGCGACGGCGTAGGCGCCATGAACGTCCTCAGCGACGGGCGCACCCTGCGCCGAACTTTCGAGCATCGCGACTTGAGCTGGTCGGATCTCGACCTGCAGCTCAACCTCGCGGGCAAGTTCGAGACCGGCCCATTCCGCCATACTCTGCTGATGGGCTTCGAGTACGACACGTACCGCTATCGAGAGGTCTTCAACCGCTCGAACGCGAACCTTTTCCCCTTTACCCTCGACCTCCTCACGCCCCGCTACGGGCAATCCGCCCGGCCTCCTCTCGCCTCGATCACCAACTTCCTGCAGAACACCGAGAGCTTCGGCGGCTACGTTCAGGATCAGATAGACCTCACCCCACGCCTCCATGCCCTTCTGGGCTTGCGCGTGGAGAACCTAGGCCTCGTTTCCACCGACTACCGCACCGGCCGCACCACGAGCCTGCAGGACACGGTCGCGACCCCGCGCTTCGGCCTCACCTACGATCTCACCGATGAGGTCTCGGTCTACGGCAGCTACGGTCGTTCATTCCTGCCGAATACCGGCACGGATCGCTCGGGACGCCCCTTCGCTTTCCAGCAAGGCGAGGGCTACGAGGTCGGCACCAAGCTCAGCCTGCTTGACGGACAACTGAGCGCCACGGCGGCTCTGTTCGACATTCGGCGCACCAACGTCCTCACGGCCGATGCTGTCGATCCAAACTTCAGCGTAGCGGCGGGCGAGGTGCGCAGCCGGGGCTTCGACCTGACCGTTGCTGGATATCTGGCACCCGGCTGGCGGGTGATCGGTACCTACACCCATGCGGATGCCGCCGTGAGCCGCGACAACACGCTGCCCGTGGGCACGCGGATCGCCAACATCCCTGCCGACACGCTCGCCCTGCAGAGCGTCTACGAGTTCCAAGGGGCAGAGTTACGGGGGCTTGGTCTTGGTGGTGGCGTGACTTATGTCGGTCAGCGCGTGGCCGGCACCGCCCTCTCGACCTTCCGCCTGCCGGAATACACGGTCGTCAACCTAATCTCGTACTACTGGATCACTCCGCAGGTGCGGGTCTATCTTAATGTCGACAACCTACTCGACACGAACTACTACGACCGCGCCTTCCAGAACCGTTACGCTACACCGGGTACGCCGCGCACGATCATGGGCGGTGTCGCAGCACGCTTTTGACTTCTATCGTTGCCAAGAAGGTGCTTTTGCGACGGATCGCCCATCTATCTGGCGTCTACGTCCACTGTAAGGCTTGAACTGCCCGTAAGCAGACCAGCTGAAATCCACCCGCTTCGATCGTAGGCTGGCATCCACGAAGTAGCCCCGAAGCGGACCTTCCCAGTACCCGCTAAGAGTCCAGAGCGGAGCCAAGCCGTCGCTTCCCTCCGCCGGATGTCGACCACCCGATGGAGCATGGGCTCGCCAAAGCGAACCTGCTTCGTATCTCTAAAAAAACGTCTCGGCTGCGCCGTCGTGCCGTGAGCGAGAACCGGCCGTCACCGGGAGTTTTGCGAACCCTCTCAGGCCGGGAGGGTCATGACGACGCGGAGTCCCGGTCGGTTGTCTTCCAGCGCGAGTGTGCCCTGATGGAGGCGCACCACCGCATTGATGAGACTGAGCCCGAGCCCGAATCCCGGGAGCGACCGCGCTTCCTCCAAGCGGACGAACCGGCCGAGCACGCGCCCGCGCGCCTCCTCGGGAATGCCCGGCCCATTGTCGGAGACGATGACCGCAATGCCCGGTCCGCGCTCTTCGGCGGTGACACGCACCGTTCCGCCGGTGCCGCCATATTTCACCGCATTGTCGATGAGGTTGGCCAGGGCCTGGCCCACGAGTTCGCGATTGCCACGGATCATGAGCCCTTCGGGCGCCTCAATGGCCAGTTCCATCCCCCGCTCGGACGCCAGTGCCTCATAGAGTTCGCCCACCCCCTGCGCCACGAGGCCGAGATCGAACCGGGCCATGATCTCCTGTGCGTTTCCGGCCTCCAGCCGCGCGATCATCAGCAGGGCATTGAAAACCCGGATCAGGCCGTCGCTCTCCTCGATGACGCCCTCCATGGCGGCACGCAATTGCTCGGGCGTATCGGCGCCGTGAAGCGCTTCGTCGGCACGGTTTCGCAGCCGGGTCAGCGGCGTCTTGAGATCATGGGCGATATTGTCGGAGACTTCGCGCAAGCCGCGCATCAACTCGCCGATACGCTCGAGCATCTCGTTGAGATTACTCGCCAGGCGATCGAGTTCGTCGCCGTTTCCGGCCACCGCGAGCCGCCCATCGAGGTCGCCGGCCATGATCCGGCGCGTCGTCTCCGTCATGGCGTCGACCCGCCGGAGGACGCGGCTGGCCACGAACCATCCCCCGACGACGCCGAGGATGACGACCAGGGCCACGGAAGAGCCGAAGGTCGTCGCGATGATGGAGCGCAGCCGGTCACGCTCCTCCACGTCGCGTCCGACGACGAGGCGGAACCCTCCGGGGAGAACGAAGACCTGCAGAATGGCGTGGCGGTCGAGCACGTCGGACTGACCGCTGCGGGCATAGGCGGCCTCGGTCTGGCCCGGTTGGGCCAAGGTTCCATCGGCGAGCGCCCCGACATTGCCGACCACCCGCTCTCCGGCTGCCGTCGTGACCAGATAGAGGGAGGCTCCGGGTTCGCCGGCCCGGCGTTCGACGACGGAGATCAGCCGGCGCAAACCTCCGGCCTTGTACTGTTCCGACAGGCCGTTGATCTCGGCCTCGATGGTCGACACCATCTGGTCGTCGAGCACGCGGCTCGCATTCCAGGCGACATAGCCCAAAGCCAGGAAGGCGAAGGTGGCGAAGACGACCAGATAGGCGAAGGACAGCTTGAAGGCGGTCGTCCGGAACAGGTTCCGGATGCGCGCGGGCAGAGCATCGGCCTCGCTCACGGCGCGTCGGACGAGCGCGAGGTTTCGTCCGGTCGCAGGATATAGCCGGCACCGCGGATCGTATGGATCAGGGCGGTGTCGAAATCCTTGTCGAGCTTGGCCCGCAGGCGCGAGACATGGACATCGATGACGTTGGTCTGCGGGTCGAAATGGTAGTCCCAGACGTGTTCGAGCAGCATCGTGCGGGTCACGACCTGCCCGGCATGACGCATGAGATATTCGAGCAGACGAAATTCGCGCGGTTGGAGCGGGATCTCATGCCCGCCGCGGGTGACGCGGTGCGACAGGCGATCGAGATGTAGGTCGCCCACATGATAGGACGTCGCCTCGGCGGTGCCGGGCGTGGATGCACGGCGCCGCGCCAACACCTCGGCGCGGGCGAGGAGCTCGGAGAAGGCATAGGGTTTCGGCAGATAGTCGTCGCCGCCGGCCCGCAGGCCTTTCACCCGGTCGTCGACCTGCCCGAGGGCGGAGAGGATCAGGATGGGTGTCGTGACCTCCTGCTCGCGCAGGGAGCGGATGAGCGACAATCCGTCGAGCTTCGGCAACATGCGGTCGACGATGAGGACATCGTAATCGCCTTCCCGCGCTATCGCATAGCCATCCAGCCCGTCGACCGCATGGTCCGGCACGTGACCGGCTTCCTTGAAAGCCTTGACGAGATAGGAGACCGCCTCGCGGTCGTCCTCGATGATGAGAAGGCGCATGGGGCCGGACGATACGTGGTCGGGAATGCGCGGGAAAGCCGCTTGAGCATGGATCGGCACGAAGCCCCCTCCCCTCTTCTGAGACAGGAGGGGAGTGTGCCGGGCCTCGCCTTACCTCGCTTTAGCCGGATCATGACCATCCGGTAAGGAAAAGTGACCTTGAAACGCAAAACACCCGCCTCGGAGGAGGCGGGTGTTTTGGTGTCATCGTTGAGGGGGATGTTGTCTGTACTGTGCAGGTCTGGCGGCGACCGACTCTCCCGTGTCTTGAGACACAGTACCATGGGCGCTGGTGTGTTTAACG
>NZ_LMNB01000033.1:0-431655 GCF_001422895.1 Methylobacterium sp. Leaf106
GCCGGGGGCGCTTTCCTGCCCCTCGATCCGGCCCAGCCGAGGGCGCGTCTGGCCGCCCTCCTGCGCGATGCCGGGACCCGCCTGCTGCTGGTGCAGGGCAGCGCCCTCGATGGGCTGGCGCAAGAGGCGGGTATGGGAGAGGCCGGTAGCCTGGACCCCTCCGCCCTCGATCTCGCCTCCGAGCCCGAGACCGCGCCGTCCCGCACGGCCCATCCGGAGCAGCTCGCCTACGTGATCTATACCTCCGGCTCCACAGGGACCCCCAAGGGCGTCGCCGTGGCGCATGGACCCCTGGCCCGGCACGTGCGGGCCACGGGGGCCGTCTACGGCACGAACCGGGAGACGCGCGAACTCCACGTCCTGTCGATGAGCTTCGACGGGGCGCAGGAGNCTGGCCCGGCACGTGCGGGCCACGGGGGCCGTCTACGGCACGAACCGGGAGACGCGCGAACTCCACGTCCTGTCGATGAGCTTCGACGGGGCGCAGGAGCGCTGGATGGTGCCGCTGGCCTTCGGTGGCTGCGTCGTGCTCAAGCCCGACGGATTGTGGACCCCGCGCGAGGCGCTGGACGCCATGGAGCGTCACGGCGTCACCCATGCGGGCTTCCCCACCGCCTACATGCACCAGCTCGCGCTCGAGGCCGCCAGCGGCCCGCGCCCGAGCCGGCGCTCCTATGCGTTCGGCGGCGAGGCCCTGTCGCGGGAGAGCTTCGCGCTGATCGGCCGGGCGCTCGACCCGACGCTGCTGATCAACGGCTACGGCCCCACCGAGACGGTGATCTCGCCCCTCGTCTGGCGGGCGCGGTCCGGGGATGCGGTGGAGGGGGCCTACGCCCCGATCGGCCGGGCGGTGGGGGACCGGCGGGCCTACATTCTCGACGCGGCGTTGCAGCCGGTGCCTGTGGGGGTGACTGGGGAACTGCATCTGGGCGGTGACGGTCTGGCGCGGGGCTATCTCGGCCGGGCCGGGCAGACGGCGGACCGGTTCATCCCCGATCCGTTCCCGGACCTGTCGGGTCGGGACGGCGGCCGGCTCTACCGCACCGGGGATCTGGCGCGCTGGCGGGCGGACGGGACGGTGGAGTATCTCGGGCGGGCCGACGCGCAGGTGAAGCTGCGCGGGTTCCGGATCGAGCTCGGCGAGGTCGAGGCGGCGCTGCTGGCACAGGAGACCGTGGCGGGCGCGGCGGCGGCTTTGCGGCAGGGGCCGGCGGGNGCAGGTGAAGCTGCGCGGGTTCCGGATCGAGCTCGGCGAGGTCGAGGCGGCGCTGCTGGCACAGGAGACCGTGGCGGGCGCGGCGGCGGCTTTGCGGCAGGGCCCGGCGGGTCCGCTGCTGGTGGCCTACGTCGTCACTGCGGCCGGGGCGGAGCTCGACGCGAGCGCGCTCCGGGCCGACCTTGCCCGGCGGTTGCCGGACTACATGGTGCCGAGCCGGATCGTGGCGCTGGATCGGTTGCCGCTGACGCCCAACGGCAAGCTCGACCGCGCGGCCCTGCCGGAGCCTGCGCCGCTGGTCGAGGCGACGGGCGGTCCCTCGCGCCCGCTCACCCCCACCGAGACCGTGGTGGCCGACATCTGGGCCAAGGCCCTCGGCCTCACCGCCATCCCGCCCGACCGGAATTTCTTCGAGGCCGGGGCGAACTCGCTCACCGCCCTGCGCGTGCTCACCGCCCTCGGCACGGCCTTCCCGGAGCGCAGCCCGACCATCGCCGACATCTTCAACAACCAGAGCGTCGAGACCCTGGCCGCCGCGCTCACCGCCGATGCGGTCGGCACCGCGCAGGTGGTGCGCCTGCGGGCGACGGGCGACCGCCCGATGCTCTATTGCTTCCCCGGCCTGATGGTGAACACCCGCGAATACGCGCCCCTGGTCCGCCGCCTCGGGCCGGACCAGCCGGTCACCGGCTTCGTCTGCTACTCGCTGACCGATGCGCGCAAGAGCGTGGTCTCTGTGGAGGACATCGCCGCGCGCTATGCGGAGATCATCGAAAAGGAGAGCGCCGGACGCCCCTGCACCATGCTCGGCTGGTCCTGGGGCGGCGTCCTCGCCTACGAGGCGGCGCGGATGCTGGGTTCGCGCGTCGACCTCAGCTTCGTCGGCATGCTCGACGTCTGCGACATCGATGTGAGTTTCGCCGTCGGCGCCCTGCCGGTGCTGACGCCGGAGCATCGTCGTCGCCTCCAGGAAAATGTCGCGTCCTGGCTGGAGCGCTCGCCGATGCGGGCCGACTGGGAGGACCTGTTCCGGCGCATGGACCCGGAACTCCACGAGCAGTTCCTCGCCTATGTGGCGGCCGCCCCCGATCCGCTGCCCCTTGATGGCCCAGGCGTCGGCAGCAAGGAATACGAACTCTGGACCTTCGTCGACAACACGCTGCTCTATCGCCGCTACCGGGCGGACAGGTTCGATTGTCCGATCCGGGTCTGGCTCGCCGGCAAGTCGGTGGAGCGCGGCCTGAACCACGTGGATTGGGGCCGCTACTCCAACCGGGTGGAACAGGTGACCGTGATCCCCGACGTCACCCACCGGGAGATCGTGGATTCCACGATGTTCCACGACAGTTTCGCGGCCTCGCTGTGAGGGGCGAGACCGCTATCGCGTCATCCTGCGGACGCGTCGCCATGCGAGAACACCATCAGCGTCGGGCTCGCCGCCACGGTGAAGCCGAGGCCGGCATAGAGCCGTTCCACATGGCCGCCGGCCACGCATTGGAGCATCACCGTCTCCGCGCCGGCCTGTCGGGCGCTCGCCATCGCCGCCCGCGTGACCAGGGCGCCGAGGCCGTGCCCGCGCCGCGTCGCGAGGCTGCCGACATTGTAGAGCCCGGCAAGCCAGCCCGCCCGGTAGACCGAGGCGCAGGCCACCGGAACCCCATCCGCGCTCACGGTGAGGTGGCGCGTCTCGACCCCCTCGACGGGCCGGGCATCGCGCAGCACCGGCAGGAAGACCGCCTCGGCGATCGCGTTCACGCCCACATCGTCGTAGAGGCCGCCGCAGACCGACAGGTAGCCCTCGCCGGGAGCCGCCGCCGCCTCCGTCGCGAGGGTCAGCCCCTCCGGCATGACCGGCGCCTGCACGTCCCGGCAATCGCCCAGCATCCAGCGGGTCGGGAAGGCGGCCTGCAAGTCCGGATGGGCGCCGAGCGCGTCCCCGTCCCCGTCTCTGTTCTGGTTGACGAGGAGGGCCGGGAGCCGGCCGCGCCGCGCGGAGGTCGCGCGGACCCAGGCCAGGTCGGTGGTCTCGACGCCGACGTTGAAACCCGGCTCCGGAATCGCGTTCGACCAGAGATAGCGCCCGCCATCAGGCGCGGTTTCGATGTCCGAGACGTAGCAGCCCGCCTGCATCAGGCAATGGGCATTGAGCATCTTGCGAAAATCGACATCGTTCATGCATTCTCCCGTTTCGGCTCGATGGCGGCAAGACCTGGCCCGTCCTGTTTCTGGCCAGAGTCAGGTGCCGGTCGAGTACCGATATGGGAGATCGCCCAGTTTTGTCGACATTTTGTCGATCAATATTTTGTCTTTGACAATGTAGCGATAAAAGGTGGGGTCGAATGTCTTTTTAGACGGAGCGTGTTCGCGCCTGTGCTGACGGCGGGTAAAATTCTTAGCCTGCCTGTTGCGGGCGTCGCGATCACGGAGGCGGGATCGCGACATCGAATCGGTTCTTTGCCGGGTTGCGAAGACACGGCGACAAAAGCGCGGAAAGCATTCTCGATGATGGTCGTTTTTCTATCAACTATAAATAATCGATCCGGTGCGCTTCGATGAAATCAGTCGCCTTGTTTTGCGTTGTGTGTCCGTCCGTCCTCGTTTACAGCCACCAGCCGATCCGCGGCCAGACTTCGCGCCGTCCCGCCATCGTGGAGAACACCCCGTGACAGCCATGGCTTCCGAAGCCCAGGTGCGCCTCGCCGATGCCGGGCGATACATCGCGGACCTGTGCGAGCATTTCCTCGAACACGACATCCCCGTGCTCCACGAGCCGGGACGCGGGCGGGTCGAGTTCGATGTCGGCACCGGCACTCTCGTGGCTGCCGAAGGTCTGCTCGCCCTGAAGGCGGAGGCGACCGACGAGACCTCCCTCGCCGTCGTCAAGTTCATGCTCGCCTCGCATCTCCAGGAGCTTCCCGGCGCCACGGACGCCTCCATCGTCTGGACCGGTGACGGCTGCGCCGACGAGACCATTCCGAGCCTGCGCGAGGTGACGGTTCGGCGCGTGGTCGATCTCACGCCGCATATGCGCCGGATCACCTTCGTCGGCACGGATCTGGCGCGCTACGACGCGTTCGACATGCATGTGCACATCATCATCCCGCCCGAGGGCCATGCGCCGCAATGGCCCGTGCCGGGGATCGACGGCATCCCGGTCTGGCCGCAGGGGGAGAGCGCGCCCTCCATGCGCACCTACACGATCCGCCGTATCGATGTGGCTGCGGGCGAGATCGACATCGACTTCGTCATGCACCATGACGCCGGCCCCGGCGCCTCCTTCGCCAAGCGCGCCAAGGCCGGGGACGTGGTCGGGCTGCTCGGCCCCGGCGGCCGCAGCGCCGGCGCGGCGGAGTGGTATTGTCTCGCCGCCGACGAGACCGGCCTGCCGGCCATCGGCCGCATCCTCGGGCGGCTGCCCGGCCATGTCGGCGGGGTCGCGGTGATCGAGGTCGATGGGCCGGACGACGAGCAGGCGCTCGACCGGCCGGACGGGGTGGAGCTGCGCTGGCTCCACCGCAACGGCGCACCGCCCGGCAAGACCACGCTCCTGGCGGATGCGGTCCGGGCGATCCCGTTCCCGGAGGATCGAACGGTCTTCGCCTGGGCCGGCTCGGAATTCGACGCGTTCAAGGCCCTGCGGGCGCATTGGCGCAAGACCTGTGGCCTCACCCGTGACCAGCATCTCGCCGTGGCCTATTGGCGGCGCGGCGCCGACGAAGACGCCAAGGACGAGGACTGAAGCGTGATGTCAAAGAGCGTCATCCGAGGCGGCATGGCACCATGATGCTCGACCTGTCTCCCCTGCGGGCGAGCCGCGGGTTCCAGCTGCTCTATGCGGCGCGGGCCGCCTCGTTCCTCGCCTTCGGGGTGCTCGGCGTCGCCGTGAGCCTGCAGATGTATGCCCTCACCGCCTCGTCGCTGCAGGTGGCGTTCCTCAACGCCGCCGTCGCGGGATCGATGGCGCTGGCGCTCATCGTCGGCGGCTGGCTCGCCGACAGCTACGACCGCCGCGCGGTCATGGTCTGGTCGCGCACGGCCCATCTCCTCACCATCCTGATCCTCATGGCCAACGCCGCCCTCGCGGCCCCGATGGTCTGGCCGATCTACGCCGCGGCGGTGGTCGGCGGCTCGACCTTCGGCTTCGGCATGCCGGCGATCATGGCCGCCACCCCGGCGCTGGTCGGGCGCGAGCACCTGTCGGGGGCCGCCGCACTCACGGCCGTCGCGGCGCAGGCGGGCGCCATCGCCGGGCCGTTCCTGGCCGGGGCGATCACCGCCGGCGCGGGGCTCGTCGCGTGCTACGGAGTCGTCGCGCTCATCTCCGGCATCACGCCGATCGTGCTCGGGTTCCTGCCCCCCTTGCCGCCGCTCGCCGGCCCCTCCGCCGGAGCGCCCCTTCCCGTGCTCGCCGCCGATGAGGCCGGCTTCATGGGGGGCCTGCGCTATATCGCCCGCTCGCCCCTGGTGCTGAGCCTGCTCCTCGTCGATCTCGTCGCCCTGGTCTTCGCCGTGCCCTACGTGCTGCTGCCCGAACTCGCGACGCACGGGCTCGGCGGAGGGCCCGACAGCATCGGCCTGCTCTATGCCGCCCCTTCGGTCGGTGCTCTCTTCGGCGCCCTGGCCTCGGGCCGGGCCGGCGCGAGCCCGTTCGCCGGGCGCTGGCTGGTGGCCTGCGTGGCGATCTGGGCCTGTGCCTGCATCGCGCTGGGCTTCAGCGAGGGCATGGCTCCCGCCCTGTTCTGCCTTGCCACCCTCGGCGCGGCCGCGAGCCTCGCCGGCATCCTGCGCGCGGCCCTGATCCAGCGCGCGACGCCGGACGCGATGCTCGGCCGGGTGTCGAGCCTGTGGGTGCTGGAGGAGACGATCGGCCCGGCGCTCGGCGGCATGCAGGCGGGCACCACGGCCCATCTCGCCTCGGCGCGGATCGCCATGGCGGCGGGGGGCGGCCTGTGCCTCGCTGCCACCGCCGCCATCGCGGCGCTGACGCCCGCCCTGCGGGATGCGAGCCTCGCTCCTGAGGCCAAGGGCAAGGTCGAGGATCTCGCCCTGGCTGCCGTCGATGTCCGCTAGACGGGCCGTTGTCGGTCTGGCGGCCTGCCTCCTCGTGCTGGCCTGTCTGCCCGCGCGCGCGGAGAAAAAGATGCCCGCCCAGCCGCGCGTCGCGGCCCTCGACTGGAGCGCCGTGGAACTGCTCCTCGGCCTCGGCATCGTGCCGATCGCGGTGACGCAGCCCGAGAACTACAACCGGACCGTGGTGGCGCCGGCGCTCCCCGACGGCGTGGTCGATCTCGGCCTCGTGGTGGAGCCCAACCTCGAAGTGCTGGCGAGCCTGAAGCCGGACCTCATCCTCGCCAACCCGATCCAGGTGGCGACGCAGGGGGCCTTTCTGTCGCGCATCGCCCCGACGGAGGCGGTCTCCATCGCCAATGCCGGGGGCGATCCCTACGAGCGGGCGAAGGCGGAGACGATGCGCATCGCCCTGCGTCTCGGCCGCGTCGATGAGGCCAAAGCCCTGGAGGCACGGACCGAGGCGATCCTCACCGAGGCGGCGGCGAGCGCCTGCCCGGCCGAGAGGCACCCCACCTACCTCGTCTGGATCGTCGACCACCGCAACATCGTGGTCTACGGCCGCACCAGCCTGTTCCAGACCGTGCTCGACCGCCTCCGGATCGCGAATGCCTGGACCGGCGCCAGCAACGCCTCCGGCTTCACGGCGGTGGGGATCGAGCAGCTCGCCATCGGCCCGGCCGATGCCCGCATCGTCCATATCGGGCCGATTCAATCCGACGCGGCCAGGGCGCTGGCCGGCAGCCGGCTCTGGCAGACGTTGCCGCCGGTGCGCGAGCATCATGTCGACGTGGTGGCCCCGGTCTGGTTCTATGGCGGCCTGCCGGCCATCGCGCGTTTCGCCGAGCTGATGACCGGTCTCGCCAAGCGGGATTGCCCCCGTGGCTGAGGTGGATCTGGCCGAGCCCCGCCTCGATGCCCTCGCGCCGCCCCGGTCGCGGATCGGCGGGACGATGCTCCTCATCGGCGCGGTGGCACTCGTGGCCGGGCTCCTCACCCTGCGCACGCTCACCGCCGACATGGCCCTCGGCCCGGCGCTGAAGGCCCTGTGGAGTCCCGACTGGACCGACATCGCCCAGGTGATCCTGCACGAGAGCGTGCTGCCGCGGATCGTCACCGCCTGGCTCGCCGGCGCCGCCCTCGCTCTGTCGGGGGTGGTGCTGCAGCAGGTGCTGCGCAATCCCCTCGCCTCGCCCTCGACGCTGGGCATCTCGGCCGGGGCGCAGCTCGCTCTGGCCCTGGCCTCCCTGTTCGCGCCCGGCCTCTTCTCGCAAGGGCGGGAGGCGGTGGCGCTCTCGGGCTCGGCCCTGGCGGTGCTCGCGGTCTTCGCCCTCGGCCGCGCCAAGGGCTTCGCCCCCCTCGCGCTGCTGCTGGCCGGGCTCGTGATCGAGCTCTATTGCGGGGCGATCCAGACCCTCCTCGTGATCCTGCATCAGGAGCGGCTGTTCGGCCTGTTCGTCTGGGGCGCGGGCTCCCTCGCCATGAACGATTGGAGCGCACCGGCCTATCTCGCGCCCCGCCTCGCGGTGGCCGCTCTTTTGGTCGCGCTGATGGTGCGGCCCCTCGCGGTGCTCGACCTCGACGAGGCGAACGCCAGGAGCCTCGGGCTCTCCCTCGGCCGGGTCCGGTTCCTCGCCGTGGCCGTGGCGGTGGCGCTGGGCGGCTTCGTGGTGGCGGGGGTGGGCGTCATCGGCTTCGTCGGCTTCGCCGCGCCGATCCTCGTCCGCCTCACCGGCACGCGCACCTTGCGCGACCGCCTCGTCGCCGCGCCCCTGCTGGGCGCGGCCCTGATCTGGCTCACCGATTCCGTGGTCCTGGCGCTCGCCCCCATCGCGCAGGTGCCGACGGGGGCGCTGGCCTCCCTCGTCGGCGTGCCGATGCTGCTCTGGCTGCTGCCGCGCCTGCGTGGCGTCGGCGCACTGCATCGCCCGGAGGGCGGCGCCTCGGCCCGGCTCGCGCGGCCATGGCGCCTGGTCCTCGTGGGAGCGGCGTCGCTGGCCCTCCTCGTCTTCGTCGCGCTGACCCTCGGCCGCGACACGGCCGGCTGGCACTGGAGCTTCGGGGCCGGACTCGACGCGCTGCTGCCCTGGCGCCTACCCCGGATCGCCGCCTCGCTCGCGGCCGGCGCGATGCTGGCCATCGCCGGCACCCTGCTGCAGCGGCTTACCGGCAATCCCCTGGCGAGTCCCGAAGTGCTCGGCATCAGCTCCGGGGCCGCCCTCGGCCTCGTTGCCGTCACGATCGTCCTCGGCACGCCTGACCGGACGGCGCTCCTTGGCGCCGGCAGCCTGGGGGCGCTCGCGACCCTCCTGGCGATCCTGAGCCTCGGCCGCCGTGCAGACACCGCGCCCGAGCAGATGCTGCTGGCCGGCATCGGCCTCACCACCGGGTTCGGCGCCCTCCTCACCATCCTGATGATCAGCGGCGATCCTTCCGTGGTCATGCTGCTCGGGTGGACGGCGGGCTCCACGGCGCGTGTGGCGCCGGAGGATGCCGTGGCCGCCCTCGCCATCCTCGCCCTTGGGGCCGCCTGCCTTCCCGTTCTGACCCGCTGGCTCGATCTGCTACCCCTCGGCGCTCCCACCGGCCGCTCGCTGGGGCTCGACCTTCGCCGCAGCCGCCTCGCCATCCTCGTCCTGGCGGCGATCCTCACCACCGCGGCGACCCTGGTGGCGGGGCCGTTGAGCTTCGTCGGCCTCGTGGCGCCTCAGATGGCGCGGTTGACCGGCCTCACCCGCGCGGCGTCGCAGCTCGCCGGTGCGGCGATCGTCGGCGCGCTCATCATGGTCGCGGCGGATTTCGTCGGGCGGATGGCGTTCTTCCCCTACCAGCTCCCCGCCGGATTGGTGGCGACCCTCGTCGGCGGACCGTTCCTGATGTGGCTCCTGGCCCGCCGTTGATCGTCTTTCGGCAAGTTTTTTGCGACGCTTGAATTGAATTGTTCCAAAGAAGGATTGTGTTTCTTAGGCAACGCCGCCGCAACTTTTGTCATTAAATCTCAACTTTGACTTGCTGACAAAGACGCCGTGTGGATTCGTCTTGTCGAGACCCGAGCTTGTTTTTGAATCGTTCTACGCGATGCATCGGCAAGGAAATCTCGTTCTTCACCAATCAGGTCTGCGCCGTATTTCCGACGATCAAGGTCTTCCCTATGTCCGATGGCATGTTGTCCACCTCCGGCCAGTTGTCTCACAAATCCGTGAGTGGCCTGCGCTGTCTGGCCGGCGTCTCCACCGTGGCGATGCTCGCCATGGCCCCCGCCCTGTGGAGTGGGGAGGCCTTCGCCCAAGCCGCGTCGGGCGGCACGGCGGCGGTGCAGCTCGACACCTTGTCGGTGCAGGGCTCCGGAAATGGTTCGGGAGGTGGCAATGGCGGTGGTGTGACGGCCGCCAATTCCTACGTCGTGCCCAGGAGCACGTCGGGAACGAAGACCAATGCGACCCTCCGCGAGATTCCCCAGTCCGTGTCCGTCGTGACGCAGAAGCAACTCGAGGATCGCGGCGCCGAGAACCTCGCGGATGCGCTCGCCTACAGCGCGGGTATCATCGCGTCGCCCCAGGGGCAGGACGGCCGCTTCGACCAGCTGATCATCCGTGGCTTCGACCAGACCCAGCGCGGCATCTACAAGGACGGGATGCGCCTGCCGCAGACGAGCTTCTCCGGCTTCCCGATCGAGCCCTACGGCGTGGAGCGCATCGACGTGCTGCGCGGTCCGACCTCGGGCCTGTTCGGGCTTAACGATCCGGGTGGTCTCGTCAACTTCATCACCAAGAAGCCAACGGTCGAGCCGCTGCGGGAAATCTTCAGTTCCTATGGCAGCTTCAACCGCAAGCAGTTCGGCTTCGACCTGAGCGGCCCGCTCAATCCCGAGAAGACGATCCTCTACCGGATCACCGGCCTGCTGCGCGAAGGCGGCACGCAGGTGGATTACACGCCGCTGGACCGGATCTACATCGCGCCCGCGGTGACCTTCGCGCCTTCGGCCGATACCAGCCTGACAGTGCTCGGCAATTATCAGAGAGACCGCACCGGCGACACGTTCCGCGCCATCCCGCGCGAATACACCCGGGGCAGCAGTCCCTATAAATCGGAGATGCGCAGCCGCTTCCTCGGGGAGCCGGGCTTCTCGCGCTTCCTCGCCGAGCATTTCGAGGGCGGCTACCAGTTCTCCCACCGGTTCGACGACCATTGGACCGTGCGCCAGAACCTGCGCTACGCCCATGCCTCGACCGACTACAACGCGATCTATTCCACGAGCGTCACCAATTCGGCGATGCCCAACATCGTAAACCGCGAGGCTCAGACCTGGCTCGAAGACTACGGCGTCTTCACCGTCGATACCCAGATTCAGCACGATGCGCAGTTCGGTGACATCAAGAACACCGCGTTGCTCGGGGTCGATTACAGCAAGATCAAGAACAAGAGTGACCAGTTCGGCGGTACGAGCTTCGGCCTACTCGGAGTCGGTCCATTCGTCGGCCCGCTCAACATTCTCAACCCTGTCTACGGCCAGCCCGTCGCCCAGCTTCCGCGTTCCCTCCTGTCACGGTTGCAACAGGACCAAGTGGGCGTTTACGCGCAGGATCAGGTCAAATTCTACGATCACTGGCTGCTCAGCATGAACGCCCGCTACGATTGGGTGACGACGAAGACCGACGCCCAGAACCCGGTCATCGACACCGTGCGCCAAATGCTCAACGCCATCCCGTTCCCGAACGGGATTCCCACGAGCTTCGGTGCGAACCAGGACGCGCAATCCTATAGCGGCCGCGTCGGGCTCTCGTATCTCTTCGATAACGGCCTGACGCCCTATGTCTCGGCGGCCCGCTCGTTCAACGTGCTACCGGTCTTCCTTCAGACCAGCACGAGCATGGACGTGCCCGGCATCGGTCCGGTGCCACTGACCTACAACATCACGCCGGCCAAGCCCGAGATCGGCGAGACCATCGAGGCCGGCGTCAAGTTCCAGCCGCCGGGCCAGGCTACATCGATCCTCTTCTCCGTGTTCAACACAAAGAAGACCAACGCCCTGTTCTTCAATCCCAGCGATCCGTTGCAGCAGGCCTTCTACCAGAACGGTGAAGTCGAGGTGAAGGGCTTCGAGAGTGAAGCCACCGTCGACCTCCTCGACGGCTTGAAGCTCATCTCGTCGCTCACGGTCCTGCAGGCCGAAGTGACAAAGGACAATGCGCCTGATGGCAATCCCAGCGCGGTCGGGAAGCGGCCGATACAGGTGCCGAACTTCACCGCCGCAACCTGGCTCGATTACACGATCCAGACCGGCATGTTCCGCGGGCTCGGGATCGGCGGCGGTGTCCGCTACATCGGGGAATCGTTTGGCGATCCCCAGAACAACATCCGCGTGCCGGATTACGTCCTCTTCGACGCGTCGCTCCGGTACACCTACGAGAACTGGCGCTTCCAGGTGGCAGCGAACAACATCACGGACCGCGTCTATGTCGGCACCTGCTCGCAACAGGTCAGATTCGTCGGCTGCAATTACGGCGAAGGCCGCCGCATCACCGGCTCCGTCACCTACCGCTGGTAGGCGACGCGCATCCGATGAGATCGGCCCCGGATCGAAAGATCCGGGGCTTTTCTTTTGGGCTGTTGCCGTGACGTCGTTGACGCGGTCTCCCGGCCTCGACTAGCTTGAGCGTGACGGTTCCTCTTCGGGGGATCAAAAGGGAACGCGGTGAGGACCTTGTGTCCGATGCCGCGGCTGCCCCCGCAACTGTAAGCGGCGAGTCCTTCATCAACACGTCACTGGGTGATCACCTGGGAAGACGATGAGAGGGCGGCGACCCGCGAGCCAGGAGACCTGCCGTCAGTCGTGGTCACACGCGAAACGCATCGGGCGGGGTGTCCTGGTGGGGTGTCGGGGCGTTCGCATGTCGCGAATGCATCGGCTTCGTTCGCGGTGACGTGCCACTGCGCTGAGCCGCGCCTGCCGTCTGCCTGCGATGCCCGATCGTTCCCGTTCCTTCCGTTACAGAATCGCTCCTCAGGATGCCTTCGGCGAGACCGTCCGGTCCCGCACGCAGGCATTTTGCCCGGTCTGCTGCATTGTAACGTTATAACATACGATTTAGCAGAGGGGGCGCGGCATTCGGCCAGCGATCACTCCGGTTTGCCAAAACGAACATGCCCAGACAGGTCACCCACCGCGCGCCCGGGCGGACATCCCCGGCCCGCGCCACCGCTTTCCTCGCGTCGCTCTTCGGCTCGACCCTGCTCGCCGGTCAGGTCCGGGCACAGGATTCCGTCAGCCAGAATGCCGTCACCCTCGACCAGCTCACCGTGGAGGGGAGCGGGGTCGGCTTCACCCGCGCCAACCCGGTCGGGCTCAACCTCTCGACCCCTTCCCGCAGCGCCAGTCGCCTCGGCCTGACGCCGCTGGAGACGCCCGCCAGCATCGACGTCATCAGCGGCGAGACCGCCCGTATCCGGGGCCAGAACACGGTGGTCGAGGCGGTGACGCAGAACGCCACCGGCATCACCACCATCGCCTCACCCGGCAATGGCAACGGCGCCTTCTCCAGCCGGGGCTTCGCCGGGCCGAACTCGATCCAGCAACTCTATGACGGCACGCGGCTGTTCGTGGGAGCCGGTACCGTGACCTTCCCATTCGATACCTGGAACGTGGAGCGGATCGAGGTGCTGCGCGGCCCGGCCTCCGTGCTCTACGGCGACGGCGCCATCGGCGGCGTGGTCAACGTGGTCTCGAAGAAGCCGAGCTTCACGCCGATCCATGCCGCCCGCGCCGCCACCGGGTCGGACGGGCTCGCGCGCCTCGCCGTCGATCTCGGCGGTCCCATCGGCGATGCGGTGGCCTACCGCCTCAATGTCAGCGGCAACCGCGATGGCGGCTGGACCAGCCCGAACGGGGATTTCCGCAACCTCGCGGTCTCGGGCGCGCTGCTGTTCCAGCTGAACCCCGATCTCGCGGTGACCCTCAGCCACGATCTCGGCTACCAGGAGCCCGCCCGCTACTGGGGCACGCCGCTGGTCGATGGCCGGATCGTCCAGTCCCTGCGCAACAACAACTACAATGTCGACGGCGCGAAGGTCATCTGGTCCGACAACTGGACCCAGCTCAAGACCGAGTGGACGCCGAGCGCCGACATCACCATCCGCAACACCGCCTACCGGCTGCAGAGCCGCCGCCACTGGCTCGATGTCGAGCAATACAGCTTCAATCGCGGCACGGGCCTCATCGACCGGTCCAGCTATACCGAAATCTACCACCAACAGGAGCAGGTCGGGAACCGCTTCGACGCGGCCTTCAAGGGCAACGTGTTCGGCTTCCGCAACGAGTTCGCCATCGGATTCGACGTGAACCACGTGGATTTCCGCCACACCAACAACTTCTCCAGCGCGGGCAGCAGCCTCGTCACCAGCGTCGATCCGTACAATTACGATCCGGGCCTGTTCCCGGCCAATGGCCGCGCCAGCCCGGCCTATGCCACCAGCACCAACCAAGCCTCGGTCTTCGCCGAGAACCGGCTGATCCTGAGCGACCAGCTCTCCTTCCTCACCGGCGTGCGTTTCGACGCGCCGACCCTGCACCGGCGCAACCTGCAGACCGGCGACACCTTCGCCCGCTCGTTCGAGGCCCTGAGTTACCGGTTCGGCCTCGTCTACAACCCGACGCCGGATTCGGCCCTCTACGTGCAATACGCCACCGCCACCGATCCGGTGGGGAGCCTCATCAGCCTGTCGCAATCGAACGCCAATTTCGACCTCTCCACCGGCGAGCAGATCGAGGTCGGGGCCAAGGGCCTCGCGCTGAACGGCGCCCTTGAATGGACGCTCGCCGGCTATCGCATCGTCAAGGACAAGCTGATCTCGGCGGTGCCGGGCCAGCCCAATGTCTCGACCCAGGTCGGCCGGCAATCCTCGCACGGGGTGGAGGGGGCGCTCGCCCTGCGCCTGCCCGATGGCTGGCGCATCGACGCCAACCTCGCTCTGCTCCACGCGCAATACGACGAGTTCCGGGAGGGGGCGGTGTCCTATGCGGGCAACCAGCCCATCGACGTGCCCGAGCGCGTCGCCAATGTCTGGCTCAATTGGGCCTTCGCCCGTGACTGGGAGGCGCGCATCGGGCTCCAGAATGTCGGCCGGGTCTTCAGCGACTTCTCCAATACCGCGCCGCGGCCCGACTACACCCTCGCCCATCTCGGCCTCGACCATCAGGTCACCCCGGCCTCGCGCCTGAGCCTCCGCGTCTACAACCTGTTCGATAAGACCTACGCGATCAGCGGCAACGCCGTGGACGGCATCGGCACCAATTGGATCCTCGGGCGACCGCGCTCGTTCGAGGTGGCCTACAGCGTCGCGTGGTGAGCCTGCTGAAACGAGGGAAGCGGTGGCTGGTCCTCGGCCACCGCTGGCTCGGCATCGCCACCGGGCTGCTCTTCGCCCTCTGGATCGGCTCCGGGCTGGTGATGCTCTACGTGCCGTTCCCGAGCTTGACGGAGACGGAGCGTCTCGCGCGTCTTCGCCCGATGGCGTGGGAGGCGGTCGCGGTCTCGCCTGACGAGGCCCTGGCCGCCGCCGGGCTGCAGGGCATGCCCCGCAGCCTCGATCTGGAGATGCGCGGGGACGAGCCTTTCTACCGGATGTCGGCCAGCGACGGCCGCCGCATCACTCTCTCGGCGCGAACCGGCGCGCCGGCCGGGCTGGTCGATGCCGAGGCGGCCCGGCGCCTCACCGGGGCCGGTCCCGGCGCGTCCGTGGAGGAGGTCGAGCGCGACCAATGGACGGTGACGGCGCGCTATGATCCGCTCCGCCCGTTCCACAAGGTCGCGTTGAACGACGCGGCCGGCACGGAGCTCTACGTCTCGGAAAGGACGGGCGAGATCGTGCTCGACACGACGCGGTTCGAGCGCGGCTGGAACTGGGTCGGCGCCGTCACCCATTGGGTCTATCTCACGCCGCTGCGCGCCCGCGCCGACCTCTGGCGCGATGTAGTGCTGTGGCTCTCCGGCATCGCCGCGTTCACGGCGCTCAGCGGCCTCGTCCTGGGGATCTGGCGCCTGCGCCTGAGGCGGCGCTACGCAGGAGGACGCGTCACGCCCTATCGCGGGATGGCGCGATGGCACCACCTCGCCGGGCTCATCGGCGGGATCGGGCTCACCATCTTCATCCTCAGCGGCTGGCTCTCCATGAACCCGAACCGCTGGTTCACCTCCCTCGCGCCGCCCGCCGACCTGCGCGAGGCTTATGCCGGGGCGGACAGCCCCATCGGCCTCACGACCGAAAGCCTCCGCGAGATCGGCGCGCATGCTCCTCTCGGCCTGCATCTCGCGCGGATCGGCGGGCACTGGGTCGCGACGGGGCTCGACCGCACCGGCGGCCGGGTGATCGGAGACGCACCCTCGACCGCCCGGATCGCGGCGGCGGCCGGTCTCGCCATGGCGGGTGCGAGGCTGGAAGGCGTCGAGCGCCTCGACACCCACGATCTCTACTGGTCGCCGCTCACGAGCGGGACGCTCCCCATCCTGCGCCTGCGCTTCGCCGACCCGGCCGCCACCTGGCTTCACGTCGATCCGCAGAGCGGCGAGATCTTGAACCGGCTCGACCGTTCGGGCCGTGTCAACCGCTGGCTGTTCACGGCGCTCCACCGCCTTGACCTGCCGGTCCTCGTCGGCCACCCGCCGGCGAGAGATGCGGTGCAATGGCTGCTGAACCTGCTCGCCGGAGCCCTCGTGACGACGGGGCTCGTCATCGGCTGGCGGCGCATCGGCCTAAAGGCTGGTGCGCATTCCCCTCTCCCCGCGCGCGGGGAGAGGGCCGCGACGACCCCGTCGTCGGCACGGCGAGGCGGCAGCCGAGGGTGAGGGGGCGCGGCCGAAGGAGCCCTACCCGGAGAGACCCTCTCACCCTCGCCCTGGCGGGCTCACGTCGCCTCCCGGCATGGGGAGGACGACGTCCTCTCCCCGCCTAGCGGGGAGAGGGGGACCAGCCTCTTTTGAATAGGGACGTGACCTCAGACTGTTGGACCCGAAGGCCGGCGCGCATTCCCCTCTCTCCGCGCGCGGGGAGAGGGCCGCGACGACCCCGTCGTCGGCGCGGCGAGGCGGCAGCCGAGGGTGAGGGGGCTTGGCCGAAGGAGCCGCATCCGGAGATACCCCCTCACCCTCGCCCTGGCGGGCTCACGTCGCCTCCCGACGAGGGGAGGACGACGTCCTCTCCCCGCCCGGCGGGGAGAGGGGAAGGGCGTGTGCCTTACTGCTGCTGGGCCTGCTGCGACTGGCGCATGAAGGTGTCGGGCGTGCCGGTGCCGTCCGAGACGAAGCGGATGTCGCGCGGTTCGCGGCGGGGTGTGTCGACGGAGAGGAACACCATCGGCTCCTCCAGGATCTCCGGCACCGAATGCACCACGCCGCGCTGGAACATCACCAGCTTGCCCGGCCCGACCTCCACCGCCGGCTCGTCGGCGAACTTCATCATGCAGCGGCCGGAGAGCACGTAGAGATACTCGTCGCAGGAGGCGTGGCTGTGCGGCGGGGTCGGCGAATAGACCCGGAACACCCGCGCGCTCGCCGCCGGCTGATCGACGAACCGATGGTCGGCCACCATGGTGGAACAAGCCTCGGGCAGGGCCGCCACGGCGGCGGCGACGTCGAACACCGCATGGGCGGCGGTGCTGGTGGGGGAAGGGTCCTGGCTCATCGCTCGTCCTGGCTCGGGGGCTCTGCCTCTGATGCCCCATCGTAACCGGTTTTCCGGCCGCCCTCAAAAACGGTGGCGGAGGGAGGCCCGCGTCGGCGGCCTTTTCCGTGTCGGCGAAGCATCGAGCGTCGAACGCGGATGACCGGCCGATCCGGTCGCCGGACACGGCCGTTTGTCACCGGCCGACGGCACGGTCTCAGGCCACCGGCTCTTTCGCGGCACGGGCGAACCGGAGCGCATCCGGCGCCGAGAGCGGTCGGCCTAACAGATAGCCCTGAGCTTCCGTGAAGCCCTCCCGGCGCACATGGGCGAGCTGTGCCTCGTCCTCCACACCCTCGGCGGTGATGCGCGCGCCGAGCCTCTCGGCGAGGCCCACGACGGCGCGCACGATCGCGGCCGTATCGGAGTCGCCGATCTCGTGGATGAAGGAGCGATCGATCTTGATCTTGTCGAACGGGAATCGCCGCAGGTAGCTCAAGGACGAGAAGCCGGTGCCGAAATCGTCGAGGGCGATGTGCACGCCGAGCCGGCGCAGCCGATGCAGGCACGCGATCGCGCTCTCCGTGTCACCCATCAGCACGCTCTCGGTGATCTCCAGTTCGAGCCGATGCGGCGGCAGGCCGGACGCCGTCAGCGCCATCACGATGGCATGTTCCAGGCCGAGTTCGGCGAATTGCACGGTGGAGGCGTTGACGGCGACCTTGAGCTCGCCCGGCCATTCCATCGCTTCGCAACAGGCTTCCTTCAGAGCCCAGGCGCCCAACGGCACCACCAGGCCGATTTCCTCGGCCAAGGGAATGAATTCGCTGGGGGAGACGAAGCCCCGCGTGGGATTTTTCCAGCGCATGAGCGCCTCGAAGCCGCTGAGCACGTCATTTTCGAGCGCGATGATCGGCTGGTAGAACAGCTCGAATTCCCCCAGCCGGACGGCTTCGCGCAGGTCCAGTTCCAGTGCGTTGCGCTCGGCTATCGCCGCATCCATGTCGGGCTCGTAGTAGCGGTACGTGCTCCGACCGGCGGCCTTGGCACGGTAGAGCGCGATGTCGGCATTCTTGAACAGCTGATCGGGGTTGCGGCCGTCCTGGGGCCCGACCGCGATGCCGATGCTGATCCCGACGCTGACCGTGCGGCCCTCGAGATCGAAGGGCAGCTTCACCGCGTCGATGACATGCTGGGCCGTGGTGCTGGCGTTCTGCGGACGGTCGAGTCCCCTCAGGACGATGGCGAATTCGTCACCGCCGAGCCGCGCGACAGTGTCTCCCTCCCGGATCGACGCCTTGAGCCGATCGGCGACCTTGCGCAGGAGGCTGTCGCCCGCCGGGTGGCCCATACTGTCGTTCACGGACTTGAATCGGTCGAGATCGCAAGCCAGCACCGCGAAGAAATGTCCGCGCCGTTCCGCGCTCACCATCTCGCGGTCCAGGCGGTCCCAGAACAGGGTCCGGTTGGGCAATCCGGTGAGCGCGTCGTACAGCGCCAGATACTCGATCTGCTGCTCCGCCTGCTTGCGCGCGGCGATGTCGATATGCGTGCCGACGATGCGCAGCGGAGCCCCCGTGGCATCGCGCGTGACGACTTTGCCGCGCGACAGGACCCAGGTGTAGGCACCGCTCTTGGTACGGACGCGCTGCTCGCATTCGTAGATCGGCGTCTTCCCGTCGATGTGGTCGGTCAGCAGCCGGCGCGCGCGCTCGACGTCGTCGGGGTGCGTGAGACGCCGCCACGAGCGCAGATGACCCTCGATCTCGCCCGGCTCGTAGCCGATCATCGTCTGCCAGCGATCGGAGAACCAGACCTTTCCCGTCGCGACCTCCCAGTCCCAAAGACCGTCGCTGCCGCTGTCGAGGGCGAGCGCGAGGCGCTCTTCGCTGATCCGCAGCGCGGTCTCGGCTGCCATTCGGTCGGTGACGTCACGCAGGGACGCGACATAGCCCGTCGGAGCGGCCCCGTCCGCCGATCGGGTGAGCTTGAACGACGCTTCGATCCACACCCAGCGTCCGTCCTTGTGACGGTAGCGCTGCCTCGTGACGGGCCTGTCGATCCGACCTTGAACCAGGTCGGCGAGCACCTGCTCATAGGCCGGACGATCGTCCGGATGGACGGTGTCCAGAGGCTGCGTTCCGATGAGTTCCTCCGGATCGCGCCCCAGAACCTGAAAGGCGGCGGGCGATACATAGCGGCGCGTCGTGTCGAGATCTGACCGGACGATCACATCGGTCGTGTTCTCGGCGAGCAGACGATAGGCGGCCTCGCTGGTGCGCAAGGCCCGATTGGCCAGGCGCATGCGATCGGCGAACAGGGCGAGCACGGCAAAGCCCAGGATCGCGAGCATGATCGCGGCGATGCCGGAGGCGAGCGCGAGACGCGGCAGGCTCGACGCCGAAGTCGGTTGCGTCTGGTCGGGGGTGATCTGCAGCGCGCCCATCGCGGTGAAATGCAGTCCTGCGATCGCGGCGGTCAGAAGTGTCGCGGCGATGGCGTTCGGGTATCTCAGCTCCCGATGCCGGAAGGCGACGAGCGCGGCCGCGGACAGGCCACAGCCGATCAGCACCGATACGACGACGAGCGTGCGGTCCCAGGTAAAGGTCCCGGGGACTTCGATGCTCGCCATGCCGAGAAAGTGCATGGCCGCCACGCCCAGCCCGAGAACGATCCCGGCGCCTGCCGCCATGGCCGAACTCGTCGCCCGGCGTTCGAGCGTCAGGGCGATCCCGGATGCCAGGATCGCCACGACCAGGGACAGCAGCGTCAGGCGGGTATTGTAGCCGACGACGATTCCGGGGTCGTAACCGAGCATGCCGATGAAATGCGTGCTCCACACCCCGGATCCCGCAGAAAAGCCCGCCGCTAGCAGCCACGCCCAAGGTTCCAAATCCCGGCTCTTAGTCGATTGGCGGGCGAGCCGTAGGGCGGTATGGCTCGATACCCAGCAAACGATAGCAGCAAGGGGCAAGACCCAGCCGTCATGCTGCTCGCCGAGGCAGACAAGGGCGCGGTACATCAACGAATACCTTGTGGCTTTTCGATTTCTACGTTGCAGACATGTGGCTTAATAAAGCTGAACCTTTTTCGGAAAACTTGATTCGGTTGGTGTCGTGCCATGAACGACCGCTTTTCCGGATTCGGACACGCGCTCGCGGCGATGTGGAATGAGCCGTGCCTCGATTCCGGGCCGATCGTGAACCGGACTGCGCCGATGTGCCGGGAGACGAAGACGTAGGGACGAGGGCCGCCGAACCGGTCACCGGCCCCGGACCGCCGGGATCCCCGTTCGATGCGGTATCGCAAGCAGCCGGTCCGCGGAGTTTTGCCGATGAACGGCCCCTGGCCCGCTAGCCCCTATGCCGCAACGCCTCCGCCATCCGCATTAACGCCGGTGCGACGGCGCGCTCCGGCACGCAGGCATAGCCGAGAAGCAGCCCCTGCTCGGCGCGCGCAGGATCGGCGAAATGCGGCGAGAGCGCCGTGGTGGCGATGCCGGCGCGCGCGCAGGCTTGAACGGCGAGGCGATCGTCGAAGTCCGTTCCGGGGACGGGGCGGGCCACCAGATGCATGCCGCCGTCGCGGGGCGGCACCTCCAGCACATCGCCGAGATGGTCGCGCGCCGCCGCCACGAGGGCCGCCTGTCGCTGCCCGTAGAGACGCCGCGTCCGGCGCAGATGGGCGGCGAAATGGCCCTCCGCGATGAAGCGGGCGAGCGCACCCTGCCCGAGGATCGAGGCGAAGCCGCCGCTGCCCGTGAGGGCGCGGCGCACGGGCTCCACCAGGGCCTCCGGCAGGACGAGGTAGCTCATCTGCAGGGCGGGCAGGAGCACCTTGGAGACGCTGCCGACATAGAGAACGCGCCCGGCCCGGTCGAGGGCGTGGAGCGGCGCCAGCGGCCGCCCGGCATAGCGGTACTCGCCGTCGTAATCGTCCTCGACGATCCAGCCATCCTCCGCCTCCGCCCAGGCGAGGAGGGCGAGACGGTTCTCCAGGCTCATCGTGGCGCCGAGGGGATGGCCCTGGGCCGGTGTCACCACCGCGAGCCGGGCGCCGGGATCGATGGACCGCGCCCGCGCGATCGAGAACCCCGCCCCGTCGCACGGCACCGGGACCGTGCGCAGGCCCGCCGCCCGCAGGGCATGGGCGAGGCCGGGAAAGCCTGGCTCCTCCAGATAGGCCGCCTCGCCGGGCTCCAGCAGAAGCTCCGCCAGGAGGCGCAGGCTCTGCCGGATGCTGGCTGTGACGATCACCGCCTCCTCGCTGCAGGCGACCCCGCGCCCGGCCGAGAGATAGGCCGCCAGGGCGCGGCGCAGGCGCGGATCGCCGAGGGGATGACGATGCGCGGGCGGGCCAGCGCGCCACTCGGCCTGGAGGAGGCGCGCCCAGGTTTCACGTGGAAACGCATCGAGGGCGGGTCGGCCGAGGGCGAAGGCGTCGGGGATCGGGGCGTCGCCGGCCTCGCCCCGCGACGCTGCCAGCGACGCCCCGCGCCGCGACAGGACCGGCGCCGCGATTGAGGGGGTCGTGCGGCCCGCCGCGCCCCGTGGCACGAGGAGGTCGTCGGGCAGGGTGTCGGCCACGCTTGTGCCGGAGCCGGGGCGGGTGGTGAGGTAGCCTTCGGCGACGAGTTGTTCGATGGCGAGCAGGATCGTCCCCCGCGCGCAGCCGAGATCCCCGGCGAGGGTGCGGGACGAGGGCAGACGCATTCCGGGCGGCAGGCGTCCGGCCAGGATCGCGTCGCGCAGGGCCTCCCGCACGCGCCCGTGCAGGCTCGCATCCCCGCGACGAAGCGGACCGGCGGTCGGCGGGTCGAGATCGAGCTGAAGCGGCAGGGGAGGGCGGCGCCGGGTCTTCGTCGAACTGGTCCGGTCATCGGGCGAAAACTGGATCTTCCGCATGATCCGCTTCTCGTCAACAGTGACGGCGAACACCGCGCCACGCCGAGGATGCGTCATGTACGAGCCGCCCCATTTCCGCACCGACGATGCCGCGGCCCAGGCCGCCCTCATCCGCGCCTGCCCGCTCGGCCTGCTGGTGAGCGCGGGCGCCGGCGGGCTGATGGCCAACCCCGTTCCCTTCCTCCTCGACGAGGGCGCTGGCGGAGAGCGCGTGCTGCGCGCCCATCTCGCCCGCGCCAACCCGCACTGGCGCGACCTCGACGGGCTTCCCGAATGCCTCGTCGTGTTCCAGGGGCCGGACCGCTACGTCACGCCCTCCTGGTACGCGACGAAGCGTGAGACGGGGAAGGTGGTGCCTACTTGGAACTACGCCACCGTCCAGGCGCGGGGCCGCCCGCAAGTCATCGAGGACGAGGCCTGGCTGCGCCGGCAGATCGACGACCTGACGCGGATGCAGGAGTCGGGGCGGGACGCGCCCTGGTCGGTGGCGGACGCGCCGCCGGCCTTCACCGCCGCGCAGATCAGGGGGATCGTCGGCATCGAGATTCCGATTGCGCGGCTCACCGGCAAATGGAAGGTCAGCCAGAACCGCACGGAGGCGGACCGGGCCGGCGTCGCGGCCGGATTGCGCCGGGACGCGGGCGGCAACGACGCGATGGCGGACCTCGTCGACAGGTTGGGAGTTCGGGCATGAGCGAGCGCGTGAATTCCTATGGCCAGCCGGTCGGCCCCGCCCTCGCGGGGTGGACCGCGCCGTCGTTCCCGCCACGCGAGGCGATGCAGGGCCGGTTCTGCCGGATCGAGCCCCTCGATGCCGAGCGCCATGCGGGCGACCTCTTCTCCGCTCTGGCGCACGACCCGGCGCGCTGGACCTACCTGCCCGTGGAGCCGCCGGCGGACGAGGCCGAGTATCGCGCGCGACTGGCGGAGATCGCGCGCAGCCGCGACCCGATGCATCACGCCATCCTCGACGCCGCCACCGGCCGGGCGCTGGGCCTCGCGGCCTATCTCAGGATCGAGCCGGCCCATGGCTGTATCGAGGTCGGCCATATCCAGTTCGGCCCCGGTCTCGCCCGCAACCCCGCCGCCACCGAGGCGATGGCCCTGATGATGGACCGCGCCTTCGACCTCGGATATCGCCGCTACGAGTGGAAATGCGACAGCCTCAACGCGCCCTCCCGCGCGGCGGCCCTGCGCTACGGCTTCACCTTCGAGGGCATCTTCCGCAACGCCATCGTCACCAAGGGGCGCTCGCGCGACACGGCGTGGTTCGCGGTGACCGATGCCGACTGGCCCCGCCTGCGGGACGCCTTCGCCGCCTGGCTCGCGCCGGAGAATTTCGACGATGCGGGCCGCCAGCGGCGGACCCTCGCGGCCCTGCGGGGCTGAAGACCGTCCGGCGATGGGAGCACCGCCCTCCGAAAGCCGGAGGTCGTCTCGGCCCCATCTCACGTTTCATCCGGCGTGATCATCCTCTGCATCATGAATACTCTCGTCCTGTTGCAGAGACGGCGCAGCGTCTCGGGGTGCGGCCGGCTAGGGTGTCGACGGGACCGGGGGACATCGGTGCCTCGGGCCGAAGGAAACACCGCGCCATGACGCCCGTGAGGATCGCCGTCGCGCTTCTTCTCGCCGCCTGTTCCTGCGCGCCGGCGCTGGCCGGCTCCGAGGACGGCAAGGACGGCAAGAGCGGCGGTCAGGCGCGCTCGTCGAAGGCCAAGTCGCCGTCGCCTGAGACGAAAGCCAAGCCGTCGTCGCCCGAGAAAGAGGATGTCGACACCGAGCACCTGTTCGGCTTCACCGAAGGAACGGATGCCGGCGAGAAGGGCCAGCAGGAGGTCGTCTTCGACAGCGTCTCGCGCATCGGCAAGCGCCGCGCCGGCCCCGGCCCGTCGCATTACCGGGCCTTCGACGCGCGCCTCGGCTATCAGTTCGATCCGATCGACCGCCTGAGCATCGAGTTCAGCGCCTTCGGCACCCTGCACCGGGTCCGCACCATCGCCGATCTCGACGACAAGGCCTTCGGCACGTTCGACGGGGCCTCGATCGACGTGAAGTACCAGTTCCTGAAGGGCTCGGCCGAGCAGCCCGTGGGTTTCGCCCTGGAGGTGAGGCCGCGCTTCACCCGCATCCTGCCGATTGAGGGCAACGGCGCCGACGTCTTCGATCTCGAGACCCTGGCCCAGGTCGATGTCCAGATCGTGCCGAACACACTCTGGTACGGCAGCAACGTCAGTTTCGAACCGGCGGTGGGGCGCCAGCGCGGCTCGGGCGAGGGCTACCGCTCCTCGACCTTCGTCTGGTCGAACGCCCTCGTCGGAGAGGTGGCGGACAAGACCTATCTCGGGCCGGAACTGCGCTACCTGCGCGGCTATGACGGGGCTTTCCTGAACCGGCTGGAGAGCCAGGCCCTGACCCTCGGCCCGGCCCTGCACCACCGCTTCACCGAGAAGGCCTGGATCACCCTGGCCTATGCCGGCCAGATCTGGGGGCGCGATGCCGATCCCGCCTTCGCACGGCGCGCCCTCGGCCTCGGCCAGTTCGAGCGCCACGCCGTCCGCCTCAAGCTCGGCCTCGAATTCTGACGTCGCGGGCCATGCGATGAGGGCGGGGGCGCCGTGCCCAGTCCGGTTCCGGCCTTGCCCGCCAGCGAGATGATGGTGCTTTGGCGAATCGCGGGTCGCGTTTTGGGTGATTTCACCCAGATTTCCATCATGGAACGAGTTGATCTCTGCTGCGAGGTGAGAAAGAAGAGCACTCATCGTTCCCAAGTGCGGGGTCAGGCTATTCTCATGAAATGCTTATTAGTATTGAACGGGAGCTTCGGCTCCACCGTCATCCGGCTGGTCTGATCATGGGCGAACATCACAAGCATGCATCGGTGGGGGTCGCGCAGGCGATCTTCGACGGGATGCCGTCCGCCGACCGGGCGAAGGTCGAGGCGGAGGCCGCGAGCAAGGGCGTGAGCGCCCTGGAGATCGTGCGCCAATCCCTCGACATCCTCATCGCCGATGCCAAGCCGGCGACCAACGGGGGCGGCGGAGCGGGTTCGGCGCGGTGAGGGCCGTCGCGTCATGGTTCGGCCATTCACGATGACGGGCCACTCCCGTGGCCTCGTGGGGGCGCTCCTCCTGCTCTCGGCCCTGTCCGGCCCGGCGCAGGCGCAGCGGGTCGAGGACGGGTCCGATGCCGTCATCGGCAAGTCCGCGGCGGAAGCGATCCTCGTCATGGTGGGGGAGCGTTTCGGCGCCCTCGATCCGAAGGTGACGGCGTTGCGCAAGGCCGAAGGGTCGTGGGTCTGCGGCTCGGTCAACGTGAAGAACCGGGACGGGCTCTATATCGGCGAGCGCGGCTTCGTGGCCGATCCGTCGAGCGCGTTCTTCGGCCGTGTCCCGGAGGGGCCGGAACTCCTCAACCCGCGCGCCGAGGGGTTCCAGGCCCTGGAGCGGATCAGGGAGATGTATTTCGCCATGTGCCTGGACTGAGAGACTTTTTGGATGTTTTTCCAAGGCTCTACCTCATCCTGAGGTGCCGCGTAGCGGCCTCGAAGGAGGGCTCCAGGGAACGCTTCGGTATCTGGAGGGCTCCTTCGAGGCCCTTCGCCGAGGCGAAGGGCACCTCAGGATGAGGTGGTCGGGTCGGGCGATCGACTTTGGCGGACGACCGACATCAGCGTGTGCATCCGCTGAGGCATCCGATCACGCCGGCTCGGTCACGGGGCGATCCGAAACCGCCCGGTCCGGCGACACCAAAGCCGGCCGACGCCGTTATCCCCCCATGATGATGGACACGCCGCGCCTCGGTTTCTGCTGCACCTTCGTGCTCGACGACGATCCTGCCAGCTTCAAGACCCTGAAGGCCGCCCGCGAGGCGACGCTTCACATGAACCTGTCGCACACTACCATGAGCCATCTCGACAGGCTCSCGCCCGCGGCGCGGCGGGCGAAGCTCGAGGGTCTCGTCCGGCACAATCTCGGCGCGCTCGAACGGCAGATCGCCTGGGTCGCGGCCCGGCCGCCCCTGGAGCGCCTGCTGCGGATGGCGAGTAATGTCCTGCCCGGTTACACCCACGCGGTGGCACGCTCGATCTATGCCGAGCCCGAGATGGTCGATCTCGTGGAGACCGGTCTCGCGCGCGTCGGCGATCGGGCGCGGGCGGGGGGCGTGCGCCTCAGCTTCCACCCCGGGCCGTTCTGCGTCATCGCCTCGCGCAACCCCAATGCCGAGCGCAACGGCATCTCCGAGCTCGAATACCATACCGAGCTGATGGCGATGATGGGCTATGGCGGCGGCTGGCACCCGCAGGGCGCCCATATCAACATCCATGTCGGCGCCCGCGATCCGGGCATCGACGGGTTTCGCGCCAGCCTGCCCAAGCTCTCCCAGACCGCGCGCGACCTGCTGACGGTGGAGAACGACGAGAACGCCTTCGGCCTCGACACGGTGCTGGACCTGGCGGACGACGTGCCGGTGGTCCTCGACCTGCACCACCACTGGGTCCAGAGCGGCGGCATCTATATCGAGCCCGACGATTCGCGGATCGCCCGCATCCGCGACTCCTGGCGCGGCGTGCGCCCGATCGCCCATATCAGCCTCTCGCGCGAGGCCCTGCTGGAGGGGCACGACCCGGACACGCTGCCCGATTACGCCGCCCTGATAGGGGCCGGGCACAAGTGGCGCGACATCGCGGCCCATTCGCACCTGATGGGCAACCGGGCGCTCAACGCCCTCGTGGCCCGGCACCTCGCCTGGGCCGATTTCGAGATCGAGGCGAAGGGCAAGAACCTGGCCTCCACCGGCATCGCCGCCGCGGTCGGTGAGGTGCGGGCGGCCGAGCCGCTACGCGGCACCGCCTCCGCTGCGTGAGCGGAGCGACGGCTGCCTATGTCCTTGAGAGCTTGTGTGATCGGATTGCTCAGCGGATGCCCATACCCAAGTCGATCATTTGCCAAAGCAGATCATCCAAGCAGACCACCTCATCCTGAGGCGCCCGCGTCAGCGGGCCTCGAAGGAGCACTCCAGTTGTCGCGCGATATCTGGAGCCCTCCTTCGAGGCCGCTGCGCGGCACCTCAGGATGAGGTAAAGCCTTGGAAATACACCGCAAACACGCTCTCGGAAGCCTGCCCGCCGCCCTCCCGCACCGTGGTGCGTCGCGCGAACTGACTATCCCGTCGGTCAGCGCGTGGCGAACTTGATGCTGATCGCGGCCTTTGCCGTCAGGCCTGGGCTCTGCAGCAGGTTGAGGTACTGGGTGTAGCGCTTGTCGAAGGCGTTCTGCAGGGTGAAGTCGGCGCGGATCCGGTCGTTGACCCGGTAGGACGCGAAGACATCCACGAGGCCATAGGCCTTGGTCGCCAGGATCGTCGCACTGTCGGGAACGACGTTGCTTTTGTCCACGAAGGTGAGGCGGCTTCCCACCGTGAGGCTGTCGTCGAGGAAGCGCAGGCCGAGCGTGGCGCTGATGCGGTCCGGGGGGATGCTCAGAAGGGCCTCGCGCGTGGCCTTGTCGCGCCCCTCGGTATGGGTGGCCGCCACCGAGACGAAGCCGCCGCCCCAATCGTAGGCGCCCTCCAGTTCGACGCCGGAGATTTCGGCCTGCGCCACGTTGAGGTACTGGAACGACTGGACCGGGATGAAGCACGGGAAACGTCCGGGCCGGCCGACGCAGACCGAGGCCGGAATGCCGGGAATCACGGGCACGAAATAGGTCGGGCCGACCTGGGCGGTGTTGATGTAGTCGTCGATCTCGTTCTGGAAGACGTTGGCCTTGGCGCGGAAGACGTCGCCGGGCCTCAGGACATCGCCGTATTTGAGGTTGATGCCCCCTTCGATATTGTGCGCCACTTCGGGCTTCAGGGACGCATTCGGCAGGATGTTGAAGGCCGGGAAGGGATGGATGCCCTGGACCAGGGTCTCGGTGATCGACGGCGCCCGATAGCCTTCCGCATAGGTGCCGTAGAACTCGATCCCGGCAAAGGGCGAGACCCCCACCGTGATCTTGGGAGAGAGGCGGTCGCCGCTCGAGCTCGCGTTGCCGCCGGACATTTCGTAATGGTCGTAGCGCAACGCTCCGATGACCCGCAGCCAGGAGGCGTAGCGCACCTCGTCCTGGATGAAGGCGCCCGCCAGGGTCCGCTGCCCGGAGGGCGTGAAAGCGGAGCCGAAGCCCCCGGCATTGTCCGTAGTCTTGACCCGGTCGAACACCGCGTCGCCGCCGATGGTCAGGGCGTGACTCAAGGCCCAGGTGTCGAAACGGGCCGTGTTGTGGACGTCGACGCCCAGCGTCTCGATGTCGTAGTCGATCCTGTCGCCGGCCCGCACGCCGAGATTGCCGTAGAGACCGCTCGCGGTGTCGTCGAGGAAGGTCAGCGTGTTGTGCGTGCCGGTGTAGTAGCCCTTCACGCTCAGATCGATCAGGGGCACGTCGGGCCGGGCGAAGCGGTAGCCGAGGGTGTAGGTGTTGGCCTGGACCGCGTTGTTGAAGCGGGCTCCGGCGTTGCTGCTGCCGTTATTGGCGAAGTCGAAGTTCTGCAGGAGGGCCGTGCCGCTGATCTCGTGGCCGTCGGCGGGCCGGAGGTTGAACTTGGCCAGGCCGGAGGTCAGTTCGTTGCCGGTGTCGCGCACGAGCGTGCCGAACCCGTCGCGATAGGCGTCGTTGTTGCGGTAGACGAACTGACCGAACACATCCGCCGCGGTGCCGATGCGGGCGCCCAGCGCCGTCGAGTTCAGGAATGTCTGTCCGTTCGAGCCGAAGCCGAATTTCTGGACCGCGCCCGCCTTCTCGTCCGGAGCCAGGATGTCGTCGATGGAGCGCGTGCGGAAGGCGACCACGCCGCCGATCGCGCCGGAGCCGTAGATGGTGGAGGTGGGGCCGCGCGTGATGTCGACGCCGCCGACGAGTTCGGGATCGAGATAGAAGACGCCGTTGGCGCTGTGGCCCGAGGTCTGGAAGTTCTGGCGGGCGCCGTCCACCAGGACGTTGACGCGCCCGAAATCCTGCAGCCCGCGGATGTTGATGGCCTGGGCCGGGTCGTTCTGGTTCTCCTGCGTGGTGACGCCGGGGACGTCGCGCAGGACGTCGGAGAGGCGGCTCGGCTGCAGGCGGTCCATCTGCGCGCGGGTGACGACGCTGCTCCCGGACAGGGCGTCGATGGCGGGCTCCTCGGTCTTCGTCGCGGTGACCGAGAGAGTGTCGAGGCTCACCGCCGTGTGCGGCGGTTGCGCCGCGGGGAGGGCGGGCGCCGTCTGCGCTTGAGCGGCGCTCATCGCGATGAGCGAGACGCCGACGAGGGCGCCGGCGCGATGGGGGGTGAGGAGGCGACGGGGAGGCATGACCGGTTCCGCGAGACAGAAAGGCAGCGCTGGGAGGTTGGCTGGCTCCCAGCGCTGATGCTGCTTCGTGACTGTGCGGTCAACGCAGTTTAGTCTTGGCTAGATTGGGGTAGGTCCAAGAACCGTCTGAATATTTCTGGACCTGTTCCAGTTCAATATTGTAATACCGTGGTCTGTTGCCGCCCGGTCACAGGCGGCGCGGGAGGATGAAGGGCCGCCCGCCCTCGGGCACCCGCCCGACGGGCCAGCTCACCTGGAAGATGTCGGCGATCAGGTCGTCGCGCAGGATCGCCGCCGGGGTGCCGCGCGCCACGAGGCGGCCCTCGGAGAGCACCAGCAGGGTGTCGGCATAGGCGGCCGCGAGATTGAGGTCGTGCAGGATCGCCACCACGCCGACGCCCCGGTCCCGCAGCCCATCCACGGCTTCCAGGATCGCGCTCTGATGGCGCAGGTCGAGGCTCGCGGTGGGTTCGTCGAGGAACAGGACCTGTCCGGTGGCGATGGTGCGGCCGGCGGCGAGCTGGCACAGCACGCGTGCGAACTGGACGCGGGCCTGCTCACCGCCCGAGAGGCTCTGATAGGCACGGCCCGCGAGATGCAGGATGTCGGCCCGGCCGAGGGCGTCGGCGAGGATTGCCTCGCGGTCGCGCCGGGTGAGGCCCCGGCCGATGCCGTCGAGCCCGATGCGGGCGACGTCCGAGACCGAGAAGGGAAAGGCGAGCCGCGTGGTCTGCGGCATCACCGCCCGCAGGGCCGCGAGCCGCCAGGGCGGGATCGTCGGAACCGGCGTTCCGCCATAGGCCACCGTGCCCGCGGTGGGGGCGAGCTCGCCGCACAGGAGGCGCAGCAGGGTGGATTTGCCCGCGCCGTTCGGGCCGATGATGACCTGCAGCGATCCCGGCGCCACGTCGAGCGACACGCCCTCCACGAGGGTGCGCCCGCCCGTGGCGAAGGCGAGGCCGGACGCGGTGAGCAGGGGCGCCGCCTCAGACATTGAGGGTCCGGGTCCGCGCCAGGAGGAGCCACAGGAAGACGGGGGCGCCCACCAGCGCCGTGACGATCCCGATGGGCAGTTCGGCCGGCGCCACCGCGAGACGCGCCGCCACATCCGCCAGGACGAGGAGCGCGCCCCCGAGGAGGGCCGAGGCCGGCAGGAGCCGCCGGTGCTCGGGGCCGATCATCAGCCGCAGGGTATGGGGCACCACGAGGCCGACGAAGCCGATCACCCCGGCCGCCGCCACGCCGGCGCCGACGGCGATGGCCACCAGCAGGATCGCCGCCCGCTTGAGCCGCTCCACCGGGATGCCGAGATGGAACGCCTCCGCCTCCCCGAGGACCAGGGCGTTGAGCCCGCGCCCGAGGAACGGCACGGCGATCAGCACCGGCAGGATCGCCGGAGCGGTGGCCGCCACCTTGGTCCAGGTCGATCCCCCGAGGCTGCCCAGGGACCAGAAGGTGAGGTCGCGCAGCTGCCGGTCGTCGCTGGCATAGACGAGGAGCCCCGTCATCGCGCCGCTCAGCGCTCCGAGCGCGATGCCGGCGAGCAGCATCGTCGCCACGGAGGTCCGGCCCGAGCGGGTGGCGACGAGGTAGAGGCCGAGCGTCGCCACGAGCCCCCCGCAGAAGGCCGCCGCCGGCAGCACCGCATAGGGGAGCGGCCCCGGCAGGCCAAAGGCCACGAGGAGCCGGTCGCCGAGGACGATGATACAGGCCGCCGCGAGACCCGCCCCGGCGGAGACGCCGACCAGGGCCGGATCGGCCAGGGGATTGCGGAAGAGCCCCTGCATCAGCGCCCCGGAGACCGCCAGGCCCGCGCCGACCATCAGGCCCAGGAGGGTGCGCGGCAGGCGGATGTTGAGGATGACGAGGCTGTCGCGCGCGAGGCCCGGATCCGCCCCGCCCTGCATCATCACGTCGAGGATCCGCGCCGGCGCGATGGGGATCGCCCCGATTCCAACGGAGAGGAGGCTGACGGCGAGGACGAGGATTGCCAAGCCGGCGAAGACCGCGACGTCCCGGCGGCGCGGATCGGCGAGCCTGTCCCCGTGGACAGGATCAGCCACGGATGAGGT
This sequence comes from Methylobacterium sp. Leaf106, assembly GCF_001422895.1. NCBI lineage: Bacteria > Pseudomonadati > Pseudomonadota > Alphaproteobacteria > Hyphomicrobiales > Methylobacteriaceae > Methylobacterium > Methylobacterium sp. Leaf106. The sequence continues at coordinate 31,249 of NZ_LMNB01000033.1, forward strand.
CGGGGTAGATCGCCCGTATCAGGTCGCGTGCGGCATCCGGGGTGCGCGGGCCGAAGCCGAGGAGGTAGAGGCCGTCCATGGCCACGAGGGCGTGTTTGGCGGCGGCCGGTACCTGGCCGAGGGCGGTGCCGGGGGCGAAGGTCGTCTCCGGGTTCGGGGCCTCGGCGCCGTTCTGCATCATCACCACGGCGTCGGGGGCGGCGGCGATGATGGCCTCGTCCGTCATCGGCTTGAACCCCTCGATGCCGGTCGCCGCGTTCTCCACCCCCGCCAGGGCCAGGATGCCGTCCGCCGTGCTGTTGCGGCCCCCGACCATGACGCGGCCGTTGGCTACCGACAGCACGACGAGCGCCCTGGCCGGGCGGGTGATGCGGGCGCGCTGCTCGCTCAGACCGGCGAATTGCGCGCGCACCTCCCCGGCGAGGGCGGCGGCCTCCCGTTCGAGGCCGGCGAGGCGTCCCACCGTGGCGATCTTGTCGAGGACACCTTCGGGGGTCGGCGGCTCCTTGACGATGGAGACCGGCACCCCGGCCTCGCGCACCAGGGTCAGCACGTCGGCTGGGCCGGCGCCCTCGGCCGCGATGACGAGATCCGGGCCGGCCGAGAGCAGCCCCTCCGCCGACAGCGCGCGCAGATAGCCGACATTCGGCTTCTCGCGCAGGGCCTGCGCCGGGTAGATGCTCGTGGTGTCGACCACCACGATCCGGCTCGCGGCCCCGAGCCGGTAGAGGATCTCGGTGACGGCCCCGCCCAGCGAGGCGATGCGCGCGGCCGGCCCCGCCGCCCGCGCCGGGCCCCCGAGGGCGGCGAGGCCGAGCCCGCCGGCCAGGATCGCGCGGCGGGACGGGCGGGGAGGGCAAGGACGGTGCGTCATCTGGTCGGGATCACCCTGTCGCTGGCGGTCGCCCTGAGCCGGTCGCGCGCCGGCATGGACGGGGACCGCCTCCCGGCGACCGTCCGTCGGCGTCACTCGTGTCATGCTATAGGTCGAAGAGTGTGCCTGCCGGCGCAGTCCAAGGCAAGATTTAAAAAATATCTACTTTTGAATTGATACAGTCTGTTCTTGCCGTTGCTGCGCCGGAGGCTCTACCGACGCGGCCGCTGCATCTTCACCACGGTGCTCTTGGGGCGGCCGATCGGCTTCAGGGGCGCCTTGGCCTCCAGGGCGGCGCGGGCGAGGTCCTGGGGGCGCGGCGCCCCGTTCGCTATCCGCATCAGGGCCTCGGCCATCTCCTCGATGGTCTGGGCCGCCTCGCCCTCCAGCGTCTCCTCCGCCCGGATGCCGGGAAGTTCGGGCGCGATCTCTTCGGCGGCCTCCCGCAACTGCTCGATGAGTTCGGAGGGGGAGTAGCGGGAGGGGGGTGACTGTGCCATCGGGCGACCATGGCAGCCGCCGGCGGCCTCGACAACCGGGCCGATGGAGTATGGCTCTGGACGCCGGGCGATGCGGTCTGGCGCGCCTCGATCGTTCCGGGGCCGCGCAGCGGAGCCCGGATCCGAAGGGCGCGCGAGGGTGAAATCTCGTGGTCAAACGCCGACGCTGAAGGGCGGTTGCGAGATGGGCGTTGATCAATCGGTTATGGTCGATAGCCTATTTTTGAAAGTTCTGGGAAAGGTCTCATTGGCGATCTGTCACATCCCATGCCTGTTGAAATAATGGGCCAAGCCAATGGTTTCTCCGAAAGAATAGATTGGACTTCGACTGACACTGTTTTATGAAACGCGCTATCTACTGACAGCAGTGGGTTCCTAAGTTTTGCCTTAACGCAATAAACATTTTCGATTGGCTCGCTGCTAAAAATATTTCTTTTAGAATATGGCCCTGTAACTGAAGGGTCTAATATTTCGCGACCTATTACTGAAAACTGTGCAAATTCTACAGTGTTAAGAGCTCTTCTCGCAACATTTGATTCAATTGTGTCCGAGGTTGGAACTCCATCGACGTATTTCACACCTGATAACGTGCACCCTGCAATATTTACGCTGAAAAATGCCAAAAGGATCGATTTTATGGTTTTTCTATTCATAGATCGAACTCCGTATCTGTAAAATTGTACAACGATCATAATTGCGGCTTCTAGAGGCGAAGCATAAATATCAATTAATTCTGAAAATAGTTACCCAAATGCATCAGATTGGTAGGGTCTAACGCATCAGCCAATGCGCTGCGTTTGAGCGCGACGTAGGATAACCCTTACGGCGGGGGCGGGTCGAAACGGGCTGTGCCTGCGTCAGATTGAGACTGTTGGAGTTGTATGACCTGGAAAAATTCGGGTCGATGCGGCTCCTTTAAGCGAACCTTTCCCTTGTTCTGGCTTCTCGGTGATAGGAGATGGCGCACTGCGGGGGGCGATCACCGGTGACCATGCGGCCTCAATCATTCCACGACGGCTCCGCGACGGACGCGTCCCGCCCCGAGGGCGATTCCGGCCACGGGCGGCTGAGCCTGAAGGGGCAGGGCGTCGTGAACCTCGCTCTGGCCAAGGGAGAGGGCGCCCCCGTCGACGATCTGCTCGCCGCCTCCGAGGCTCCGGCGAGCCAGATGGCGCTGCCGCTCTGGCTGCTGCTGGTGGGGCGGGAGGCGGTCCACCGGCGCTGGGGCCTCGTCACCGGGGCGGGCCTCGTCTGGACGGGGTTCGGCGCCGCCCTCGTGATCGATGCCCTCGACGGGGCCACGCATATTCCCGACCGCTGGTTCGGCCTCCTCCTCGTGGTCGAGGCTTTGGGCTCGTTCCTGCGCGGCCTCGTCGCCACCGGCGCCGCGCGCCGGTTGCGCCTCCTCAAGGCGGCGCTCCTCCTCGTGGTGGCGGTGCTGACGATGCTGGCCTCGTCCTCGAGCACGTTCCTCCTCGCCATGCTGTTCGGGACGGCCTTCCTGTTCGACGGCCTGTCGCGCTTCGCGCTCTCCTATGTGCTCCGCTTTCCGGGCTGGCGCCTGTCGGCGGCGCATGGGGCGCTGGGCGTGGCGTTGGGCATCATCACCCTGCAGCCCTGGCCCACCTGGTACGCCGGCACGGTGGGGTTCTGCATCGGCGCCTTCCTGATGCTGGCGGGGATCAAGGTGGCGATCCTCGGGCTGCGGTTGCGGCGCCCTCCGGCGGCAGCCGGACCGCGCGCCGACGGGGCCGGCACGGACACGCTCACCGTCTATGTCTGGACGCCGACGGGAACGGTCTCGATCCCGGCCCGGCAGCGCCTGGTCCATCGCTACGTCATCTCCGTGAACGGGTCCGGCCACATCTCCACCGGGCACGCGGCCCTGGAACTGGGCGATGGCAGCGGGACGCACGGGAGCCCGCTCTATGTGAGCCATTACCCCGCGGTGGAGATCGACCGGTCCCCCGACAACCTGCGCGCCACCCTGCGGGCCGGCCCGGAGAACAACGTGCCGGGCCGCTTCCTGCCGAGCTACCGCGAGGAGGCGGACGATTGGTGCGAGGCCACCGTCACGGTCACCCTCCACGGCATCGACGGGGCGGGCTTGACGCGCTTCTGGGCCGGTTATCGCCGCGACGCGACCTACAATCTCGTGGGCCGGAACTGCTCGACGGCGGTCGCCCGCGCCCTCGACGCCGCCGTGGAGGGCGCGTTCAGCCGGGCCGGCAAGCCGTGGCGCAGGCTCGCCCAGGCCGCCCTGAGCCCGGAATTCTGGGCGGCCGCCCTCCTGCGGAACGGGGCCGGCGCGATGACCTGGACGCCCGGTCTCGTGCTCGACTACTCGCGGGCGCTCAGCGCCCTCATCGATCCCGTCTCGCCGGTCCCGGCCATCAGCTGGGACGGCGTGAGGCGGCGGCTCCTGCGCAACTGGCGGGCCGAGGCGGTGGCGCGGATGCGCAGCCTCGCCCGGCGGCGGTCCCCGGCCGCGTAGGCGGCGGGGCGGGAGTGGGTCGGTCTGGGATCCGATGGGGTCGCCCCGACATCGGAGCGTTCGGGCGACCATGCCATGATGGGGATAGGCAGATCCCCACCTTGCCCAACCACAGCGTCGCCGTGTCGGCGTGCCGGAGCGACAAGACCCGCTTCCGCTGGTCGGTGACGACGGCCGGGTTCCATTCCTGCAGTTCGACGACCTCCTCTTCTTCCGCCGCCATGGCATTGGCCGCCGGCATGTCTCACGCCCACGTCCTGGCGGAGCCGTATCGGATCAGGGCGCGGATCAACGATGGCGGGTGGATCTAGCGCCGTGCCCGCTCAGCTTGGATCATAGGCATCGTATCGAGCGGCGGTGAGATAGTTGCGGCACTCGTTCGGCCGGAAGGCGGAGAAAGCCTCTCGAATGGCGATGGTCAGGTCGTCGGCGGTTCGCGCTGCGGCGGTCCGAAGGAGGGCTTTGACCTTGGCAAAGACTTGCTCGATGGGATTGAAATCGGGTGAGTAGGGCGGGAGGTAGAGCACCCGTGCACCGACCGCCTCGATGGCTTCGCGCACCCCGGCGACCTTGTGGGCGTTCAGATTGTCGAGGATGACGGTGTCGCCGGCCCTGAGCACAGGAGCCARGGTGTCGGTGACGTAGGCACGGAAGCGCATGCCATTSGTTGCTCCATCGAAGACGCTCCTGGCGATCAGKCCCGTGGCCCGCAGGGCGGCGGTGATGGTGGTGGTCTTGTAATGCCCATGSGGCACGGCGATCCGACAGCGTTCGCCGCGGGGAGCACGACCATAGCGGCGGGCCATCTTCGTCGTGGCGGCCGTCTCGTCGAGGAAGACCAGGCGATCCGGATCGAGGTCGGGTTGGCGCTCGAACCAGTCCTCGCGTGCGGCCTTCACATCCGGCCGCTCCTGCTCGGCCGCGTGGACAGCCCCTTTTTACGGGTGATGCGGTGCCGGGCGAAGAAGCGTGACAGGCTGCTCGTGCTCGCTTGGACACCGCGTTCCGAGAGRACGTCRCGGAGCTCGCGCAGGAAGGATTGCGGGTGTTCTTCGTTGGCCCGAAGGATCAGGGCGGCCTGCGCTTCCAGGCGCTGCGAGTTGCGGTCGCCGCCCATGGGCTTGGGCGCGATCCGCCCTTCTTGCCGAAAGCAGTCGTGCCAGCGGATCGCGCTGGCCGCTCCGACACCGAAGCGTTTGGCTGCCTGACGCCGCGATGTGCCCGCTTCAATCGCGGCGACCACACGCTCGCGCAGATCGACNGCGGATCGCGCTGGCCGCTCCGACACCGAAGCGTTTGGCTGCCTGACGCCGCGATGTGCCCGCTTCAATCGCGGCGACCACACGCTCGCGCAGATCGACCGATAGAGCTGAAGGCATGGTGATCCTCCCTCATAAGCCCGTCCAGTGAATCACAACTGATCCAAATCGCCTACCCCCAACGATTCAAACCGCCAGGGCACGGCTCTAGCCAGAGGGACCGCGCTGGTCAGTGGTGAAGCGGCCTTGGCCAATTCACGTCGATCCTTTCACGCCCGGCGGTCCCCTCATTGAAAGGTCGATTCAATCGTTCGTTTGGTGACTGCCACTTATGGCCTTTTCAGCTGCCGGGTTTCCGCGGCCCACTGACAACTTTTGGGTGGCCCAGCAACGCGCCGAGCCGCCGGATCGAGCCGCATGACGCCCTTGACCTCAGTCTGGAGTTATTCTAATTAAGAACCACGCGGATGGCGGGGGTCGGCAGGCCTCCTGCCCCCTGGACCGGATCATTGGGAGAGACACATGGCACACATCACCAGCGCGGCCTGCGAGAGCTGCCGCTTCTTCGACGATCACAAGATCAATGGCGGTCAGTCGGCCGGCGACGAAGGTCTCTGCCGCTATAACCCGCCGGTGAGCCAGCCCGAGCCGAAGTCGCCGGGCCTGTGGCCGGTGGTGGCGTCCAAGGATTGGTGCGGTCACTTCACCTCCGACATGACGGCGGCCGAGTAAGCCAACCTTCCTCGTCGGTGGCGGGATCGGGGCCGGTGCGTGAGCACCGGCCCTTTTTCATGCGGCATCGTCTTCGGCGAGACACGCCGACCCTCACGAAGAATTCTCTCGCGGCTTGCGCGAAATCCGTTAGGACGCCGTGAGCCGGTCATGATCCGGTCACGTTCGCATCCGAAGCCGGGGCCTTCAGACGAGGGGCGGCTCCCGCCACCGCGCGCTCGACCACGCGCCCCGGACGGGCGGACGGCATGGGCGCGGACAGCGGCGTTTCGGGGCGGGTTAAGGATGTTCTTGATGACGTATCGACCCATTTCGGCCGTGGCCGGGCGCCTCCTGGCGCCGGTGGCCGGTCTTGCGCTCAGCGCGATGTCCGGCCTCGCCATGGCTGCTCCGAACGATCCGAGCGGAACCTGGCTCACCGAGGACGGGCGGGCTCGCGTCCGTCTCGAGAAATGCGGCGCGAAGAACGATCACCTGTGCGGCTACGTCGTCTGGCTGAAGGTGCCGCTGAACGACAAGGGCCAGCCCCGGATCGACTTCAAGAACCCCGACCCGAAGAAGCAGGCCCGCCCATCGCTCGGCCACCAGCTCGTCATGGGCATCAAGCCCAACGCCGAGAACCATTACGAAGGCAAGATCTACAACGCCGAGGACGGGTCGTTCTACGACGTGACGATCTGGAGCGAGAAGCCCGGCGAACTCACCGTGCGCGGCTGCATGCTGCGCTTCATGTGCATGTCGCAGGCCTGGACCAAGGTCACCGATACGGCGCCGGGACAGATCACCGGACCGACCAACGGCCCGGGCGGTCCCCGCTCCGATCCGGAATGGGCGCCGAAGGCCGCACCGGCCGCCACGGGGACCGGTACCCCTGCCGCGCCCTCCACGAAACCGGCCGCGCCGGCACCGAAGCCCGCGGCCAAGCCCGCCGAGTAGGGTACCGGACCGACCCGTTCGATCCGGGTCCCGACTCGTCGGACCTGCCGGCGACCGCTTCGATCCCATCCCGCCTGGCCGAAGCGTGCCGAGGCGGGGCGGACGCCCGACGGTACGGGAGACCGCGCGGCGGGCGTCCGAGGGTCGGATGCACGACGATCTTTCCCAATTATGGAGCCACGGCCCAGCGGCACCATTGCCGCGATGCGGGCCGTCCGGCGCCCCCCCGACCGGACCGGACGCGAGGTCCTCGACGACGACGCCAGCCATAAGTCCGCGACGATGCGCGCGTGGCTGGCGCGTCCCGCCCCCTGAACCGTCCCATTCCCATTCGGCCTCGGCCATCCGGTTCGACGTCGCCGAGGGCGTCTTCTCCGCGCCCGGTTCGACCGCTTCCACCGCCTGACCGTCCGCCACGACCGCCCGCCGAACCGGAGATCATCCGGATCGGACGGCTCCGTCAGCCGGTTCGAACGCCTCGCGTCCGCGCCACGTCCAGGGACACGCCCCGTCCAGTCGGGAACGACCGTACCGAGCCGGCTCATTCCGGCCGGCCGCTGTCGCAGACGGACAAACGTTGAGTGCGCCGCAGGCTCGACGTAAACTCTGCTTGTTAAAGGCATCGATTACCCCTTGCGGAGGGGTGATTTGATGCACGATCATTGCGGAGATCCAGGTCGATCCATGACATTTAGCCTGAAAGCCCTCGTCGTCCTCGCAATGTCCGCAACGGTATCGGGGGAGGCCAAAGCATTCGATGCCGGCTTCTTCAAGGGTCGCCACGTTTGCGACGGCGTGTCGACGCTGGACGATTGGGAATTCAGACCCGAAGGCTCGGCTTTCGACGTCTTCTTTCGCAAGACGAACGCGTCTTCTTTTCAAAAGCTGGAATTGGTCGCTCAGGACACGGAGGGTGGTCTCATCCTGGTGGACAGACGCGGCCGCCCTTGGGTCGCGGTGCGATTCGGGCAGAACGGCGACAGCCTCCAGGGTCGCTGGCTCACCGGCCAGGGCAAGCCGCAGGCCGATTGCGAGCCGTTCACGCTCGCTCGGAGCGAGAGCGTGAAGGCCCGCATCGATCGCCTCTTCGGCCTGCTCGGCGAGGCCCGTCCCTCCGTCGACACGGCGCGGGCCGTCGCCGGGGAGCAGCAGACGCTTCCCCCCTTCGACCTGCTGCCGGACCTCGACCAGCAAGCCTATCGTCAGCGCTACGCCGAGGCTGCGCCGACCTTCTGGAGGCGCTTCTACGACGCCGAGCGCAAGCGGCTCGCGGAGCTTCCCGTCGATCCGCCGGCCGCCCGCTCTCAGGTCGTCGCAGAGATGCGCGCGGCGACCAGCCCCGCTCTGGCGCCCGATGGGTCGCTCGACCGCAACGGGGCAGCCCGCCAGGCTGCCCTGGACTTCCTGCGCATCGTCGCCGACCGCCTCGCGGCGAGCGGGCAACCGCTCGAGGCCCTGCCGGGGGATACCGTGTGCGAGCGAATCGCGACGTTCGGCTATCTCGACATCGAGCGGCTCGAATGGGCGGTGGGTCTGCCGGTCGAATACTGGGACCGTCCCTTCACGGAGGACCTCCTCCGGAAAGCCCAGTCCTGCAAGGACGGCAGGACCGTCGTCCGGCTGCTGTCTCAATCCTATCCCGACATCGAGAAGCGCCGGAAGGCCGCCCTCTGGCTGCACGAGGAGCGGGAGCGCCTCCTCGCCCTTCCCCTGACCCTGACGTCGTTCCGTGAGACGAACGGGTTGCAGCTCGGCGGGGACGAACTCCGCCGAAACGGCGTGACGCGGATGGCCCATGACCGCTTCATCGGAGTCCCGCTCGAACCCCGTCGCACCGAGATGGAGCAGGCCGCCGCTCGGGAGCTTCGGGAGGCGTTCGACGGGGAGAGCCTCAAGAGCCTCCCCCTCAACGAGGCTCGCTCGCAATGCGACCGGCTCGTCGGCACGCCATGGGGCAACGAGGCCCTGTCGCGCCTCCACAAGACCTGCACCGGAATGGCGGAAGACTACGTGGCGAAAAGCGTCCGGCAGGTCTTCCAGGAGCAGGCCGGGCGGATCGAGGCCGCACCGAAGACGTTCGCAGGGCTGGAGGCCAACGACTGGTTCCTGATGGGCACAAGCGATGTGCGCGGGATCTATCCGCCGACGGCCCTCGTGACGGAGTTCAACGGCAAGGTCGCCGAGGTCCGGACCGAGGCCGTCCGCATTGCGACGGGCGAAGTCGACAAGGCCTTCGCCGCCGCCGATCCCCTATCGGACGCCACGGCGTCGCCCCTCCTGCAATGCGGGCGCGGCATGATTCCGTCGCATGAGAGTCTCAGGCCCCTCGTTCAGGCCTGCCAGGAGGGAAGCCGCGCCTTGGCCGCCCGGCGCGACGAGCTCCGGTGCCAGGAAGCCCTCAAGGCATCCGGTGGCGGCTCCGGCCTGCTGGACGCCGCGATCAGGCCGAAGGCCGCAGCGGGCAACAGCTTCCGGGTCCGTCAGCTCGTCTGCGAAGCGGCCAAGCAGAAGGTCACGGTCACCTTCCCCACCTCCGGCATGCTGTGGTGGTCCAAGCAATATGTCGAAGCGCGGCTCCCGGCCGAGCGAGGCCGCGACCAGGTCCGCGCCCTGCGCTGGCTCATCGAGCCGGTCGCCGATGCGAAGGGCGAATGGGCGATCTCCAGGCTCGAATCCAAGACAGGGGAGGTGACGCTGCCCTTCCCCGAAGACAGCCTGCTGCCCTGCCTCGCGCGGCAAAGCCTCTGCCGCTGACGTCTCCGCGCGACCTCGACACCGGGGTGGCCGTCCGCGGATCGAGGCCGGGAGGGTCCATCCGGCATTAGGGCGCAAACGCCACAAGCCGAGATCGCCGGCCAGATCGAACACATTCAGGGCGAGCTTCGGAAGCTCGTCAGGTCACTGGACGCTGTAGACAGCGCCATCCGCATCTTCGATCCCATGGCAGACGTGGGAGAGATCAAGACCCAACTGTACCCGCCGCTTCATGCCGCCTTCCGAGGCGAGATGATGCGGTTCGTGCTGGGGGCGCTCCGCGTTACTGACGGGCAGCTCACGTCCCGCGAGATCGCGGACCATGTCATGGTCGGGCGTGGCCTCGACAAGGACGATCCCAGGGTCGCGCAGATGACTCGGAAGCGCGTCGGAGCCTGCCTGTGGAAGAGTAAGCAGGCGGGGAACGTTAGAGGATTGCGAGTTGAGGGCGATTTGAAGGGGTGGGTGCGAGCTTAGACGGGCCAAATTGACCCTGCTAGCAACATATCATATATGATGAGAAGGAAGTGGCATGGGCAGTTTCCCGCCCATGCCGTTTTTGACTCTATGGCACCCTACGGGCCTGCGAACTGCATCAGGTTGTGGCGACCTGAGTGCAACCCGGAAGATCAGAGTGTTAAGGCGGCTCCATGCCGTCCACCTCCTTTCCGGCGTCAAAGACGCTCCGGCGATGTCTCAAATCAGGCATCCTCGGAGCGCCTTTTTATTATAGTACGCCGCTCAGGTCATTGTCCTCTTCATCTTGGGTGCCATTATTATTGACGGGATCGTTTCCCAGTACGTCATAGTCATCATGAGCCGCTGCCTGATCCGCAACGGTCTCTCCGGGATATAGTTGATCTTTAAGCCACCAGTAGTATTTTCCGTTCCATCTAACTGACCTTAATCGCTTATCTCTTGAAAGCGCCGAAGATAAATTAACTTCCTTATTAGATCCTCCAACAGAAACGCCTTGCTCGATAACTTTCGGGAGCAATTCTCCAATATAAACCGGCACGCCTGCTTGTTTAATCGCCCGCATTGCTGCCTCAGATTGACTTAAGGGCGCAAAGTTTTGCTGCGAAGCTTCTTCCTGCAATTTTACGTTTACATGGCTCGCCGGAATATGACCCGTCGCCCCAATGACTTCGTCAATGGCCTTTCGCAAAGCGGTCCAAGCCAAGAAGTCAGGATTTTGCTTTAACCGGCTGCGTAGCTTGCCTTCCAACTCTCTTAGCTCGTCGATAGCGGACATATGCAACCCTCCCACGGGTTCGCTGGCAGAAGCGTGAATTTGATATACGTCGTCGCAAAGGCCATGTCAAAGGCTGGTTTGCGCTATCCGCAAAGGAGCACTCAAACCACGACCATGCAGGCTTCACGCAACCTTGTGACACTGCCAGTAGCCGCAGAAGTCCACGGACGGGCCGCGCTTCATCGCCAGCCCGGCAATCCGCTCGTATTGAGTGCCGTTCGCTTCGCGGCGGTGATCCTCGCGCCATGACACCTTCTGCGCATAGTGGCGGAGATAGACGCCAGCGCTATGGTGATGGTGGCCCTGCTCGGCCCGACCGAGGCGGGAGAAGTACTCCTCGGCCGTGTTCGTGCAGGCGCCGCCATCGCTGTAGGCCTCGCGGTGATTGATGCGCTTGACCTCGTACTAAGCGTGAAGCGCGTTCCATGAAGCGGCCTCGTCGGCCTGAATGACTGAGCGCTTGGCGACGCGGGCCTTGATGAAGCTGAGGGCCGCGCATTCGGTGCGGAACACGGCGGGGCTAAAATTGCCGCCGCGCTCGCGGACGATCATAACGCACTCACGCTTGCCGTTCTGTTTTCTGGCAAAGCGTCGGTCGACGCGGCTCGCCTTGTGAATGGCGGGCTTGATGTAGCCGCCGAAGTAGCCGCCATCCACCTCAACCGTCTTGCCCTCGCCACCGACGACGCGGCCCTTCAACTCCACAGCCATGGCCTCGCGGAGTTTGTGAAGAAAGACGAAGGCGTACTTGTAGGAGACGCCAAATGGCCTGCTGCCGCTTCCATCGTCACGCCGGTTCATGCCGGCCCGCGCCGTCCCGGTTCCCAAATCCGGGACGATGCCTCGCCCGAAGCCCCGTCACTCCGCCAGCGCGGCGTAGGTCAGCACCCGCAATTCCCGTCTGATCGGCAGGGCCGACGAGGGGATGAGCTGGGCCAGCATCACCACGGCGAGGTCTTCGGCCGGGTCGATCCAGAACGAGGTGCTGGCCAAGCCGCCCCAGGCGACCTCGCCGGGGGTGCCGACGATCTGCGCCCGCGCCGGGTCGAGCATGACCGAGAAGCCGAGCCCGAAGCCGATCCCCGTATAGGAGGATTCCGAGAAGCGCGGCTGGCCCATCGAGGCGAGGTCGCCGCCGAGATGGTTCATCAGCATCAGCTCCACCGTCTTGCGCCCAAGGAGCCGCACGCCGTCGAGGGCGCCGCGCCCGAGGATGAAGCGGCAGAAGCGCATGTAGTCCGACGCGGTCGAAACGAGGCCGCCCCCGCCGGAGGCGATCGCGGGCTTGGCGGCAAAGCGGCTTCCCACCGCGTCGTCGTAGAGCTTGAGGCTGCGATCACGGAACAGGCTGTAATTGGCCGCCAGCCGCGAGACCTTGTCGGCGGGCACGTGGAAATCCGTGTCGACCATGCCGAGCGGGTCGATCACCCTCGTTTTGAGGAAATCGCCGAAATCCTGGCCCGAGACCACCGCGACGAGATGGCCGAGGAGATCGGTGGCGACGCTGTAGTTCCATTCCGCGCCGGGCTGGGCGAGGAGGGGCTGACGCGCCAGCCGGGCGACCACCTCGGCCAGGCTCGCATCCTGGTTCTCGCCGAAATCGACGCCGTTCTGCCGGTAGAGGGCATCGACGAGGGTGGCCTCCATGAAGCCGTAGGTGAAGCCCGCCGTATGGGTGAGGCAGTCGCGGATGGTGATCGGCCGCTCGGCCGGCACGGTCTCGGCCTTCACCCGGTTGCCGCCGGTGAAAACCCGCATGTCGGTAAATTCGGGCAGGAAGCGGGTGATCGGGTCGTCGAGCTGGAAGCGCCCTTCCTCGTAGAGCATCATCACCGCCACCGAGGTCAGCGGCTTCGTCATCGAGTAGATGCGGGTGATCGTATCGGCGGCAAACGGCGTCGCGCGGGCGATGTCGGCGAGACCATGGGCGCGGAAGAAGGCGGTCTCCCCCCGCCGCGACAGCATCACCGAGAGGCCGGCGAGCTTGCCCTCGGCCACCAGCCTGCGCATCCAGCCATCGACCCGCTCGAGCCGCTCGGGGCAGAGGCCGAGGGTTTTGGGGTCGGTGACGGGCAAGTCCTGAACCGAGATGTCCTGCATGCGCGCCACTCCGTCTTCACCGCCCTCGCGCGGCCGCCTCATCGAACCTGACCCCGGCCTTTAGAGCATCGTTCGGCGCCATGGGTACCGGTATTTGCCGGCTGTCGGTCAAACGCCGAAGGGCCGTCGCATGACGCATCGAAGGGCCGTCGCGTGGCGCATGAAAGCGCGGGACGTGGCGCTCACCAGCCCATGCTGCCCGGCCCGCCCTTGAACGGGCCGACGATCTCCGGCGTGATCCAGCCGCCATAAAAGCCGCCGGGCTGCGGCTCGACCTTCACGTCATCGACGAAACAGGCCTCCATCGCCCCGGCATAAAAGGCGACGAAGCCGGCAATGGCCGTGAAATCCGGCGTCGGCGTCGGGTAGGCCCAGGCCGCGCCCGGTGCCCGATGGCCGCCGGCCAGGACATCGAAGAGGACGGCGCGGCCCTTCCATTCGCAGATCCCCGCCATGGTGGGCGGCCCGAGCGCGCCGTCGGCCACATCGCCGGGGGGCAGGTAATAGGTCGGCGGGTGGCTGGTCTCCAGCACGCGGTACCCCGCCACCGTGTCGGCGACGGTGGCACCGGCGAAGACCACGCGCAGGCGCCGGGCCACGCGCTCCAGCCGAGGCGGACGGGGATAATCCCACACGCTTTCCTGGCCGGGACCGCAGGGCAGGGGGGTCGGGTGCATCGGAATCATCCAATTTCTATTTTTTATCAATGGGTTGCCGGTAGAACCCCCTCCCGGAAACGGGAGACCGTTTTCGCAGCGGGGGCCGGCGCGGAGGCGATATTCGAGACGCGGCGTTTGCGCGTGGCGCGGGCCATGCTAGCCCGGCTCGCGACGCGGACGATAGACATTCGGCCGCTCCGATGGATCGACCGTCTCGGTGAGCCGGCCATCCCGAACCAGATGCCCTGGGACACTGCCTGTGACGGATTTCGCCCTCTTTCTCGACTTCGACGGCACCCTGGTGGAGATCGCTCCCCGACCCGACCAGGTGGTGGTGCCCCCGGAGCTCGCGCCCGCGCTCCTGCGCCTGCGGGACCGGCTCGGCGGGGCGCTCGCCATCGTCACCGGCCGCCCCATCGCGGTGATCGACGATTTCCTCTCGCCCGCCAGGTTCGACGTCGCCGGGCTTCACGGGGTCGAGCGGCGGGTAGACGGGGTGGTGTCGGGAGGCAGCGCCGAGGATCATCCCGCCCTGCGCGCCCGCATCGCGGGGTTGAAGGACGCCGTGCGCGACCTCGAATCCGTGCTGATCGAGGACAAGGGGGCCTCCGTCGCGGTGCATTGGCGCCTCGCCACGCCCACCGACGCCGCGAAGGCCGAGGAGGCCGTGAAGGCGGCCGCTTCCGATCTCGGCGCCGATTACCGGCTGCAGCTGGGCAAGGCGGTGGGCGAGATCGTCCCGGCCTCGGCCACCAAGGGCCATGCGATCCGCGCCCTGTCCGAGGCGCCGCCCTATGCCGGCCGCCGCGCGATGTTCCTGGGCGACGACCTCACCGACGAGAAGGCCTTCGCCGTGGTGAACGAGGAGGGCGGGGTCAGCGTCCGCATCGGCGGCAGCGACACCATCGCCACGCGGCGTCTCACCGATCCCGATGCCGTGCGCGCCCTCATCTATGCGTGGGCCGACGGCGCACCGATCGATCCCGACGCCCTGCCGCCCGCCTGAGGGCGCGACCGGCCGCGCTCCCGCATCGGGGCCGGTGCCGCAGACCTGACCGTGACGCCCCGCACCCGCATTGAGGGCGGGCAAGATATGAACCCCCGGATTCCAGCGCGAAGGACAACCGCACGCATGTTCGAGTTCCCGGTCCTCGTCGGCGATATCGGCGGCACCAATGCCCGCTTCGCACTCGTGCCGGAGGCGGGCGCCGGGGCGGAGATCGTCGGCCATGTCCCGACCAACGCCTTCCCCGACCCGAGCGCCGCGATCAGCTCCGTTCTCGAAAAGTATGACGGGCCGGCGCCGCGCTCGACGATCCTGGCGGTCGCCGCCCGGATCGATGGCCCCGCCGTCCGTCTCACCAATGCGAACTGGGTCATCGAAGGCGCGCGGATCGGCGGGGATTTCGGCCTCTCGCGGGCGGTGGTCGTCAACGATTACGTCCCCGTCGCCGCTGGCGCCGTGGATATCGCCCCCACCGACCTGACGCCGGTCGGCCCCCATCGCGATGGCGGGCTGAAGGGCGACCAGGGGACGAGGCTCGTCCTCGGCCCCGGAACCGGGTTCGGCGCAGCGGCCGTGATCGCTTACGCGGATCATCTCGCCATCGTCTCCACGGAGGCCGGCCATGTGGATTTCGGCCCCTCCGATGCGGCCGAGGAGGAGATCTGGCGGCATGTTGAGCGTATCGAGGGGCGGGTGACGGTGGAGGCGCTGCTCTCGGGACCCGGCCTCACGCGGCTCTACAAGGCGATCCATCTCGCGCGAACCGGGCGGGAGGCGGCGGATGCCGAGCCCGCCAAGGTGACCGATACGGGTATCGACGGCAGCGACCCGGTTGCGGCCGAAGCCGTCACCCTGTTCGCCAAACTGCTCGGACGGGTCTGCGGCGACCTCGCCCTGACCTTCCTCGCCACGGGCGGCGTCTATATCGGCGGCGGCATCGCCCCGCGGATCCTGCCCATCCTGAAGAAGGGCGATTTCCGGCGGTCCTTCGAGCACAAGCCGCCCTTCGTCACGCAGATGGAGGCGATCCCCACCAGCGTGATCTCGGTTCAGGACCCGGCCTTTTCGGGTCTCGCCGCCCTGGCCAACCGGCCAGGGGTGTTCGTCTATCACGGGCAGGTCTGGACGAAGGACTGAACCGGGCGGCTACTCGTCCGAGTCGTTGTCGACGTTCTGCTCGGCCTCGTCGTAGGTGTAGCCTTCGAGCCAGTCGGCGCTGTTCTGCGATCCGGCGGGGTAGGGGTTAGACCCATCCGGCTGGCCCGCGATCTTGGCGGCCTTGCCCTCTTCCATCACGGTCTTCGAGACGTAGCCCATCGGTCGATTCCTCCGCGCCGGCGCAATACCGGCCGTCACCGAGCAAGATGAGCGGGCGCCCGGAATTTCAAGGGCGCGGCGTCATCAGATGCCGTCCCCCGCCACTTCGCGGGCCACGGCCCGCCGACCGATGTCCCGGCGGCAGAAGCCCTCAGGCCAGTCGATCCGCGACACCGCCGCGTAGGCGCGGGCCTGGGCCTCCATCATGCTGTCGCCGGTGGCCGTCACCGCCAGCACGCGGCCGCCATCGGCGACGATACGGCCATTCTCCGCCCGCGTGCCGGCCTGGAACACGATGACCGCGTTGCTGGCGCCGGCTTCGGCGATCCCCCGGATCGTCGAACCGCGCATCACCGCGCCGGGGTAACCGGCCGCCGCCATCACCACGGTCAGGGCCGCACGATGGGCGTCGAATTGCAGCGCGATGCCGGTGACGTCGCCCTCGCAGGCGGCGAGCAGGGCCGGCACCAGATCGGAGGCGAGACGGGGCATCAGCACCTGCGCCTCGGGGTCTCCGAAGCGGGTGTTGTACTCGATGAGCT
Source organism: Methylobacterium sp. Leaf106 (assembly GCF_001422895.1). Taxonomy (NCBI): domain Bacteria; kingdom Pseudomonadati; phylum Pseudomonadota; class Alphaproteobacteria; order Hyphomicrobiales; family Methylobacteriaceae; genus Methylobacterium; species Methylobacterium sp. Leaf106. The sequence goes on from NZ_LMNB01000033.1 coordinate 47,677, forward strand.
TCGGGCCATCGGCCGTCAGCATCAGGCCGGCATAGAGGATGCCGGTGAAGGGTGTCCCGCGCTCCCGCATCCCGGCGAGCGTCGGGGCGATGATCGTGTCCATCACCTCCCGTTCGAGGGCGGGCGTCAGGATGGTAGCCGGGGAATAGGCGCCCATGCCTCCGGTGTTGGGGCCGCGATCCCCGTCGAACACGCGCTTATGGTCCTGCGCCGTCCCGATCGGCACCGCGTTCGTGCCGTCGCAGAGGGCGAAGAAGCTCGCCTCCTCGCCGAACAGGCATTCCTCGATGACGATCTCGGCGCCCGGCTCGCCGAGCATGGAGCGGACCGCGCTCTCGGCCTGCTCCAGGGTCTCCGCCACCACGACGCCCTTGCCGGCGGCGAGCCCATCGGCCTTCACCACGATGGGTGCACCCGATTGCGCCAGATAGGCGAGGGCGGCGTCCCGCTCGGTGAAGCGGGCGAAGGCGGCGGTCGGGATGCCGCGCTCGGCACAGAGATCCTTGGTGAAGCCCTTCGAGCCTTCGAGCTGCGCCGCCGCCCTGGTCGGCCCGAAGGCGCGGATGCCCGCCGCCTGGAGATCGTCCACGAGGCCCGCCACGAGGGGCGCCTCGGGCCCGACCACCACGAGGCCGATCTCGGCGGTCTCACAGAAACGCCTCACCGCCTCATGGTCGGTGACCGCAAGATCGGGACGGTTCTCGCCGTATTCGGCCGTACCCGGATTGCCCGGGGCCGTGAACAGGCGGGAGCAGAGCGGGCTCTTGGCGATGGCGTAAGCCAGGGCATGTTCGCGTCCGCCGGAGCCGATGAGGAGGATGTTCATAAGTCACGCTTCGAAAGACGCAGAAGGCATGCCGGGATGCCGGAGCCGGCGCGAGTGGCCAGGTAGCGAACGGTCGGTCCGAAACATAGCATCCTCGAAGGCCCGCAGCGCAGGGCGGCGGGCCTTCCCGCACAGGGTTTCCCCCGAAAAGCGAGAGATGGACAGTCTTCCCGCGAGGCAGGCGCTCACGGAGCGCTCTGGCGGGCCGTTCGCATCGATGCTCTAATTACCGCTTCCGACCTCACGCAATCGATGGCCGTCGCAGGAACGATACTGGCCGTCTGCGGGTTGAACACCGTCATGCCAGGATGTCGCCACTCCACTGCTCTCCCGATCGTCCCGCAAACCGGGTCGGGCCTGCGTTTGTCGCAGTTCCTCGTGAGTGGCCGACCCTCGGTGAGACCCGTGAACGACAATCGCCCCCCGCACATCCCGGGCTTCTGGCCCTGGGCGCTCGCCATCGGCGTCGCCCCCGTCCTGTCGGGCATCCTCCTGCTGGCTCTGATGTTCTGACCGACCGCGCCGGGGTTTACCCGCGTGCCGACCCGGCCTAGCGTCCCCGCGCCATGGCCCTCGTTCCTCCCCCTGTTTCAAATCCTGCCGCCCCGACACCGGCCGTCTCCAACGCGCCGGAATGGTCGGTGGGGGACCTCGCCTCGGCCCTGAAGCGGACGCTGGAAGACGCGTTCGGCCATGTCCGGCTGCGCGGCGAGATCTCCGGCTATCGCGGCCAGCACGGTTCCGGACACGCGTATTTCTCGCTCAAAGACGGCACCGCCCGCATCGACGCTGTGGTGTGGAAGGGAACCTTCAACCGCCTGCGCCAGCGCCCCCAGGAGGGGCTGGAGGTCGTCGCCACCGGGCGCATCACCACCTTCGCCGGCAAGTCGTCCTACCAGATCGTCGTCGAGAGCCTCGAACCGGCCGGGATCGGTGCCTGGATGGCCTTGCTGGAGGAGCGCAAGCGCGTCCTCTCGGCGGAAGGCCTGTTCGCCGCGGATCGCAAGCGCGCCATTCCCTATCTCCCGCGGGTCGTGGGAGTGGTGACCTCGCCTACCGGCGCCGTCATCCGGGACATCCTTCACCGGCTGGAAGACCGTTTCCCCCGGCCGGTCCTGGTCTGGCCCGTGCGCGTCCAGGGGGAGGGGGCGGCCGAAGAGATCGCCGCCGCCATCCGCGGCTTCAACGCGCTCCCGCCGGACGGCGCGATCCCACGGCCGGACGTGCTCATCGTCGCGCGGGGCGGCGGCTCGATCGAGGATCTGTGGGCGTTCAACGAGGAGATCGTGGTCCGCGCCGCCTCGGAGAGCACCATCCCCCTGATCTCGGCGGTGGGCCACGAGACCGACACCACCCTCATCGATTTCGTCTCGGATCGCCGCGCACCGACGCCGACGGGCGCCGCCGAGATGGCCGTGCCGGTCCGCGCCGATCTCGTCGCCGAGATCCGCGACCTCGGCCACCGCCAGGGCGAAGCCGTCAGGCGCAAGCTCGACCGCGAAGGCTCCGACCTGCGCGCGCTCCTGCGTGCCATGCCGGGAGCGGATGCCTTCCTCGCGGGAAAACGCCAACGGCTCGACCTCGCCGAGGCCCGGCTCATGCCGGCGCTGGCCGGCAATGCGCGCGATCACCGGGCGCGGTTCGGCCGCCTGATCGATCGGCTCGGGCGGCACCCGCCGGGATTGCGGCTGGCCCAGGCGCGCGGCCGCCTCGCCCTCGTCGCGGACCGCCCTCGTTCCGCCTTGCAGAACTATGCGACACGTAAAAGCGAGGCGCTGGGCTATCTCGGCCGGCGCCTCGTCGTCGCCCGCGAACAGACCCTCATCCGTGCCCGCACGGAGACCGCCCGCCGCTTCGAGCGCCTGGGCGCCCTGGATGCCCGGCTCGGCCAGGCAATCCGCCGCCTGAACGAGCGGCGGAGCGACAGGCTCGGCAATTTCGCGGCACTCCTCGGCACGCTGAGCTACCGCGCCGTCCTCGCACGCGGCTTCGCCCTGGTCCGCGACGAGGACGGAGCCCCGATCCGCGCCGCCGCCTCGGTGACGCCGGGCCAGCGGCTGGGCCTCGAATTCGCGGACGGCACGCGGTTCGCCCGGTCCGAGGCCGCAGACGATACGGCGCCCGGCGGGGAGGGGCCGCCGAAGCGCAAGCGGCAGCCGCGAAAGCCGGCGGAGGCCCCGCCTCAGCAATCCCTGTTCGAACTGTGAGTCCCGTGGCCGGCGCATGGCGGGGCCGTGACTCTTGGCCCGGCGGATGCTTGCCGACCTGCGGCATCTCGCTTCGCGTCGCGAACACCGCTAAAGCGCGGCGCCGAATGTCGGCCCGCACCCTCGATCCCACCCCGTGCCAGCGGCCCCACGGCCTGCCAAGGAGAGACGATGACCACCACGATCGATAGCGGACAGAAGCTGCATCTCGTCTTCGGCGGCGAGCTCGAGAACCTCGAAGGCGTCAACTTCCGCGATGTGAAGGGGCTCGACATCGTCGGAATCTTTCCAGACTATGCCTCCGCGCAGAGCGCCTGGAAATCCAAGGCGCAGGCCACCGTCGACAGCGCTCAGACGCGCTATTTCATCGTCCACCTCCATCGCCTGTTGGAGCCGTGATCTGTGCAGGGCAGCCCTCAATGATCGGTGAAGGCATTGTGACACCGGGTCGGGGGCTGTAAGGGGTGCCGCGCCGAGGGGCCGGTATCCGGCGCGGCGCAGGAATCGAGAGATGAAGACGGCGGCATGAAGTCCTCGATCAAGATCATCGCTGGAAATTCCAGCCGTCCGCTGGCGGAGGCGATCTCCGCCTATCTCGAGCTTCCCCTGGCCAAGTGCATGGTCCGCCGCTTCGCGGACATGGAGATCTTCGTCGAACTCCAGGAGAATGTCCGCGGCGAGGACGTCTTCATCGTGCAGTCGACATCCTTCCCCGCCAACGATCACCTGATGGAACTGCTCATCATGATCGATGCTGCGCGGCGCTCCTCGGCGCGACGCATCACGGCGGTGATCCCCTATTTCGGCTATGCCCGTCAGGACCGGCGCACCTCCGGCCGCACCCCGATCTCGGCCAAGCTCGTGGCCAACCTCATCACCGAGGCCGGCGCCGACCGGGTGATGACCCTCGATCTCCATGCGGGGCAGATTCAGGGCTTCTTCGACATCCCCACCGACAACCTCTTCGCCGCGCCTGTGATCGTGCGCGACATCAAGGAACGCCTCGACCCGAAGGAATGGATGGTGGTCTCCCCCGATGTGGGCGGTGTGGTCCGCGCCCGCGCCATCGCCAAGCGCATCGACGCGACGTTGGCCATCGTCGACAAGCGCCGCGAGCGCCCGGGGGAATCGGAGGTCATGAACATCATCGGCGAGGTCGAGGGTCGGTCCTGCATCCTCGTCGACGACATCGTCGATTCCGGCGGCACCCTGGTGAACGCGGCCGAGGCCCTGCTCAACGCCGGCGCCAAGGACGTGTCGGCCTACATCACCCATGGCGTGCTCTCGGGCGGGGCGGTCTCCCGCATTGCCGCCTCGCGGATGAAGGAATTGGTGATCACCGATTCGATCCAGCCGACGCAGGCGGTCAAGCTCGCCCGCAATATCCGCGTCGCCACCATCGCTCCGCTCCTCGGCGAGGCCATCGGCCGGACCGCGACGGAATCGAGCGTCTCGAGCCTGTTCGTCTGACGGTCGACGCCGCACGGCTGCCAATCGACGGGGGAGAGCGGGCGTATCCGGCTGTCCATCGTCGACGACCGGACGTGAAGGCAATTGCGCGCCCTCCGGCAGCCGCCTATATACGCTGATCCCCTTTTGAGAGCGTGAGACGGGACTTCCGGATCGACTGATCCGGAGCCTGCGGACCGATGCCCGGCGCCGCCCGTTCCCCCGCTAACGTCGGAGCCACAGAGCATGTCCCAAGGTCCGCTGATGCCGAAGGCGACCGCCGTCTGGCTGGTCGAGAACACGTCCCTCGCCTTCGAGCAGATCGCCGATTTCTGCAAGCTGCACCCCCTCGAAGTGAAGGGCATCGCCGATGGCGAAGTCGCGGCCGGGATCAAGGGGCTCGACCCGATCACCACCGGGCAGCTCACCCGCGACGAGATCGAGAAGGCGCAGAAGGCCCCCAACTACAAGCTCAAGGTGGCCGTTTCGAAGGTGAAGCTGCCCGAGGTCAAGCGCACCACCAAGGGTCCGCGCTACACCCCGCTGTCGCGCCGTCAGGATCGGCCGAACGCCATCCTCTGGCTGCTGCGCAACCACCCCGAGCTCAAGGACGCGCAGGTCATCCGCCTCGTCGGCACCACCAAGTCGACGATCCAGCAGATCCGTGAGCGGACCCACTGGAATTCCGGCTCGCTGCAGCCGATGGACCCGGTGACCCTCGGCCTCTGCACGCAGATCGACCTCGATTTCGAAGTCCAGCGCGCCGCCAAGGACCGCCCGGCGGTCTTGCCCACCGATGCCGGCGCGACCCTGCTGCCCACCGAAGTCTCCACGGCCGGCAATTTCGAGGAAGCCGACGAGCATCACCGCAACGAGCGCGACGAGAAGCTCAACGCGGATTCGGTCTTCGCCAAGCTCAAGGGCATGCGCAGCACCGAGGACGAAGACGAGGAATAATCGTCGCGTCGAGCGTCCGCCAACCGACAGACATACTACCGGAGGCGCCGCTGTTGCGGCGCCTTTATCGTGTTGGTGCGCTGCATGATCGCCAAGCATGAGAAAATGCGCAATATTGATCGCCCTCGATTGCCGGGGACACTTTTACGGGGCGAATGATGGCCTCTCACGAGACGGCACACGACGTGGCGGAATACGAGCCGGGCGGCCACACGATCGGGTCCGACATCCTGGCCACGGGAACCGGCCCCGATACGGCGGCTCGCGACGCCGATCCGCGACTGGGGGCATCGGAACCGGTGACGCTGGCCGAATCACTGATGAATGAGGAGGGCTGGAGCCTGCTCAACTTCAGCGAGGCCGGGCCGAATCCGCCTTATCTGCGCATTGGAGGCAAGCTCCGGATGACGCTGACGGAATACGAGCCGTGTTTCTCGTCCCATATCCGCGACCGCATCCTGTTCCGATCCAAGGTCTCGATGGTGGAGCACCTCCGGAAATACGATCAGATGATGATCGATCCCCTGGCCTTCGAGGAATGTTTCGGCCCCGGTCAGGGTACCGACGCGACATTCCCCTTCGGCGCGTGGCTGACGATCCGCAAGGTCGGCTTTTCCGGCATCGAACTCTGGGACAAGGGCCGCGGCGACGTGGAGATGCCGATCGAGGCGCTCTCGGTCGCCTCCGCGATCTGGCTGCGCCACGCCGATACACCGCGCTGGATGCTTACGTGAACGCATCCTCCTACGCGGATCGCAAGCGTTCTGTTGCCGAAACGGACGCGATCGGTTATGGCAGCGCCGTCCTCCCTTCGGATTCGACTGTGCGCGGGCTTTTCGTCCCGCCATCGACCCGTTGGGGAATGGCCCTCGACCATTGTTCCAGATTGCGTCGGCCCTCCTGCGGGGGGTGAGCCTGTCGAGTCCTCCAGGGGGCGCGCGGGCGGCGATCGCCGAGGGTGCCCCGTCACACGAACCGCCGACGCCGGCCTCGATCATGAGGCCTGTCAGGAGACAGAATGACCGCTGGTAGCGCCCTGCAGCGTAACCCGAGCCGCGACGACTTCGCGGCTCTCCTCGAGGAGAGCTTCCTCGAGCACGAGATCACCGAAGGTTCCGTCGTCAAGGGTCGCGTCGTCGCGATCGAGAAGGACGTGGCCGTCATCGACATCGGCGCCAAGACGGAAGGCCGTGTCGCCCTCAAGGAATTCAACGGCCCCGGCCGCGAAGGCGAACTCGCCGTCGGCGACGAGGTCGAGGTCTATGTCGACCGCATCGAGAACGCGCTCGGCGAAGCCGTCATCTCGCGCGACAAGGCGCGCCGCGAGGAGAGCTGGGTCAAGCTCGAGAAGGCCTTCGAGGCCAACGAGCGCGTCACCGGCGCGATCTTCAACCAGGTCAAGGGCGGCTACACCGTCGATCTCGACGGCGCCGTGGCGTTCCTGCCGCGCTCGCAGGTGGACATCCGTCCCGTCCGCGACGTCACCCCGCTGCTGGGCACCCCGCAGCCGTTCCAGATCCTCAAGATGGATCGCCGCCGCGGCAACATCGTCGTGTCGCGCCGCACCGTCCTCGAAGAGAGCCGCGCCGAGCAGCGCTCCGAGCTCGTGGCCAACCTCGAAGAGGGTCAGGTCATCGACGGCGTCGTCAAGAACATCACCGAGTACGGCGCCTTCGTCGATCTCGGCGGCATCGACGGCCTGCTCCACGTCACCGACATGGCGTGGCGCCGCGTGAACCATCCGTCCGAGGTCGTGACCATCGGCCAGACGGTCAAGGTCAAGATCATCAAGATCAACCACGAGACCCACCGCATCTCGCTCGGCATCAAGCAGCTGCTCGCCGATCCGTGGGAGGGCATCGCCCAGCGCTACCCGGTCGACGCCAAGCTCAAGGGCCGTGTCACCAACATCACCGATTACGGCGCCTTCGTGGAGCTGGAGCCGGGCATCGAAGGCCTGATCCACGTCTCCGAGATGTCCTGGACGAAGAAGAACGTTCATCCGGGCAAGATCGTCTCCACCTCGCAGGAAGTGGAAGTGCAGATCCTCGAAGTCGATCCCGTCAAGCGCCGCATCTCGCTCGGCCTCAAGCAGACCCTCCAGAACCCCTGGGAGGCCTTCGCCGAGCAGCATCCGGTCGGCTCCGAGGTCGAGGGTGAGGTCAAGAACAAGACCGAGTTCGGTCTGTTCATCGGTCTCGACGGCGACGTCGACGGCATGGTCCACCTGTCGGATCTCGACTGGAACCGTCCCGGCGAGCAGGTCATCGAGGAGTTCAAGAAGGGCGACATGCTGCGCGCCCAGGTTCTCGACGTCGACGTCGAGAAGGAGCGCATCTCGCTCGGCGTGAAGCAGCTCGGCGGCGACCCCTTCACGGAGGCCGGCGAGTTCAAGAAGGGTCAGATCGTGACCTGCGAAGTGCTGGAAGTGAAGGATTCGGGCGTCGAGGTGAAGATCGTCGACACCGACCTCTCCACCTTCATCCGCCGGGCCGAGCTGGCTCGTGACCGTGGCGATCAGCGCCCCGAGCGCTTCGCCGCCGGCGAGAAGTTCGATGCTCGCGTGATCCAGTTCGATCGCAAGGCGCGTCGGGTCCAGCTCTCGATCAAGGCCCTGGAAATGGCCGAGGAGAAGGAGGCGATGGCCCAGTTCGGCTCCGCCGATTCCGGCGCCTCCCTCGGCGAGATCCTCGGTGCCGCCTTCAAGAAGGCCCGCACCAGCGACGACAAGGACGACGCGCAGGACTAAATCCGGCGCCGACATGAACGGTCGCCGACTCCCTGGAGTCGGTGGTCGCATCCTGAACGCCCGCGTGGGATCACCTCCCGCGCGGGCGTTTCTTCGTCTCGACACGCTCTCTCTCGAGCGGACTCGCCCTGACATGCCGGTTTCAAAACCCGGCATTTGAACGGATTGCGGCGAGCCACAGATTGTTGCCCTCCGAGCCATCGTTTAGGAGACGGGCACCGAGGGATCGGCTCGAACTGAAAACGCCACTGTTCGAGACATCGTCGGTACGGGACGGGATTCTGGAGCGGCAGCCTGGATGGGACATTCGGGCCGCACGACGATCAGCTGAAACAGCCCTGGCACTTCGCGGATGGCAGCCGCCGATGCCCTTCGCACCGGCTCGCCTCGTTCAGGGCTGAGTTGCCCATGCGGAATCCTCTCGGACATGGAAACATAGTCGAAGTCCCGAGGCGTCGTATCGACCTCTCATCTGTAAATGTTCCAGAGAGAAAGTCAGAACGTCCAATCGCACCACCGGACTGACAAATAATAGCTGGAAGACTACTGCCGACCCCTTTACCGACCGGGATCGGCGAGGCATCGATCCGGCAGACTGGTCAATCCAGCACACCGGGCAAGAATGCCCTCTGGGAAGAAGCGCTCCTCCGATCCTCTCGATCCGATGCCCTGGGCGGACAGCCGTCCGATGAGGGTCCTTCGGACGTGTTCCGCAGAACGAGGTATGGCGATGAGCGCCGACGACAACGATATGTGCCCGTCCAAGGGCGTTTCCTCCACGGCGCCTGCCCTGAACCGCAGGCAGATCCTCGGCACGGCCTTGACCGGGATGGCGGCCGTGGCCGTGCCCGGCACCCTGGTTCTCGCGGCCCCTCCGGCGAAGAAGGTCGATGTCCTTCTGATCGGCGGCGGCATCATGAGCGCCACTCTCGGTGTCTGGCTGCGCGAGCTCGAACCCAACTGGTCGATCCAGATGATCGAGCGGCTCGACGGCGTGGCGAAGGAGAGCTCCAACGGCTGGAACAATGCCGGCACGGGCCATTCCGCCCTCGCGGAGCTCAACTACACGCCCGAGAAGAAGGACGGCCAGATCGAGATCACCAAGGCCGTCGAGATCAACGAGGCCTTTCAGGTCACGCGCCAGTTCCTGGCGTGGCAGGTTCGCAACGGCGTCCTCAAGAACCCCCGCTCGTTCATCAACTACACCCCTCACATGAGCTTCGTGTGGGGCGACGAGAACATCGCCTTTCTCAAGAAGCGCCATGCCGCGCTCAAGGCGAGCCCGCTCTTCGCCGGCATGGACTATTCGACCGATCCCGAGCAGATCCGGAAATGGGTCCCCCTCATGATGGAGGGCCGCGATCCCAAGCAGAAGATCGCAGCCACCTGGACCTCTCTGGGCACCGACGTGGAGTTCGGCGAGATCACCCGCCAGTTCGTCGGGCATCTGCAGAGCCAGCCGAACTTCGACCTGAAGGCCTCGTCCGAGGTCCGGACCATCGACAAGAATCCCGACGGCTCCTGGCGCGTGGTCTCCCGGAACCTCAAGGACGGATCCGAGCAGAGTTTCGACGCCAAGTTCGTGTTCATCGGCGCGGGCGGCGGATCGCTGCATCTCCTGCAGAAATCCGGCATTCCGGAAGGCGAGGACTACGCCGGCTTTCCCGTCGGCGGCTCGTTCCTCGTCAACGAGAATCCCGATGTGACGACGCAGCATCTGGCGAAGGCCTACGGCAAGGCCTCGGTCGGCTCGCCGCCGATGTCCGTTCCGCATCTGGACACGCGCGTCCTCGACGGCAAGCGCGTCCTCTTGTTCGGTCCCTTCGCGACCTTCTCCACCAAGTTCCTGAAGGAGGGCTCGTATTTCGACCTCCTGTCCTCGACGACCACCAGCAACGTCTGGCCGATGGTTCGCGTGGGCGTGGATGAATATCCGCTGGTGGAATATCTGGCCGGTCAGCTGATGCTCTCGGACGATGACCGCATCGCCGCCCTGCGCGAGTATTTCCCCAAGGCGAAGAAGGAAGACTGGCGCCTGTGGCAGGCGGGCCAGCGCGTGCAGATCATCAAGCGCGACAAGGACAAGGGCGGCGTTCTGAAGCTCGGCACGGAGATCGTCAGCGCGAAGGACGGCAGCATCGCGGCCCTGCTCGGCGCCTCGCCGGGCGCGTCCACCGCGGCTCCGATCATGCTGAAGGTGCTTGAGAAGGTCTTCGCTTCCAAGGTGTCGTCCCCTGAATGGCAGGCGAAGCTCCGGCAGATCGTCCCCAGCTACGGATTGAAGCTGAACGACGATCCGGAGCGGGTCGCGCAGGCCTGGGCCTATACGAGCGAGCAATTGCAGCTTCCGGCTCCCCCGCAGATCGACCTGGAGGCGCTGAAGCAGACACCGGTCAGCAACACCGTCCTCAACAGCAACCGCACCACCACGACGAAGCCGGTCCACGACCTCGCTCCCTGAGCGAGTGAATTTGGCCGCCAAAAGCCTCCGATGTCACCGGTTCGACATCGGAGGATTCTGTTTCGGCCGAGCGATCGAACCACCCGCCGAGCCCCCATCCCCACGGCTTCGCTCCCAAGCTTCGCTTCCCGTCGACGAGTCCTCTTGCCGGTCCACCGGAGGGGGCGCTAGAACACGGCCCTGCTTTCGCGTACCCCGGACTCCATCGGTCGTCCGGCGGAAGGACGCGAGAGCTGCCAACGGCTTGGTGCAATCCGGCGGCGGGTGTGGAACACATCTCGAGGGGACGTTTGGAGGCACCTTTACCGGTACATCCTTACGTGTCGTGAGCGAACAGCCGGCCGCAGCGGTCGGACGAGTCAAGGGAGCGGGACGATCGCATGGCCGCAGACGCCGAACTTCTGATCGATCGCCGGCGCCTGCGCCGCAAGCTCTCCCTGTGGCGCGTCGTGGGGATCGGCGGGCTGATCGTCGCCGTCGGGACGTTGGGCTACCGGGTCCGGGGCAATGACGGCTTCGGTTTCCCGGCCGTGAAACCGCAGATCGCCCGCATCTCCATCGGCGGCTTCATCGCCGGCAGCGAATCGACGACGAAACTCATCGAGCGGGTCCGCGATGCCGGCGCGGTGCAGGGCGTGATCGTCTCGATCTCGTCGCCTGGCGGCACCACCACCGGCTCAGAGGAACTCTACCGCAACCTGCGCGCGCTGGCCGAGAAGAAGCCCATGGTGGCCTTCGTCGACGGCACGGCGGCATCGGGCGCCTATATCGCCGCCATCGCGGCCGATCATATCGTCGCGCGGGAAACCGCCCTCGTCGGGTCCATCGGCGTGCTGTTCCAGTATCCCGACCTGTCCGGCCTCCTCGACAAGGTCGGGGTCAAGGTCGAGTCGGTGAAGTCGTCGCCGCTGAAGGCAGAGCCGTCGGGCTTCACCCCGACCTCGCCCGAGGCCCGCGCCGCCCTGGCCTCCGTGGTCGGCGATACCTACGCCTGGTTCAAGGGCCTCGTCTCCGAGCGGCGCAAGCTCTCCGAGAAGGAACTCGCGACCGTCTCGGACGGGCGCGTGTTCAGCGGCCGCCAGAGCGTTCCGCTGAAGCTGGTGGACGGTGTCGGCGGTGAACGTCAGGCAATCGCCTGGCTCGAGACCGAGCGCAACGTCGCCAAGGGTCTGCCCGTGCGCGACTGGAAGCCGAAATCCGAGAGCGATTTCAAGCTCTGGTCGGCTCTCGGCATGGGGGCCGACTTGATGGGGCTGGGCGGCCTCGCCACGCGCCTGCGTCAGGCCGGCGACGAGACGGCAGGTCTCGCGCAAGGGGGCATGCTCGCCCTCTGGCGTCCGGGTTCCGCCGATGAGCCTTGAGGGCGACGCCGAATCACGCCTGCCCGGATCACGTCCGCAGGGGTGCCGGAACCGCATGAAGTCAGGGAAGACCGCCGCATGATCAAGTCGGAGCTCGTGCTCAGGATCGCAGAGCAGAACCCGCATCTCTACCAGCGCGACGTGGAAACCCTGGTGAAGGCGATCCTCGACACGATCGCCGAGGCGTTGGCGCGCGGTGACCGTGTCGAACTGCGCGGCTTCGGCGCCTTCTCGGTCAAGCGCCGCGATGCGCGACGGGGGCGCAACCCGCGCACCGGTGAGCCCGTTGCCGTCTCCGAGAAGGCCATCCCCGTGTTCAAGACGGGCAAGGAGATGCGCCAGCGACTCAATGAGGCCGGGATCGGCGCCGAGGAGCCCTCCGAAAGCGAGGAATCCTGAACGCCATGCACAGCCTCGTCCCATCGACCGGAGTGTCTCGATGATCCGCTTCCTCAAGGGTTTGATCCTGCTTCCCGTGGCGATCGTGGTTGTCGCCCTGGCTGTCGCCAACCGGGAGGTCGTCCGCCTGTCCTTCGATCCGTTCACGACGGACACGCCGGCCTTCAGCCTGCCGCTGCCGCTCTACGTCCTCATCTTCGCCTCCGTCGCCATCGGCATCCTCTGCGGCGGAATCGGCACGTGGCTGGGTCAGTCGAGCACACGGCGGACGAGCGCGGCCCGCCGACGCGAGATCCGGCGCCTGGAGGGCGAGACCGAGCGTCTGAAGTCGCGTGTCGCAGCGAGCGAGCCCGCTCCGGCCGAGCGTTATCCCGGCCTCGACAGCCGCGTCGCGCTCCCCGCGCCGCGTTAGAGCCGTCATGCCGTCGATCCGCGTCAAGATCTGCGGGCTGAGCGCGCCCGACACTCTCGACGCTGCGCTCTCGGCCGGGGCCGACCTCGTCGGCTTCGTGCATTTCCCCAAGAGCCCGCGCCATGTCCCGCTGGAGACGGCGCGTTTGCTGTCGGACCGGGCGAAGGGCAGGGCGGAGCGGGTCGTCCTCCTCGTCGATCCCGACGATGCCCTGATCGATGCGGCCGTTGGCACCGTCGATCCGGACTGGATCCAGCTCCACGGACACGAGACGCCCGAGCGGGTCGCGGCGATCCGCGACCGCAGCGGTCGCCCGGTCATGAAGGCGCTCGGCGTCTCGACGCCCTCGGACCTCGCCGCCATCGCCGCGTACGAGGCAGCCGACCGCATCCTCCTCGACGCCAAGCCGCCGCCGGATGCGGCACTTCCCGGCGGCAACGGCCTCGCCTTCGATTGGGATCTTCTCGCAGGAAAAACCCTGCCGGCGGGGACGATGCTCTCGGGCGGTCTCACCCCTGAGAACCTCGCCGAAGCCCTCGCCCGCACGGGCCTGCGCGGCGTCGACGTCTCCTCGGGCGTCGAGACGCGACCGGGAGAGAAGAGCACGGAACGCATCGCCGCCTTCATCGCGGCGGTTCGGGCCTACGAATAGGGTCCGATTTCACAAATCGACGCGTTCGCCGCATTGTAGACGCCCCCCACGCGGGTCTAGGCATTGGCGCAACCCAATACCGAACGCACAGGCCCGGCGGAGACTCGCCGGCCGAAGACGCGAAGGACGACAACCGTGACCATCGCCCCCTCTCCGAACTCGTTCCGCAACGGACCGGACGAGCGCGGCCGCTTCGGCATCTTCGGCGGTCGCTTCGTCGCCGAGACGCTGATGCCGCTCATCCTCGATCTCGAGAAGGCCTATACGGAGGCCAAGGCCGATCCATCCTATCAGGAGGAGATGAACGGCCACCTGACCCATTACGTCGGCCGCCCGAGCCCGCTCTACTACGCCGAGCGAATCACCGAGCACTTACGGACGAAGTCGGCTCCGGGCCATGGCGCCAAGGTCTTCTTCAAGCGTGAGGAACTGAACCACACCGGCTCGCACAAGGTGAACAACGTGCTCGGCCAGATCATGCTGGCCCGCCGCATGGGCAAGCCGCGGATCATCGCCGAGACCGGCGCCGGTCAGCACGGGGTCGCCACCGCCACCCTCTGCGCCCGGTTCGGCCTGAAATGCGTCGTCTACATGGGCGCCGTCGACGTGGCGCGCCAGGCGCCCAACGTCTTCCGCATGAAGATGCTCGGCGCCGAGGTGATCCCGGTGGAATCCGGCACCAAGACCCTCAAGGACGCCATGAACGAGGCGCTGCGCGACTGGGTCACCAACGTCGCCGACACGTTCTACTGCATCGGCACGGTGGCCGGACCGCACCCGTATCCGGCGATGGTGCGCGATTTCCAATCGATCATCGGTCTCGAGACCAGGGAGCAGATGCTGGAGATGGAAGGGCGCCTGCCCGACTCGCTCATCGCCTGCATCGGCGGCGGCTCCAACGCCATGGGCCTGTTCCACCCGTTCCTCGACGACCGCGAGGTGGAGATCTACGGGGTCGAGGCCGCCGGCCATGGCATTGCCTCGGGCCTGCACGCCGCCTCCCTGTCCGGCGGAAAGCCGGGCGTGCTCCACGGCAACCGGACCTACCTGCTGCAGAACGAAGACGGTCAGATCGCCGACGCCCACTCGATCTCGGCCGGCCTCGACTATCCCGGCATCGGCCCCGAACACGCCTGGCTGCACGAGGCCAAGCGCGTCACCTACCTCTCGGCAACGGATTCCGAGACGCTGGAGGCGTTCAAGCTGTGCTCGATGCTGGAGGGGATCATCCCGGCCCTCGAGCCGGCCCATGCCCTCGCCAAGGTGTTCGAGATCGCGCCGACGAAGCCCGCCGAGCATCTGATGGTGCTCAATCTCTCGGGCCGTGGCGACAAGGACATCCCGCAGGTGGCCGAGATCCTGGGCACCCGCCTCTGACAAAACCGCGCCTGGGAGTGGCCAAGTCGCAAACTCCCCGTTGACACCCGAAGGCGGATTTCTTTATACCGCCGATCTCTTCAGGGGCGCCCGCACCGCGCGGGTTCCTTTGTTATGGCGGGGTAGCTCAGTTGGTTAGAGCAGAGGAATCATAATCCTTGTGTCGGGAGTTCAAATCTCTCCCTCGCTACCAAGAATTCGACCCGCTAAGTCTCTGACTTAGCGGGTTTTTCTTTGCGCACTCTCGCTCCGCCGAAACATCCCGGCGACGCCTAGCCGATGGCGAGATTGAGCGTGCGATCCGCCGGCGAGATTCTGACCTGGCGGCCCCATTCGAAGGCCAGGAAATCCTGCTCGATGCCGTCGGCGAAGACGACGCCGCCATCGTTCATGCGCGAGGTCACGAGAAGCCCGGCATCGGTCAGCTTGCCCGCGCGCAGCCGCGTGCCGCTGGCGACGCTCGGGAACGGCTCGCGCACCCAGTAGCCCACCGCCGCCTCCTCCGTGCCGAGGGGGAGGGCGAGATGCGTCGCCTCGGCGATGGACCGCGCCCAGCCGGTCACCCCCGTACCGGACGCGACGATGAGCCCGCTGGAGGATTGATCCTCGGCCTCGCCCGCCGCTTCGACCCGGTAGCGCGCGGATTGGTGGCTGCGGTGCCCGACGAAGATCTCGTTCAGTGCGAACAGCGTCTCGCCATGGTCGAGCACGGCCTTGACCATGGTGCGCCGCTCCACCTGCGCCGCGCCGTTGACGCTCGCGGTGAGCACCTGCCCGAGCCGCTCGACGGCGACCCGGACGAGGATCCCGTCATAGAGGTCGGGCGCCGGGTTGACGCCGATCACGGGCTGCGCGCCGAGATACTTCGCGACATTGGCGACAAGCCCGTCCTGGCCCACGGCCACGACGACGTCGTCCGCGGCGAACAGGAAGCGATCGAGGTCGGCGCGCCGCACCAGGGCCTGGCGCCACTCCCCCGGGACCGAGGCCCGTGCCCGGGAGAGCACGGCGTGGAACCGTTCGTGCCGCTCGACCACATCCTCGAGTTTCTGCCCGCGGCTCTCGAGGAAGAAGCGCGCCTGCCCGTTCGTGGCGTGCCGGGCGATCAGGGCCTCGTAATCGGTCTCGCGGATGACGAAGACGGCGCGGTGGGTGAGGGCGGCCATGCTGAGCAGGTTTCACAAAAGTGGTCACCGGTTTTGTGTCTTAAAACCTGCGACATTTCAAAGATCTAAGCGAGGTGAAGCGTTGGCTTGCCGACGCGAACCTGCCTAGCGCGCTCCCACCAAGGGACGGGCCTTGTGGAACTCACCCATCACGGCGGCGAGGAGGTCGGGCGTCACGCTGACATGCTCGATCGTGTCGAGCTTGCCCGCCAGTTCCTGCGCGGCGAGGCCGAGCAGGATCGCGGGCGGCAGGTCGCGGTAGATCGCGACGCGCTGCGCCTCGGCCTGGACCTTGGCTCCCTCGACGAGGCGGATGCGCTCCGCTTCCGCCGTCGCCTCGACGCCCTGCGCCTCGGCCAGACCGGCCGCCCGGTTTCGCGCGTTCTCCGCCTCCTCGGCAATGAGGAGTTTCTCCCGGCGCGCCAGTTCCGTGCGCGTGGCGAGCTCGTTCTCTGCGATGGCACGCTCCTTCTCCACGGCGAGGGCGCGGCGGGAGAAGGTCGCCTCGTCGGCCTTCTGCTGCAGCGCCTCGAAGGTCGGAGTCTGCAGGGCGCGTTCGAGTTCGCTCGTGGGTGCGAGGTTGGTGAGCCGCACCGACACAGCGGCGACGCCGATCTCGGCCAGGGACTGGTCCGCCGCCAAGACGGCCTCCAGCCCCCCGCGCAGGGGTTCGGGGCCGGCATCGAGGATGGTGCGCACCGGCTTGCCGCCGAGATATTGCAGCACCGCCTGACTGGCGATGCCGGCCATGCGCGCCTCGATCTTTTCGATCGGCTCGCCCTGGAGCTTACCGGTGCGAAGGTCGATGGAGAAATCGATGCGGCTGGCCAGACGTTCCGGATCGATCACGTGCCAGCCGATCGTCCCCTGCACGGCGACGGCCTGGAAATCCTGGCTGCGGCCACGGACGAACAGCGTCATCTCGCGGTCGTCCATGGGCATCTCGGCGATGCTCGACGTCTCCGGGCGGAACCAGAAGACGAGGCCCCGGCCGCTCTGGCGGATGCGGCCCCGGCGATAGCGGATGACGTGGCTGCTCGCCTCGCTCCGCAATTGCGCGACCAGGCCGATGTTGCGGATCGATGCCATGGAAACCTCCTGTCGGGTCAGCGGGACGGTTGAAATCGGTAGAGTTCGGCGGGGCGGAACGACGTTCCGGCCTCGCGCGATCCGGTCGGCGCCAGCCAGCCCCGGTCGAGCATCCGGCGTCGGAAGGCCGGCTTGTTGAGCGTGGTGCCGAGAACCGCCTCGTGCACGTCCTGCAGCTGTCGCAGGGTGAAATGCCCGGGCAGGAGGGCAAAGCCCACATCCGAATAATCGAGCTTTCCGCGCAGGCGCAGCATGGCCATCGCCAGGATGTCGGCATGGTCGAAGGCGAGGGGCAGAACCTCACCCTTGGGCGACAGGGCCACCACGTCTCCGCCCGCCTCGCCCGACCACGGCACCTCGATCCCGGCCGCCACGAGGGAGGGTGCGCGCTCCAAAGCCTCGGCGAGGGCCGCCTCCGGCAGGAGGGCGAGATAGGCCACGCTGACGATCCGCATGCGCGGATCGCGGGCGAGCGCGCCGAACGTGTAGAGCTGCTCCAGATGCACCCCGGTTATCCCCGCCTTCTCATGCAGGACATGGAGAGCGGCCGCATCGAGGGTCTGGTCGATCCCCACGAAGCCGCCGGGCAGCGCCCAGCGACCCGCATGCGGATGCTGTTCGCGTTTCAGCAGCAGCGCCGCCGGGCGGCCCTCGCGCAGGCCCAGCAGGACGAGATCGACGGCGAGGGCAGGGCGCTCGTAGGCGGTGGGATCGTACTCGGCCAGGAATTCGGTTTCGGTCACGGGGCGAGCCTTATATGCGTTCTGCATCTTAGTTAGATGCAAATTGCATATAAGACAAGGACAGAGTTCGACGTCATCCGAAACGATGGTGAGGATCGGATGCCGTCGGGTCCGACTGACCCGTTTCGCCCGCTCTCACGATCTCAGGACGGCGGATGGGGAAAGACGCTCAACCTCCTAAAGACGGCCATGACGCACAGGGTGCTTCCGTGAGATCGTCACATAGTCCGGCCCGACCCTTGCTCCCCGGGATGCGACGGTTCCGCCGGATCGGGGTTTGAGGAGGAAGCCATGGCCGAGATGCCGAAGACCGAGCCCGTATCGGGTGGGCTCGATGCCTATATCGACGCCGCCTCCGCCCTCCTCGGCATTCCCCTCGATCCCGCCTGGGTCGCGGCGGTGGGCGCGAACCTCACCGTGCTTCAGGGCGCCGCCGGCCTCGTCGCGGGGTTTCCCCTGCCAGACGAGGCGGAGCCGGCTCCGGTCTTCGCGGCGTGAGCGGCGGTATGACCGATCCGAGCACGATGCACGCGGCCGACATCGCCGGGTCCGTCAGGGATGGGGCGATCAGCGCCCGCCTGGTGGTCGAGGCCGTGCTGGCGCGCATCGCGCGGGTGGACACGGAGGTCAACGCTTTCACCGACGTGCTGCCCGAACGCGCTCTGACGAGAGCCGATGCCGTCGATGCGGCGCGAGCCCGTGGGGAGGCGTTGGGGCCGCTGGCGGGCGTGCCCTTCGCGGTGAAGAACCTCATCGACATCGCGGGCCTGCCGACGCGGGCGGGCTCGAAGATCAACCGCGATCTCGCCCCTGCCGAACGGGACGGCGCCCTGGTGCGACGGCTCGAAGCCGCCGGTGCCATCCTCGTGGGCGGCCTCAACATGGGCGAGTATGCCTATGATTTCACCGGGGAGAACGTCCATGACGGCGCCACCCGCAACCCGCACGATCTCGGGCACATGTCCGGCGGCTCGTCCGGGGGTTCGGGCGGCGCCATCGGCGCGGGCCTCGTCCCCCTGGCCCTCGGCTCGGACACCAACGGCTCGATCCGCGTCCCGTCCGCCTTCTGCGGCTGCTTCGGCCTGAAGCCCACCTACGGCCGACTGACGCGGGCGGGGAGCTTCCCCTTCGTCGGCAGCCTCGATCATCTCGGGCCGATGGCGCGCAGCGTCACCGACCTCGCCTTGTCCTACGATGCCATGCAGGGCCCCGATCCGGACGACCCGGTGGCGACCACCCGTGCCCCCGATCCCGCCATGCCGAGCCTCGATGACGGCATCGGCGACCTCCGGATCGCCATGGCGGGCGGATACTTCGCGCGTGGCGGTGATCACGAGGCCTTCATGGCGGTGGAAACCCTCGCCGCATCGCTCGGCTGCGGGCGGCGAGTGGAGATCCCCGAAGCCGCGCGGGCGCGGGCCGCCGCCTACCTCATCACCGCCGCCGAGGGCGCCGCCCTCCATCTCGACCGGCTGCGGACCCGCGCCGCCGATTTCGACCCGGCCGTGCGTGACCGGCTGATCGCGGGGGCGATGATCCCGGCCCCCTTCGTCGAGCGCGCGCAGCGTTTTCGCCGCTGGTACCGGGCGGCGATGCTCGACCTGTTCCGCGAGGTCGACATCATCCTGGCCCCCTCGACCCCGTGCCGGGCTCCGAAATCGGGCCAGGTCACCTTCGAGCTCGACGGGGTGACCCTGCCGGTGCGGGCGAATATAGGCGTCTTCACCCAGCCGATCTCGTTCATCGGCCTGCCCGTAGTGGCGGTGCCGGTACGGCTCGACGACAGCCTGCCCCTCGGCGTCCAGGTCATCGCCGCCCCGTGGCGCGAGGATCTGGCGCTGCGGGTCGCGCGGCATCTCGAACGAAACGGCGTCGTCTCCGCGCCGCATGCGATCCTGTGAGCGAGCCGATGGAGATCGATGCGCCAGACGTGATCGCCGAGGTCGAGGCCGCCTTCGCGGCCTATGAGGCGGCGCTCACCGGCAACGACGTGGCGACGCTGGAAGCCCTGTTCCACGACGATCCCCGCACCATCCGCTACGGCGGGGCTGAGAACCTCTACGGCATGGACGCGATCCGTGCCTTCCGCCGCGCCCGCTCACCGGCCGGGCTGGAGCGGACCCTGTCCGATACGGTGATCACGGCCTATGGGCGGGATACGGCCGTGGCGATGACCCTGTTCCGCCGCGACGGATCGCCCGGCAAGGTGGGCCGGCAGAGCCAGACCTGGATCCGCTTCCCCGACGGCTGGAAGGTCGTGGCCGCGCATGTGAGCGTCATCGACGGTTGAGGCACGCCATTCCCCCGCCCCCGCGCGGGAGATCCGTGGCGTCCGCTCACGTCTCCTGAGGCGTCGTCTCGGTGACGACGCGGCGCAGGCGTCCCTTGCGCTTCTCGTACTGGAACATCGAGGTCAGGGTCGGATCGCTCGGATTTGGTGTCGAGACGATCGGCTCCGGTGCCGGTACCGGTTGGACCGCCGGGGCGGGGGCCACCCGCTCGAGCGCGAGGCGGACCACCTCGCGGTCGCGCCAGATCAGAGCCGCCACGGCGCCGTCGGCGGCCATCGTCGCGCTGGCGCCGTCGCTGAACGTGATCGGCAGGGTCGCGGCGGTATTGGCCGAGGATTCGAGCACGTCGAGCCCGAGGCCCACGAAGGACGCAGCAAAGCCGAAGGGCGACGGTAAGGCCTTGGTCGAGGTGGCCAGCGCACCCTGGAGACCGCGCACGATGTCACCGCTCCAATGCGCCTCTGGCGTCGACTCGGGCGCGAGCCCGAGATCGGTGAGATCCTCCACGCCGCGGGCCTCGCCGTTGGGAAAACGGAACACGCCGTTCTCGTAAGTGGCCACGCCCTCGCCGAAGGTGCCTGCCGTGATCCGAATATCCGTCATCGTGCCGTCCAGGCGGACGTCGCCCGCCGCCGTTCCCCAGAACAACGCAGCCATGTGTCCGAAACAGGGCATGGCCTCAGACGGCCAGGGCAGGCGCCGTACCATAGGCCTCCGCCATCTGGGCGATCGCCTCGAGCTTGGCATGGAGCGCCGACCAATCGTCCCGCTCGGCGATGGGGTCCCAGAGGCTCTCGACCTCCTCGATCAGCATCGTGCAGGGCGTGGTCCCGGCGAAATACGGGTGGTCGAGGCGGATGGTCTCCACGGGGGACAAGGATGCGAGGCTGGTTCTGACGGCGGCGAAATCCTCGCGCTCGTAGAAGGCGGAGGAAGGGCTCGCCGCCGCACGGTCGGCGCTGAGGAGACCACCGTACCAGTCGAAGAAGGTCTGCTCGAACGGCGCCCGGCTCTTCGCCAGGAAGCCCCAGAAGGCGGCGACGAACCGGTGCAAATCCGCCTCGTCCGCCGGCTTTGCCAAGCCCAGACGGGCGAGGAGAGCCTCGGCGAAGGCATCCTGAAGGCTCGATCCGAAGACCTTCAGGGCGCCTTCGAGGGCGTCGCGGTCGGCGAGCGGCATCAGGCATTCGGCGAGCCGGCTGAGATTCCAGAACAGGGCCTCGGGCTGGCGGCCGAAACTGTAGAGGCCATGGACGTCGAAATAGGCGGCGGTGAAGCCCGGGTCGCTGGTCGGCGTGAAGCGCCACGGACCGTAATCGAAGCTTTCGCCCGTGATGTTGATGTTGTCGGTGTTGAGCACCCCGTGGACGAAGCCCGCCGCCATCCACTGGGCCCCCGTGCGGGCGACCCGGCGGCAGACCTCCTCCAGGAAGGCGACGGCACGGGGCGCGGTCTCGTCGCGCCAAGCCTCCGGCAGATAGGTCCGCACCGCATGATCGAGGAGCTTCTCGATGTTGTGCGGCTCGTCCAGCGCCAGCAGGCGCTGGAAGCTGCCGATGCGGATATGGGAATGGCTGAGGCGCACCAGAACGCTGGACCGGGTGGGGGAGGGCTCGTCGCCCCGCTGCAGTTCCTCGCCGGTCTCGATGAGGCTGAAGGTCTTCGAGGTGTCGACGCCCAGGGCCTCGAGCATGGAGGTGGCGAGGATCTCGCGC
The DNA here is from genome assembly GCF_001422895.1 of Methylobacterium sp. Leaf106. Lineage (NCBI taxonomy): Bacteria > Pseudomonadati > Pseudomonadota > Alphaproteobacteria > Hyphomicrobiales > Methylobacteriaceae > Methylobacterium > Methylobacterium sp. Leaf106. The sequence continues at coordinate 69,531 of NZ_LMNB01000033.1, forward strand.
ATGCCTCCCTTCAGGGTGAGGCGGCCATCGGCCGTGCGCGACCACGGCGTGGTGCCGCTGCCCTTGGTGGCGAGATCGAGGAGGCGACCGTCAGCGAGGTCGTGAAGCTGGGCGAACAGGAAGCCGCGCCCATCGCCGAGATCGGCGTTGTAAGAGCGGAACTGGTGGCCGTGATAGCGCAGCGCCAAAGGCTGGGGCAGGCTGCCGGCGAGGGGCTGGAACCGGCCGAAATGCGCCACCCACGATTCGTCGGAAAGGTCGTCGAGCCCCACCCGCGCCGACCAGGGCCGGTTCCGGTAGCGCAGGATCGTCTTCGGGAAGTCGGCGGCGGCGACGACGTCGTAGAAATCGGGGCCGAGTTCGGCGTGCTTCGCGGCGGTGCGTGGTGATGGCATGGGCGGGCGCGGGTTCCTGCGAGGGCGGCCGGGATTCTAACGAGGGCAGGCCGGCGATGACAGCCGCCCCCGACCACGCGAGCGCCGATCGGAGAAGGGTCACGCACCTCCGAACCGCCGCTGCTCCGCCCGGCTCGCCAGGATGACGACCTTGCCGGGAAACCTCTCGATCAGGGCGAGGTTCCGGGCTCGCCTCTTGCGGTTCCAGGTCCAGACGTAATGCAGGAACTCGGCGTCGAGCCGTTCCGGGCATCCCCGCGCCGCGTCCGGCCGGACCCGGCCATAGCTCGCCGCCAGGCGCCGGATCACGCGCGCCATCGTCAGCCAGGCCGGGAGATCGAGATAGACCAGGGTATCCGCCGCCTCGAAGCGCGGCCCGATGACGTCCGTGTAGTTCCCGTCGATGATCCAGCGGGGGAGGGCCGCGAGGCGTTCGACTTCGGTACGGAACTCGGTGGCCGGCACGGGCTCCCAGCCGGGACGAAAATAGGCCTGGTCGAGATGGAAGACGGGCAGGTCATGCGCGGCGCCGAGACGCCGCGCCAGTGTCGATTTCCCGCTTCCGGGCGGCCCCATGACGATGACGCGCTGCATCCGAAAGGCATACCGCGCCGGGGGAGGATTTCGCCAGTCGACCAAGGGGGTATCCGGCGCCGCGCCGTCGCCCTCCGAGTCGGAATGGGCGACCCGGAGGGCAATCGCCACGTGACGCTCGTGGCGAACCCATGAGGCGACCAGGCCTGTCGCGGAGGGAGACGGCGCTCCCCCGCGCAGGCGCCCGACCCCGGTCAGGCCGCGCGGATCGTGGCGAGGAAGCGGCCCAGTTCGGAGTTGAGATGTTCGGACTGGCGCGACAACTCCGATGCCGCACCGAGCACCTGGCTGGCGGCAGCGCCGGTCTCCTCGGCGGCGCCGGCCACGCCCGCGATGTTCACCGTGACCTCGCCCGTGCCGGCGGCGGCCTGGGACACGTTGCGGACGATCTCCTGCGTGGCGGCGCCCTGCTCCTCCACCGCGGCCGCGATCGTGGTGGCGACGGCGCTGATCTCCTGGATGCGGGTGGTGATGCCGCCGATCGCCGAGACCGCCTGATCGGTGGAGCCTTGGATCGAGGCGATATGGCCGCCGATCTCCTCGGTCGCCCTGGCGGTCTGGTTGGCGAGTTCCTTCACCTCGGCGGCGACGACGGCGAAACCGCGCCCCGACTCGCCGGCACGGGCCGCCTCGATGGTCGCGTTCAGGGCCAGGAGGTTGGTCTGGCCCGCGATGGCGCTGATCATCGTCACCACGTCGCCGATCTTCGCCACGGCGCTGTTAAGGTCCTTCACGAGCAGCGCGGTCCGCGCGGTTTCCTCGACGGCGACATGGGCCAGGCTGGCCGAGGCGCTGACCTGACGGCCGATTTCCTGCACCGACGAGCCGAGTTCCTCGGCCGCCGCCGCCACGGTGGTGACGTTCGAGGCGGCCTGTTCCGCCGCGGCGGCGACGCTGGTGGATTGCGCGGCGGTCTGCGTCGCGGTGCCGGCCATGCCCTGCGCGGTGGCCTGCAACTCCGTCGCCGAACTGGACACGGTCTGGATGATCCCGCCCACGGCGGACTCGAAGCCGTCGGCCATGGACCGCATGGCGGCCTTGCGCTGTGCTTCCGCGCCGGCACGGGCCAGGACGGTCTCGTCTTCCAGAGCCTTCATCCGGTGCAATCCGTCCTTGAACACCTGCACGGCGTCGGCGATGCGCCCGATCTCGGTCCTGGCGTTCCGGTGCGGGATGGTCACCGACAGGTCGCCGGCGGCGAGGGCCTGCATCGGCCGCACCACGGAATCGATGTCTCGGGTCACGCCGCGGATGATCAGGAAGGCGGACAGGACGGAGAGGAGGACCGCGACGACGATGGCGGCGATGCCCAGGGTCCGAGCCTGTTCGAAGACCGACTTGCTCCGCGCCTGAGCCTGATCCGCCCCGACATTGTTCAGGCTCACCAGCTTTTCGAGGGCGTCCGACATGCCCCGGCGGATGGTGATCCCCTTGGTCTCGTAGAACGAGAAGGCCTGCGCCTTCTCTCCGCTGCGGGACATGTCCAGGATGGTCTGGCGGATCGCGGCGAATTTGGCGGCCTCGCGCGTGAACGTCTCGTAGAGTTCGCGCTCTTCGGGAGAGGCGATCATCCGCTCATAGGCGACCTTCTTCTCGTCGATCCTCTTTCCGAACCGCACGAGGTCGCCCTCGATGGTCGTCAGCCTCTGGGGGTCGGTCTCCTGCGTGTGACGCAGCATGACGCCGTTGTTGCGAGCCGTCAGAGTATCGATCTCGCCGAGGACACGAACGCTCGGAAGCCAATTGTTTTCGATATCGAGCGCCTGTTCGCGCATGCGCTGCGTACTGACGATCCCAAGCACCCCCAGGCCAATGACGAACAAAGTAAGCAGGGAAAATGCCGTGATGAGCTTGGCACGAATCGAGCGAGTTTGGATCGACATGGAAACCTCTTCCTGACCGCGGTTCGCGACGATCAGCCTATACTTGGGATTTGACATTCCAGCCGAACGGTTAACGATCACTTGTTGCGATCGGAAATTTTTCAGCATCGGCGTAGTATAGTTCCATCCACCGGGCAGCCTGGGACTCCTGCCGCCCACCCCCGATACCCTGGTCTCCGGCGCGCCGCCGCCGATACCGGTGCGCCGCGTCCCACGCGCCCAAGCCCCCATCCGACCACATTCGCCTTGCATAGGCGGCACGTCATGGCGCCGCGCGCGCCGGCGAAGGCGAGGATTGTCATGGGCGGTGCTGCAGCGGAGAAGCGGATGTCGCCCCCCGATGCCGGCCATGCGCCCGCCATCGCCTCGGCCCTGCGCACCATCGAGACCGAGTGCGAGGGCCTGCGCTGCCTGATGGAGGCCATCGGCAACGGTCTCGGCACCGCCTTCTCGGACGCCGTCGCCCGCATCTCCGCCGCCAAGGGCCGCGCCATCCTCACCGGCATGGGCAAATCGGGCCATGTCGGCCGCAAGATCGCGGCGACCATGGCCTCCACCGGCACGCCGGCGCTGTATGTCCATCCGGCCGAGGCGAGCCATGGCGATCTCGGCATGATCCAGCCGGAGGACGTCGTCGTCGCCCTGTCATGGTCGGGCGAGACCACGGAACTCGCCAACATCATCGGCTATGCGCGGCGCTATCGGGTCGGCCTCATCGCCATCACGGCGAATGCCGGCTCGACCCTCGGGCGTGAGGCCGATATCTGCCTCACCCTGCCCAAGGCCCGCGAGGCCTGCCCCAACGGGCTCGCGCCCACCACCTCCACGGCGATGCAGCTCGCTTTGGGCGACGCCCTCGCCATCGCCCTGCTCGAGGCCCGCGGCTTCTCAGCCCGCGAGTTCGGCATCTACCATCCCGGCGGACGCCTGGGGGCCTCGCTCCGGCAGGTCCGCGAGGTGATGCATGCGGGCGACCAGCTGCCGGTCGTCCGGCGCGGCACGGGCATGCGGGCCGCCATCGCCGAGATCGACGCCAAGGGTTTCGGATCGGTGGTGGTGGTGGAAGAAGACGGCCGCCTCGCCGGCATCCTCACCGACGGCGACCTGCGCCGCAACGTGTTCAGGGCCGATCTCGACAGCCTCGTGGTCGAGGCGCTGATGAGCGTCCGGCCGCGCACCGTGAACCAGGAGACCCTTCTCGCCAAGGCCCTGGAAATCCAGGAATCGATGAAGATCACCTCGCTGATCGTCGTCGAGAACGAGCGCCCCGTGGGCCTCGTCCATTATCACGACCTGCTGCGGGCCGGGGTCGCCTGACGACGGGTCCTACCCGGCGAAGTCTGGAGCGGATCCGCCAATGGTCTCGCGATGAGCGCTGGCGTCGGGCCGCGCTGTCCCGGCATCACACCGTCAGGCAGTCGAGGATAGGCTCCAGCATCCCGTCGATGATCCCTCGCGCCACCTCGGCCGGTCCCAGCGCACCGTCGAGGGCGAGCCGGGCGAGACCATGGACCAGGGACCAGCAGGCGATGGCCTTCGGGTCCGGGGCGGTATTATGGGACACCGCCGGTAGCCCGCCATCCTCGAAAGCGGTTCCGGCCACCGCGGCTTTCAGGAGCCCAAAGGCGCGTCCGGCGGCCGCCGCGTAGGCCGCGTCGCCCGTATCGATCCGCGCACAGCGCCACATCGTGTCGAACTCGGCCGGATGGTCGAGGGCGAAGCCGATATAGGCCCGGCCTTGCGCGCGAATACGCCCGTCTCGGTCCGTCGCGGCGGAATCGGCCGCGGCCAGCGCGTCGCCCAGCATCCGGAACCCCTCCGTCGCCACGGCGGTGAGCAACCCGCGCGCGTCGCCGAAATGATGCTGCGGGGCCGCCGGCGAGACGCCCGCCCGCCGCGCCGCCTCCCTCAGGGAAAACCCGTCGATCCCGCGCTCCCGCAGGATGGCCGTCGTCGCCCGGATCAGGGCGGACCGCAGGTCGCCGTGATGGTAGGCGGAGGCTTCTGTGGCTGGAACGCCCTTCGATGACTTGACAGTGTCAAGATGCTCACTCATGCTCGATCTATACGATGTCAAGATAAGGATGGGCAAGACGTGATCCCCGCAGCGAGCCTGTTCTCCCTCTGCAGCACGATCGCCCTCTTGGGCTGGGTCGCCCTCGCCATCGCGCTGTTCGCTCCCCGGCTCCGAAGGGCCACTTGGATCGGCACCGGTCTCATCCTGCCGGCGCTTCTGGCGGTGGCCTATATCGGCGCCCTGGCGGCAGGGTTGGCGGGCGGCGTGAAAGGCGGCTTCGACTCCATCGAGGCGGTACGTTCCCTGTTCGCGGACGACCATGCGCTCACCGCCGGCTGGATCCATTATCTCGCCTTCGACCTCTTCGTGGGTACGTGGATCGCTCGCGCCGGGATCGGGGCGGGGATCTCGCCTCTGTTGCTCCTGCCCTGCCTCGTCCTCACCTTCCTGGTTGGCCCGGCGGGATTGCTCCTCGCCCTCGTCGTCGGGTTCAGCACCGGCAGGCTCGGCCTGGAGACCCGGCCATGATCGCCTTCACCCTCGGCGGAGACGCTCCCCGCCCCACGGCGCTCGCCCGGCTTCGGGCGGACGATCCCGTTCTCACCGCCTTCGGCCTCGCCTGCCTGCTGACCGGCGCCGTCACCCTGGCACTCCCCCTCATCGACGGTCGGCTCATCGATGGCGCCTTCGTCTGGGCGAAGCCCGCGAAGTTCTTCGTTTCGGTCGGTGTGTACGCCCTGACCTTCGCCTGGTTCACCGGCTATGTCCGGCCGGATCGGCGCCGCTCCCGCTCCCTGCGCACCGGCCGGCTCCTGCTCATCATCGCGGGCGGGTTCGAGCTCGCCTACATCACCCTGCAGGCGGCGCGGGCCGAGGCGTCGCATTTCAACGACGGCGATCCGCTGCACGCCGCCCTCTACGCCCTGATGGGGTTCATGGCCCTGACCCTGCTCGCTGCCAAGATTCCCCTGGCCATCGCGGTGGCGGTCCGGCCACGTCCCGGCCTCGAGCCGAGCCTGCGTCTGGCGGTCATTCTCGGCCTCGCGACAACGGTGATCCTCGGGGCCGCCACCGGCATCGCCCTCAGCGCCAACCATGGCCATGCGGTCGGCCCTACCGGTGCGAGCCTGCCCCTGCTCGGCTGGAACCGGGCGGGCGGCGACCTGAGGATCGCGCATTTCCTCGGCATGCACGGGGAACAGATCGTGCCGCTCGCCGCCGCCTCCTTCATCGCCCTCGGCCTGCCGAGGCGACGGGTGCTCGTGACCCTGGCGGCCTGCCTCCTCTGCGGTGTCATCGCGGGGGCCTGGGTCCAGGCGGGGCGTGGTCTCGCCTTTCCCTTCGGTTGATCGCATCCTTCCCACCGCGATGACGTCGGCGGCGCTTTGAGGCGGCGGCGCGCTCGCCTATGCTTGGGGGAATGCCGCCCGTGCTCCGCCCCGTCCGCCGCCTCGACCCGATCCTCGTGGACCGCATCGCCGCGGGCGAGGTGGTGGAGCGCCCGGCCTCAGCCGTGAAGGAATTGGTGGAGAACGCCATCGATGCCGGCGCCACCAGCATCGAGGTGACCATCGAGGCGGGGGGCCGCCGGCTGATCCGCGTGGTGGATGACGGCGCCGGCATGAGCGCCGACGATCTCGCCCTCGCGGTGGAGCGCCACGCCACCTCGAAACTTCCCGGTGGCGACCTGAGCCGCATCGAGTCCCTCGGCTTTCGCGGCGAGGCGTTGCCCTCCATCGGGGCGGTGGCCCGCCTCTCCCTCACCAGCCGCACGGCCGAGGCCGAGAGCGGATCGACCCTGGTGGTGGATGCCGGCATCAAGGGCGAGGTCCGTCCCGCGCCGAGCCCGCGCGGCACGCGGATCGAGGTCACGGACCTGTTCTCGGCGACGCCGGCGCGGCTGAAATTCCTGAAATCCGACCGCGCCGAGGCGCTGGCCATCGCCGATGGGTTGCGGCGCCTCGCCGTGGCGCAGCCCCGGATCCGCTTCGCCCTCCGCTCCGAGAGCGGCAGCCCCCTCGTCTTTTCCGCCGAGACCGGCGACGACGCCGATCTGCGCCGGCTCACGGCGGTGCTGGGGCCGGATTTCGGCGCGAGTTCGGCCCCCCTCCACATGGCGCGGGAGGGCTTCGCCCTGTCCGGCCATATCGGCCTGCCGAGCTACCATCGCGGCGCGGGCAACCAGATCCACTTCACCGTCAACGGCCGCCCGGTACGCGACCGTCTGCTGCTGGGCGCCGTGCGCGGGGCCTATGCCGACACGATGAGTTCGGACCGTCATCCGGTGCTCGGCCTCGCCATCACCTGCGACCCCGCCCTCGTCGACGTGAACGTCCATCCCGCCAAGACGGAGGTGCGCTTCCGCGAGCCGGGCCTCGTCCGCGCCCTCATCGTCAGCGCCATTCACGAGACCCTGCGGCAGGTGGGAGCGCGCAATGCCAGCACCGGCGCGTCCCGCACCCTGGATGCCCTGCGCCCGGGCCATCCCTCATCGACGATGCGACCGGCGATGCAGGCGCATTCGGGTCGTGGCGCCTGGTCGGGCAGGGTGCCGCTTCCGCCGGGCCTGCCCTCGTTCGGCGCACCCGCCGGCCTCGCGCCGGCATCGTCCTTCGGGGCGCGCGGGGGCCTGTTCGAGGCCCCGCAAGCGGCGTTCGGCCGGCCGGAGACAGGGTTCGAGGAAGCAGGGCAGGCGCTGTTCTCCGGCGATCTCGCACCACCCGGCGCCGACCTGCGCCAGCCGGAGATCGAACCGCCCGACAGCGAGCATCCCCTGGGGGCCGCCCGCGCGCAGCTCCACGAGACCTACATCGTCGCCCAGACCCACGACGGGATCGTCCTCGTCGACCAGCACGCGGCCCATGAGCGCCTCGTCTACGAGCGGCTGAAGCGCGAGCGCGCCGCCGGCGGCATCGCCCGCCAGGGCCTCCTGATCCCCGACGTGGTGGAGATGGCGCCCCAGGACGCCGAGCGCCTGATCGCGGCCGCCCCCGACCTCGACCGTCTCGGCCTCACTCTGGAGGCCTTCGGCACCGGCGCCGTCCTCGTGCGCGAGGTTCCGGTGGCGCTGGCCGATTCGTCCACCCGCCATCTCCTGGAGGACATCCTCGACGCCCTCGACGAGAGCGGACTGGAGGAGGGGAGTGCGGACGGCACCGAGGGCGGCCCGCTCGGGCGGCGCCTCGACGCGATCCTTTCGCGCATGAGCTGCCATGGCTCGATCCGCGCCGGCCGGCGCCTGCGCCCCGAGGAGATGAACGCCCTCTTGCGCGAGATGGAGGCCACCCCGTTCGCCGGCACCTGCAACCACGGCCGCCCGACCTTCGTGGAACTGAAGCTCCACGATATCGAGCGGCTGTTCGGCCGGCGCTAGGCCTTCAGACGGCAGCCAGAGCGGAAGCCGCGTCGAGCGCCCCGGCGAGGGCCTTCTCGCGGGCCTCCGGACCGAGGGCGATCCCCTCGGCGATGACGAATTCCGGGTTGGTCACGCCGATGAAGCCGAGGACGACCCGCAGATAGGTCTCCGCATGCTCCGCCGAGGCGGCAGGGGACCCCGCACCGTAGAGGCCGCCGCGCGCCACGGCGACGATGACGCGTTTCTCCGGCACCAGGCCGACGGCGCCGCTCTCGGTGTATTTGAAGGTCTGGCCGGCCACGAGGATGCGGTCGATCCAGGCCTTGAGCTGCGTCGAGATCGTGAAATTGTAGAGCGGTGCGCCGATCACCACGATGTCGGCGGCCAGGAACTCCGCCAGCACCGCGCGGCCGAGCGCGACGTCGTTCTTGATGTCGGGCGTGTTGGTGGCGTTGGGCTGATGGCCAGCGAGATAGGCGCCAGAGAGGTGGGGGATCGGCGTGGCGGCCAGATCGCGATAGGTCACCTCGAGATCGGGCGCTCCCGTGCGGAGGCGGGCGACGATGGCGGCCGAGACGGCGCGGCTGACGGAATGCTCGCCCAGGATGCTGCTGTCGATGTGCAGAAGATTCATGTTCGATCCTCGGTATCAGAATGATACCGAGGCGCTATAGAGTACCGGAGCAGCGCTCGCGCAAGGAGGCACATTCGTGGAACCCGGTCACAGCGACGTAACCGAGGCACAGCCCATTCACCGCCCCGGCGATTGCCGGGTGGTCGGTACGGTCCTGGCGCGGGTCGGCGACAAGTGGAGCATCCTCGTGGTGATGACGCTCACGGACGGCCCCCGACGCTTCAACGAATTGAAGCGGATCATCGGCGGCATCTCGCAGCGGATGCTCACCTTCACCCTGCGCGGCCTGGAGCGCGACGGCCTCGTTTCGCGCACGGTCACTCCGACAATCCCACCCCGTGTCGATTACGAACTCACCGAGCTCGGCCGCTCGCTTCAGGTGCCGGTCCAGGCGCTCGGCTCCTGGGCCTTCGCGAACCTGCCCACGATCCAGGCCGCGCGGACCCGTTTCGACGCGGGTGCCGAGCCCGACGCGGCGTAAGTGTCTTATGCGGAATGGGGGCTGATCCCGCCGGCCAAACGGGGTGGGAACAAGCGCACGGTCGAGATGCGGGCCGTGGATGCCATGCCGGGCCCCATCAGTGCGGCCTTTGAGGCAGAGGCGTTCCGGCGATAGTGCTCCTCATCCACCACGTCGTCCTCATCACCCCTCATCACGCGCGCCTCATCTCGTTCGCACATCATGGCGAGGTTCGCGGCGCGCCGGAGCATCATCGCTTCGGAGAGAGTGACACCACCACCAATCTGCATTGCAAGATCAGCAAAAGAAGAGCGCCAGCGACGTGCGGTGATGCTACGTCAATCAGCACGCTCGCCATCGATCATAAGCTCGGACGCACCGGCGATCTCGGCGATCTCGTTCTTTGTCATGTTGTTTTAGTTACAATAGTTAGATGCATCAGTGATCATATAACGCATCTTGAACCAGAGCGGAACATATTGCGGCGCGCAGTGCTTTACCGCTCGTCTTGGATCAATCTGCCTGAGTGTCTTCTTCGGCATCAGATGAAGGGGCGCCACTCCAGACGGCAGCGACGTCAAACAGCTTGCCAGGAACACTTGCTGACGGACGCACAATGGTATGCCCGTATTTCCGCATGATCGTTCCAACATACCGCCCAACGAATTGCTTAGCGGCGCTCAAACGCTTCAGATCAGTCCGCTCTAACGGCATCAGGACCGGCGACAAGACGGGGACCAGCGCCGTGACAGCCGGGAGGCCTTTTTCCGAGAGCGCACGGAACTCAGTGTAACGGTCGGGTGTGTCAATGAGGGCGATGAGGCGCTGACCAAGGTCAGTTTGGCCGAAATGCTCGAAATGGGTTTCCAAGACGTCCTCCTCATGCGGTCATCACGATATGGGCTATCGCTAAATCGGCATCATTGCAGTTCTCGATCCCGCCATTCTGCGACTGCCTCAGTGGCGTATCGTGGACGTGACGAATGTCAGGACAACAAGACGGCGGCGTTCAAGCCCGGTCATGCCGCCTGCCGTAGCTCGACGCGGCACCGGCCGTCGATCTCGAGCGGAAGATAGAGGCAGGGCCTGAGCGGCGTGTCGAACCGCTCATCGATCCCGACACTAAGACCAGGGCGCTCGGAGGCTGACTCGCCGGGAAGACCGGCCGCTCAGGTCCAGTAAAGGATCCGCGCGAAGGGCAATTCGCGCGCGACGGCGGCGGTGATCGTCTCCCGCATCGTCCGCATCAGATCGCGGGGATAGACGTATTTCACCGAGCCGAACTTGGTGAGCTTGCGACTGCGCTCGTCCTCCCGCATCGGCAGGTCGGAGCCGGGATACCAGCCCTGGAGCACGTCCTTCGACCCCGGTGTGAACCGGTGCGTGATGAGCTCCACGGTGAGGTCGGGGTTCGACACGCCGGACAGCGCCTCCGCCACCTCCCGCAGGAGCCCCTCATAGGCATCCGGCCAATCGGGAACGGCGATGATCGGCGCGATGGTGAGACCCACCGGGTAGCCGGCCCGCGCCATTGCGCCGAGCGCCTGCAGGCGGGCGTCGAGGCTGGCGGTGCCGCCCTCGTAGCGCCCGGCGGGACGCGCGTTGAGGGAGAAGCGAGCGCGGGTCCGACCCCGATGGGGCAGGGCCAGGAGCGGCTCGACGGCGGCGAACTTCGTGGTGAACCGCAATTGCACCGCCGCGTCCCAGGCGCCGAAATGCGTGATCGCCGCCGAGAGCGAGCCGGTCAGGTGCTCGATGCCGAGGGGGTCGGTGTAGCACGAGGCCTCGAAGGTGGTGCCCTCCTCGACGCGCCCGGCCTGGGCCGAAGTGACACCGCCTTGGCCGAGATAGGCCGGCAGGTTCCCGAGGATCGCGTCGAGATTGGCATAGGCCCGCGTCACCGGCGGGCCGGAGAGGGAGCCGGCGAGGTAGCAATATTGGCAATGGGCCGGGCAGCCCTCGGCGAGATCGAAGCGCCAGTCGGCACTGGGCGGGATCGGCTGCAGGCGCAGCTTGCTCGGGGGCGCCACCACGATGGCGAGGGTGGCCTTCGCCTCGCGATAGGCGCGGCGCGGATCCTCGTCGCGCAGGCCCGTGAGGCGGTTGCTCGTCAGGCACTCCACCGGGAGACCGAGCGCCTCGGCCCGCGCCAGCATCGCACGGCCCTGGGCATGGTCCAGGGCCGCCGGCGTCACCAGGACACGGCAGGGCCGCCACAAGCGCGGGTCACGCGGAGCATCCGCCGTCTCGGCCTTCGCCGGGTCGGCCGTGACGGGATCGCGCGTGGCGTCATCGAGGACCATTCCGGGGCAACGCGGCGGCGATGCCCCGGGGTTCCCGGCGCGCGCGGGGGTCGCAGGCTCAGGCCTCGAAGCGCGAGAAAGCCAGGGCGGTGTCTCCGTAGACCCGCCGCTCCAATTCGGTGAAGCCGGGCGGCAGCGCGACATTGGCGCCCGCCGCCTCCTCCACCACCACAAGGGCGCCGGGGGCGAGCCACCCGCCATGGGATGCGCTCGCCAGCGCAGCCGGCGCGAGGTCGCGGTTGTAGGGGGGGTCGCAGAAGACCAGGGTGAAGGTCCCGCTGGTGCCGGCCGGGCCGAGCTTGGTCGCATCGCGACGGAACAGCCGGGTCTTGCCGGCGCAGCCCAGGGCATCGATGTTCTCGCGGATCAGACCGCGCGCTTCGGCGCCCTCGTCCACCAGGAGGGCATAGCTCGCCTCGCGGGACAGGGCCTCGAAGCTCAGCGCCCCGGTTCCGGCGAAGAGATCGAGGACCCGCGCGCCGGCCACCGCGTCGTCATACGCATGGGCGAGGACGTTGAAGAGCGCCTCGCGCAGTCGATCCGAGGTCGGCCGGATCGCGTCCGATTTCGGGGTGGCGAGGCGGCGTCCACGCAGGTCGCCGCCGACGATCCTCACCGCGAGCCGCCACGGGGCGGACGTCCGCCCCCGCCACCGGGCTTGCCGCCCGCGCCACCGCCGCGATTGCCGAACCCACCGGGCTTGGCCGAACCGCCGGGACGGGAGGAACCGCCTGCCTTGAACCCGCCCGGCCTTGCGGCCCCGGCGGGCTTGCCCGATCCGCCGGGCTTTCCGAACCCACCGGGCTTGCCGAACCCACCGGGCTTGCCACCGGGCCGGAAGCCGCCGCGATCGGCGCCCGAGCGTTCGGCGCCGATGTCACGGTCGCCGCCCTGGCGGTCGTCGGAGCGGCCCTTGAAGCCCGCTCCCTTGAAGCCGCCGGGCTTGAACCCGCCCGGCCGGCCGCCGCCGGGACGATCGTCGCCGCCACGATTGAAGGCCGGCTTCTCGCTGCGGAATCCCGCCGGCTTGTCCCCACGCGGCTCGCCGCGATTGAAAGCCGGACGTTCCGCGCGGTCGTTGAAGCCGCCGCCATCGCGAGGCTTGAAGCTGCGGGGGCGCTCGTCGCCGCCACGAGGCGGACCGCGCCGCTCGGCGCCATCGGCGGGCCGCCCGAAACCGCCGCGCGGAGCATCGTCCCGGCGCGGAGGCCTCGCATCGCTGCGCGGGGGCCTGGAATCGCTGCGCGGGGGCCTGGAATCTCCGTCGAACCGGCGCTGCGGCGGCCGGGCATCGGCCTCCTCGCGGCGGGCCGCCTTGGCATCGGATTGGCGCAGCGTCCGGACCGGGCGCTCGGCGCCGCCCGTCTCGTCGCGCCGGGCACCGCGATCACGGCGATGCGGCTCGGGGGCCGGCTCCTGCGGGCTCGCCTTCAGGCGCTCCACCAGAACACGGCGTTCGCCGGTATTGATCGCGCCCACGCGCTCCCGGCCGCGAGCGGCGGAGGCCTCACGCTCGGCCTTGGGATCGGCGCCACGGCGGGGGATCTTGACCCGGCGCGCACCATCCTCCTGGGGTGCTGCCTCTTCGGCACGCCAGACCGAGCGCCGGGGACCGGCGCTGTTGCCGCCCGTGGGAACCCGTGCGGGTTCGGCGGGCCTGCGCAGGGGGCGGTCGCCGCCACGGTCGCGGTCGCCACCGCGCTCGCCGCCGCGCGGGGCGTCGTCGTAGCTGCGCCCGGCGCTTCGCGCCGCGGCGGCCGAGGCGCTGCGGGCGGGCTGCTTGGTCTGTTGCTGCGCGGCCTTCGGCGAACCGAACGGGGCGATCGGCTCACGGTTGGGGCTGGTGAAATCGACGCCGGCCTGGTCGGCGAGGGTCGGGCCGAGCTGCTCCTTGAGCACCTTGGTGCGGATCTCCTCGACGAGGCCCACTTCGAGGTCGCCGAGCTGGAACGGGCCGAAGGACAGGCGGATCAGCCGGTTCACGGCCAGACCCAGGTGCTCGAGGATGCGCTTGACCTCGCGGTTCTTGCCTTCGCGCAGGCCCAGCGTCAGCCACAGGTTGTCGCCCGAGGCCCGGTCGAGGACCGCGTCCACGGGGCCGTAATCCATGCCGTCGATGGTGACGCCCTTGCGCAGCTTGTCGAGCTCGGCCTGATTCGTGTCGCCATGCGCGCGGACGCGGTAGCGCCGCAGCCATCCGGTATCGGGATGCGCGATCACCTTGGCGAGGCCGCCATCGTTGGTGAGCAGCAGCAGGCCTTCGGTGTTGATGTCGAGGCGGCCGATGGCGACCACGCGCGGCAGGTCCTCGGGCAGGGCCTCGAAGACGGTCTGGCGCCCTTCCGGATCGCGTGCCGTGGTAACGAGGCCCCGCGGCTTGTGATAGATCCACAGCCGGGTCCGCTCGCGGGCGGGCAGGGGCTCACCGTCGACGGTGATCTCGTCCGCATCCGTCACGTTGATCGCCGGCGAGGTCAGCACCTTGCCGTTGAGGGTGACGCGGCCCTCGGCGATCATCACCTCGACGTCGCGGCGGGACGCGATGCCGGCGCGCGCGATGGCCTTGGCGATACGGTCGCCCTCGGGCGTCGCCGAATCGGAATCACCGGTGGCACCCGCCTCGACGGCCTTGGCCGCCGGCCGCGGCAACGCCGCCTTGCGGCGCAGGGGGGCGTCGCCGCCCCTGGCGGGCGCGGCCCGGCGCGGAGCCGGCTGCTCTTCGGCGGAAGGTCCGGGCACACCCGCATCGGTCGCCGGGGACCACGCTTGGCCGGAAACGTTGTTGGTCTCGGGCGCGTCCTCGGACCCGCCCGTCTGTTCGTCTGTCTTGTCGCTCATCCGAGCCCCATAACAGAGCGGAGGCGAGGTTGCGAGCGATTGCGCGTGGAGCGGCCCGCCCGCCGCGCAAGGGGGCGTTGCAGCCGCATACGAAAAAGGCGGCCTCCCGGCCGCCTTCTCTAATATCCCGTGCCGAAGCTCAGAGCTTGCTCTTCACCGTGTCGGCGGCGTTCTTGACGCCGTCCTTGGCATCGCCGACGGTCTTCTGGGCTTCGCCCTTCAGTTCCTGGGCCTTGCCCTCGGCCTTGAGCTTGTCGTTGTCCGTGGCGTTGCCGATGCCCTGCTTCACGTTGCCGACCGCTTCGTTGGCGAGACCCTTGATCTTGTCGGTGGTGCTGCTCATCGTCTGCTCCTGAAAAGATCCTGCGGCCTTGCCGCGTCGGGAAGGAAACGGCTCCATCGCCGCGATGTTCCTGCCGGGCCATCACGGGATCTCGACCCGCCGGGTTTCTCGATGAAGACAGATCTTGGGTTCGACGACAGTGAATGCCCCCCTCTCCCCCAGCACCGGCACCGACCCTCTGAGCCTCGCCTTCGATGCCGCCCGCCGCGCGGCCGACGAAGGAGAGGTGCCGGTGGGGGCCGTGATCGTGCGGGACGGCGCGATCCTCGGCGTCGCCCATAATCGCCCCCGCGCGCTGCGCGATCCCACCGCCCATGCGGAGATCCTGGCGATCCGCGCCGCCTGCGCCGCCATCGACGACGAGCGCCTGATCGGCTGCGATCTCTACGTCACCCTGGAGCCCTGCCCGATGTGCGCGGGTGCCATCTCGTTCGCGCGCATTCGCCGGGTCTATTTCGCGGCCCTCGACCCGAAGGGCGGCGGGGTCGAGCATGGGCCGCGGGTCTTCAACCAGCCCACCTGCCACCATGCGCCGGAGGTCTATGGCGGCTTGCGCGAGGCGGAGGCCGCCACGCTCCTGCGCGATTTTTTTCGCGATCGGCGGGAGGGCTGAAGCCAGGAGCCTTCCCGGGCCCTGGGACGTTCGGCAACAGACCCTCGCCATCCGGAGATGCCCCATGGTCCCGACCTACCAGCGTGCCCTCATCGTCGGCGCCGGCGAAGGCCTGAGCGCCTCGCTGGCGCGCCGCCTGTCCCGCGAAGGCCTTCGCCTCGGCCTCGCCTCGCGCTCCATCGGCAAGCTCGAAGAACTGGCGGCCGAGACCGGCGCCGCCCTGCATTCCTGCGATGCCGTCGACCCGTCGGAGGTGGAGGCACTGTTCGCCCGGATGGAACCGGCCCTGGGCGGCCCGCCCGACGTGGTGATCTACAATGCCAGCGGCCGGTTGCGCGGCCCCGTCGCCGATCTCGACCCGGACGCGGTGCGTCACGCCCTGATGGTCTCGGCCTATGGCGGTTTCCTCGTGGCCCAGGCCGCAGCAAGACGCATGCTGCCGGGCCGCCACGGGGCCATCCTGTTCACGGGGGCGTCGGCCAGCGTGAAGGGCTATGCCGAATCCGCCGCCTTCGCCATGGGCAAGTTCGGCTTACGCGGCCTGTCGCAGAGCCTCGCGCGGGAGCTCCAGCCGAAGGGCATCCATGTCGCCCATTTCGTCATCGACGGCGGGATCCGCAGCGCCTCCCGCCCGGAGCCGGCGGATGCCCCCGACAGCCTGCTCGATCCCGACGCCATCGCCTCGGCCTATTGGGACGTCCTGCGGCAGGATCGCAGCGCCTGGACCTCCGAGGTCGCGCTGCGTCCGTGGGTGGAGCGGTTTTGAGGCATTTGGGAGCGCCTCGGAACCGCCCGGCCGTCAGTCAGGCCGCCGCCAGCGGCTTCGAGACATCCTCCAGGGACTTGCCCTCGGCGGCCGTGCCCCAGATGCCGCCGACGATGGCGGCGATCAGCATCAGCGCGGCACCGATGCCGTAGCCGATCAGCACGTTGTCGCGGGACCCCGTCTCCACCAGCGCACCGAACAGCAGCGGGCCGGAGACGCCGCCGATGCCGGTGCCCAGCGCGTAGAACACCGCGATGGCGAGCGCCCGGATCTCCAGCGGGAAGGTCTCGGCCACGGTGAGGTAGGCGGCGCTCGCGGCGGCGGAGGCGAAGAAGAACACCACCATCCAGGCCGCCGTCTGGCCCACGGGACCGAACACCTCGATCTTGAACAGGTAGCCGGTGATGGTGAGCAGCACCGCCGAGATGCCGTAGGTGAAGGCGATCATCTGGCGGCGGCCGATCGTGTCGAACAGCCGGCCGAGCAGCAGCGGGCCGAGGAAGGAGCCCAGCGCGAAGGGCAGCAGGTACCAGCCGACATGGTCCCCCGGCACCCCGTAGAAGCGCTGGAGCACGAGGGCGTAGGTGAAGAACAACGCGTTGTAGAAGAACGCCTGCGCGATCATCAGGGCGAGGCCCACCAGGGTCTGCTTGCGGTAGCCGACCAGCATGGTGCCGAAGACTTCCTTCAGCGGCGTGTGGCTGCGCGTCCTCAGCTTCATCCGCTTGGATTCGTCCACCGGCGGCAGGGTGATGCCCTCGTCGGTGAAGCGCTTCTCGATGCCGGTGACGACCCTGTCCGCCTCGGCGACGTAGCCGTGGGTGGCGAGCCAGCGCGGGCTCTCGGGAATCCATGTCCGCAGAGCCAAGATCACGAGGCCGATGCCGCCGCCGACGAAGAAGGCGATGCGCCAGCCCCAGGCCGGGTCGATCATGCCGGGGCGCAGCACGGCGATGGAGAGGAAGGAGCCCAAGGCCGCCCCGATCCAGAACGACCCGTTGATGACGAGGTCGGTCCAGCCGCGCACGCGGGCCGGGACGAGTTCCTGAATGGTAGAGTTGATGGCGGTGTATTCGCCGCCGATGCCCGCGCCGGTGAGGAACCGGAAGATGCAGAAGCTGTAGATGTTCCAGGACAGGCCGGTGGCCGCGGTGGCGGCGAGGTACAGGGCCAGGGTGATGAAAAACAGCTTCTTGCGGCCGATCCGGTCGGTGAGCCAGCCGAAGCCGAGCGCCCCCACCACCGCGCCGACGAGATAGGAACTCGCCGCCAGGCCGATATCGAACTCGGTGAAGCTCATGGGCTCGGCCCGCAGGGCGCCCACGAGGGAGCCCGCCAGGGTGACTTCGAGGCCGTCGAGCACCCAGGTGATGCCCAGCGCCACGATGACGAGGATGTGGAAGCGTCCCCAGGGCAGCCGGTCGAGACGAGCGGAAATATCGGTGTCGATCACCGTGCCCATCGGAACCCGCTCCGGCGGGGCGGAGCCCGGCTTTGCCTCGACCATACTCGTCATCGACGCCTCGTTAACTCTCGGATACGATTGCTGTGGGCAATGAACGGCCAAGCCTCGCGGTTCCGTCGGCGTCTTTACCTGTTCACGCTTCACTCGGAGTACGCGTCTCCGGGTGCCTCGACCGATGAATCCCCGCCTCCTCTCCGCCATCCTCGCCACCACGGTGCTTGCGGGTGCCGCGCTCGCGCCGCCGCCGCTGCGCGCCAATGAGGCGTCACACAGGCCGCCGCGTGGCGCCGAAGGCTGGCGCCTGCGCCCCGCCGACGTGACGACGACGGGAAGTACCGGTGCGGCGATCAAGGACCGCCCGAGCGCCGACATCCCGGCGGAGCGGCGCGCGGTGCGGGTGGTCTATCCCGGCCTCCTGGCCGATCGGTGAGCATCCGGCCCGGCCGCGCAGGCGCGCGCCGACGGCGCGGATACGAGCCTCCACCTTGGGTCGACCATTCGGCGGTCGCTCCGCCCGGCAAAGGGCGAGTGGTTCGCGCGACTCAATGGCGGCTCGCCACTACAGCGTAATACGATTGGGACAACGGTAAATAATGAAACGAACTCAATAATCAAAATATTGATGCGGTTGAATGACTCAAATCAACTGTCCCACATTGCCTTGATACAAGTGATTTACATATAACTGCGAACATATAGATAGAAGCAACCGCATTCTAGATACATCTATGATAAAAACCGCATCATAAATATTTCATATCGCAAATATACCGACAGTATCATCGTCAATAGACAAAAGTGTGACTGCGGTCGCCCTGCAATGCTCGACCACCGCCGAATGGACCATCCCATCGTCTATGTCCGATTTGCGAAAACTCTCATTTATACGAAAAATTGACTCTAAGGATTGACGTTCTCGCAAGCCTATGAGTTGCAGGGTCGGGTCTGATTGAGGGTCAGGATCGATGCTGGGACGGCTCGCCGACAAGATATCCCTGCGGCACCAGATCAGCTTGTTCGCCGGTGCGGTCGGCCTGTCCATCGTAGCCGCGAGCACATTGGGCTCCGCGCTGCTGGCGCGCGGGCAAGCCACCGATATGGCCCAGAACGCCCTGCTGCAGGTGGCCCGCTCCGTCGCCGATCGCCTGGACCAGGACATGGCGGAGCGCTTGCGCGAGATTCGCAACGTGGCGGCCCTCGATCCGCTCCAGCCCCACTGGATGGAAGAGACCGGAAGTCTGCGCAAGGTGCTGCAGACGATGCAGAAAACCCTTCCGGACTATGCCTGGATCGGCTTTGCCGACGAGACCGGGAAAGTCCGCGCGGCGACCGGCGGTATCCTGGAAGGCGCGAATGTCGGCCAGCGTCCCTGGTTCATCGACGGGATGAAGGGCGCGGTCGCCGAGGACGTTCACGTCGCGGCCTTGCTGCAGAGCCTGCTCAAGCCCAGCGGGGACAAGACCCCGTTCCGCTTCGTCGATTTCGCATCTCCCGTCACCGATGCGTCGGGCCGGATCATCGGCGTCCTGGGAAGCCATCTCAGCTGGAGCTGGGCGGACGTGGTGCGACGGGAAGTCCTGTCCTCGCGCAGGCCGGAGCTGAAGGAGGAGATCGTCGTCCTCGACCGGACCGGCCGCGTGCTCCTCGGGCCGGACCTCGGGACCACACCCTACTCCCCCGCCGATCTCGCGGCGGGACATTTCATCGCGAGCGGCCCGGACGGCAAACGGCTCGCCGCCGTCTCGGCCACCCGCGGCCGGGGCGACTACAGCGGTCTCGGCTGGATCGTGGTCGCCCTCCAGCCGGAGGATACGGCGCTCGCGGGAGCCAATCGCCTGACCCTCCTCATCACCCTGATCGGCCTCGGCGCGGGTGCGGTGGGCGTTCTCGGCATCTTCCTGGTGGTGACGCGCCTGAGCCGCCCGCTCGTGAACCTCACGGATGCGGTGGACCGGATCGGCCGCGAGCCGAATGCGACGATGACGGAGCGGGTCCATGGCTCGCCCGAGGTGCTGCGCCTGTCCGCCGCCGTCAGGTCACTGCTGAGACGGATCGGCACCGCCGAGTCCGATGCGCGAGACGTCGAGACCGAAGCGTCCCGGGCGGTGCAGGCCGCGCAGGACCGGGTCAGGCGCATCGGCGACGACCTCCACGCCCTGCAGCTCATCGCCAACAAGGACGCTCTCACGGGCCTCCTCAACCGGCGCGCGTTCCTTCCCCTCGCGAAGGAAGCCTTGAACGCCTTCAAGCTCTACCGCCGCCCCATCGCGGTGCTGATGATCGACATCGACCATTTCAAGCGGGTCAACGACCGTTACGGCCACCCGGCGGGCGATGTGGTCATCCGCAAGGTCGGCTCCATCATCAGCGACACCATCAGGACGACGGACAAGGTCGCGCGCTTCGGCGGCGAGGAATTCATCGTCCTGCTCGGCGACAGCAGCGCCGTCGGCGCGGCGCTGATCGCGGAGCGCATTCGCCAGAGCGTGGCCAGCACCGTGTTCGAGCCCGACAACAATCGCCTTCTGGCGACGATCAGCATCGGCATCGCCGAGGCGGACTCGTCCGACAAGGACATCGACCACACCATCGAGCGCGCGGACCGTGCCCTCTACGAGGCGAAATCGCGGGGACGCAACTGCATCCACACCTTCACGGCGGACATCGCCGACCTGAGATCGGTGGCATAGCCAACCCTCGGGATCCGATGCCCGCCCCAAATTCGAGGACGGCGGGATCCATGCCTGTTTCCCTCAGGCCACGGCCTACGGCATTCCCACATCTGGCGGGCACCACGGGTCCCCTCTCCTGGAAGGAGAGGGACAGGGTGAGGTGTGTGACCTTTTCGGAGAGTCCACGCCCCTCACCCCAACCCTCTCCCAAACGGGAGAGGGAGCCCGTCGCGCCTCATGCCGAACCCTCATGGGTAGAGACACGTCCGTCGAGCAGATGTGCGTATCCTGTAGGGCCACGGCCCTCAGGCCGTCACCTGCCGGCGATCCGGGGATCGAGGGCGTCGCCGAGGCCGTCACCGAGGACGTTGAGGGCCACCAGCGTCGAGACGAGGAAGGCGGCGGGGCCGGCGAGCATCCACGGGGCGGATTCGAGGGCGCGCGCGCCCTCCGCGATGAGGGCGCCCCAGCTCGTGGCCGGTTCCTGCACCCCGAGGCCGAGGAACGACAGGAAGCTCTCCAGCAGGATCACCTTGGGCACGAGGAGGGTCGCCGCCACCGTGACGGGGCCGAGGGTGTTCGGGACGATGTGCCGGCGCAGGATCGCCGCCGTGGACAAGCCGAGGGCCTCGGCCGCGCGGACGAAATCGCGATGCCGCAGGGAGAGGGTCTGGGCGCGGACGAGGCGGGCCATGTCGAGCCATTCCACCGCGCCGATGGCCACCAGGATCAGCCCCAGCCCGGAGCGGAAGAACACCAGCAGCATGATCACGAAGAAGACGAAGGGCAGGGCGTAGAGCATGTCGACGACGCGCATCATCACCGCGTCGGCCACGCCGCCGAGATAGCCGGCGAGCGCTCCGTAGGCGACCCCGACGAGGAGCGCCACGACCGTGGCGACGGCCCCGATGAGGAGGGAGACACGCCCGGCGACGAGACTCCGGGTGAGGACGTCCCGCCCCAGCATGTCGGTGCCCATGAGGAAGCGCAGGCGCCGCAGGGGAGCCTCGACCACGAGGCGGCGCCCCCCGTCCTGGCGCTCGACGATGGAGGCGGGACCGAACAGGTCCGAACGGGGCAGGTAGACCAGGACCCGTTCGTCGATGGGCCTGGTATCGACAGATTTGGAGACACCCGAAAACACCATGCGGACCGTGTCGCCGGTGACCGCGATGTCCGAGACCGCGAGCCGCATGCGGAAGGCGAGGCGGGTGAGGGCGGGGGCGATTTCGTCGGGTCCGGGATGGGCGGCGAGGCCCGGCGCGGTGCGCACGAGGTCGGGGTAGATCCGCCCCGGCTCGTGGCCGGTGAGACGCGGCCCGACGAGACAGGCGAGCGTCATCGCGATGAGAACCAGGAAAGCGGCGAGGGCGCCGCGGTTGCGCGCGAACCGGGTCCATGCGCGCCTCATCGGGCCGTTCTCAGGCGCGGATCGAGGACGGCGCAGACGATGTCGGCGACGATGTTGAGGAGGGTGACGAACACGGCCACCAGCACCACGGTCCCCATCACCAGGGTGTAGTCGCGGTTGAGCGCCCCGTCGACGAAGGCGCGGCCGATGCCGGGCAGGCCGAAGACCGTCTCCACCACGACGGAGCCGGTGAGCAGCGCGGCGGCGGTCGGCCCGAGGACGGACACCACCGGCAGCAGCGCCCCGCGCAGGGCATGGCGGGCGATGCGGTGGGGCGGCAGGCCCATGGCGCGCATGGTGCGGACCGGCTGGGCGTTCAGGGTCTCGTTGAGCGAGACCCGCGTCAGGCGGGCGATGGCGCCGATCTGCGGCAGGGCGAGGGTGAGGACGGGAAGCACGAGATGCGAGGGCGCGCCGCCCTCCCAGCCTCCCACGGGGAGCCAGCGCAGGGTCAGCCCGAACACGATCTGGAGCAGCGGCGCCACGACGAAGTTGGGCACCGCCAGGGTCAGCCCGGCGAGAAGTCCGATGGCCCGGTCGATCCACCCGCCGCGACGGAGAGCGGCCCAGCTCCCTAAGCCGATCCCGCAGGCCAGCGCCAGGACGAGGGCGAGGCCGCCCAGGGTCATGGAGACGGGCAGGCCGCGCGCGAACAGATCCGCGACGGTGAGGTCGCGGAACGAGAAGGACGGGCCGAGATCGCCCCGTATCAGCGCGCCGAGATAGCGCCCGTACTGGACGATCAGCGGCTGATCGAGGCCGTAGATGGCGGCGAGGTTGCGCATCGCCGCCGGCGGCAGCGGACGTTCCAGGTCGAACGGCCCTCCGGGGGCGAGGCGGATCAGGAAGAAGCTGCCGGTGACCACGAGGAACAGGGTCGGGAGCGCCTGGGCGAGGCGGCGCAGGATGAGGCCGATCATGCCGCCGCCGGCCTCACGGTGCGAGCCTCAGGAAGCGCGTCGGCGACGCGTTGCGCGGATTTGGGTGATAGCCGGTGAGACGGGGCGAGATCAGCGCCTTCGACCGTGTGTGGAGCACCGGGATCCACGGCAAATCGTCGAGGACGATCGTCTCGGCCCGGAACAGGAGGTCGGCCCGCCTGGCGAGATCCCGCTCCGCGGCCGCCTCGCGCATCAGCCCGTCATAGGCCGGATTGCTGTAACGGCCGGGGTTGAGCCCGTCATTGCCGGTCTCCAGAAGGAACAGGAAATTCTGCGGATCGGAGTAATCGGCGACCCAGGACATGCGGGCCACATCGAAATCGCCGCCGTCGCGCAGGTGGGCGAAATGGGTTTTGGCATCGGTATAGACGAGGCGCGTGTCGACGCCGATGCCCCGCCACATGTCGGCGATGGCGACCGCCGTGTTGCGGTTGTTGTCGGTGCTGTTGAAGCGGTACTCGATGCGGAGGGGCTTGCCGCGCGGGCCGAACCCGGCCTCGGCGAGCAACGACCGCGCCTCCTCCTCGCGGTCGATGGGCAAGGCGCTGCGGCCTTCGAGTTCCGGCGGCGTGCGGTAATTGTCGAGGCCCGGCGGGCACAGGGAATAGGCCGGTGCCATGGTCTCGCCCCACAGCCTCTCGGCCAGGAATTCCCGGTCGATCACCAGGGACAGCGCCCGGCGCAGGCGGACGTCGTCGAAGGGGGGCTTGCGGGTGTTGACGGCCAGGGCATAGAGCCCGAGCGACGGGCCGAGGACGACCTGATCGCCGAACCTCGCCTTGAGGGAGGCCATCTGGTCGCCCGGCAGATCGGCCAGGGAATCGATCTCGCCGGCGGCGTAGCGGCGGACCGCGCTGGACAGGTCGGGCGTCGGCAGGAAGGCCACGGTCTCGATGGAGACGCCGGCCGCCGCATGGAAATAGGGGTTGCGCCGCAAGGTGATGCGGTCGTTCGGCACCATGTCCACGAGGGCGTAGGTACCATTGCTCACGAGGTTGCCCGGCCGGGTGAAGGCATCGCCGAAGCGCGCGATCGAGGGCGGGTGGACCGGCAGCGAGGTCTGGTGGGTGAGAAGTTCGAGGAGGTAGGGCGTCGGCCGGTCGAGGGTGACGACGAGGGTACGGGCATCCGGCGCGGTCACGCCGAGCGTCTCGGGCGCGGCTTCGCCCTGGTTCACGGCGCGGGCGTTCTTGAGCGGATACAGCACCTCGGCATATTTCGCCGCCGTCTCCGGGGCCATGATCCGGCGCAGACCGAAGACGAAATCCGCCGCCACCACGGGATCGCCGTTCGACCAGCGTCCGTTCTCGCGCAGGTGGAACGTGTAGGTCAGGGCGTCGTCGGAGACGGTCCAGTGCGTCGCGGCGCCCGGAATGATGGCGCCGTGATTGTCGTAGGTCAGCAGCCCCTCGTAGAGGTCGCGCAGGATATGCGCCTCCGCCACGGTGGAGGATTTGTGCGGATCGAGGGTTTCCGGATCGGCATCGTTGCCGCGCCGGTAGACAGAGGACGCAGCCGCTCGCGCCGGACCGGTTCCGGCCACGAGCAGGGCGCCGCCACCGAGAAGGCAGGCGCGCCGGTCCATGCGCATGGCGGCGCTCAGGCGCCGGTCTGCGCGGTGAAGCCGGCCGCCTCGATACCGGCGAGCGCGCAGAGTTCGTCGTTGTCGGAGGTATCGCCCGAGATGCCGACGGCGCCGATGACCGCATCGCCATCGTGGATCAGGACACCGCCCGGCACCGGCACCAGCGCGGCGGGACCGACGAGATGGCTCACGGCCGCGACGAAATAGGCCTGCTCCTCGGCCCGCTTGTGGATCGCGCGCCCGCCGAGGCCGAGCGCCAGGCAGCCATTGGCCTTGCCCATGGCGACCTCCGCCCGGCGCAGGGACGTGCCGTCCTCGGCGGCCATGGCCTTGAGCGCGCCGCGCGCATCGTAAACCACCACCGCGAGAGGCTTCAGGCTGTGCGAGCGCGCCGTCTCGAGGGCGGTGGCGACGATGGTCTGGGCGGCGGCGAGGGTCAGGTCGGGCATCGGCTTACCGGGGGATGAGGTCACGGGTCATACCGGACGTAGCCCGGCCGTCGATGCCGGACCAGCCCCGGCCTCACCCGTCGCGGTCGGCCAGGAACGCATCGTAGTGCCCCGTCACAGCCCCCAGGTCCTCGAAATGCGGGAAAGCCCCGGTGGGCAGGACATCGACGGTCCAGTTCGGGCGGCCGGCGACACGGTCGGCATGGCGGTAATCGACGAAATCGCCGCGCACCCCGTGGATCATCCAGACCGGGAGGGTGAGCGCCTCGTAGAACCGCCCCGGCGCGTCCGGGAACAGGGCACCGGACAGGAACGAGAACGGCGCATGCCGCGCGCCCGGACGATGCGCCGAGGCGTGATCGTAGGCGAGCAGGCCCTCGTCGATGTCCTTCGAGCCCCAGGTCTTTTCCAGGAAGAAGCGCATGCTCGGCCGGCTCACGAGGAGATCGAACAGCGGCTCCCCCCAGAGCGGCGCGTTCAGCATGGCGCGGGCGACGGCGCCGCCGTGCCGGGTCCGGTCGCGGTGCCGGCCGACGAAGCGGGAATCAAAGCCGGTGGGGCTGACGAGGCCGAGACTGCGATAATCGCCCGGCGCCTCGAGAGCGGCGGCGGCGAGGTATTCGCAGGACAGGGACAGGGCGACGGCATCGATCTTCCCGCCGCCGTGTCGAGCACGGATCTCGGCGGTGACGGCCTGGATCGCATCGGACATCAGGCGGGGCGTGTAGACCCGGTCGCTGCGCTCCGAGAAACCGAAGCCCGGCAGGTCGAGGGCATAGACCGGGCGGCTCCCCGCGTAATGCCGGTAGAGCGGACGGATCTCATAGGCATTCGCCGCCGCGTTGACGGAGTGGATCAGCAGCAGCGGAACGCCCGGCGCGGTGGCGTCGCCATAAAGGCCGATATCCCCGGCCAGGGTTTCCAGGCGCTCGTGCCGTCCCGGCAGGGCGGGATGCAGCGTCTGATCGTGGTCGATCCCCAACCGGCTATAGGCGATCCATGCGCCCGCCGCGCCGAGGGGCAGGAGGGCGAGCTTGGCGGCGAGGCTCACGCGGGATGCAGGCCTGTCGCGGCGGATCGGTGCGGTCATCGTCTCGTCCGGGTAGGGAATCGTCTGCGGGAAACGCGAAGGCTGCCCGGTCGATCCAGGCTTACACCTCGCTACGCCGTCGCGCCCTCGATCTCGCCGCTGAGCTCCAGCCATTCCTCCTCGGCCGCCTCCAGGGCGGCGGCGGCGTCGGAGCGCATCTTGGCGAGTTCTCCGGCCTTGGCGGCGTTGGTCTGGAAGGCGGTGCCGTCGGCGAGCGCTGCGTCGATCTTGGTCATGGCGTCGGTGAGCTTCTTCATCCGCGCCTCGACGGCCTCCAGCTTCTTGCGCAGGGGGGCCAGAGCCACGCGGCGGTCGGCGTTGGAGCGGCGCTCCAGCGCCTTCACCCCGCCGGTCGCCTCGGACGCGCTCGTCTGAGCCTCGCGTTCGGGGCCGGCGAGGACGAAGCGGCGGTAATCGTCCATGTCCCCGTCGAAGGCCTTCACGCTGCCGTTCGCCACGAGCCAGAGCCGGTCGGCGCAGGCCTCCACCAGGAAGCGGTCGTGGCTCACCAGGATGACAGCGCCCTCGTAGTCGTTGATCGCCTCTACCAGGGCCTGCCGGCTCTCGATGTCGAGATGGTTGGTGGGCTCGTCGAGGATGAGGAGATGTGGCCCCTTGAAGGCCGCGAGGCCCATCAGCAGGCGCGCTTTCTCACCGCCCGAGAGCTGCGAGACCGGCGTCTCCGACTTGGTGCCCGAGAAGCCGAGCCGGGCGGCGGCGGCGCGCGCCTTCGATTCCGGCACGTCCGGCATCAGGTCGCGGACATGGGCGTAGGCGCTCTCGGCGGGGCGCAACTCGTCCAGCTGGTGCTGGGCGAAATAGGCCACCTCCATCTTGCCCGAGCGCCGCATCTCGCCGCTCAAGGGGGGCAGGCGCCCGCCGATGAGCTTGCAGAAGGTCGACTTGCCGTTGCCGTTGGCGCCCAGCAGCGCGACCCGGTCGTCGGGGGCGAGGCTGAGGTTGAGCCCCGAGAGCACGATCCGGTCCGGGTAGCCCGCCTGCACCCGCTCCATGGCGACGATGGGCGGGGACAGCGGCCGCTCCGGGCTCGGCAGGCGGAAGGCCGGCACGTCGTCCTCGATCACCGAGGCGATGATCTCCATCTTGGCGAGGCGCTTGACGCGGGACTGGGCCTGGCGCGCCTTCGTGGCCTTCGCCTTGAACCGGTCGACGAAGCTCTGGAGATGCGCACGCTCCGCATCCTGCTTGGCCTTGGCCTTGGACTGCAGCACGCGCTTCTCGGCCACCTGCCGGGCGAAGGAGGTGTAGCCACCCCGGTAAATACTGAGCTTGCCGCGGTCGAGATGCAGGATGTGATCGACGCATTCGTCGAGCAGGTCGCGGTCATGGGAAATGATGACGGCGGTGCGCGGATAGCGCTCGAGATAGTCGTAGAGCCAGATCGTCCCCTCGATATCGAGGTAGTTGGTGGGCTCGTCGAGGAGGAGCAGGTCGGGCTCCGAGAACAGCACGGCGGCCAGCGCCACACGCATGCGCCATCCGCCCGAGAAGTCGGAACAGGGCCGGCCCTGCGCCTCCGCGTCGAAGCCGAGGCCGTGCAGGATCGCGGCGGCGCGAGCCGGCGCCGAATGCGCTTCGATGTCGACGAGGCGCGTCTCGATCTCGGCCCGGCGCAGGCCGTCGGCGTGCTCCGCCTCGGCCATCAGGCGCGCCCGCTCGGTATCGGCGGCGAGCACGACGGCATGCAGCGTTTCAGGGCCGGCCGGGGCCTCCTGCGCCACGGCGCCGATGCGCATGCCCTTGGGCATCGACACGGTGCCGCCCTCGGTGGGCAACTCGCCGAGGATCGCCTTGAACAACGTCGTCTTGCCCGCGCCGTTGCGGCCCACGAGCCCGACGCGGGCCCGGTCCGGAATGACGAAGGTGGCGCCGTCGAGGATCAGGCGTTCGCCGATGCGGTAGGTGAGGTCGTTGACGCGGAGCATGGAAGGCTTCTGGCGGCGCGCGGCAAGGGTTGCAAGGGGAGCGTCACGAGGCGAGGGCAGCAGGGTGAGGTATGCGGCGGGGGCTGAGCGCTGTAATCCGGCCGCCATGACCGTGACGCTTCTCGCCGCCCTCGTTCCGATCGCACTCCTCATAGGCCTCGGCGCGGCGCTGCGCCGCCTCGGCTTCCTCGCCGAGGGCTTCTGGCCGCAGGCCGAACGCCTCGCCTATTACGTGCTGCTGCCGAGCCTGCTCCTCGACAGCCTCGCCACCGCACGCCTCGCCGACGTCCCGGTGGGTGCGCTCGCCCTGGTCCTGGTTTTCTCGACCCTGGCGGTGGCCGGCCTGACGCTGGCGGCCCGGCCACGCCTCGGCTTCGGCGGACCGGCCTTCACCTCGGTGTTCCAGGGTGGGATCCGGTTCAACAACTATGTGGGGGTCTCGGCGGCGGCGGGTCTCTACGGCGCCCAGGGCATCGCGCTGGCGGCAGTGGCGAACGCCGCGATCGTGCCGACGGTCAACGTCCTCTGCGTTCTGGTCTTCGCCCGTTTCGGCACGGCGGGCCGCCCCTCGGCCCTCGGCCTCGCGCGGCAGATCGCCCTCAATCCGCTGGTCCTCGGGAGCCTGGGCGGCATCGCGCTCCAGGCCTCGGGGCTCGGCCTGCCACCGGGACTCGAGCCGATGCTGCGAGCCCTGGGCCAGGCGTCGCTGCCGCTGGGCCTGCTCTGCGTCGGCGCCGCCCTCGATTTCGGGTCGGCGCGAAGCTGGATCAGGCCGGTCGCCGTGGCGTCCCTGATCAAGTTCGGGCTGATGCCGACCGCCACCGTGCTGGCCTGCCTCGCCTTGGGGCTCAAGGGTCCGGCCGCGGTGACGGCCCTGCTGTTCCAGACCCTGCCGACTGCGTCGTCGTCCTACATCATGTCGCGCCAGCTCGGCGGGGACGCGCCGCTGATGGCAGGGATCACGGCGACCCAGACCGTGATCGCCGGGGTGGCGCTCCCCCTCGTCCTGGCCATTGTGCTGGCTTTGGCCGGAATCGGCTGAGGCGCCCCGGCGGGACCCGCGTCAGGTCAGCTCCCAGGCGGCGGGATCGTTCAACAGGGCCGCGACCAGGGCGTGGTTCAGTTCGTGCCCCGTATGCGCGGCCTCGATCCGGCCGAGGATCGGGTATCCCGCCAGCGCCAGATCGCCGATCAGATCCAGCATGCGGTGGCGCACCGGCTCGTCGGGCACGGTCATGCCGCCGATGATCCGCCCGCCGACGATGCACGCGGTCGAGGAGAGGTTCGCCCCCCGCAGCAGCGGCTTGCGCAGGAGCGTGCCGTAGATCTTGGCCGGAATCGCCCATTTGGCCCGCCCGAAACTGCGCGAGGGAGCCAGCTGCTCGGTGAACACCTCCGGGGTGATCGTGCCGGACCAGTGCATGGGATCGAAATGCGAGAGTTCGAGACGACCGGAGAGGTGAAGCACATCCGCCGGGGCGATCCTCAACGTCCGGTGGTCCTGTCGGACCTCGACCGGCCGCAGCACCCGGATGCTGCGCAGCGGCGCGTCGCTCTCGGTCCGGCCGCTCGCGCGCAACCCCTCGCACCAGGGCAGTGCGCCCCCGTCGAAGATCGGCAGTTCCTCCGCGTCGAGGGAGACCAGCGCGTTGTCGACGCGATGGGCGTAGAGCGCGGCCAGAAGATGCTCCACGGTCCGGACCAGGGGGCCGTGGGGCGAGCGAAGGGCGGTGCAGAGCGGTTGCGTCTCGCGAAAAGTCCACAGGGCCGGCACATCCACCGTGCGGCCACGGCCGAGATCGCGTCGGAACACGATGCCGTGGTCGTCGCCGGCGGGCGCGACGGTGACCGTGACGCGGCGCCCGGTATGAAGGCCGTAGCCCGTCAGACGGACGCTCGCGGACAGGGTCGCCTGCCGTTGGCGCGCACTCGCCGGCGCCACGTCGTGCGCGGCCTGGACCGATGGGGCGGGGGAATCGGCCGCGACGTCTCGCGTCCACCACGGCGAGGGGACGTCCGCCTCGATCCTGGGTGGCCCCGGCTGACGGGTCGCGCCCGCGACGTCTCTCGATGACGCTGACCTTACCAGCACGTCTCGGCTCCCGGAGCGATCAACCGGGATTGTCATGAGACAGGGTGTTCATTTCCGGCGCGCGCCTATCGTAACCCCGCTCGATCGCAAAGGCAGGTAAACTACGCGCGAGGAGAGGGCGCTTTCCTCGGCGCGATCGCGAGGCCGCAGCGGACCCCTAAATCCGGCGGACCGACTTTTTGGTAGGGATGGGCCGCCGGAATGGGTTGACCCACGGGACCGGCAGCTTAACGATCACCCGCTTTAGGAGACGATACCCGTGACCGCAGGACGGCTGGCGACAATCCCCTTCTTCAAGGAGCCGGGAATCGAGCTGTCGACCTATGAGACCCGTTGCCATTGGCGCCGGTTCGACGAGAACGAAGTCCTCGTCGATTACGACGACATCTCCACCGACGTCTATTTCCTCGCCTCCGGCGAGGTCCGCATCCTCAACCGCTCGCAATCGGGCAAGGAAGTGATCCTCGGCGAGATGCGGGGCGGCGCGTTCTTCGGCGAGCTCGCGGCCCTCGACGGAATCGGCCGCTCGGCCAACGTCACCGCCCTGACCCGCGGTGAGGTCTGTGTCGTCCCGGCCCCGATCTTCCGGCAGATGATCTTCGCCTCCGAGGCTATCGCCGACCGTCTGTTCCGCCTGCTCGCCAAGCGCGTGCGCGAACTCAACACGCGGCTGATGGAACACGCGCTCCTCGACCTGCGCCACCGGCTCTATGCCGAGTTGCTGCGCCTGTCCGTGCCGCGCGCCGGCGGCGACGGCGAACGGGTGGTGACGCCGCCGCCCTATCACCACGTGCTGGCCGCCCGCATCGGCTGCCGGCGCGAGCAGGTGACCCGCGAGTTCACCGTGATGGCGGCCGATGGCCTGATCGACCGGACCCGTGGCGCCCTCGTCATCCGCCGGCCCGACCTGCTGGAGGCGCGGGTGGCCGAAGCCTTGCGCGAGGACAATTGACGGCGCGGAACGCCGTGCTCCCGTTCCTCACCCTCCAACGGCTGACGAAGACGTTCGGCACCCATGATGCGGTGGCGGATCTCTCGCTCGACATGCCGTCGGGGGAAATCCTGTGCCTGCTCGGCCCCTCCGGCTGCGGCAAGAGCACCCTGCTTCGCCTGATCGCCGGGTTCGAGACGCCGACTGAGGGGGCGATCCGCCTCGACGGCACCGATCTCACCGGCCTCGCCCCGCACAGGCGGCCGGTGAACATGATGTTCCAGTCCTATGCGCTGTTTCCCCATCTCAGCGTCGCGCGCAACATCGCCTACGGGCTGAAAGGCCTCGGCCGTTCGGCCGCTTCCGCCCGCGTGGACGCGTTGCTGCGCCTGGTGCGGATGGACGAATTCGGGCACCGGGCACCCGAGACCCTGTCCGGAGGCCAGCGCCAGCGCGTCGCCCTCGCACGCGCCCTGGCGCGCGAACCGAAGGTGCTCCTCCTCGACGAGCCCCTCGGCGCCCTCGACCGGGGGCTTCGCGAGGAGACCCAGGGGGAGTTGCGCGCGATCCAGCGCCGCCTCGGCACCGCCTTCGTCATCGTCACCCACGACCCTTCCGAGGCCATGGCGCTCGCGGACCGGATCGGCGTGATGGACAAGGGCCGTCTCGTACAGATCGGCCGGCCCGAGACGCTCTACGAACGGCCGGTCAATCGCTTCGTCGCCGGGCTGTTGGGCGACGTGAACCTCATTCCGGGGACGGTCGGGGAAACCGACGGGGGGCTGGTGCGGGTCGAGACCGCCCTCGGTCCGGTCCTCGCCCTCGGGGAGGGCGCCCCGGCCGCCGGCGCCTCCGCGCTGGTCGCCCTCCGCCCCGAGCGCATCGGGGCTTCACCCGTCGATCCGATGGCCACCGGGGATCGCCACGCCCTCGACGGGCACGTCGAGGGCTCGACCTATCTCGGCGACCGCATCCGTCTCCAGATCCGCATGGCGGACGGCAGCACGATCCGCGCGAGCCTACCGGCCGGAGCCGGGATCGCCGGCGGCGCCCCGGTCCGCCTGTCCTTCGCCCCCGACGCCGCGACGGTCATGGCGGCGTGATGAAGCGGCTCCTCCCGGTTGCGCCGTATCTGTGGCTCGCCGCCTTCGTGCTGCTGCCCTGCCTCATCACCCTCAAGATCAGCCTGTCCTCGCCGGCGACGGCACAGCCGCCCTACCTGCCGGTGCTCGACTGGAGCGCCGGGATCGATGGATGGGGCGCGTTCCTCGAAGCCCTGGACTTCGCCAATTTCGAGACCCTGGCCGGGGACAGCCTGTATCGCGACGCGGCCCTGTCCTCCCTGGTCTATGCGGCCACGGCGACGGCGATCCTGGTGATCCTCGGCACGCCCGTCGCCCATGCCCTGGCCCGCTCGCCGGCCCGGCTCCAGCCGCTCCTCGTGGCCCTGGTCATCGTGCCGTTCTGGACGAGCTTCCTCATCCGCATCTACGCCTGGATCGCGATCCTGAAGCCCGAGGGCCTGCTCAATGCCGGCCTCGTCTGGACCGGTCTCATCGCCCGCCCCCTGGACATCCTGAACACGCCGGCGGCGGTGATGATCGGGCTGACCTATGCCTACCTGCCCTTCATGGTGCTGCCGCTCTACGCGGTGCTCTCCCGCCTCGACCCGACCCTGACGGAGGCCGCCGCCGATCTCGGAGCCTCGCCGGCGCGGGCGTTCTGGACCGTCACGCTGCCGCTGGCCCGGCCCGGCATCGTCGCGGGCGCGCTCCTCTGCTTCATTCCGATGGTGGGCGAGTTCATCATCCCCGATCTTATCGGCGGCTCGGACACGCTGATGCTCGGCCGCGTCCTGTGGAGCGAGTTCTTCTCCAACCGCGACTGGCCCCTCGCCTCGGCGGTGGCGGTGCTGCTCCTCATCCTCATCGTGGGACCGATCGTGCTGTTCCGGGATGCCGAACGCGGGCGCGGGGAGGTCGGCCGATGAGTCCGCTCAACCGGACCAGCCTCGGGCTCGGGCTCGCCTTCCTCTACGCGCCGATCGCCGTCCTCGTCGTCTTCTCGTTCAACGCCTCGTCCCTCGTGACGGTCTGGGGCGGGTTCTCCACACGCTGGTACGGAGTGCTCGTGAACGACGGCCCGCTCATCGCCGCCGCCCTCGTTTCCCTGAAAGTGGCGGCGCTCGCCGCCCTGGTGGCGACCGTCCTCGGCACCCTGGCGGCGCTGGCTCTCGACCGCAGCGGCCGCTTTACCGGACGGGGCGCCTTCACCGGCCTCGTCTACGCGCCGATGGTGATGCCGGAGGTGATCACCGGCCTGTCGCTGCTGCTGCTCTTCGTCGGGCTCGGCCTCGACCGTGGCCTCGCGACCCTGGTCATCGCCCACGCCACCCTCGGCCTCGGTTTCGTCGCCGTGGTGGTGGGCGCCCGGTTGAAGGGGCTCGACCGCTCCCTGGAGGAGGCGGCGGCGGATCTGGGAGCAGGACCCATCCGCGTCTTCGCCACCGTCACCCTGCCGCTGATCGCACCGTCCCTGGCGGCGGCGTTCCTCCTCGCCTTCACCCTTTCCCTCGACGACCTCGTCATCGCGAGCTTCGTCTCGGGGCCGGGGGCGACGACATTGCCGATGCGGCTCTACAGCCAGGTCCGTCTCGGCGTGAACCCGGAGATCAACGCCGCCTCGACGCTACTGGTCGGCGGCGTCACCCTCGTCGTGCTGACGGCGTCCTTCCTCACCGGCCGCCCCTCCGCCGGCGCTCAGGGCACGTAGGCGCGCACCCGCGTCGGCAGGTCGAGCGCCCCCGTCCGCGGCCCCTGCATCGCATCGGGAGCCAGGATCGAGCCGCCCCGGGAGTCGAGGTCGGAACCGCCCTCGCGCGGGATGACGCGAACGGCGACGGCGTCCCAGGGACCGTCGATGTCGAAGAGCGGCCCCTGCGCCGGGGCCGAAGACAGGTTCTTGGGTGAGACCGGCCGCAGGACGGTGTCGGTGGATGCACGCGGTGTCAGTTCCGCCCTGGCGGCGAGGGTCCGCTCCGGCAGCGACAGGGTTCCGCGCAGCGATGCGGACAGCGACGTGGTCTTCAGCATTCCATCCGTGATCTCGCCGATCCCGTCGACGAAGCGCAGCACCACCCCCGCGCGTTCGAAGGGCGTACGGCCGTTCCGGCGGACCAGGGCGCCATCGGCGGCGACGCCGTTGCGGTGGATCACGTCGGCGAGGTCGAGGCCGGCGAGGGTGCCGTTCTCCATGGCCAAGGACGAACGTCCATTGAGGTGAGCGATCAGCCCGGCGGCGGTACGGCCCGATCCCTCAAGGGTGAAGTGCCCCTGGGCATTGCCCAGGATCCAGCCCTCCTGCCCGACATCGACCAGGAAGGCACCGAGATCGAGCTGGTCGAAAGCCCCCTGCGCACGCAGTTCGGTCTCGCCGCGATCGGTGGCGGAGGTGGTGAGGCCGAACCGTCCCTTGACGAGGCCGCCCCTCACCATCGCGCGGACGAGAGAGCCCTCGACGCTGCCGTCGCGCACCAGCAGGCTGGATGCGAGATCCTCCATCACCACCGGGCCGAGGCGGGCACTGCCCGCCGAGAGACGCAGATCGAGGTCGCCGCCGGTGAAGGGCCGCAGGGTCAGGCTCTGACGGCTCCAGCCGTTGGCGTTCAACGTGTCGTCCGAGCCGAAGACCCGGACCAGGGTGGCCAGAACGGGGGCGAGGTTCAGGTTCTCCGCCGCCAGGGTCGCCTGCAGGGCCGGGCGGCCCTGGCCGAAGCTGATCGAGCCGGCACCTTCCAGGCTGTTGTCACCGAGCCGCAGACGCATGGTCGGCAGGAGCAGGTTGCGGCCCGAACTCTCGAACGTACCGTCTATGGCGAAGGTATCGAGCAAGGGCGACAGGGCGATGTCCGTCCCCGCCCAGGCCAAAGTCTCGCGCAGGGAACGGGTCTGCAGGCTGCCCTGGCCGCGAAGCGACACCCCGTCGGCGAGGCTGCCGCTTCCCTCCGCCGTCATCTGGCCTGCGGGCCAGGTCGCGCTGGCGGAGAACGGGGATTCACGGCCCGAGAACAGCTCGTCCAGACGAACCCCGGAGAGCGAGAACCGGGTGGGAGTCTCGTTCCAGACGAAGCTTCCCGCGACGTTGGTCTGCGAACTCCAGAACGGCCAGGCGAGGACCAGATCGACGTCGCTGGCGGTCTGGGCACTGCCGTCGCGCGGATCGCGCCCCACCAGGATCGCATCCGTGAGGCTGATGCGACGGGGACGCGACGCGCCGCCCTCGGTCAAGCGCGCCTTGAGCCGGCGGAACGGCTCGACCCAGCGCCGGTCCCCGTCATCGACGGGGAGGGTGATCGTGGTGCGCTCGAGGGAGAGGGTATCGATCTCGATACGGCCGGCGAGGAGGGCGCGGATCCCGAGCTTGAGGGTGAGCGTTCCGCCCTCGGCGAGAAGCGGCCCGTCGACCGTCCCGGCGCTGAGACGGACTCCCTCGAAATCCAGCCGTGGAATGGGAAGCAGGGCGATGCCCGCCCGCCCCCCGGCCGTCATCGCGATTCCGTAACCGGTCGCCAGCGACTTGCCGACGCCCCGCGTGAGGCGCGCGGAGGCGACGGACCAGGGCAGGCAAGCAGCGATCAGGGCGAGGACGAGGCTGCCGATACAGACGGCCGGCAGGAGGCGACGGAGCGGCATATCTCTCCCTATCGGAGCAAAACCGCGACGCGCGGTCCCGCGCACGGCCTCGCCCAGCCGCTGCGGTCGATCTTCGAAAACCTGCCCCCCCGTTTCATTCCATAGCGAGCCGGACGGGGTTTGTCTGCCATGCATCATTTCTCCGCAGTGGAGGATTCGGAAACGGGCTCTCGTCCTTGGAGCCGTCCTTCCCCGACGGCTCGACCTGCTACAGGTCTCGTGACCCTTATTCTTTCCACCACGATGTTCTCCCGCAGGATCTTGCCGAAACGCCATGTCCTGGCGCAGAGCATGTCCTGGCGCAGAGACAGGACAGACGGACGCGGCCCTCCCTTGTCGATCCGAGCCCCGCGCGAGCCGGGCCGGGGAGGCGGGATTGGCTCGCGTTTCGCAGGGCAGCCCGAAACGGCGCCAGGAACCGGATTTCGGGAGGAAGGCTTGAGATGAAGAAGGTATATTCCGACGCCACGCAGGCGGTCGCCGGCTTGCTCAAGGACGGCATGACGATCATGGCCGGCGGCTTCGGCCTGTGCGGCATTCCCGACGAGCTGATCGACGCGATCCAGGCGTCAGGGGTCAAGGATCTCACCGTCATCTCCAACAATGCCGGCATCGACAATGTCGGCCTCGGCAAGCTGCTACAGACCCGCCAGATCGCCAAGATGATCTCGTCCTATGTCGGCGAGAACAAGGAATTCGCCCGCCAGTATCTCGGCGGCGAACTCGCCATCGAGTTCAACCCCCAGGGCACCCTGGCCGAGCGCATCCGCGCCGGCGGGGCGGGCATCCCGGCCTTCTTCACCAAGACCGGCGTCGGAACCCTCATCGCCGAGGGCAAGGAAGTGCGCGAGTTCGACGGCGAGGATTACGTGATGGAGCGCGGTCTCTTCGCCGATCTCGCCATCGTCCATGCCTGGAAGGGCGATACAGAAGGCAACCTCGTCTACCGGAAGACCGCCCGCAACTTCAATCCGATGATGGCCACCGCCGCCAAGGTCACGGTCGCTCAGGTGGAACACCTGGTCCAGCCGGGCGAGATCGACGGCGACGCGATCCATACGCCGGGCATCTTCGTCAAGCGCATCATCCACGTGGCGATCCGCGAGAAGAGGATCGAGCAGCGCACCACGCGCAAGCGTGGCGAGGCCGCCGCCTCTTCCGCCGCCGTCTGACATCCTAGGGAGACACCACCATGGCCTGGACCCGCGAACAGATGGCGGCGCGCGCCGCCAAGGAGCTGCGCGACGGCTACTACGTGAACCTCGGCATCGGCATTCCGACCCTGGTCTCGAACTACATCCCCGACGGCATGTCGGTTCAGCTGCAATCCGAGAACGGCATGCTCGGCATGGGCCCCTTCCCCTACGAGGGCGAGGAAGACCCCGACCTCATCAATGCCGGCAAGCAGACGATCACCGAATTGGCGACCACGAGCTATTTCTCGTCCTCCGATTCCTTCGGCATGGTCCGGGGCGGGCACATCAACCTGTCGATCCTCGGTGCCATGCAGGTGGCGGAGAACGGCGACCTCGCCAATTGGATGATCCCCGGCAAGATGGTGAAGGGCATGGGCGGCGCCATGGACCTCGTGGCCGGCGTGAAGAAGGTAGTGGTGGTGATGGAGCACACCGCCAAGGGGAAGGACGGGTCGGAAAGCCCGAAGCTCCTCACCGCCTGCGACCTGCCGCTGACCGGCACCGCCGTCGTCGACATGGTGATCACCGATCTCGGCGTCTTCACCATCGACAAGAA
Organism: Methylobacterium sp. Leaf106; assembly: GCF_001422895.1. Taxonomy (NCBI): domain Bacteria; kingdom Pseudomonadati; phylum Pseudomonadota; class Alphaproteobacteria; order Hyphomicrobiales; family Methylobacteriaceae; genus Methylobacterium; species Methylobacterium sp. Leaf106. Next base: position 106,757 of record NZ_LMNB01000033.1, read on the forward strand.
GGGCGATGGCGGCATGGTCCTGGTCGAGCTCGCCGATGGCGTCACCGAGGAGGAGATCCGCTCCAAGACCCAGGGCGCCTTCACCGTGGCGCTGAACTGAGCGGCTCTTTCAAACTCCCACTGCGCCGCCGTACCTAGAACGAGAGCCGTAAGTGGCCAGGTCTTGTCCGAGGCCCCCGAGTCGCCGCGGCCCGATAATGAAAAGGCTCCCGATGCAACCGCATCGGGAGCCTTTTGCCTGACAGGACCGATCTTTCCGCGTGGGTCCCTTGAGTAGGTTTAGCAAAAGTGGTCACGGGATTTGCGTCCCGAAACCCGCGACACTCCAAAGGCCTGAGCGAGGTGAAGCATTGGCTTGCCAATGCGAACCTGCTCAGGTCCTCGCGGCCGGCGGTTCCTGAAATCGGACCGGGAACGGGAAGGCCGCCCGCAGAGGCTTCGTGTCGAGGGGGGAGGGCGGCAGCACGCAGGCGCGGTGGTCGAGCCAGGCAAGGTCGCTGAACGTCCGGGGAAGTTCGAGGGCTTCGTCGGAGAGACCCACCGATTGCTTGTAGTCCCGCATCTTGAAGGAATCCTTCGCCTCCTTCTTGCCCTCCGACAGCCGCGCCGATTGAGCGGGGACACCATAGGCATGCGCCACGATGAGGCCGTGCAGCGAGGTGGTGACGATCTCGTCGCAGGAGAGGATTTCACGGATTACCCGCTCGATGTCCTCGAACGACACGGCGAGGAGCGAGATGACCTTGACGTGGTCGGCGCCCACCGCCTCGACGGCCTCGCGGATCCGCGCTTCCTGCAGGACGTGCGCGATGATGCCGACCTTGTGGGTCTTCTCCACCGCAGGCGCGTAGAGCTCGGGCAGCAGGATGGCGGCATCGCCGTAGATTTCGGGGCATTGTCCACCGGCGGCCAGAACGGCGTCGCGCGAGAGCGGCCCGCGAACCGCCGAATAGATCGCGGTCGGGCAGAGGTCGTCGGTACTGCGGGGCATGCCGGTCCCCCACAAATGCATGCCGGGCCGGGCGAACTTAGCGATGCTGCCGATGCACAGCCCGTCTGCTTGCTTCGAATTGGACCAGCGAGGCATGACGCCGAAGGCATGCCAGAGCACGTAGGGTGTCAGGATATCGCCGAAATTCCCCGGGAACGGACTGCGCATCCACCAGATCTTCGGACGAAACCGCTCGTCAAGCCCGGCCTCCGCCGCGATGTCGTCGAGGGTGAGCAGGGAGCGATACGCCGCGACCAGGGCTCCCCATCTCTCGACGGACTGGCCCAGCAATTCGGCTTCCAGTTGAAGGAAGGCGTCCCGCTCCCCATTCCGGAGGAAGGTCAGGAACGTCTTCTCGGCAATAGTCTCTTCATCAATCGCCAATGTTCGCCTCTCCCTACAGAGCCGGCTCGGGATCCGGAGCCGCTTCTCGGAAAAATGCCACGCGGCGACAAAGACTTAAAACGCCTCGTCATCCAGCGATCGCCGGAGGCTTATCTCAGGGCGCAAAGCCCCTGTCGAGGCGTTTCGGTGTGCTCTCCTCGCATGCAGCCTCGTGTCGTGTGACGGATGCGGCATCGTCCGACGCGTAGGCCGCCATCCGGGACGGGCGCTCTACCCGGCAAGCCCCATGAAGGCCCGCATCGGCGCGGCGTCGGCGCGGAGATCGGCGGCCTGCCCCTCGTAGACGACGTGGCCGTTGTTGAAACCGTAGACCCGCTGGGCGAAGCTCAGCACCGCCGCCACGTTCTGCTCCACCACGACGATCGTCCGGCCCTCCTGCGCGAGGCGTCGGGTCAAGGCGATGAGGTCCTGGACGATGAGGGGGGCCAGGCCCTCGAACGGCTCGTCGAGGAGGATGATCCGGGGATCGCGGATGAGCGCCCGAGCGATCGAGAGCATCTGTTGCTCGCCACCCGACAGGGTGCGCCCCCGCGACGTGCGGCGCTCCTTCAATCGCGGAAAAACCTCCCAGATCCGGTCGAGGGACCATGGCTTCTGCGCGGTCAGGCGGGCGACGCGCAGGTTCTCCTCCACCGTGAGAGTGCCGAAGACGGCGCGCTCCTCCGGGACGAGCTGCATCCCGACACGCGCGATCTTCTCGGGCCGCAGGCCGTGGATCGGCTTGCCGTCGAGGCGGATCGTCCCGCTGCGCGGAGACAGGGCGCCCATCAGCGTCCGGAGCGTCGTCGTCTTGCCCGCGCCGTTGCGGCCGAGCAGCGCCACGACCTCGTTCTCCTCGACCCGGAGCGACACGTCGAACAGGACGTGCGAATCCCCGTAGAGCGTGTTGATGCTCTCCACCTCAAGCAGGCTCATTCATGGCTCCCCGGATGCGAGTGGACTCGCCGATCTCGTCCTCCTCCGGCCCCGTGCCGAGATAGGCTTTCCGCACGGCGGGATCGCGGCGCACGTCCTCGGCCGGTCCATCCGCGAGGAGGTGCCCGTCGCTGAGGACGGTGACCTGCTCGGCGAGGTCGAAGACGGCATCGAGATCGTGTTCGACGATGAGGATCGTGCAGGACCGTCCGATCCGCCGGATCAGTGCGCAGGTCGCGACCCGTTCGGAGGGACTCATCCCGGCGAGCGGTTCGTCGAGGAGGAGGACGTTGGGGCTCGTCGCCAGCGCCATCCCGATTTCGAGGCGGCGCTTCTCGCCGTAGGCCAGGATGCTGGCGCGGGTTTCCGCCCGCGGGCCGAGATCGAGGATGGCCAGCATGGTCTCCACCTGTTCCTCCACCTCCGCCCGCCCGACCGAGGGGGCGAGGAGATCGAGGCGGAACCTGCCGCGCGCCCGGGCGAGGGCGGCCACCCGCAGGTTTTCCCGCACCGTGAGGTTGAGGAAGAGCTGGTTGAGCTGGTTGCTCTTCGCGACGCCCAGCTGAGTGGCACGGGTCACCCCCGCCCCCGTGAGCCGCTCACCGAACAGCAGGACCGAGCCGGCGCTCGGGCTCACCTCGTCGGAGAGCATCTTGAAGAGGGTGCTCTTGCCGGCGCCGTTCGGGCCGATCACCGCATGGATCGATCCCCGCCGGACCCGGAAGCTGACCCCGTCCACGGCCTTCAGGCCTCCGTAATGGCGGGCGAGATCCTGGGCCTCCAGGGCGATCTCCGCGTGCGACGCGCGGCCGTCGATGGCCGGCCGGGGCATGGGGAGCGCGACCTCGGCCGGGATTTCGGGAGTGACCGCGCCGGTCGCCGCCTCGATGACCTCGGTGCGGGCCTCGGCGGCGCGCAGGAGCGCCGCGTCGCGGCGTCGCTCCCAGCGGTGCAGGATCTCGCCGCAGATGCCGCGGCGCAGGCCCATCACCAGACCGATGAAGGCGATCCCGAGAATGAGCTTCCAGAGAGGGCCCAGGCCGGGGACGAGTTGAAGGTTGTCCCGCAGCCAGAGCCAGAGCGCCGCCCCCACCAGGGGGCCGACGAGGGTGCCGACCCCGCCGACGATCGTCTGCACCACGAGCTGGCCGGACGTCTCGAGCGCGAAGGCGTCCGGCGGCATGTAGCTCTGGAAGGAGCCGAGCATCGCTCCGGCCAGGCCCGCATAGAGCGCCGCGATGGTGAAGGCCGCGAGCTTGTAGGCGGGAACGTCGTGGCCGAGCATGGCCACGCGGGGCGTGTTCTCCTTGATGGCTTTCAGGATCAGGCCCACCGGCGACCGCACGATGCGCCGGGCGAGCACGAAGCCGAAGAAGAAGGTCGCGGCCAGCAGCGCATACATCGGCAGGCCCGCCGTGATCCGGAAGGCGCCCTCGCCGAAACCGATCACCGGTACGGGCACCCCGGCGATGCCGTTCTCGCCGCCCGTATAATCCGACAGCGACGAGTTCTGGATGAAATAGGCCATCTGGCCGAAGGCCAGGGTGATCATGGCGAAGTAGATGCCGATCCGCCGCACGGCGAGCCAGCCGACGGCGATACCGAACAGGCCGGCGGCCAGCGTGCCGATGAGGAAGGCGAGCCAGACGCTCTGAATCGTCCCCGAGACCAGCAGGTAGGCGGCGACGAAGCCGCCGGCCCCGTAGAAGGCCGCCTGCCCGAAGGAGAGCAGGCCGGCGAGCCCGAAGAGGATGTCGAAGCCGAGGCCGAACAGGGCCCAGTTCAGCGCCCGCGACAGCAGGTCGTGGGAGAAGCCGAGCGGAGGCAGGAGGATGGGGGCGGCGAGGAGAGCGACGAAGAGGGCGAGCTCGGGCAACAGCGCCCGGAGGGGGCCGCGTGTCATCAGACGCGTCCCTCCGTGCCGAACAGGCCCTGCGGCCGCGCCACGAGGACGAGGGCCATCAGGCCGTAGAGCATGACCTCCGAGTAGGCGGAATCGAAGGCGCTGGTGAGGCTGATGATCTCGCCCGCGATGAGGCCGCCGACGATGGCGCCGGGAAAGGACCCGAGGCCGCCGAGCACGATGACCACGAAGGACTGCACCATGAAGCTCGCGCCCATGTCGGGCGTCACCGCCACCACGGGGGCGTAGAGCATGCCGGCGAGGCCGACGGCGACGATGCCCACCGCGAAGACGAGCAGGAAGGTCCGCCGCACGTCGATGCCGAGGATGCCGACCATGCCGGCATTCTCGATGCCGGCCCGCACCACGAGGCCGACCGAGGTCCGGTAGAGCACGAGGTAGAGGCCCACGAGGAGCGCCGCGACGATGCCGATGAGTTGCAGGCGATAGGTCGGGTAGACCATGAACCCGAGCTTCGTCGCGCCGGTGCCCCAGGACGGCACCGGAACCCGCTGGCTGTTGCCGCCGAACCCGGCCCGCAATCCCTCGACCAGGACGATGCCGATCCCGTAGGTGACGAGGATCTGGTCCTCGTCCGGCCGGGCGTAGAAGTGGCGGATGACGAGCCGCTCCATCGTGAAACCGATGATGAGCATGATGGCGCAGCCGCCGAGCATGGCGAGCACGAAGGAGTGCGTGGCCTGCATCATCACGAAGGCCGTGTAGGCGCCGACAGCGAACAGCGCGCCATGGGCGAAGTTCAGGACGCCGAGCGTCCCGAGGATGATGGTGAGCCCGCTGGAGACGAGAGCCAGGAGGCTGCCGAGGGCGAGGCCGTTGAAGGCCTGCGAGAGGAGGACGGCGGTGCTCGGCATGACGGCGCGCCTTTAGCTGTAGGGGCCGAGCTTGCACCCGAAGAGATCGGGCGGGTTCATCACGGTCTCGCCGTCCACGAGGTCCACGACCTCGTAGAAATCCTCCGGCCCCTTCATGGCCGAGGGCGCCTTGCCGCGCAGGATCGGGATCGGGCGGACCATCTGGTGGTCCTCGGCGCGGAAATAGACGCGGCCGATCGTGGTCTCGTAGGGCTGCGCCTTCGAACCTTCCATCACCTTGATGATGTCGACGGGGTTGAAACCGCCCGCCCTCTCCACCGAGAGCGCCCAGAGATAGGTCTGCATGTAGGCGATGTGGGCGCCCCAGCGCGGGCGATAGGCGTTCCGGGCGAGGAAGGCCTCCACGAACGTCTTGGCGAGGGGGAAGCGATCCTGCAGCGTCCACCAGAAGTCGCAGGAGCCGTAGACGCCCTGCATCAGTTCCGGGCCGACTTCCTTGTCCTGGAACGAGGACAGGTTCGGCACCACGAGCTTCATGCTCGACAGGACGCCGAACTGCTCGGCCTGCTTGGTGGAGGCCACGGCATCCGAGCCGAAGCAGATGTTGACGAAGACGTCGGCGCCGCTGTTGGCGATGTTGAGGAGCGCCGAGCTGTAATCGGCCGTCCCCAGGGGGACCGTCTCCTTCAGGACCTGCGTCCAGCCCTGCTCCTTCGAGAACTTGGAGAAGGACTCGTAGACCGTCTGGCCGTAGGTGTAGTCGGGGACGAGGAAGGCGGCCTTGAGCTTCTTGCCGAGCGCCTTGGCGACGACGGGAGCGAGGGCCTTGGCGGCCATGTAGGCGTTCTGCTGCGAGCGGAAGCCGTAGCGCTGGCAGTTCTTGCCGGTGACGTCGTTCGAGCCGGCGATGCCCACCATGTAGAGGACCTTGTCGCGGCTCGCGAGCTCCTCGAGGGCGATGGCCTCCGCACTGCTGACGGAGCCCTGGAACATGATCGCCTTGTCGCGTTGGATGAACTGCGTCGCGGCCTGGACCGCCACGTTGGGCTTGCCCTCCGTATCGGCGATCTTGTGGCGGATCTGGCGGCCGAGGACGCCCTTGCCCTTGAGCCCCCAGGCGGCGGGAATCTCGCCGCCCGCGTTGATCTGCGCGATGGCGAGTTCATAGCCGAGCTTGAGGTCGTTGCCATCGCCGGAAAAGACCCCGGTGAGCGGCATGTTGAGGCCGATGAAGACCGAATCCGCGCCGACGCCGCCCGGGAACGTTCCGATCTGTGCCGGACTCTGGGCGAAGGCTGCGCGAAGATCCGGCAGCATCAGTCCGGCGGCACCTCCGAGGATGAGCTTGCGACGGTCGATGGTCATGGCACATCTCCATTCTGGGTCGTTGACGCGAAGGATCGGGGGCGAAGGATCGCAGGCAAGGAAGAGGAGCGGACTTCCGCGGGGTCGGTCGCTCACGCGCCGTTCGCTGGCGGGGCCGGGGGCTCGGATGCGGCAGCAAGCTCCGGGCCGTCGCGGAACCGGGCGGGAACGAGCCGCTGGCGGTTCACCCCGAGGTCGAACACATCGAAGCGGTTGTAATAGCCGACCACGTCGTGGAACTGCTTGGGCTCGATGCAGGCATCGAGGTCGATCTCCGCATAGAGGATCCCCTCGTCCTGCAGCGCCTCGCCGATCTGCGCCCCCGTGGGATCGACGAAGAACGAGGCGGCGCGCGGCGTTGCGTCGAGCACGTCGGCGGCGCCGGGATCGCGGGCGGCGAGGAAATCGTAGGCCTTGCCGTCCAACATGCCCGCCGTCACGAGGCCGAAGACCTTGGCCTCGAAGCAATGGGCGCTGGCCCGCAGGCGGTTGGCCGCCAGGTTGTCGTAATTGCCGCCCCCCTTCGGCCGCCGCGTCGGCCAGACCGGGGGCCAGGACGAGATGTGGAACTGCTCGCCCTGCGCCATCAGGGCATAGCGCGCCAGCGGGTTGGTGTTCTCGCCGCAGATGAGCTGGCCGATGCGCCCGATCCCGGTCTCCACCACCTTCAGCCCGGCGCCGTCGCCCGGGGCCCAGATGAGCTTCTCGTAATAGGTCGGCATCAGCTTGCGATGATGGTTCAGGATCGTGCCATCCGCGCCGATGATGAGATTGGCGTTCCAAAGGCAGCCGACGCTCACGGGCGAGCGCTCGCTGAGCCCCAAGGACACGACGATGCCCGCCTTCTGCGCCGCCTGGCGGATGCGCCCGATCTCCGGCCCGTCGACCAAGACGGATTGCTCGACCATGAGGGCGAAGAGATCGTGGTTGTCGATGGGAGCCGAGAGCGCCGCCCAGACCGGAAAGGCCGGGATGAAGGTCTCCGGAAAGGCGACGAGGCCCGCCCCCGCCCGCGCCGCCTCGTGGATCAACGAGACCGCCTTGTCGGTGGTGGCGGCGGCATCGAGGAAGACGGGAGCGGCGTGGATCGCCGCGGCCTTGAAGCGTGGAAGCATGGACTTGACCCTTTCGTGAACCAGCCTAGCCGGCGCCCGGCGGGCGCGAAGTGGGCAAATCTGCAAGGCGCCTTGCGGAAGGGACCCGGCGCGGGCGGCGACCGGATGGCCGGGCTTGGCGCGAGTCTTGCCAACCGATCCCCATGGCTGCGCTCGATCTGCTCGACTGGGACGACCTGAAGGTCTTCCTCAACGCCGCCAGGGGCGGCAGCCTCGCCGGGGCGGCGAAGCGCCTGAAGGTCGATCAATCGACGGTGAGCCGCCGCCTCGCCCATCTGGAGAGTGCGCTGGGCATCGCGCTCTTCGAGCGCGTGCCGTCAGGGCTTCGGCTGAGCGAGCCGGGCCAGCGCCTCCTCGGGCATGCCGAGCGGGTCGAGAGCGCGGTCATCGCCATGGGCGAGGAGGTTTCTCCCTCGGCGGCGCAGGCCAGCGGGCGGGTGCGGCTCGCGACGATGGAGGGCATCGCCTCGCTCTACCTCGCGGAACGCTTCGTGCGCCTGCGTGAGACCCACCCGGATCTCGCGATCGAACTCGTCACCTCGTCTCAGACCGTCTACGTCAACCGGCGCGAGGCCGACCTCTTCCTGAGCTTCTTCAAACCGCCGGGCCAGGGGCTGGTCTCCGAACAGGTGGGACGCTTCCGGCTCGGCCTCTACGGCGCCCCCGCCTACCTCGCCCGGGCCGGCATGCCGCAGAGCATCGACGAGCTGCGCCATCACGCCTTCGTCTCCTACATCAGCGATCTGATCCAGGTGGATTGCGTCCGCTGGCTCGACGACGTGGTGCTCGACCGTCACATCGTGTTCCATTCCAACAGCATGATCGCCCAGAAGAACGCCGCCGCCGGCGGTCTCGGCCTCGTGCTTCTGCCGAGCTTCGCCGTGAACGGTCGCGACGAGCTCGTCCCCGTGCTCCATGAAACCGCCTCGACCAGCCGCGATCTCTGGCTCAACGTGCATACGGACCTGCGCTTCTCCCCCCGCATCCAGGCGGTGACGGGGTTCCTGAAGCGGCTGTTCCGCGCCGATCCCTCGTTTCAGGTCGGGATGCCGCCACCGTCCCTTCCCTGCCTCCGCACCCTCGCCCCGGAGGGGTTGCACCACGCGGGATGAGCGCGCCGGCTGGACCGGCGGAGGCGACACGCCAAAGGGAGCCCATCACCGGTCGTTACCTCGAAAAAAGACAGCTTCTCGTTCAGCCCCTGGGGAAGCGTCTCACAACGCGCGTTCGCGGGCATGACCTACAAATAAAATCTCGGCGGCCTCCCTCATATGGGTGATGACAAACCGAAATCATGCCTCGAGCAGAGATCGGGCTGCGATCCCCGATTTTTTGAAAATCGAGAATTTCCCACGCTGGTCAATTAGTTATGATGGCAAAGGCAAAATATCGGCCCGCCCCGTAATCTGGACTAGCAGCCGGCGGAGCGCGCGAGAATTATGGACATGCATGTTTCGTTCTGGAAACAATCGCTATAAGGCATGTGTGAATGAGTTCGCGGCGCTCGAAGTTTTTGGCGAGCCGCCACGACGTCTACTTGAGTAGTTGGACAAGGGAATGCGGACCTTGGAGATTTCATATCGCCTTGCATGCCTGTCCGCTCGCGAGGCAAATCAGGCCGGCTTCGTCCCGGTAGCGCCGAAGACGTAGCAAGCGTCGGACACGAGAATACTGAACAAATCTGTATTGGGGAGCACATCGTGTCGCTCAATAGCCGTTTCTTCGGCGTTTTGGATCGCATGAACTGTGGCGCTCTGCTTCTGGATTCCGACGGGGATGTGGTGGAATCCAATCAGGCGGCCATCCGGGCCATCCAGGAATTCAACGACGAGGAGACGCCCAAGTCCGTGGACCTGAGGGCCGGCTTCAAGAACGTGCTCGAAGCGGGGGGAACACGATTCCGGCACAGGTCCGAGTCGTGGATCATGGTGCCGCGCCACGGAAAGCGCTCCCTGGCCATTCACGCCATGCCCGCTGGCGATGAAACGGACGCTTACGGCTATACGCTCGTGACGATTGTCGATCTGAACGAGAACCCGGACCCCAGCAACGAAGTCATGCAGAAGATGTTCGGCCTTACGCAGACCGAGTCCAGCATCGCCAAGCAGATCTGCTTTGGAAAGACACTCGCGGAAATCGCATCCGACAAGCGCATCACGTTGTGGACCGTGCGGACACATCTGGCGTCGATCTTCTCGAAGACGCAGACGCGGCGCCAATCCGATCTGATGTCGCTTCTGCATCGGATCACCGCGATCGCGTGAGGCGGCCTCAAGCCTGCGGCCACAACCGACCTGAAGTGACGGTGAGCGTCGCGTGGCACTTCGAACGCCCGGTGATCGCATGGCAATCCGCCCCGGCGCTTGAAGGCGGGGGAAACGCCCCGACGGGAACCGATTGAGGCGGCGGCCCACTCCACCTAAAAGCGGGGCTCGTCGCACCGTCGCGCCCATCGCAAGTGGAAAGCTCATGAGCAGTCTGAAATTCGGGACCAGTGGCCTGCGCGGACTGGTGACAGACCTCGTGGGATGGCCGAGCTACGCCTATGCCAGCGCGTTCTTCCGCTCGATCGCCGCCACGACCGGCGGCAGCCGCGACGTCGTGATCGGCCGGGACTTGCGCGACAGCAGCGAGGGAATCGCCGCGACGGTGGCCGCCGCCGCGGCGGGGGCCGGCTTGACCGTGTTCGATTGCGGTGCCTTGCCGACACCGGCCCTCGCGCTCGAAGGCATCCGGCGCGGGGCCTGCGCCGTCATGGTCACCGGCAGCCACATTCCCTCGGATCGCAACGGCCTGAAATTCTATCGCCCCGATGGCGAGATCACCAAGACCGACGAGGTCGCGATCCTCGCCGCCCTGGGCGACATCTCCCGGGTCGGCGACATGCCGCCGACCGACGCCGCCACGCGGGAGCCGGGGGCGATCGACCGCTACCGTCAGCGCTACACCGAGGCCTTCCCCTCCACCATCCTGGCCGGCCAGAGGATCGCGGTCTATCAGCAGAGTTCCGTGGCGCGCGATCTCCTCGCCGACGTGTTGGCCGCCCTCGGGGCCGACATCGTCGCCATCGGCCGCTCCGACAGTTTCGTGCCCATCGACACGGAGGCCCACCGCCCCGAGGATATCGCGTTCATCCGCGACGCGATGGCATCGGGCGGCTTCGACGCGCTGGTGACGACCGATGGCGACGCGGACCGGCCGCTGCTCGCGGACGCCGCCGGGCGGATCGTCCGGGGCGATGTCCTCGGGCTGATCACCGCCCGCTATCTCGGCGTCGACACGGTCGTCGTCCCCGTCACGGCGGGCTCGGCCATCGAGCATGCGGGCGGCTTCCGGCGCGTGCTGCGCACCAAGGTCGGCTCGCCCTTCGTCATCGCCGGGATGGGCCAGGCGCAGAGGGACGGAGCCACGAGCGTCGTCGGCTTCGAAGCCAATGGCGGTTTCCTCCTCGGTTCGGACATTGCCGTCGGCGACGGGATCCTCGCGGCCCTGCCCACGCGCGATGCGATCCTTCCGATCGTGGCGACCCTGGCGGCGGCACGGGACGCCGGAATGACGCTCGCGGAACTCGTCGTTTCCCTGAAGGTCGGCGAGACCGCCAGCGACCGCCTGCCCGAAACCCCGGCGGAGCGGAGCGGCGCCTTGCTGCGCCAGCTCGGCCGGGAGGCGTTCCGCGCGGATTTCTTCCGCCCGCTCGGCACGCCGCAATCCGTGGACGAACAGGACGGTGTCAGGGTCGAACTCGACGGGGGACGCACGATCCACTTCCGGGCGTCCGGCAATGCGCCCGAGCTGCGTTGCTACGCGGAGGCGGGGACGGCCGCCGACGCGGAGGAGATGGTCCGCTGGGGACTGGCAGCGGCGGCGGCGGCCATGAAAGACGCGGCCGGGCAGGTCTAGCCCCGGCTCGGTGAGCCAGGACCCCTTCGGACCGCTCGGTTTCCGAGCGAAATCGGCCCGCGGCCCGGTCTCGTCGGATCGGGCCTCGAACGCTCGCGTGTCGGCACGCCCGGAAGCGGCCGCCTGCGGCAAATTTGGCGCGCGGGCGTTCGAATCCGGCGATGCTCTCAACCACCCCGTGTCGTCGGCGGTTGTCTCAGCCGCCCGGTCCGGGCACGATGGAGGCCTGCCAGGCCTGTGCGGGTCCGCATTGGCCCTCGGAGCGTCGCAGGTTTTCGGCCGCAAAACCAGCGACCACTTTTGCGAAACCCGCGTAGCGCCATGAGCGCGCGCCGCGCGTCGTAGGAGATGCAACCCTGCCCGTCGTCCCATCCATTTCGGCACGTCCGCTATCCCCCGGCGCGCCCCTCGTCTTCGCCGCCCCGCTTCGCTTCACCCATCGACTCGCCGGCATCGCCTGGATGCACCGACCTCGCTCGGCGGCATTCCGGCGGCGTATCCTGACGGTCGGACTACCCGCGCTATGGTTCTTCGCCCTGCTCGGCTTCGTCTCGACCTGGGCGACGGAGGGAGGGCGTAAAGGCAAGACCATATCCGGGTTTCTGCAGGACCTCCCCGACCTGTCGCTCTGGCCGCTGGCCGCGCTCCTCGCGGTCGTGACACTTGCCTGCCTCACCCTTCACGCGGCCTACCCGTGGCTGCTGCAGCAGCGGCTCGTCGCCGCGATCGGCCCCCCCGGCGAAGACACGCCCGTGCCGATGACCTACCGCTTCGACGATGCCGGGATCACGCAGACGAGTGCGGATCTGGAGGCCTTCCTGCCCTGGCATCTCATCAAGGGGCTGGACGAGGACCGTCTCCACCTCTTCGTCCTGACGGATGTCGAGGGCGAACCCATCGTCCTCGCCAAGGCCGATCTCACGACGGCGCAGGCCGACGGCGTTCGGGCCTGGACCGCCGCCGGGCGGCCCTTGTCGCCCCACCCGCCCGACGACACCGATCCCTTCGCCGACGAAGCCGGAGATGCGGTGCGCATCGCCTTCACGCTCACGGCGGAGGATCGGGCGGCGCTCGTGACCAGGACCCTCGACCGGCCGGCGATGCAGCGAGCACGGATGCGCGGGGCAGTGCTGCTCTTCGCCGGTCTGAGCCTGCTCGTTCCCGGCATCGTCGCCTTCGTGTGGGCGGTGGACCCCTACCGCGTCCCGTTCTCGATCGCGTTCCCGCTCTTCCTCGAGATGGCGGGAACCGATTTCCTGAAGCCGGCCCTAGGGGCCGCGGCGGTGGTCCTGCTCGTCCTCGCGCTCGGTCCCTGGAACCGTCGCTGGGCAGCGCGCGAGCTCGGACGGGATCTCGCGCGGGAGGCACGGCCCGGCACGTCCTATGCTCATGCCGACGCCCGGAGCCTCTCGGTCGCCCAAGGAGGAGCCTGGGCACGCCTCGGCTGGACGAACTTCCGGGGCTGCGAGCGCCTGGGCGAACTCATCGTCCTGCCGATGCGCTGGGGCAGTGTATTGCCACTCCCGACACGCGCCTTCGATCCGGACGCACTCGCCCGTTTCGAGGCGCTCGCGGCGCGCCATCTGCCTTCGGACGGCGGACCGTCATGAGCCGTGCTCCGAAACGCCGCTCCGGCTGGCTCGCCCTCGCATGCGTGTTCCCGGCACTGACCGTCGCGGGAGCGGCCTGGAGCGGGGAGACCGCGAGGACACGGACGGTCCGTCTGGACCAGGGCTTCGTCATCGATCTCCCGGAGGGATGGACCCTGGAAGATCCCGCCGAGGCGACCGGTGACGCCACGGGCCGGATGACCGTGCGTCTCGTCTGCGGCACGCTCCCCTGCAAGCGCACCCTGGAGGTCTGCACCGTGTTCCTGAGACGCGATCCCGTCGACGGCGAAGGCGACGACACGGCCCGTCTCGACGGGCTCTACGCCTCGCCCACCTCCCGCTACACCCGCATCCGCAGCGCTCTGAAAAGCACGAGCAGGGACGCGACGTTGCGCGGCGAATTCGGCAAGGTGCGGTTCGGGACACGCCTCTGGTACGCCGTGGAGACACAGGCCGCGAACCGCTTCAAGTCCGGGCTGTTCGCCGCGACGGTGATCGACGGTCGCTATCTCGGGGCGATCTGCAAGACCTGTGAGACGGGCGAGATCCGTCACGAAGCCGCCCGCGCGCTGCTCGGGAGTGCGAGACGTTCGGAATAGCTCCGGCTGAGGGGAAGCATCGGCTCCCGTCCCGTTCCGGTAAGATACGAGGTCCGCCTCAGGGCCGCGAGGATCGGGGCCTGGAACGGGGCGACGATCCCGTCAGACCCGGACGAGGTGATCGGTGACGGTCACCGGCTCGGGCAGGACCTTGCGCGTGACCAGCCACTCGGCCGCCTTCTGGAACTCCGCCAGGAAGGCCTGATCGTCCGTTGCGTAGAGCTTGTACTGCTTGCGCAGGCCGATGAAGTGGTCGCGCACCCGGTCACTGTAGCCCGCCTTGGCCTGTGTGAGCCGCTCGGCCTCTTCCGTGTTCGCGGACGCCCAATCGGCGTCGTTCTTCAGCGCCGCATGGAAGGCGCGGACGAGATCGGGGTTCTTCGCGACGAAATCCCGCCGCGTCAGGTAGGAGGTGAAATCGATCTGGAAGGGCAGGTCGCGCTCCTCGAGGAAGATGTCGTGGGCGTTGTAGTCGAAGCGGGCGATGTCCACGCCGGGGCTCCACATCGACCACGCATCGACCTTGCCGGAGGCCAGCGCCGGGGCGGCATCGGGCGGGTTGAGATAGACGAACTTGACCTTGGACCGGTCGATGCCGTGCTTTTCCAGCGCCGCCACCACCAGAAACTCGCCGAGCCCCGACCGGTTCACCGCCACAGACTTGCCGACGAGATCCTCGACCTTGTCGATGCCGGACCCGTCCTTGGCGATGATGGCCGTGGTGCGCGGGCTGTAGATGAGGAACTGGGTGAAGACCAGCGGCGAGCCGGCGGAGATGGCGGCGAGCGCAGGGGTCGTGCTGCCGCCGAAGCTGAAATCGGCGGTGCCGCCGGTGACCGCCTGGAGGGTCGGCGCGTGGTTGGGGAACGGGCCGACCCATTCCACCTTGATCCCGTCTTTGGCGAGGGTCTTCACCAGCTCGCCGCGCTCCTTGGCGATGAAGGTGAGGCCGGTATAGCCCCAGGTCAGGCGCAGCGTGTCGGTGGTGCGGCCGGTGGCGGCGCCGGCCGAATGGCCCGCGAGACCACCCGCGAGGGCACCGGCACCGAGCAGGGACGTCTCGAGGAAACGGCGGCGGGAGGGGCCGGAGGACGGGGAGCGGAATGAGGTCGTCATGGGAGTCTCTGGCCGATCGACTAGGAGGGAGAGTTCAGGCGGGCTCGGATTCGGCGTGAACGCCGAGTTCGGCGAGGAGGCGGAGGCGGAGGGCCACCCGATCGCCGGAGCCGTCGAGCCGGTGCTCGGCGGCGATGATCCCCGCCCGCATCACCAGCACGCGGTCGGCGAGCGAGATGGCTTCGTCGACATCGTGGGTGACGAGGAGAACGCCCGGCCGGTGGCGGGCCACGAGTTCCTTGACCAGCCCGTGCATGCGGATGCGGGTCAGAGCGTCGAGCGCCGCGAAGGGTTCGTCGAGCAGCAGCAGTTCCGGCTCCTGCACGAGCGCGCGGGCGAGAGCCACGCGCTGCGCCTGACCGCCGGAGAGATTGCGCGGCCAATCGTCGAGACGGTGTCCGAGCCCGACCTCGGAGAGCGCGGCGGCGGCGCGCTCCCGAGCCCCCCGGTCCGGCAGGCCCAGCGCCACGTTCCGCCAGAGGCTGTCCCACGGCAGCAGCCGATGCTCCTGGAACACGACGGCGGCCTCTCCGGGCGCGTCGATGCGGCCGTGATCGACGGGATCGAGCCCCGCCAGGGCCCGCAGCAAGGTCGTCTTGCCGCAACCGCTCTCGCCCAGCAGGGCGACGAACTCACCGCGCTCGATGACGAGATTCAGGCCGTCGATGACGACGCGCGGACCGTAGGCGCGGGTGAGGTCGGTGACGACGACGGCGGGAGGCGAGGGAGCGGGCGCGGCAACGGCCGCTCCGGCATGGGCGCGACTCATCGGCGGTCCCCGAAATTCGGGTGCCAGGCCAGGAGCGAGCGCTCCAGGTGACGGGCGATGGAATCGGCGGCGATGCCGATCAGCGCGTAGAGCACGATGGCCAGCACGATCACGTCGGTGCGCAGGAACTCGCGGGCATCCATCGCGAGGAAACCGAGGCCGGATTGCGCGCCGATCGTCTCGGCCACCACCAGGGCCAGCCAAGCCGTCGCCAGGGCATAGCGGACGCCCGTGAGGATCGAGGGCAGGGCGCCGGGCAGGATGATGCGGCGGATCAGCTGGATCGGACCGAGGTTCCGGACCCGGCCGAGTTCGACGAGCTTCGGGTCCACCTGCCGGATGCCGAGCACCGTGTTGATGTAGATCGGAAAGGCGACCCCCAGCGCCACGAGGAAGATCTTCTGGCTCTCACCGACGCCGAACCACACGATGACCAGGGGCAGCAGGGCGAGGAACGGGATGGCGCGGATCATCTGGACGCTCCGGTCGATGGCCGCCTCCGCGAGACGGGAAAACCCGACCAGGGTGCCGAGGGCGAAACCGATTCCGCCGCCGATGGCGAAGCCGACCGCCGCGCGCAGCAGGCTGGTGCCGAGATCGAGGAGCAGCGAACCGTTCAGTGTCAGCTTCCAGGCGGTCGTCAGGACCTTGCTCGGTGCCGGAAGCACCTGCGGCGAGATCCAGCCGGCACGGGCGAGGACTTCCCAGACCGCCACGAGGGCGACGGGGGCGAGCCACGAGATCACGAAGAGACCGTAGGGGCCCAAGCCCGACCGGGCCGTGTGGCGCGAGGGGGAGGGGGAAACGGCCTTGGGCAGCGCCCGCCGGGGCGGGACGCCCGCTCCCGGCAGGGACAGACTCGCGAGGGGGTCGAGGGTGGTCACGATGTGGGGGCTCCGGGCCTTGCGGGTCGACGGGATCTTTCAGGTCGACGGGATCTTGCGGGTCGACGCGATCAGGTGCGCGGCGGGGTCCAGACGGCGTCACGCACCTGGATGGCGCGGGGGATGAGCCCGAGACGATGGAAGCGGTCGGCCGTGGCCTGTTGCCCGGAGAGGATCGCGTCGGTGAGGGGCCGGACCCCGAACCGGGTACGGTCCGCCGCGACCTTCTGGATCTCGTAGGGGATGCCCGTCACGGCGTTCAGCGCCTTGGCCACCTCGTCGCGGTGCCCGTCGGCCCAGGCGGCCGCCTCGGTGAGACCCGCCAGACTATGGACGATGACGCCCGGATGCGTGTCGGCGAAGGTCCTGTTGGCCAGGAAATAGGCCGACACGTCGAGGGTCTGGCCGGAGGTCGCCAGGACCCTGGTCTTGCTCCGCGCCTGCGCCACGGCGAAGTAGGGATCCCAGATCGACCACGCGTCGACGCTGTCGTTGGCGAAGGCCGAGCCGGCATCGGCCGGCGTCAGGTAGGCGGGCGTGATGTCCGAGAAGGTGAGGCCGGCCTTCTCCAGGGCGGCGATGATGAGGTTGTGCGCGCTCGTGCCGCGACCGAACGCGACCTTCTTGCCCTTCAGATCGGCGACCGACCGGATCGGCGAAGATTCCTTGACCAGGATCGCCTCGCCGTCGCCGGAGGGCGCCGCGGCGCTGACATAGACGAGGTTGCCGCCCGCCGACTGCGAGAAGATCGGCGGCGCGTCGCCGGTATAGCCGAAATCGATACTGCCCGCGCTCAAGGCTTCGAGCAGGGGAGGCCCGGCCTGGAACTCGACCCACTGCACCTTGGTGCCCTGCGCGGCCAGGCGCTTCTCGATCACCCCCTGCTGCCGGGCGACGACGATGAGGCCGATCTTCTGGTAGCCGATCCGGAACTCCTTCGGCGCGGCCTCCCCGGCGACGGCACCGGTGAGGGCGGAAAGGCCGGCTCCGAGCGCGAGGAGCAGGCCCGGCACGCGGCGTCTGGTGATCGTCACGGATTGATCTCCCTTGAATCTGCATCCGCCCGGCGAAAAGGTGCGGCATCGGTGAAGCGGTCGCTCACGCCCTCATGGCAGGCGCAAGAGGTCGAGGATGGGCCCGGCGCCATGCCGGAGCCCGATGGCGTCGAGGGCGAGACGGGACGGCGATGCGATCGAAGCGGGGCCATCCGGCCGGCACCCCAGTCCCGCCGGCGGACGAAATACTGAATAAAAGCTTTTGCGATAGCTTTTATAATCGCCGCAATCAGCAAAAGTCGATAATATGATCTTTTAAAGATAGAGGCGGAACGATCGAAACCTGCTCTGCCGTCCGCTCGTGAAAGCAGAACCTTTCGCGCGGGGCAGCTTGGCCTCCGACATCGGTCGGGATTATCGCGCCATGCCCCAGCGCCGCACGGTGAGCCGCTCGAAGGCCGCGAACACCACGTTCTCGATGACGAGACCGATGACGACGACGAGGACGAGACCGGCGAAGACGCGGTCCGTGTAGAGTTCGTTGCGGTTCTGGAAGATGTACCAGCCCAGCCCCCCGCGCCCCGAGGATGCGCCGAAGACGAGTTCCGCCGCGATCAGCGTGCGCCAGGCAAAGGCCCATCCGATCTTGAGGCCGGACAGGATCGCCGGCAGCGCGGCGGGGATGAGGATCTGAATCACGTAGGACGGGCCGCGCAGACCGTAGTTGCGCCCGGCCATGCGCAAGGTTTCGGGCACGCCCTGAAAGCCCGCATAGGTGTTGAGCGCCATCGGCCAGAGCACCGAATGGATGAGGACGAAGATCAGGCTGCCGGAACCGAGGCCGAACCAGAGTAGGGCCAGCGGCAGCAGGGCGATGGCCGGCAGCGGGTTGAACATCGCCGTCAGGGTCGAGAGCAGGTCGCGGCCGAACTGGGTCGAGACGGCCAGGGTGGTCAGCAGGAAGGCCAGGACGATGCCGCAGACATAGCCCTGCAGCAGCACGACGAGGGAGATCCGCACCCGGTCCAGCAGTTCGCCGTTCACGAGGCCGTCCACCAGTGCGGCCATCGTGGCGCCGAAGCCGGGCAGCAGCAGGTCGTTGTCCTGCCAGCGCGCCAGCCCCTCCCAGACGAGGACGAGGGCGACGATGATGAGCCCTTTGCGCAGCCAATCCTGCTGCCAGAGCCGGGTCGAGAACGGCAGCACCCGTTCCACCGGGGCTTCCACGAAGGGGGCGAGCACATGGTCGTATTCGGGGCGGATCGGCGGCACGAGGGGCCGGCCCGCGAGACTGGCATCGCTCATGCGGACGCCTCCGTGGATGCGCGGCGTTCGGGTGCGGCCTCGAACAGGCGGCTGTGCAGACGCTGCACCGCGTCCTGAAAATCGCGGCTCCCGATGCTGGTGAGATCGAACGCATGGCTGTTGATCTCGGCCCGTACACGGCCCGGATGGGGCGAGAGCAGCGCCACCCGGTTGCCGACCACCAGGGCCTCCTCGATGGAATGGGTGACGAAGAGCAGGGTGAAGCGGGCCTCGTCCCACAGGGACAGCAATTCCTCCTGCATCCGGCGCCGGGTCAGGGCGTCGAGGGCCGCGAAGGGCTCGTCCATCATCAGGACCTTCGGCTGCATCGCCAGCGCCCGGGCAATCGCCACGCGCTGCTTCATGCCGCCCGAGAGCTGGTGCGGGTAGCTGTCGGCAAAGCGCGTCAGCCCGACCTTGTCGATGTAGTACCGCGCCCGCTCGGCGGCCTCGCGCCGGCCCAGCGCACGGGCCGCGCGCAGGGGGAAGGCGACGTTCTGGGCCACCGTCTTCCAGGGCGGCAACTGGTCGAATTCCTGGAACACCACGATGCGGTCGGGGCCGGGCTCGCGCACGGGCACGCCGCCGAGGGTGATCTCCCCCTCCACGGGGCGGAGGAAACCGGCCGCGGCCTTGAGCAGGGTGGACTTGCCGCAGCCGGACGGCCCGAGCAGGACGAACCGATCCCCCTCATGGATATCGAGGTCGATGCGATGGGTGGCGCGCACCACCCGCTCCGGCGTGCGGTATTCGAGGGTCACGCCCTTGATCCGCAGCAGCGGCGATGCCTCGGCCGCGACCGGGGCATGGGCGCGCGCCTCCTCACGCCGCGCGGATCCCCATGCGCGGGGATCGGGGAGCCCCGTGATGGCGAATTCGGAGCGGGGAGCCGTGGAGATCATGGCGCGCCGCTCAGCTGCCGTTGCTGATGCGCGGGTCATCGAAGAAGTAGTCGCCGATCGTCTTCGGCTCCGCCTTGATGGCACCGACCCGGTGCATGAACGTGCCGAGACCGAGCGTGTTCTCGGGCGTCACCTTGAAGGATACGGCGGAGTTCTTGATGATCGTCGTCAGGAAGGCCGGGTCGATCTTGCTGCCGTTGATCCGAACGTAGATCTCGGCCGCCTTCTCCGGATTCGCGGTGATGAACGTCGCGGCCTCATCGAGCGCGCCCAGGAACGCCTTGTAGGTCTTCGGGCTGTCCTTGTAGAATTTCTCGGTGGCGTAGAGCACGGTCGAGGAGGCCGGGCCGCCCTGCACGTCATAGGAATTGAGCACGATCCGGGCCTTCGGGTTCTCGGCCAGCTCCTGCTCCTGGAAGGGCGGGTTGCCGAAATGGCCGGAGATCTCGGTGCCCCCCTTGATGATCGCGGCGGCGGCCTCCGGATGCGGGACCGCGACGCTGATCTTGTCGAGCTTGGCGAAGTCCTTGTCGCCCCAGAGCTTCGCCGAGGCCAGCTGCAGGATGCGCGACTGGACCGAGACGCCGACGGCGGGAACCGCGATGCGGTCCTTCTCGGTGAAGTCGGCGATGGTCTTCACGTCGGGATTGTTGGTGACGAGGTAGTAGGGGAAGTTGCCGAGCGACGCGACGCCCTTGACGTTTTGCCGTCCCCGGGTGCGGTCCCAGAGGGTGAAGAGCGGGCCGACACCGGCACCGGCAATCTCGATATTGCCGGACAGCAGTGCGTCGTTGACCGCCGAACCGCCGGAGAGCTGGACGTACTCCACCTTGATGTCGAGGCCCGCCTGCTTGCCGTGCTTCTCGATGAGCTTCTGGTCCTCGACGACGTTGAGAAGCAGGTAGACGACACCGAATTGCTTGGCGATGCGCAGCTGGCCCTCAGCGGCGGCGGCAGGGCCGAGGCTCGCCAGGGAGAGGGCGAAGCCGCCCAGAAGAGCCGCCGCTTTCCGGCGCGAGAGAGTCGGGCGTCGGGTCGTCATGGGGAAACCTGCTGTCGTAACTCGG
Source organism: Methylobacterium sp. Leaf106 (assembly GCF_001422895.1). Lineage (NCBI taxonomy): Bacteria > Pseudomonadati > Pseudomonadota > Alphaproteobacteria > Hyphomicrobiales > Methylobacteriaceae > Methylobacterium > Methylobacterium sp. Leaf106. The sequence continues at coordinate 127,434 of NZ_LMNB01000033.1, forward strand.
ACGCGGGACGCGGAGCCGGGGTGAGAAAGTGTCCTCCGAATCTGCTCGGCGGCGCCTTCGCCGTCAATGAAATCGTTCTCTTTATAGAACGGACAAAGGAGATGATCCGTCTCTAGAACAGACGGATCGTAGTCGTTATCGAGCCCGTCGCAGTAAGGCGAAGAATATTTCCGGCCGAGCGACGATATGTGGGAGACCGTCGATTTATCTCATCACGCCCGGCGTTCGTTTTATGGGACATTCCGGGCGGGTTAAGCGGTGAGTGCCCCGATGAAACCTGCCGGAGCGGGATTACGCCCGGCGGATGCGCCGGTTGAGCCGGCCGGCCAGACGCTCGCCGATGGTCTGGACCGCCTGGACCAGGACGATCAGCACGACGACCACGGCCAGCATCATCTCGGGGCGGAAGCGCTGGTAGCCGTAGCGGATGCCGAGATCGCCCAGCCCCCCGCCGCCGACGGCGCCGACCATGGCCGAATAGCCGAGCAGCGACACCACTGCGAGGGTCAGGCCGAGGAGGATGCCGGGCAGGGCCTCCGGGATCAGCACCTTGCGGATGATGGTGAGCGGGCCGGCCCCGAAGGCGCGCGCCGCCTCCACCAGCCCGGCATCGACCTCGCGGATCGCCGCCTCCACGAGGCGGGCGATGAAGGGCGTCGCCGCCACCGTCAGCGGCACCGTGGCGGCCCACATCCCGATGGAAGTGCCGGCGATGAGCCGGGTGAAGGGGATGATGGCCACGACCAGGATGATGAAGGGCGTCGAGCGGGTGGCGTTGACGACGAGGCCCAGCACGCCGTTGAGCCAGGGCGCGGCGAGCAATTCCCCGCGCCGGCTGGTCGCCAGGAAGACGCCCAGCGGAAGGCCGAACAGCGTGCCGAGAACGGCCGCCACGGCCACCATGGAAAGCGTGTCGCCGGTGGCCTGCAGCAACAGGCGGATCATTTCAGGCGACACGGCGAGCCTCCACGCTGTGGGCCGGCAGGTAGCCGAGGAGATCGGAGACGAGGCCGTGAGCGTCGAGGAAGGCGCGTGCCCGGCCGACCACGTCCGGCCCAGCGGGCAGCCCCACCGTCAGCGAGCCGAAGGGCTGGCCGGCGATCTCGTCGACGGTGCCGGACAGGATGTTGGCCTCGATGCCGGTCTCGCGCGCGAGCCGCGCGACGATCGGGTCGTTGGCGTGAGGCCCGCGGAAGGCGATCCGCAGAACCGCCGTGCCGCCCGCGATCGGTCGGGTGTCGATCTCGGCGCGAAGTCCGGCCGGCAGCGCCAGCCCCATCTCTCCCGCTAGCAGCGTCCGGGTGATCTCGGCCTGTGGACGGGTGAAGACCTCGAACACGTCGCCCTGCTCGACGATGCGGCCCGCCTCCAGCACGGCGACGCGGTCCGCCACGGCGCGGATCACCGACATCTCATGGGTGATGAGCACGATGGTGAGGCCGAGGTCGCGGTTGATGCGGCGCAGCAGCGCCAGGATCGACCGCGTGGTCTCCGGGTCGAGGGCGGAGGTGGCCTCGTCGGAGAGAAGCACGCTCGGCCCCGTGGCCAGCGCGCGGGCGATGCCGACACGCTGCTTCTGGCCGCCCGAGAGTTCGGCGGGATAGCGGTCGCGCTGCTCCTCCAACCCGGTCAGGGCCAGCAATTCCTCGACACGGGCGCGGATCGCGGCCTTGCCCTGGCCCTCGATCTCCAGGGGCAGGGCGATGTTGCCGAAGGCGGTGCGGGACGAGAGCAGGTTGAAATGCTGAAAGATCATGCCGATGCCGCGGCGCATCCGGCGCAGCGCGCGCTCGTCGAGGGACGAGACCTCCGCATCCCCGACACGGACACGACCCGCGCTCGGGCGCTCCAGGCCGTTGATGAGCCGGATCAGGCTCGATTTCCCCGCGCCCGAGCGGCCGATCACCCCCAGCACCGAACCGGCCGTCACCGACAGGTCGATCCCGCTCAACGCCGAGACGCCGGCGCCGTCGCGGGTGGAGTAGGTCTTCGCCACCTGCTCGAAACGGATCAGCGCATCCGGCGGCGGCGGGACGGCATCGCCGCCGCGGTCGATCTGAATTCCAGGCACTCGCCAAACCTCATGCGCCCGGCACGCGCAGGCGCCGGGCGGTGGAACGGAACGATGAACATCTATCCTGCGATTCTATGACCTATACTTGTCGCATTCAATGAAATCGGCTGCCGAATTCTTCGCCCTTCAAGCAAGATCGATCCCCGCAGCCCTACCGCGAGAGAACGATCCTCCAAGTTGCCCAACATTCAAGTCGCCCGGCATTCGGGACGGGCCGCATGCGCGGCGTCGGGCAGGGCAATCCCGGCATCGCCCAAGCGGCGTTACGTAATCCGAAAAATCGTCCCTCGGCGTCCCGGTTCGAGAGAAGATGTATTCGCGTCCCCGCAAGAATTGAAAAATCCATGCCGTTGATTGCGAAGGCCGGATACGGTCCAATGACAATCATCGAAAGAGACGCAGCCACGCTCTTCTTTCGCCATCGCCCCCGACATCTCGCTTCGCGTTCTCCTCCGAACGCCCATTCGGACCCCGTTGTCATGCCGTCTGACACATCGCGCGCACCGCGCCGGTCTTCGAGCCGGCGCGGCTTCCTTCGGCTGGCCGGCGGCGCGGCGGGCGGGATCGCCACCGCCGCCCACGCCCTGGAGGCGGGCGATCCCCTCGCCATCCCCGAATGGAGCCGTACGCCCGGAGCGCCGTCCGCATCGCCGCCCTATGGCCGGCCCTCGCCCTACGAGAACCTAGGCCGGAAATCGCGGACGCCGCCGGCCTTTCCCGGCGCCTCCTCCACCGGCACGCCGCTCCAGCACCTGCACGGCATCATCACGCCCAACGGGCTGCATTTCGAGCGCCACCATGCCGGGGTGCCGGCCATCGACCCGGAGCGCCACCGGCTGGCGATCCACGGCCTCGTGGAACGGCCCCTCATCCTCACCATGGACGATCTCGTGCGGATGCCGTCGGTCTCGCGCATCCATTTCCTCGAATGCTCGGGCAACACGCCGTGGCTCGGGGCCAAGCCGGGCTGGACCCTCCAGGAAAGCCACGGCCTCCTTTCCTGCGCCGAATGGACCGGCGTGGAGTTGAGCACCCTCCTCGACGAGGTCGGGGTGAAGCCCGGCGCCGCCTGGATCCTGGCGGAGGGCGCGGACGCGGCCGGGATGAGCCGGAGCATCCCCCTCGACCTCGCGCGGGACGGCGCGATCCTGGCCTATGCCCAGAACGGCGAGCGGCTCCGCCCGGAACAGGGCTACCCGCTGCGGCTGTTCGTGCCGGGGGTCGAGGGCAATCTCAGCATCAAGTGGCTGCGCCGGCTCAAGGTCGGGGACCAGCCGTTCCAGACCCGCGAGGAGACCTCGAAATACACAGACCTGATGCCGGACGGGTCGGCGCGCCAGTTCACCTTCGTGATGGAGGCCAAATCGGTCATCACCACGCCGTCCGGCGGCGAGCAACTGCGCGCGCCCGGCTTTCGCGAGATCCGCGGCCTCGCCTGGACGGGGCGCGGCCGCATCGCGGGCGTCGAGGTCTCCACCGACGGCGGCGCGCGCTGGCAGGCGGCCGTTCTGGAGGGTCCGATCCTGCCCAGATGCCTCACGCGGTTCCGGCTCCCCTGGCGCTGGGAGGGCGGCCCGGCGCATCTCCTCAGCCGGGCCACCGACGAGACGGGCTACGTCCAGCCGCCGCGCGCGGCGCTGGTCTCGGTCCGGGGCACCCAATCCTTCTACCACAACAACGGAATCGCCGGCTGGCACATCGCCGCCGAGGGAGGCGTGAGCCATGCGGTTTAGCGGCCTCGGCCTTCTCGCCTGCCTGACGGTGACGGGCGCCGCCCTGGCGGACCCGTCCGGGCCGGTCTCCCTGTCCGGGATCGGCCGCCCCGTGACCCCGCAGACCCTGGCCCTCTGGGACATCGACGTGCGGGCCGACGGTCAGGGACTGCCCGCCGGCCATGGCAGCGTGCGCCAGGGCGAGGCCCTGTTCGGGGCGCGCTGCGCCGCCTGCCACGGGGCGCAGGGGGAGGGTGCATCCGCCGATAGGCTCGCGGGTGGCCAGGGCAGCCTCGCGACAAGCAAGCCGGTGCGGACGGTGGGAAGCTTCTGGCCCCATGCCACCACCCTGTTCGACTATATCCGCCGCGCCATGCCCTACGACGCGCCGCAATCCCTGAGCGCCGACGAGACCTACGCCCTCAGCGCCTATGTGCTGCATCTCAACGGCATCCTGCCGGAGGGGGCGGAACTCGATGCCGCCTCCCTGCCGAAGGTGCGGATGCCGAACCGGGACGGCTTCACCACGGACAGCCGCCCCGACGTGCCGGCGCGCTCCGGTCAGGCGCCTCTCACCGGGATCACCGCGCCGCGATAGCGCTCGCGGATGAAGCCGGCGACCTCCGCCGATTGCAGGAGGGAGGAGAGCGTCTGGATGCGCGCATCCTGGGCCAGGCCTTGCGTCGTCACCAGCACGTTGGCGTAGGGGTTGCCCTCCGCCCGCTCCAGGCCGAGGGAATCCTTGGCCGGGTCGAGGCCGGATTCGAGGGCGTAGTTGCCGTTGATGACCGCCAGGGCGACGTCGTCGAGGGAGCGCGGCAATTGCGGCGGCGCCACCTCGACGAAGCTGAAGGATTTCGGATTCTCGGCGATGTCGCCGGCCGTGGCGAAGGTGCCGTCGCCGCCGGGCCTGAGACGGATGAGGCCGTTCTCCTGCAGCAGCTTCAGCCCCCGGCTGAAATTGGTGACGTTGTTGGACAGGGCGATGGTCGCCCCCTTCGGCAGGTCGGCGAGGCTGCGGACGCGGCGCGAATACAGCCCGAGGGGCTCCACATGCACGCTCGCAGTCACGGCGAAGCGGACGCCGAGTTCGGCCTCCTCGCTGCGCAGATACGGCACGTGCTGGAAGAAGTTGGCGTCGGCATCGCCATCGAGAACGAGGCGGTTCGGGCGGATGTCGCCGCTGATCTCGATGATCCGCAGGGGCAGGTCCGGAGCGAGCGTGTCCAGCACGTAGGTCAGGATCTCGGCATGCGGCACCGAGGAGGCGACCACCTTGAGAGGTGTTGCGGCCCGGGCCGTGGAGGCCGTGATGAGGGCAAGGGTGCCGCCCAGCAGGGGAAGGGTGCCGCCCAGCAGGGCGCGACGGTTCAGGGGCATGGATGCTCTCTGTTCGGGAGTGCCGGGGCGAAGACCTTCGAGCCTGGCGCAGGCTCGTTCGGGCGGCCGGCTCGCGCTTGGACGAACGGGTGGCGGCGGCGGTTCGAATCGAAGACCGCGCTACCAGACCGGCTCGAGGAAACCCTTGTAGGTCCGCTCGATGTAGTCCCGCACCGGCGCCGAGCGGAAGCTGCGGATGAAGGCGGCCAGACGCGGATCGTCGCGATTGTCCGGACGGGCGACGAAGCTCAGCGTGTAGCGCCGGTCCCCGGCTCCATCGGTGATGAGGGAGGTCCTGGGGTCGCCGCCGGCGGCGATCAGGTAGGTGAAGCTGACCTGCGCCAGGGTCACGTCGTCCATCGCGCGCGGCAATTGCGCCGCTTCGAGCTCGATGATCCGCAGGTGCTTCGGATTGGCGACGATGTCGGCGACGGAGGCCTCGTCGCCGACGCCCGGCTTCAGGGTGAGCAGCTTGGCGGTTTCCAGCAGGCGCAAGCCCCGCGCCGCGTTGACGGGATCGTTGGCGATGGCCACCGAGGCGCCGTCGGGAACCGTGTCGAGGCTGGTCACCGTCTTCGAGAACAAGCCCACGGGCAGGACGATCGCGCCCTCCACGGCCACCAGCTTGTAGCCCCGCGAGCGGATGGCGCTCTGGAGGTAGGGCACGTGCTGGAACAGGTTGGCGTCGATATCGCCCGAGGCCACGGCCTCGTTGGGCGTCACCCAATCGGTGAACTCGACGATCTCGACATTCTGCCCCTGCTTGCGGGCGAGATCGGCGGCAAAGGCCAGGGTCTGCCCCACCGGTCCCGGCGTCGCTCCGATGCGCAGGGGTTTTTCCGCGAAGGCGGGGCCGGTCGCCAGAGCGAAGAGGACAGCCGCGACGCCGAGGAGGCTGCGGCGGGTACGGAGCGGGAGCATCGGGGAAGCCTGTGATCGGGGAGGGGAGAGGGAGCCGTCAGGCGGCGGAGGCGCGGGACTCGCCGCCGCCCCGGCGGAAGCGGGCGCCGGGATGGGTCGCCTTCAGGTGGGCGCCGCCCTCCGGAAACAGCTTTTCGCGGAGCGTGCCCTCGCGATACCGCGTCTTGAACGCGCCCCGGTCCTGCAGCGCGGGCACGACGAGGTCGACGAAGGCCTCGATCGTCTCGGGCGCGACGGCGCGGGTGAGGTTGAAGCCGTCGAGATCGGCCTCGTCGGCCCAGGAGAGCAGCGCGTCGGCGACGTCCGAGGGCGATCCGACGATGAAGGGAGCCCGTGCCCCGCGCGGGCCGAACTCGGCGAAGTCGGCACGGGTGAAGGAGCGTTCGCCGGGCAGCGTCAGGTTCTCGAGCAACGACTGCATGGCATTGGTCTTGACGTAGGCGAGCCCCTCATGGGCATCGAGTTCGGACAGGTCGATCCCGGTCCAGCCGGAGACGAGGGCGAGCTGGCCTTCCACGTCGAGATACCGCGCGTACTCGTCGCGCAGATCGAACGCCTCGGCGCGGGTGGGGGCGACGATCACGGTGGCCCCGAGGAACATCCGGATGTCGTAGGGATCGCGGCCCGCCTCCTTGGCCGCCTGCCGCGTAGCGCGCACGGCCTTGCCCGCGACGGCCTTGGTCTGGCCGTTGAGGAAGATGCTCTCGGCATGGCGGGCGGCGAAGAGACGTCCGCGCGACGAGGCGCCGGCCTGATAGAGCACGGGCGTCCGTTGCGGCGACGGCTCGCTGAGATGCTGCCCGTCGACCCGGTAGCTCGGCCCGTCATGGGTGACGCGGTGGACCCTGCCCGGCTGCGTGAACAGGCCGGACGCCCGGTCGCGCAGGGCCGCGCCGTCCTCCCAGCTTCCCTCCCAGAGCTTGTAGGCGGCCTCCAGGAAATCCTCGCCGGCATCGTAGCGCGCATCGTGTTCGCGGGCCTGCGGCAGGCCCATGCCGCGCGCGCCGCTCTCGAGATAGCCGGTGACCACGTTCCAGCCGATCCGACCGTTGGTGAGGTGATCGAGGGTCGAGAGCCGGCGGGTGAAGGTATAGGGGTGTTCGTAAGTGAGGTTCGCCGTCACCCCGAAGCCGAGATGCGTCGTGGCATGGGCCATCGCCGGCACCAGCAGGAACGGGTCGAGGTTCGGCGCCTGCGCCGCCCGGGCGACGGCGGTGGCCGGGCTGGCACCGTAGACGTCGTAGACCCCGACCACGTCGGCGAGGAAGATCCCGTCGAACAGGCCGCGCTCGGCGGTGCGGGCCAGCGACACCCAGTACTCGAGGGTATTGTAGCGCGCCGCCGCGTCGCGCGGGTGCCGCCACAGCCCGGCCCAGGTATGGCCCGGCGCCCCCATCTCGAAGGCGTTCAGCCTCAATTCGCGGCGTGCGCTCATGGCAGATCCAGGCAATCCGGGGCGACGATATCGTGTGATGGAGAGAGAGGCCTCGTTCACGCGATGCGCGAGGCCTTCCTACGCATGAGCCTAGCCGGTGATCCTATCCGGTCAACGAGAATGATCTTTCAACGATCATCCCTTTCAAGCATACATCGTCTATTTTACGATTAATTAGAGCATAACATCGCTAAATCGCATATCCGACCCTAATTTATACTTGTCTGCCCTGCCCGGATTGTCGATCAGGACGACCACGGGGCCGGGGGCCATCGAGCGCGAGCCCCTTCGGCGTGACGGCATCACAGGCACGGAATCGACGGAATGTCTCAGACGGAAGCGGGATGGGGCGCGGGACCGAGCGCGGGCTACGAGGCGCTCGCGGCCGGTTTCCGGCCGGTCTTCGCGCGCATCCGCGCCACCGCCATCGCCCGCGATCTCGCGCACACGCTCCCCCATGACGAGATCGGCTGGCTGAGAGAGGCGGGCTTCACCACCCTGCGCCTCGCCCGCGAGGAGGGGGGCCACGGCGCGAGCCTGCCCGAATTGTTCAACCTGTTGATCGAGTTGTCCCAGGCCGACCCCAACGTCACCAACGCCCTGCGCGCGCATTTCGGGTTCACGGAGGACATGCTGTGCTCGTCCTCACCGGAATGGCGGGCGCGCTGGACCGCCCGGATCGGCGATCGCCAGACCGTCGGCAGCGGCGTGTCCGAGACCGGCGAGGCCAAGGTCGGGCAGTTCGACACGGTCCTGCGGCCCCACGGCGGGCAATGGCTGCTCAACGGCCGGAAATTCTACACCACCGGCTCGCTCTTCGCCGACTGGATCCACGTCTCGGCCCAGGACGAGGCGGGCGCGTCCCTGGTGGCGGCCGTGCCGGTGCGGGCGCCGGGTGTCGAGATCGTCGACGATTGGGACGGTTTCGGCCAGTCGCTCACCGCCAGCGGCACGGCGATCTTCACGGACGTCCTCATCGGGCCGGAGCTGATCAAGCCCGATCCGGAGCGTTTCCCCTACGCGATGGCGTTCTTCCAGCTCGTCCATCTGGCGACTTTGGCCGGCATCGGCCGTTCGGCCGCCATCGACGTGTCGCGACTCGTGGCCGAGCGCAAGCGGGTCTACAGCCACGGCAACGGCAGCCGGGCCGGCGACGATCCCCAGATCCAACAAGTGGTCGGGCGCGTGCGCGGCGCGGCCTATGCGGCGGGCGCCATCGTCCTCAAGGCGGCGGAGGCCCTGCAGCGGACCTACGACGTTCACCGCAACGGAGAAGCGGCGGACCATGCGGCGGGCATCGCCGACATCGAGGTGAACCAGGCGGTGACGGTAGTCACCAACCTCGTTCTCGACGCCACCACGACCCTGTTCGATGCGCTCGGCGCCTCGGCGGTGAAGAGCGGGCTCGGCCTCGACCGGCACTGGCGCAACGCCCGCACCATCGCCTCGCACAATCCCCGGATCTACCGCGACCGGGCGGTGGGCGATTTCGCCGTGAACGGCACCGCCCCGCCACGCCAATACCGGGTCGGTTCGGCCTGAAGCGCCGCCTGCCAAGCAAGTCCAACGGAACGCGAGATCGAGGACAGACCCATGTCACGTCGCCGGGACACGATGCGCCTTGGTGCCTTTCTCTATCCGGGCGGTCATCACGTCGCGGCATGGCGGCATCCCTCGTCGCAGGCGGATGCGGGGATCGATCCCGCCCATTACCGGCGCCTCGCCAAAGTGGCAGAGGCGGCGAAGTTCGACCTGATCTTCCTCGCCGACGGGGTCAGCATCCGCGGCGACGATATCGACGCCCTGAGCCGCACGGCGATCCGCTATGTCGGACAATTCGAGCCGCTGACCCTGCTCTCGCATCTCTCGGCGGTGACGGAGCGCATCGGCCTCGTGGCCACCGCCTCCACCACCTACAACGAGCCGTTCCACGTGGCGCGCAAGTTCGCCTCCCTCGACCATCTCAGCGGAGGCCGGGCGGGCTGGAACCTCGTCACCTCGGCGGACCCGCGCGAGGCCTACAACTTCAGCCGCGACAGCCATCTCGCCCATGCGAGCCGCTACGCCCGCGCCGAGGAATTCGTGGACGTGGTCGCCGGGCTCTGGGACACGTTCGAGGACGATGCCTTCGTCCGCGACCGCGAGGAAGGGCGCTTCTTCGACCCGGCCAAGCTGCACGTGCTCGGCCATGAGGGCGAGCATTTCTCCGTGCGCGGGCCGCTCAACGTGCCCCGTCCGCCCCAGGGCCACCCGGTCGTCGTGCAGGCGGGCTCCTCGGAGGCCGGCAAGGCATTGGCGGCCCGAACCGCCGAGGTGATCTTCACCGCCCAGGCGACCCTGGAGGATGCGATCGCATTCTACGCCGACGTGAAGGGCCGGCTCGGCCGGCACGGCCGCGAGCCCGACGCGCTCAAGATCCTGCCGGGCGCTTTCCCGGTGGTCGGCCGCACGCAGGCCGAGGCCGAGGACAAGTACGGCGCGTTGCAGGAGCTGATCCACCCCGTCGTCGGCCGCTCGCTCCTGGAACAGCTCGCGGGACTCGACCTCTCCGGCCATCCCGACGACGCGCCCGTTCCGGAGGCCAGCGGGACGGAGGGCGGCAAGAGCCGGCAGGACCTCCTCGTCACCATCGCCCGGCGCGAAGGCCTGACCATCCGCGAGCTCTACCTGCGCATCGCCGGAGCGCGCGGCCACTGGACCCTGATCGGAACACCCGCCCGGATCGCCGACGCCCTTCAGGAGCGGTTCGAAGCTTATGGCGCCGACGGGTTCAACATCATGCCCCCGACGCTACCGGGCGGGCTCGACGATTTCGCCACCCTGGTGATCCCCGAATTGCAGCGGCGAGGCCTGTTCCGCACGGAATACGAGGGCACCACCCTGCGCGAGAATCTCGGCCTTCAGCGCCCCCGTCACCGCCGCCCCGCAGCCTCGCGGGCGCCGTAGCCCCATCTCCGCCGGCGCCGCCCGGTGAAGACCCGAGCGGCGATCTCACCCCGCCGGGCGCCGCGTGCTGGCCTCCCGCAGCCGTTCGAGGAACCGGGCGGCGAGGCGACCGCGCTCGACCGCATCGTCGCAGCCGGCGCGCAGCAGCACGCGGCGGTCGCGGCGCTCGATATGCGCGTTGACCGGCAGCAGGATCGGAGGGGCATTGACACGGAAATCCGCCGCCAGCCCCTGCGGGCCGCCGCTCAACCGCGCGATCCCGAGTTCGAGGCAACCGACCCGGAGGCGGGCCAGGGTGACGAGGGCCTCGAACGCCTCCGGCGGCGGACCGAACCGGTCGGCCACCTCGTGGCGGAGGGCCTCGACTCCGTCCGGGGTCGTGAGGCGCAGGAGCCGCGTATAGAGGCTCAGTCGCACCTCCGGCTCCGGTACGTAATCCGCAGGCACGCCGCCGGAGAGACCGATCCGGATCTCGGGGGTCCAATCCTGGGCGGTCTCCCCCTTCGCGGCCCTCAGGGCGAGATGCAGAAGGTGCTGATACAGGCCGAGCCCGATCAGCTTCACATGGCCGGCCTGGTTCTCGCCCACGAGATCGCCGGCTCCGCGCAGGTCGAGGTCGCGGGCGCTGATGGCGAAGCCCGCACCGAGCCGGTCGAGGGCCTCCAGGGTGCGCAGCCGCTTCTCCGTCGCCGGGCTGAGCGGCTTCTCCGGCTGGTGAAGCAGGTAGACGACGCCCCGGCGTTGGCCGCGCCCGACCCGGCCCCGCAGCTGGTGCAGCTGCGACAGGCCGAAACGCTCCGCGTCCCAGACCAGCATCGTGTTGGCGCGGGGCACGTCGAGGCCGCTCTCGATGATGCTGGTGGCCAGCAGCACGTCGCCCTCGCCATCGGCGAAGCGCACCATCACGTCGTCCATATCCGCCGCCTTGAGCTCGCCATGGGCGATCATCGTGCGCAGGTCGGGGACGAGCTTGGCGAGACGCTCCGCCATGGGGCCGATATCCTCGATCCGCGGGCACACGACGAAGCTCTGTCCGCCCCGGCGATGCTCGCGCAGGAGCGCGTCCCGCAGGCCATCGGCGTCGAACGGCGCGATCACCGTGCGGATGGGCTGGCGCACCGCCGGCGGCGTGGCGATGACGCTCAGGGATTGCAATCCGACGAGGGCGGATTGCAGGGTGCGGGGGATCGGCGTCGCCGTGAGCGTGAGGACGTGGCCGTCTCCCGCCGTCTTGCGCAGGGCCTCCTTCATCTTGGCCCCAAAGCGCTGCTCCTCGTCGATCACCACGAGGCCGAGATCGGAGAAGGCGACACCCTTGGCGGTGAGGCAATGGGTGCCGATGACGAGGCGGATGCTGCCGTCGGCGAGCCCCGCCTTCACGCGCTTCGCCTCGGCCGGCGAGACGAGGCGGGAGAGATGGGCGACCTCGATGCCGAACCGGGCGAAGCGCCGGGTGAAGGTCTGCACATGCTGCCGGGCCAGAACGGTGGTGGGCGCCACCACGGCCACCTGGCGACCGGCGAAGATCGCCGCAGCGGCGGCGCGCAGGGCCACTTCGGTCTTCCCGAAGCCGACATCGCCGCAGACGAGCCGGTCCATCGGCCGCCCCGAGGCGAGGTCGCCCAGGACCCCGTTCACCGCCCTCGCCTGATCGGCGGTGAGGTTGAACCCGAACCCGGCGGCGAAGCGCTCCATCTCCCGCAGCGGGGGCGACAGGACCGGCGCCTCGACCGCCCGGCGCGCCTCGGCGGCGGCGAGCATCATGCGGGCGGCTTTTGCCATGCAGGCCTCGGCTTCGAGGCGCCGACGGCCCCAGGACCCGCCCTCGAGCTTGTCGAGGGTCACCGCCTCGGCCTCCGAGCCGTAGCGCCAGATCCGGTCGGCCTGGGAGACCGGGACCATCAGGATCGCGTTCCCGGCAAAGCGCAGCCGAAGAGCGTCCTCACCGCCATCCTCTCCGGTGACGACGCGCTCCAGCCCCTCGAAGACGCAGAGACCGTTGTCGCGATCCACCGCCACGTCGCCGACGCGCAGCTCCACCTCGCCGATGGGAAGGCTCGCGACGGGCTCACCCTCGGCCGCAGCGGCGGCGCGGCTCCCGAACAGGTCGGCGGCCGCAATAACGCAGACACCCTGTCCCGGCACCCTGAACCCCGCCTCGATGGGAGCGGCCAGCGCCAGGATCGCGCCGGACCTGGCGCGGGCAACCTCCGTCCAGTTCGTCACCTTTCGTGCCTTGCGACCCAACACACGCTCGGCGACGCGGATCAGGCGACCGAGGGGCTCCTCCGGACCCGTCAGCAGGATGCGGTCGCCCGCCTCCAGGTGCCGGCGCAGGCTCTCGGCCAGGGCCGCGTTGGGGCGGGCCTTCCGCACGAAGGCCGGAATGGCGAGATCCTCGGATTCGTCCGCCGAGGCCGTAGCGACGCGGCGCGCCTCCTGAAGCGAGTCCCAGCTCCGGGGATCGAGGTAGAGCTCGCCCAAGTCGCCGTTACGACTGCCGCCGTTACGACTGCCGGTGTCCTGCCCCTCGGCGATCTGTTCGAAGAAGGCGGCGGCGCGCTCCTCGGCGCCGGTCTCCACCACGAGGCGGGCATCGGGGACGTAGTCGAGCACCGTCGTCAGGGCGGGGTAGAAGCGGGAAAGCTGGTGCTCCTGGCCGGTGAAGGGCCGCAGCCCGGTCTCGGATCCCTCGGGCAGAAGGATCTCCGTGGCCGGGTCGACGACCAGGCGCTCGGCCTCCGCCAGGGAGCGCTGGGACACCGGATCGTAGGACCGGATGGCGGTGACCCGGCCGTCCTCGTGCTCGATCCGGCAGGGGCGCGGCGCGGCGGCGGGGAACACGTCCACCGTTCGGCCCCAGATCGCGACTTCGCCGGGCTCGTCGACCCGGTCGTCGAGGATGTAGCCGAGGCGCTGCAACGTCGCGGTGATCGCGTGAGGATCGAAATCATCGCCGACCCGGATCTCGAGATGGGCGTCCGCCCAGGTCTCGGGCGGCGGAACCCGCTGGATCAGGGCAGGGGCGGTCGTCAGGACGATGTCGGGCAGGGCGGCGGCGTCCGTGAGCCAGCGCAACACGCCCGTGCGCTGCCCCATGACGCCGCGCGACGGCGAGGTCCGGTCGAAGGGCAGGCAATCCCATTCCGGGTAGATCGCGACGCTGCGATCCGGGGCCAGGGCGCGCAGGATCGCCGCGATGGCCTCCTGCCGGTGCGTCTCGCGCACCATGTGGATCAGGGGCTTGTTCAGGGCCACGAGGTCGAGGAGCGCCACGGCCAGGGCGCCGGTGGGAACGAGGGGAGCGACGACCTCTTCGGAGGCGCTGTCGGGAGACGTCCTAGTCCGGCGTTTTGCCATCGGGGAGTGCGCTGCCCATCACTGGTGTCGGGAGTCGGCAAACGTGGGCCGACGCGACTCCGCTCCGTCGAATCCCGGCCTGTCCCCAGTTTGTCGCAGACCGTACCGAGCGCGGGACGATGGGGTGGACGAGGGCGTCCTCCATGGCCGGGCGGGGCAATCCTCCCCGTTCTGGACCTATGGCTCACACAACCCTCCGCCTACGTGAATCCCGGCCGGTTTCGAGCGCGAAAGAGGGAGAATCCGGCGGATCCTCCGCCTTGGAGTAAAGCCCGTCGCATGGCGCATGAAGCCCCCCTCCGATGGCGGTCGTTTGCCCCCTCCGATGGCGGTCACTTCTGCCCGAGGATGCCGAGGATCTCGGTGCGCAGGCTCAGGAGCTTCGGGTCGTCGCGGCGGCGCGGATAGGGGGCATCCACCGCGATCTCGGTCCTGATCCGGGCTGGCCGGTCGCTCAGCACGATCACCCGCTGGGCGAGGATGAGGGCCTCCTCGACATCGTGGGTGACGAGGAGCGCCGTGAAGCGGCTCTCCTGCCAGAGCCGGACGAGTTCGCCCTGCATGGCGAGGCGGGTGAGAGCGTCGAGCTTGCCCAGGGGCTCGTCGAGGAGGAGCAGGCGCGGGTCGTTGACGAGAGCCCGGGCGAGCGCGGTGCGCTGGGCCATGCCGCCGGAGAGCTGATGCGGATAGGCCTCGGCGAAGTCGGCGAGCCCGACGAGGTCCAGCGCCTCGTCGATGCGGTGCCGATGACGGCGCAGCAACCCGCGCGCCTCCAGGCCCAGCGAGACATTCCCCCGTACCGTGCGCCAGGGATAGAGCGTCGGGTCCTGGAACACGAGGAGCCGTTCCGGATCGGGTCCGGTGATCGTCTCCCCGTCGAGGGCGAGGATACCGGATTCAGGAGGTTCGAGACCGGCGGCGAGGCGCAGCAGCGTCGACTTCCCGCAGCCCGAGGGGCCGAGCAGGGCGACGAACGAGCCCGGCGCGATGGTCAGGTCGATGTCGTCGAGGACGGGCAGGCGCGTGCCGCCGATGTCGAAAGCGTGGGAGACGCTCCTGACGGCGAGGGCTCCCCGCCGGCTGGAAGCGGAGGCGCCGGTCGGCGCTTCGAGGGTGGCCGCTACCATTGGACGAGCCCCTTCTGCCAGGACAGCACGCGGTCGCGCAGGCGGAACAGCAGGGTGATCAGGGTCGAGCACATCAGCGCCATGGCGATGAGGGCAGCGTACATATTAGCATAGGCCGCCCACCCTTGCGCCCATTGCAGGTACCAGCCGAGGCCGGATTTCACGCCAAGCATCTCGGCCACGACGAGGACCGCGAAGGAGGCGCCGAGCCCCATGAACAGGCCGACGAAGACATGGGGCAGGGCCGCCGGAATCGCGACCTTGCGGATGAGGAAGCTCTGTGAGGCGCCGAGCGTCCGGGCGACGTCGTAATAGGATTTGTTGGCCGCTGCGATCCCGGACCAGGTCAGCACCGTCACCGGGAACCCCGTCGCCAGAGCCACGAGGAAGGTGCTCGCGGACCAGGAGGAGGGGAACACGAAGAAGGCCAGCGGCAGCCAGGCGGTGGCCGGCAGCGGCCCGACGAAGCGCAGGACCGGATGGACCCAGTACCCGGCCGCGCGCGACCAGCCCACCGCCACGCCGAGAACGAAGCCGACCGCGGCCCCGATCAGGTAGCCGCCCGACAGCAGGATCAGCGAATTGACGATGCTGCCGCCCAGCTTCGGCCAATCCTCGGCGAAGACTTCGAGGATCGCCTGGGGCGGCGGGAAGAACGGCATCGGCAGCCATTCGAGCTTGGCCGTCGCCAGTTCCCAAGCAATGAAGCCGAAGGCGAGGGCGACGATCCAAGGCCCCCAATGGCGCAGGCGGGCTCCCACCCGGCCGAGGACCGGGAGCATAACGCTCGCCAGGAGGAGGACGGCCCCGTTCAGTCCGGCGCCATGGCCGAACGTGGCGGAATAGGGAAAGTCGCCGTTCTCTGGCAGAACGAGGGTCAGGCCCGCGAGGGCGAGCCAGAGGGAACTGGCGACAAGGCCGACCCACCACAGGGCAGCGAGACGGATCCGCCATGCTGAGCCGTTCGAGGACGTGTCCTCCGCATCGGCCGCCCGGCGGAAGCCGCCGCCGAACGCCCCCGTCAATGAACTCGACATGGATGCCCCTCAGCTCAGAACGTCGGCATAGACCCGGTCGGCGAACTTCGCCGTGTCGGTGGAGCGGCGGATCACGTTCACGCGCTTCAACTCGTCGCCGTAGAGGGCGATTTCCTGCTTGAGGGTGACACCCACCGGCCGGTGATCGTGGGTATGGCTGCGCAGCATCGCCGCCAGATCCTCCACAGAGCCCTTGCCGCCGTAGTTCGAGAAGATGCCGGCGGCGTCCAGCGGATCGGTGGCGACGCGGTGGCCGCCCTCCAGGATGGCGCGGGTGAGGGCGGTGGCCACCGCCCGGTCGTTGCGGATCAGACTGCCGCGCAGGGCCACGACGCAGCAGGAGCGCGTGGCGAAGATGCCCGTCAGATTGGTGGCCACTTCCGTGAAGCGCGGGTCCTTGAGCCAGATGAAGGTACGCGGGTCGGCATCGGCCAGGGCCTGGGCCTCGCCCTTCTCCACGGCGAGGTTGAGGAGATCGGCCGGGTATTGCCGCCACTCCACCTCCCGGTCGGGATCGATGCCGGCATCGGACAGCAGCAGGGCGAAGAAGTTCTTGGCCGGGCTCGCATGGTCGCTGATGGCGATGGTCTTGCCCTTCAGGGAGGCGATGTCACTGATGCCGGCGGATTTCGCGCCGAGCAGCCTCAGGCAGCCGCCATGCAGGCCAGCGGTGATCTTGACGTCGAAGCCTTGTTCGAGGGGCTTCAGCCAGCGCAGGGCCATGCCGATCCCGGCATCGGCCTTGCCGGTGGCGATGGCCTCCAGCAGGGCCTCCGTGGATCCGCCGAAATTGATGAACTCCACGTCGAGCCCATGGGCGGCGAAGATCCCCCGCTCCTTGGCGACCGGGGCGGCGGCCGTGCAGACGGCATTGGCGTTCCAGGCGAGCTTGATGGGCCGGAGCGGGCCGCTCCACGCCTCGGTGGCCGCCGCCGGCGCGCAGAGGGGACCGGGATCGAAGGGCGCGGCGGGGCCGGGAACCCAGGCACGCCCCGCCGTCGCGGTGAGGCCGAGGGGAAGGGCGGCCGCGACGGTCGCGCCCGCTCTCAGCAGGCGGCGACGGGACAGCAGGTCTTCGGTCATGGTCGTCTCCAGGACCGCGAGCGGCCCGCCTTCATGGATCGATGGAATGTCGAGGAGGCTGGCGGCGGGTCAGGCCGGGGCGTAGCTGAGATAGGCGACCATCATCTCGGCCACCGCCCGGTGGGCGTAGTCGTTGACGCTCTCTCCGCCATCGACCGGAAAGGCTTCGACGACGCGGCGGCCGCCCAGCACTTCGGACAGTTCCTCGGGCATCAGCCCGTTCTCGATGGCAGCCGCCACCGCCGCCCTGCCATAGGCGCGGCGAAAGTGCCTGGGCGCGATGGCGCCGCCGAAAGCAAATGCGGGACCGGACCCGACCGCTTCAAATCGTGTGTCGTGATAACCCATGACCATCAACCTCATTCGCCAGAATCGTCCCATGATGAGCGCCGCCGAGATCGGCGAGACACGCATTGCGGCAACGGTTGTGTTTGAGGTTGAGGCTCTTCATTTCGCCCTCGCATCGGCAACGGGCCGATAGACGTGTTGACAAGCCGAACTATAGGCGAGGGCGCGCGAAATGTGCTTCCAAATGTCCCGCGATCGGCAGGCCGGAGATCTCGCCCGACGGATGGTTCGGGAAAGTTCCTGATCCCGGCCTCGCCGCCGCGTCAGCGGGCAGCGCTCGGGGCGGGGTCGAGTACCGCCTCGTCGCGGGCGCCGACGAAGCGGCCGAACAGGCGCCCGATAAGCGCGCCGAGGCTGTCCATCAGCAGGAACACCGCCGGCACAAAGACCAGGGACAGCAGGGTCGAGACGATGAGACCGGAGATCACCGCCACCGCCATCGGCGCGCGGAACTCGCCACCGACACCGAGCGCCAACGCCGAAGGCACCATACCGGCGGCCATGGCGATGGTGGTCATCACGATGGGGCGCGCCCGCTTGCGCCCTGCATCGACGATGGCGGTGACACCATCGACGCCCCGCGCCATCTCCTCGACGGCGAAGTCCACGAGCATGATCGCGTTCTTCGTCACCAGTCCCATCAGCATCAAAATACCGATGACCACGGGCATCGAGATCGGCATGTTGAGGATGAGAAGGCCGAGGATCGCCCCCCCGATGGAGAGGGGCAAGGAGAACAGAATAGTGAGCGGTTGCAGGAAGTTGCCGAACAGCAGCACCAGCACGGCGTAGACCATCATGATCCCGGCTCCCATGGCGAGGAGGAAGCCCGAGAAGACCTCGCCCATGATCTCGGCATCGCCGGTCTGGCGGATGGTGACGCCCGGCGGCAGCGACTTCGCGGTCGGCGTCTCCAGGGCCTGGGCGATGAGGGAGCCCAGGGCGTCCGACCCCTCCATGTTGGCCTCCACCGCCACGCGGATCACGCGGTCGTAGCGCTCGATGGCGCCGGGGCCCTGGTCGAGTTCGATGTCGGCCACGGCGGCGAGGGGGACCGCGGTGCCGTTCTTGGCCGGAACCTTGAGATTCTCCAGGCGCGAGACCGCGCCCCGCGCGCTCTCGGGCAATTGAACCCGAATCGGAATTTGGCGGTCGGCGGCGTTGAACTTGGCGAGATTCAAACCGATGTCGCCAATGGTGCCGACCCGCACCGTCTCGGCGATGGTGTCGGTGGAGACGCCGAGATCGGCGGCCGAGCCCTCCTTGGGGCGGATCCGAACCTCCGTACGGTTGAGGGGAGCGGTGGACATCACCGAGACGAGGTGGGGTATCGCCGCCATGTCGCGCTGGAGCCGGGCGGCCACCTCGGTCACCACCTTGGCATCGGGGCCGCCGACCACCAAGGCGAGGTCGCGCTGGCCGGAATCGCGCAGGAACCAGGAGCGGATATCGGGCTCCTCGGCGATAAGGGCGGAAATGTCGGTCTCCACGGCCGCCTGCTTCTTCGCGCGGCCGTTCTTCGGGGTGAGGTTGACGATGAGGGTGGCGAGCCGCGTTTCCTTCTTGCCGCCGATCTGGCGTCCGCCATCGACGAAGACCGAGGTGACTTCCGGCAGGGAGCGGATGCGGGCGACGAGGCGGTCGGACACGGCGATCGTGTCGGGCAGCCGGGCGCCGGGGGCGAGTTCCACCATGAAGAGGGTTCGGGCGTTGTCCTGCTTCGGCACGAAGCCCGAGGGCAGCAACCCGGTGGAGGCCAGCGACGCGGCAAAGAGCGCGAGGCCGACGATCAGCGTGATCACCCGGTGGCGCACGGACCAGCCCACCAGCCGGCCATAGGCGCGCATCACCCATCCCTCACGCTCATCGTGGTGGCCGTGGTCGCGCAGGAAGTAGGCTGCGAGCATCGGCGTGATCAGCCGCGCCACCAGCAGCGACATGAACACCGAGACGGCAATGGTAAGCCCGAACTGCATGAAGTAGCGACCGGCGATGCCGCCCATGAACGAGACCGGTGCGAACACCGCGATGAGCGTCGCGGTGATGGCGATGACGGCGAGCCCGATCTCGTCGGCGCCTTCGAGGGCGGCGCGATAGGCGGATTTCCCCATCCGCATGTGCCGAACGATGTTCTCGATCTCGACGATGGCGTCGTCCACCAGAATGCCGGTAACGAGGGTAATGGCCAGCAGGCTGATGCCGTTGAGGGTGAAACCCATCGCGTCCATGGCCCAGAAGGTTGGGAAGACCGAGAGCGGTAGAGCGACGGCGGCGATGAGGGTGGCGCGCCAGTCGCGCAGGAACAGGAACACCACGATGACGGCGAGCACGGCGCCCTCGATCAGCGTGTGCATGGCCGAATCGTAGCTGCCGATGGTGGCCGAGACCGAGGAATCGATCGTCTCGAATTCGAGGTCCGGATAGGTCCGGCGGAACTCCGCGATCCGCTTCTCGACGCCCGCCGCCACTTCGGCGTCGCTGGCGCCCGAGCCGCGCGACACCGCGAAGGCCACCACCGGCTCGCCGTTGAAGCGGGCGAAGGTGCGCGGCTCCTCGATGGCGTCCTGCACCAGGGCGAGATCGTCGAGACGCACCTTGCGGCCGCCGGCGAGGACGATGGAGGTCGCCTTGAGATCGCGCACGGTGCGGGAGGCGGCCAGCGTCCGGATCGACTGCTCGCGCCCGCCGACCTCGCCGCGCCCGCCCGCCATGTCAGCAGAGGTGAGGCGCAGCTGGCGGTTGACCTCCGCAGCGGTGATGCTCAGCGCCAGGAGACGGTCGGGCTGGAGCACAACTCGCATTTCGCGGGCGACGCCGCCCACGCGCTCGACGCCGCCGACGCCCTTCACCCCCTGGAGCGTGCGGGCGATCTTGTCCTCCACCAGCCAGGACAGCTCGGCGGGGGTCATGGCCGGCGCCTTCACCCCGTAGATCAGGATCGGCAGGCCCGCGATCTCCACGCGGCTGATTACCGGCTCGTCGATGGTACGGGGCAGGTTGATGCGGATCTTGGAGACCGCGTCCTTCACGTCGTTAACGGCGCGGTCGGTGTTCACCTCAAGGCGAAACTCGACCGTGGTCACGGACGAGCCCTCGGTGATGGCCGAGGTGATGTGCTTCACCCCGCGCACGCCGGCAATCGAATCCTCGACCCACTTCGTGACCTGGGTCTGCAACTCGGAGGGCGCCGCCCCCGACTGCGTGATCGCCACGGAAACGATGGGAACATCGATGTTGGGCATCCGCGTGACCGGCAGCCCCCGGAAGCTGACAAGGCCGAGCACGATCAGGACGAGGAACAGGACCAGCGGGCCGATCGGCTTGCGGATCGCCCAGGCGGAGATGTTGAGGCGCATCGCGGCAACCCGTTCTGATGGTGCGGGAGGGGGGGAAGGCAGGCGCAAGCCCTAGGGCTGGCCCGCCTCCGCGGTCTCCTTGCGCGACGGAGCGGTCACCATGGCCGGTGCCGATAGCGCGACGGGGACGGCGCGGACCCGGTCGCCGTCGCGCAGGAAGCTGCCGGCGCGCGCGACCACGGCCTCGCCTTCGGCAAGACCGGCCCGGATCTCTATGTCGTCGTCGTCGGAGAGGCCAGCGCGGACCTCGCGTGCCTCAACGACCCCGTCCGTCACCACAAGGACGCTGCTACGCTTCGGCCCGCCATAGAGGACGGAGGCCTGGGGCACGGTTACGCCGCGGGTCCGGGCGATCTCGATGGCGCCACGGGCGAAGGTGCCGATGCGCAGGCGGGGATCGGGATCGAGCCGGACGCGGACCTTGCCGAGGCGGCTCGCCCTGTCGACTTCCGGATAGACCGCGCGCACGCTGCCCCGCACCCGCTCACCATTGGGGAGCTCCATTGAGGCGGGCGTGCCCTCGCGCAGCAGCGGCAGCTTGGTCTCGATGACCTCGCCTTCGAGTTCGATCTCGCCGCGCGCGATCAACCGGAACAGGGGCTCGGTGGAGGACGAGGCGGCCATGCCCACGCGGGCGACGCGGCGGCTGACGATCCCGGCCTCGGGTGCACGGATCTCGGTGCGGGCGAGACGCAGATCGAGTTCGTCGCGCAAGGCCCTCGCCTGGGCGAGCTCTGCCCTGGCGATGACGAGGCCGTTGCGGGCGAAGGCGAGCTTGCCTTCGGCCTGGCGCAGGGTGGAGATGCGTCCCTCCATGATCACTGCCGTGCCGTTGCCGCTCTGCATGAGTTGCTTCGCCCGGTCGTGGGAGAGGCGCGCCTCCATCTCGGCGGCTTGCGCCTGCTCGATGCTGCTCTGAGCCTGCGGCACGACGGCGGCGGCCTTGTCGACGACGGCGTTCTGCTGAGCGATCTGGCGGTCGATGAGGTCGCGCGAGAGCCGGGCGAGGACTTGACCGCTCTCCACGCGCATACCCTCTTCGACCAGGACTTCGGTCACCCGATAGCCCTCGATCTCGGGGGTCACCAGGATCTCGTCGCGGGGGACGAGAGTTCCGGTAACGACGACCTGCTCGACGATCTCGCGGCGCCGGGCCTCGACGGTGCTCACTGCCGGCGCCAGTCTGACCGGGGTGGGCGTCACTTCGGCGATGACCGACCCCGAGGGCAGGCCGAGGCCGAGGATGAGGATCGCGGGACGGACGACCTTGAGGACGGCACTCATCGGCGGCTCTCCAAGCCGGTTCGTGATGGATGACCGGGGGAGGCGAGCAGGGCGCCGGATTCCGATTCGAGTGACGCCGTCGGTAGCCGTCCGGCCAAACCCGCTTCGATCAGAGCACACAGATGCGCCACGGCTGGGGCCGGATCGAAGGCCGGTCGGAGGGCCAGGTTGACGAGGATGCCCTTCATCAGCGGATTCAGCGTCTCGTCGTAGAGGGCGGCGGCATCGCAGGCCGGCGAGGTGGCCAGGGACGCGAGGGTCTCGACGAACCAGAGGCGGGCCTCGGTCTCGCCCCGATCGATCATGGCGGCGATGTCGGGATTGCGGGTAGCTTCGGACCAGAGATCGACGCGCAGGACCGCACTCTCGCGGGTCGCCTGGGCGAAGTAGCGTTCGAGGATCCTCATCAGGGCGCCGCGGCGATCGCCGGCCCGCTCCATTTCCTCGACGAGGGTCATGCCATGCCCGCGCTCACGCTCGGCGAGCCCGAGGACCACGGCCTCCTTCGACTTGAAGTAGTGGTAGATGTTGCCGGCCGTCATGCCGGCCTGGCGCGCAAGATCCTGCATCGTCGTCCGATGGAAACCGTTCCGCACGAAACAGGTCTCGGCGGCATCGAGGATGTCCTGGCGCCTGGCCGAGGGGCCGGACTTCACTGCGATGGCGGCACCGGCGCTCACGATGCCGACCTCCCGTCCGCGCCGAGACTAGAACCTTCCGGTTGGGTCATTCCGCAGGACCGTGCCTGCCAGGACCAGAATTGCTCGGCGTGATCGGCGCAGACGCGCGCCTGCCAACCGTCGGAGCCCGCACCGGTCCAGCCAAGGAAAGCGAGCCAACCAACCAGGATCAGCAGCCCCGGCAGAAGGGTTGACGGCCCACAGGCGGAACGGATCGAAGCCAGGACGCGCCCGGCATCCCACCCGCGCGGCGCGTCGGCATCGTCATAGCAACTGAACTCGCCCATGCCGCCCTCCCGTTGCCTCAATATCTATTGAACGTTCATTCACGAGTCAATGAACGATCATTCAATGACTGTCGTGGTGTATGCAATGGTCCACCTCGACAGGGCGGGCGGCGCGCCTATTTTACAGGCGATGCGCCTCATCATCCTGACCGCCGCCGTGCTCTCGCTCTCAGCCCTGTCGGCACGCGCCGATTCCTGCGGTGATCTCATCGACAGCGTGGTCGCGGAAACGAAAGCCACGCTCGTCAATCGCACCATCGATTTCGCCGAGATGTCGGCGACAGGCGGGATGACGCTGACGCTCGCCTGCGGTGACCCGTCAGCGGTCGGCGTGCAGTTCAAGGGCGAGACGCCCGGGGATGCCTATTACGACCTGTTCGGCCGGGCCGGGCGGATCGCCACCGGCATCGGGGCCGACCTGATCGAGGCGGCCGCGCGACGCGCCCGCGAGCAGGCGGTCGTCACCCGACACAGTCACGCAGACGCGGCGACAGCCCTCGTCACGTGCTCGGTGATGAACGGAAGCCGCGGACCGATGACCGGATGCGCCGTGGTAGACAAGCGCGACCGCTAAGATTTCCTCCGGCGGCCGGGTCGTGTCCTTGGACGTGGTGTAGCTTGAGGAGGGCCACCACCATCGGCTTGGGCCGGAAGGATCAGGCTGCAAGTGTCGGCAGGCTGAGGAGAGGATCATTGCTGATCGCGAGATATTCTACCGGGTCGTGGAGCGTTGACTGTGCTCGATGACCCGGTTGTCAATCCACCCCAGCAGGACGCGCCAACTAGCCTGCCGTGAGAAGGCCGGTTTGCGGGGAGAGATCAGGCCGAGGCGCCGGCGGAAGAATCGAACAGGAAATCATCGGCGGCCGGGACCGTGACGGACAGGCCCGAACCGTAGGCGGCCTTCGACAGGCGCCATGGACGATCGACCTGCGCGCGGATGGCCTCAGACGGACGCAGGCGCCGTAATGCGCTATCCTCTCCCAATTCCTCCACGGTGAGAAAGCCATAGACCTGCAGACGGGCAGCGATCAGCTTGGTCTCGCGGTCACCGGCCGCGACCGCGAGCGTCCCGCTAGCATAGACCGCATCCATGAGCGCGCGCTGGTCCACACGCCTCGCGGCGAGGGAGGGCGAGACGACAGGAGCCTGGGGCTGGGGCCTACCAGGACGCCGGAAAGGAACCACGTTGTCGATCGCCGTGTGAACGCTACGCATACACCGTTACCTTTGAAACCACACGTGGGGACCAGCGAACGCCGCTGTGGCCCCAACGATCGCTAGGTTTCGACGAGTCGGATTAATGGGCGGTTTACGGTAAACGCCGGGCTTGTCTCGAAGGATCACCCACTGCCTGCGGAGCAGGGAGACGGATCGCATGCCGCGCGCCTGTCGCCGCCCTGTGACGATGCCCTACCGCAGGGATTGCCGCCAGCTCAGCGGAATCGAGGGCGCCGCCGAATTGATACTTTCCTTGTAGATCGGCACGATGAGCCGCAGCCAGCCGCGTGTCTCGCGGCCACCATAATTGCGCTCGGCCACGTCTCGGGTGACGTAGGCCTGGACGTTCACCGGCCCGAAATTGTAGCCGACGAGGCCGCCCACCGCGACCTGACCCTGGCGGCGATAGCCCGGGAAACGCGTGGGCAGATCCGTGGAGGCAAAGGCCACAGGGCCGACCTCCCACTTTCCGAACTTCTTCGTCGCAGTGAGATCGAGGTTGAGATAGTCGGGATAGACTACGCCCTGCGCGGTCACCGGATCGACGAAGACCCCGTAGAGCAGATTGGCGGTGACGTTGAAACCGTTGCCACTATACGTCGCGGCAAAACGGTGGCTCAGCGACGCGTTCTGAGTCAGGAAACTCGTCTCAATCGGTAGGTATCCGCCGAAGAGATAGCTCACCCCGATATCGTTGCCGAGATTCCAGGCGAGCTGGGCGGCGAGCAGAGGCTGGCCGATACCACTCTGGTAGGGCGTGCCGCGCGGGCTCGATGCCACAACTGGCTGGATCGCCACGAGGTTGAGCCGCGCGCCCAGCAGGCTCCACGGCGTCGCCCAGAGGAAGGTAGGCAAGTTGATGTTCGATTCGGAATCGAACGGTCGGGTGTTGCGGATGCCGAAGCTTGACGTGTTGACGAAATAGAGGCCGACGGGGAGCTGGGCGCCGACCGGAAGGCCGACCGTCTGCCCGGGTTGCGCCGCCGAACCGGCCTGGGCCGGCCCGGAGGCGAGGGTCGTCAGGCCGAGGCCGACGCACAGGGTGAGACCGAGCGTGGAGGCTGCGTAGCGAAAACCGTGAATCATCCAGTGCCTCTTCCGGGAGCGCGACAGGGAAAGCGCCGCATTCGAGCAAGCTCTCCCTCATCGACGCACCAGCACCGGATCCCATTCCCTCCGTCCCTCAATCGTAGCGGCGTTGTCACCCAAAGGTCACATTTGCATAGCCCGCCGTTCGATGGTCAAGACAACGAATGATAAATCAATCGATCCTCATTTTGTCTTACAGTATATATATTCGTGTTATTACATGCGGTGATTTCATCCAATGCGCCTGCAAATCTATTAATGGAATACTTGCAGTCTCCACCTGCGCCGAAGAAGGCAACGTCGGCCCGTATCGATCACGGCGTCGGCGCGGTACCCGCGGGAGCCGGCAAAGCGACCCGTTTTTCGGGGTTCCTGATCTGGCTGTAGACGATGCTGGAGAAGCTTCCGATCACCGCGTGCCATCCGGGCTTGCCGTAGGCCGGGTCGTTGCGGGCGGCCTGGCAGAACGCTGTGGTCAGTCCGTTGACGATGTCGTCATCTTTGGCGCCGCCGGCCGCGGCCTTCACCTTGGGCAGCAGAGCGTCGACGACCGGGATGAAGTTCTCCTGTGCCAACCCCTTCAGGCTCGTCGCGGCGGGGGTATTGGCGATGGCTTTGGCCACATCCGGTTGGGCGATGACGGCGCAGGATGCCGTTCCCGCCAGCATGGTCTGCGTGGCGGCGCGGGCGGTGCCGACGATGCCGCGCTCGGCGATGACGGGGGCGCTGTTGCCCCAGGCGTTGCGGATGTAATCGGTCACGTCGGCGACCTCCTGATCGGTCATGCCCGCCCCCACCGCGGGCATCGGCGCGTAGCCGTTCTGGGCGGCGAGCCCGCCGAGAACGACGCGGATCACCGTCTCCGGACCTTCCGCCTGGACGGACGTGTTGCCGGCGAGCGCCGGGATCGCCCCCTCGACCCCCTTGCCGTCCGGCTTGTGGCAGGAGGAGCAATAACTGAGATAGGTCGCGGCACCCGGCGCGTCGGTCTGGTTAAACGCCTGAAGATCCTTGACTTTATAGCTTTCTTTCGCTTTCTGCGTGCGCAGGTAGGCGACCATCGCCTTCAGATCGGCGTCGGTCAGCTTGGAGAGGGATTCCTCGATGGTCTGACGCATCGGCCCTGCCGCGACGCCCGGCTGGTTGCCCGGAGCGGCGCCGGTTTTGAGGTATTCGACCACTTGATCGTCGCTCCAGGAGCCGATGCCGGTGTGGTCGTCGGGGGTGATGTTGGGGGCGTACCAGCCGTCGATGACGCCGCCGCCGAGTTTTCCGGCCAATCCGCTGTTTCCGACGATCTTGTTGGCGTTGTGGCACATGCCGCAATGGCCGAGCCCCTCCACGAGGTAGCCGCCGCGATTGACCTCGGCGCTGGCGTTCGGATCCGGCTTGAACTCGCCCGCGGTGAAGAACGCGGTGCGCCAAGTGATGAGCGCCGTGCGAATATTGAAGGGGAACGGGATCTCGGAAGGCTTGCGCGGCTCCTTCACCGGTTCGAGGGAGCGCAGGTAAGCAAAGATCGCGTCGGAATCGTCGCGCGTGACTTTGGTGTACCAGGCGAAGGGGAAGGCCGGATAGAGATAGCTGCCCTCGTTGTCGATGCCTTCGTGCAGGGCGCGGTAGAAGTCGTCGGCGGTCCATTTGCCGAGCCCGGTCTCGTCGTCCGGTGTGAGGTTCGGCGTGCGGATCTTCCCGATCGGCGTGTTGAGGACGTAGTTCCCCGCCAACGGTTTGCCCCCCGGCGCCGAATGGCAGGCGACGCAATCGCCCGCCGTCGCCAAGTATTCACCCCGCTTGATCTGTTCCGCATCTTGGGCCGAGGCACAGGTCGCGGCGGCCATGAGGCCGGCCGAACCGAGCAGGAGGGCAGATATGCGACGCATGAAGCCGGTTCTCCACTCATGAAGCCGAAGGTTGTACAGCTGCAATTCAGGCACGCCTCGTGACCGTTCTGCCCGGTTGGCCAAGGTCGGGCATGGCCGGATCGGATGCGGAACGCGACCCCCCGAACATGCGCAACGCGACCTCCCCTAGATGCGCCATCAGAGAGGCGATGAGGCAGAGCGCCACCACCGTCCAATCCGAGCCAATCAGCGCGGCGCGGATCGCCAGCATCAGCGCCGCGCCCGAGGCGAGGTTGCAGAAAAGGGGCGCAAGGAGCGGGCGATCCCCCCCGTAGAGGCGCCATGCCACGAGGGCGGCGGCCTCCAGGGCCACGAGACCGAGGATCAGGTCGATGATCCGCCCGGAGGCGAACAATGCCGCCAGGGTCGCCGCATCCGGAATCATGCCCGGCTTCCGATACTGCGAGCGGAGCGCGCCTCACCGAACGGCCCGTTCAGCCGCACGATCGCCCGGTTGAGCAGTGTCGCGACGCTGACCCAGGCGAGGTAGGGCGCGAGCAGGAGGGCCGCGATCCCCGAGACCTGGGCCGTCACGGCGATCAGCGCCACGATGGAGAGCCACAGGGCGATCACCTCGAGATAGGCCCAGTCCGGCCGGCGCAGGCGGAAGAAGATGCCGCTCCAGGCGATGTTGAGGACGAGGTTGACGCCGTAGGTGGCGAGCAATGCGCCACGCGCCGAGGTTCCGGCCTCCGCATGCCAGGCGATCACGGCGGAAATCGCCGTGAGGGTGAAGATCGTGGTCCAGACCGGGCCGAAGGCCCAGTCCGGCGGCTTCCACGAGGGCCGCCGCAGGGATTGATACCAGGGGCCGGTGGTCGTCAGGAGCCCGCCGGCGAGGGCGGTGACGAGGGCGGCGGCCGCCGCGGTCACGACCGGGCCGGTCTCGAACCCGCCGATCATGGGGAGACCCAGCGGAACAGGTGCGCCAGGTCCTTGAAGAAGATCCGCACATGGGCGGCGGGCTTTGCCCGCACCAGTTCCTTGTTCATGTAGGAATCCCAGGTGAGCTGCTGGACGTCCTTGTCCTTGCAGATCGAGACGAAGCGCTCGCGCAGGGCATCGTTGCGGTACCAGACCCACTGCATCATGCGCAGGATCAGGAAGACGCGGCCGTGCAGGCGCATGAAGCGACGCCGGGCCAGGGCCAGGGAGGCGGCCTTGCCTGTGGCGAGGAAGGTGTCGGCCGCCTCCGCCGCGAGACGGCCGCCGAGCATGGCGTAGTAGATGCCCTCGCCCGAGGCCGGGGCGACGATGCCGGCGGCGTCCCCGGTGAGCAGCACGTCGCGGCCATTGTCCCAGCGCTTGAGCGGTTTCAGCGGCAGCGGCGCGCCCTCGCGGCGCAGTGTTTCCCCGGCATCGAGGCCGGTGGAGGCGCGCAAGGCCCGGATCGCCCCGCGCAGGGAGAAGCCCTTGCGGGCGCTGCCGGTGCCGATGCTGATCGTGTCGCCATGGGGGAAGACCCAGGCGTAGAAATCCGGCGAGAGCTTGCCCTGGTAATAGACGTCGCAGCGCGTCCCCTCGACGTCGCCGCTCCCATCCGCCGGACGCCGGACGATCTCGTGATAGGCGAAGACCTGTTTCATGGCCGCGTGGCCGGGAATCTCGGCCCGCCCGACCACGGAACTCGCCCCGTCAGCGCCGATGACGAGGCGGGCGCGGACCCGGTGCTCGGCCTCGCCGGAGCGGTAATGAACGGTGGCCCCGCCGTCGTCGTCTCGGACGATGCGGGTGAAGCTGCCGGGGCGGTGGTCGGCCCCGGCCAGGGCCGCGCGGTCGCGCAGCCAGGGGTCGAAATGCTCGCGGTCGACCATGCCGACGAAACCGTCGCCGATGGGCATGTCGACACGCTTGTCCTTGGGCGAGACCATCCGCGCCGAGCGCACGCGTGCGACGAGCAGATGGTCGGGAATCGCGAAGTCGCGGATCAGGCGCGGGGGAATCGCGCCGCCGCAGGGCTTGATCCGGCCCGGCTTGTCGAGGAGCAGGACGCGGCGCCCCATCCGGGCGAGATCGGTGGCGGCGGTGGCCCCGGCCGGGCCGCCCCCCACCACCACGACGTCGAAGGTCTCCGGCTCCGGCATGGGACTCACCTCAGCGATAGCGGGGTTGAAGCACGGGCCGTCGCGGGCGGGCGGCACGGCGCAGCAGCGTCGCGCCCGCGTGCTCGATCCTGAGAGCCAGGAGCGCGCCCACCAGGAACAGGGCGGCCTCGGCCAGGAACACGGCGGCATAGGCATGGACCGGCTCGGGGCTGACGAGACGGGCGAGATCCACCGCCATGGTCCCGAGGAAGCCGCCGGCCCCGAAGGCGACGCCCTGGGCCGCGCCCCAGACCCCCATCCGGGTGCCGCGCTCGGCCTCGCCGCCGGCACCCGCCAGGCCCATCATCGAGCCGATGGCGGCCACGGCGAACATGCCGTTGAACAGGCCGAGGGCG
This sequence comes from Methylobacterium sp. Leaf106, assembly GCF_001422895.1. Classification (NCBI taxonomy): domain Bacteria; kingdom Pseudomonadati; phylum Pseudomonadota; class Alphaproteobacteria; order Hyphomicrobiales; family Methylobacteriaceae; genus Methylobacterium; species Methylobacterium sp. Leaf106. The sequence continues at coordinate 157,118 of NZ_LMNB01000033.1, forward strand.
AAGACCGCGACGCGCAGGGGGAAGTCCGGGCCGATCAGGCCGCCTCCGGCGATCCCCGCCAGCGCCAGGGCCGAACCGGCGCAGCCGGTGGCGGTCCACAGTTTCAGCGAGCCGAGATAGGGGCCGCCGATCCCCATGGTGAGGCCGGCCACCGTGAGCATGCCGGCGAGCACGCCGCCATGCTGCAGACCCGAGAGCTTGGTGGTGACGCCGGGCGTCATCGCGAAGACGAGGCCGGCGAAGGGTTCGAGGATGAGCTCCTGCGCGCTGTAGGCCAGCATCGCCACGAAGATGAAAACGGTGAAGCGGCGCGAGGCCGGCTCGGCCCAGACCCGTGCCAGCACCTCGCGGAACGGCCGCTTGGGGGCGCCCTCCGCATGGCTGGACGGCGCCCGCCCCGGCTCGATGCCGCCGACCGCGAGCACGGCCAGGAGGAAAGCGACGAGCGAGACCGTGCCCGACACGGCCACCAGCCGGGCGCCGGAGAATGGATCGAGGAAATGTCCGGCGATCGGCGCGGTGATGGCGAAACCCGCGATCATCATCACCCAGACGATGGTGGCCGCAGCCCCCCGGCGGCGCGCCTCGACGCCGCCGGCCAGGAGCACGAGGAGGGAGGTGCCCGCGGCACCCGCCCCCATGCCCACGGTGAGGAAGGACAGGATCGCCAGAGCGATGCCGGCGGAAAGATGGGTTTCCATGAGGGCGGTCGCCGCCGCCGCGCCGAAGCCGCCGAGGCACAGCGCGGCCATGCCGCCGACGATCCAGGGCGTGCGTCGCCCGCCCATATCCGAGCCGTAGCCCCAGCGCGGGCGCAGGACCTGGACGGCGTAATGGAGGGTCACGAGGGCGCCGGGAATCATCGCCGGCAAGGCGAGCTCCACCACCATGACCCGGTTGAGGGTCGAGGTCATGAGGACGACCACGGCACCCAAAGCGGTCTGGACGAGGCCGAGGCGGACGATGGCGAGCCAGCCCAAGGTCGGCGCCATCACGCGGCTCCCTGCTGCGCGAGGGCCCTGAGGGCGAAGGCCGCCACCAGCATGCCGAGCACGTAGAGGGTGGTGCCGGTGCCGTTGTACCAGGCCGCCTTTTCGCGAGGGTTCTTCAACAGGCGGGACATCAGGACGAGTTGCGCGGCGAGCAGGCCGGCGACGAAGACCGCATGCCCGGACCGGTCCCAGGCGTAGAGGAGGGCGATCACCGCCAGCTGGGGCAGGGCCATGACGAGGCAGGCGAGGCGGGCGGCCCGGTCGGTCCCGAGCTGGACCGGCAGCGAGCGGAGATTCAGGCGCGCATCCCCTTCCACGGACTTGAAATCGTTGAGGGTCATGATGCCGTGGGCGCCCACGGAATAGAGAAAGGCCACGGTGAGGATGCGGTGGTCGGGCAGGGCGCCGGCCATCACGGCGGCACCGGTGAACCAGGGCAGGCCCTCGTAGCAGAGCCCCACCGCGGCGTTGCCCCACCACCCGTTCTGCTTCAGCCTCAAGGGCGGCGCGCTGTAGATCCAGGCGAGGACCAGCCCGAACAGGGCGGCATAGAGGATCCAGACCCCCAGGGCGGCCGCGACGGAGAGGGAGAGGGCGGTCCAGGCCAGCGCCACGTAGAGGCCCCAGCGGCCGGGCATCCGGCCGGACGGGATCGGCCGGTTCGGCTCGTTGATCGCGTCGACATGGCGGTCGTACCAGTCGTTGGCCGCCTGCGAGGTGGCGCAGACCAGGGGGCCGGCGAGCACGATCCCGGCGACGATGACCGGCCAGTGCCCGCTCGCCGGAACCCCGGAAGAGACCACCCCGCAGGCAAAGGCCCACATCGGCGCGAACCAGGTGATCGGCTTCAGCAGCTCCAGCAGGGCGCTGGGAGCGGGCAGTCCGCGGATGGCGGAAGGAGCGGAGGAGACCGACGTTGCCATGACGTCGAAGCTAGGTTCCGACGCCTCGGTGTGTCAAGTTTGATTTACACTTGGGCCGACAAATAAGGGCGACAGTCGGACGCAGGCCGCCCGTCGCCGAGGCTCATTCGTCGTCGGCCAGATCCGGCCCGTCGAGGTCACCGATCCCGTAGCGGCGCAGCTTGGCGTAGAGCCCCTGGCGGCTGAGGCCCAGCATCTCGGCGGCCGAGGCGCGGTTGTCGCGGGTGATGCGCAGGGCGGCCTCGATACAGAGGCGCTCGATCAGGTCCGTCGATTCGCGCACCAGGTTCTTCATGGAGACCCGCCCGACCAGCTCGGTCATCTGCTCGACGGACCGCGGCAATTCCCGCCCGCCGGGCGCGGCGGCGGTGCGGCGGGGGGTCGAGCGGATGGTGAAGCCGAGGCAGGGCTGACCGCCGCCGGGAACCGCCACGGCGGCGACCTCGACCTCCTCCACCGACCCGTACTCGCCGCGCAGGCTCGTGGCGTAGTGGCGCACGGAGCCGTGGTGGCCGAGGGTGGAGAACAGGGCGGCGGCCTCGGTCTCCTCGCGCCCGAGCCAGCGGTCGAGGGGTTCGCCGCGCACCTGCTCCTCGGTGGCGAGTTGCACAAGATCGAGGAAGGCGGAGTTGGCCGCGAGGATGCGCCGCTGCGGATCGGTGACGACGAAGCCCTCCGGCAGGCTCTGGATCACGTCGAGGGCCGAGGCCCCGCTCCGGCTCGGGGAAGCCGCGTCGGTGGGCTCGGCCGACAGCCGCAGGAGGGCGCTGGTGGCGTTTTCCTGCCGGAACAGCGAGGCGGCGACGCGGGTCTCGCCGCGACCGTTGCCGAGACGGGCGACGAGGTCGCCCGCCTGTCCGGTCACGCGCAGGCCGGCGAAGAGCGATTCGAGCTCGCGGGTGCTGCCCGCATCGAACAGGTCCACCACGTCCTGACCGATGATGCGCTTCTCCACGCGGCCGATGAGGCGGGCGGCGGCCGGGTTCACCTCGGTGACCCGGCGCGTGGCGGCATCCACCACCAGGACCGGCTCGCCGGCGAGTTGGAACAGCAGGCGGTAACGGGTCTCGGCGCCGCGCAGGCGCAGGTAGTCGCGCTCCAGCGCCTGCTGGGTCTCGGCGAGCTTGCGCTGCAGCGCCGCCATCGCACGCAGGTTGCGGCCGATGACGATCACCGGGCCGCCGGTCTCCAGGCGCATGGCCGAGTAGCGCACCGGCAGGTCGATGCCCGTGGCGGAGGGATGGTTCACCTGGCGCCAGCGCGTGACCGCGCCGGGGGCCGCGTCACGCAGGAGGGCGGCGATCTTGGGCCGGCTCTCGACGGTGACGGTGTCCACCCAGAGCTGGCCGAGCCAGGTCTCGCAGCCCTCGTCGGTGAAATCGGCATTGCCGAAGGCCGCATCGCGGATGACCCCGTCCGCGTCGACGATCAACGCGAGGTCCGTCGCCGCGGCGACGAGGAGCCCGGCCGCCTCCGCATCGAGGGGACCGAGGGTTTTGCGAAGCGCTGCGAACGTTTCCGCCGCTGCAGGGAGTGCCAGACTGGTCAAGGATCACCACGATGTGACGACGTCGAGCCGGTCTTTCAGCAGGGTCTGGCCCGCGGATCAAGCAAGCTCTCGGCAATGGAAATGGCGAGACGGGCATCGCTCGCCGTCGCGTCAGCGCCGACGAGAACCGAATGGTCGGGGTTTTCGGTGAAGATCGGCCCACCGACCATGACACGAACCGACGGATTGCGCGAGGCGCGCCGAAGCTCCGCCACCATGTTCGCGAGGGCCGGAAGGAGGGTTTCGGAGCCGAGCGACACCCCGATCACGTCGAACCAGCCCGTGCGGGCGGTCCGGATCGGGTCGGGGTGGAGCTCGTGCGCCGCGCTCGTGACGTCCCATCCTGCATCGCGGAAGAAACGCTCGATGAGGGAGAGGCCGAAGCTGTGCGTCTCGCCCGGGCAGGCCATCAGGAAGATGCTGCGCCCGTGCGGGTCCGGCGCCGGCTCCGAGCGGAACCGGGCGGTGAGGTCGTGCATGATGCGCTGGAGGCGCCCCATGGCGATGGTGAGCTCCGCGAAATCGCAGAGATCCTCCTCCCACAGGTGGCCGAGATGGCGTGCCGTGGGGGCGAGGAGGTCGAGGAGCAGGCTGTCGAGGGCGAGGCCGTCGTCGATGAGGACGACGATCCGGCTCTCCACATCGTCGCAATCGGGCGCGAGCACCAGGGCGGCGAACTCGGCGATCTGGTCCGGCGTCGGCAGGATTCCGGGACGCTCGGAGCGGGGGTCGGCCCGGTGGGCCAGCATCAACCGCGGGATGATCTCGGCTTCGACCACGCTGGCGAGGTCACGGTCCCAGGCCGGGCTCCGATCCTGAAACGGCCGATCGGGATATAATGCAGTATTACGTTGCGGATGGACTTCGCTGGACGACCTCTCAAACATCGAGGCCGCCCGAAGCGAACTGACGTCATCCATTGGAACCTCCCAATGTTGCTGACGGCTTCTTGATCCAGCTCGATCTTGAGTGTCGAACTTCGCATCATCGACTTGCGAATGCCTTTGACGCTGCGAGCAACATGAAAATGGTTACAAGCGGGCCTTGACGATGACGATACCGGTTACCAACGATTTGGCAATCCCGCCTCTCACATTATTATGCATCAAATCTGTAAAATGAAAACGACGTAAAGCTAGCTTGACACTCTTCCGGCGGGTTCCTAACCTCCTCTCAACGGGCCTCCGACCATGCGGGGCCGGGTTCAAGACGGGGTGGAGCCGATGCCTGCAAGAGGAGGCCAGCCGAGACGACCTCTCTATTCGCCGGCCGAGCGCGCCCGGCGAGACGCCTCCGCCTGGACTCTGGTTCAGGGCATCCTCGCGCCGCTCCAGTTCCTGGTCTTCCTCGTCAGCCTCGGCCTGGTCCTGCGCACGTTGGCGACGGGGGAGGGCGCGTCGGCCGCCAACGCCTCCATCGTGGTCAAGACCCTCGTCCTCTACGCGATCATGGTCACCGGCTCGATCTGGGAGAAGGACGTCTTCGGGCGCTACCTGTTCGCCCCCGCCTTCTACTGGGAGGACATGGTCAGCATGCTCGTGCTGGCCCTCCACACCGCCTATCTCGTGGCGCTGGCCACGGGCGCCCTCGACACGACGGGGCTGATGCTCCTGGCGCTGGCCGCCTACGCCTCCTACGCCGTCAACGCCGCGCAATTCCTGCTGAAGCTGCGGGCCGCCCGCCTGCAGGCGTCGCCCCACGCCGTCCTCTTCACGGAGGGCGCGCGATGAATGCCCACGCTCCCGTCACGGCGTTCGAGAACGAGCACGGCCTGGAGATCCGGCAGGAACGCGGCCAGCGGGCGGTGTTCTGCGGGCTTACCGGCATCGTCTGGCTTCACCGCAAGATCCAGGACGCCTTCTTCCTCGTGGTGGGGTCGCGCACCTGCGCGCATCTCATCCAGTCGGCCGCCGGGGTGATGATCTTCGCCGAGCCGCGTTTCGCCACCGCCATCATGGACGAGCGCGATCTCGCCGGCCTCGCCGACATGAACGACGAACTCGACGCGGTGGTGGGCCGCCTCGTGGCGCGCCGGCCCGAGATCAAGCTCCTGTTCCTGGTGGGGTCGTGCCCCTCGGAAGTGATCAAGCTCGACCTGTCGCGCGCCGCCCAGAGGCTGTCGCGCAGCCTCGCGCCCGACGTGCGGGTGCTGAGCTATTCCGGGAGCGGCATCGAGACCACCTTCACGCAAGGGGAGGATGCCTGCCTCGCCTCCCTCGTGCCCGAGATGCCGGCCGAGGCGGCGCAGGCCGAGACCTCGCTCCTCGTGGTCGGCGCGCTCGCCGACGTGGTCGAGGACCAGTTCGCCCGGATCTTCTCGGAGATGGGAATCGGCCCCGTGCGGTTCCTGCCCGCGCGCCGGGCCGGCGCAATGCCCCCTGTCGGGGAAAACACCCGCTACCTCCTGGCCCAGCCCTTCCTCGCCGACACGGCGCGGGCGCTGGAAGAGCGGGGCGCCACACGGCTCGCCGCTCCGTTCCCACTGGGAGCCGAAGGCACCACGGGCTGGCTCAAAGCGGCGGCGGAAGCCTTCGGCGTGTCGGCCGGACGGTTCGAGGCCGCCACCGCGCCGGGGCTGCGCCGGGCCGAGCAGGCGCTCGCCCCCTACCGGGCGATGCTGGCGCAGCGCCGGATCTTCTTCTTTCCCGATTCGCAGCTGGAAATCCCCCTGGCGCGCTTCCTCTCGCGGGAGATGGGCGCCGAACTGGTGGAAGTCGGCACCCCCTACCTCCATCGCGGGCATCTCGACCGCGAGATGGCCCTGCTACCGCGCGGCACCCGGATCGTGGAAGGGCAGAGCCTCGACGACCAGATGGACCGCTGCCGGCAGGCCCGGCCCGACCTCACCGTCTGCGGGCTCGGCCTCGCCAATCCGCTGGAGGCGGAAGGGCTCGCGACCAAATGGTCGATCGAGCTGCTGTTCACTCCGATCCAGGGCTACGACCAGGCCGGCGACCTCGCCGAGCTGTTCGCGCGCCCCCTCGTCCGCCGTACCCGGCTGGAGGTGTAGCCCGATGCAGCTCACCGTCTGGACCTACGAGGGACCGCCCCATATCGGCGCCATGCGCGTCGCCACCGCGATGCGCGGCCTGCACTACGTGCTGCACGCCCCCCAGGGCGACACCTATGCCGATTTGCTGTTCACCATGATCGAGCGGCGCGATGCCCGCCCGCCGGTGACTTACACCACCTTCCAGGCGCGCGACCTCGGCTCGGACACCGCCGCGATCTTCAAGGACGCGGTCGCGGCCGCCTACGAGCGCTTCCGCCCCGAGGCGATGATCGTCGGCGCCTCCTGCACGGCGGAGCTGATCCAGGACGATCCCGGCGGTCTCGCCAAGGCCCTGGCCCTGCCGATCCCGGTGATCCCGCTGGACCTGCCCGCCTACCAGAAGAAGGAGAACTGGGGCGCCTCGGAGACCTTCTACCGGCTGGTGCGGACCCTGTGCGGCCCGAAGGCGGAGACGGTCGGGAAGGCCGGACGGCGCCCGTCCTGCAACATCCTCGGCCCCACGGCCCTGGGCTTCCGCCACCGCGACGACCTCGTGGAGATCCGGACGCTTCTCGACGCCCTCGGCGTCGACGTGAACGTGGTGGCGCCGCTCGGCGCGAGCCCCGCCGATCTCGGCCGCCTCGGCGAGGCCGATTTCAACGTGGTGCTCTATCCCGAGATCGCGCGCGCCGCCGGGCAGCACCTCCAAAAGACCTTCGGCCAGCCGATGGTCGAGACCGTTCCCATCGGTGTCGCCGCCACGATCCGCTTCGTGGAGGAGGTGGCGGCGGTCGCCGGTGTCGATCCGGCCCCGGTCCTGTCCGGCGCGCCCTCGCGGCTACCCTGGTATTCGCGCTCGGTCGATTCGACCTATCTCACGGGGAAACGCGTCTTCGTTTTCGGCGATGCCACCCATGCCCTCGCCGCGGCCCGGATCGCCGCCACCGAACTCGGCTTCAAGGTGGTGGGTCTCGGCAGCTATGCCCGCGAATTCGCCCGCGAGATCCGGGCCGAGGCGGCGCTCCACGGCATCGAGGCGACGATCACCGACGATTACCTCGAGGTGGAGGCGGCGATCCAGGCCAGCGCCGCCGAACTGGTGCTGGGCACGCAGATGGAGCGCCACATCGCCAAGCGTCTGGGCCTGCCCTGCGCGGTGATCTCGGCCCCGATCCACGTCCAGGATTTCCCCGCCCGGCACTCGCCGCAGATGGGGTTCGAGGGCGCCAACGTCCTGTTCGACACCTGGGTCCATCCCCTGATGATGGGGCTCGAAGAGCATCTGCTCGGCATGTTCCGCGAGGATTCCGAGTTCCACGCCGACGCCGCGCCCTCCCATCTCGGCCCCGGTCACCAGCCGCTACCTCCCCCCTCTGCGGGGGAGGGTGGCCCTCGCGTCAGCGAGGGTCGGGAGAGGGGAGTGCCAGTTCCGGAGAGGTCGCCCCCTCTCCCGCCTGCTCCGCAGGCACCCTCCCCCGCAGAGGGGGGAGGGTGCTCCGGTTCCGCACACAGCACGTGGGCTCCCGATGCCGAGAAAGAACTGAAAAAAATCCCGTTCTTCGTGCGGGGCAAAGCCCGCGCCAACACCGAACGCTTCGCCCGGGAGCGGGCGCTCCCCCTCATCACCGTCGAGACGCTGTACGATGCCAAAGCGCATTTCGGACGCTGAGCGTCCCGCCCTCAGCCTCGTCGTCGTGACGATGGACAACCACATGGCCAGCGCCCTGGAGCGCGCCCGTCACCGGCTGCGCGACGAGATGCCGGGGCTCACGCTCTGCTTCCACGCGGCGGCGGAATGGGACACCGACCCGGCGGCTTTGGCCGCCTGCAAGGCCGACATCGCCCGCGCCGACATCGTGGTCTCCACCATGCTGTTCATGGACGAGCACGTCCGCGCCATCCATCCGGCACTGCTCGCCCGCCGCCCGCATTGCGACGCGATGATCGGCTGCCTCTCGGCCAGCGAGATCGTCAAGACCACCCGCCTCAACCGCTTCGACATGGACGGCACCAAAAGCGGCGCCCTCGAATTCCTGAAGAAGCTGCGCGGCAAGACCGGTGCCCAGGGCAACGGCGCCCGCCAGATGGCGATGATCCGCCGGCTGCCCAAGATCCTGCGCTTCATCCCCGGCTCGGCCCAGGATGTCAGGGCCTATTTCCTCACCCTGCAATACTGGCTCTCGGGCTCGGACGAGAACATCGCCAACCTCGTACGCTTCCTCGTCGGCCGCTACGCCGCCGGGCCGCGCGAGAGCTGGCGCCGGATCGCCGCCGCGCCGGCGCCCCTGAGCTACCCCGAGACCGGTCTCTACCACCCGCGCATGAAGGGCCGGATCGGCGAGGATCCCTCGCGGCTGCCGGTTCCGTCCGCAGGGGTGAAGGGCCGCGTCGGCCTGCTGGTGATGCGCTCGTACGTGCTCGCCGGGAACACCGCCCATTACGACGGCGTCATCGCCGCCATCGAGGCGCGCGGGCTCAGTGTCGTGCCGGCCTTCGCCAGCGGCCTCGACAACCGTCCGGCGGTGGAGGCGTTCTTCCGGAGCAACGGCCGGCCCGCCATCGACGCCCTCGTCTCGCTCACTGGGTTCTCCCTGGTGGGCGGCCCCGCCTACAACGACGCGGCCGCCGCCGAGACCACCCTGCGCGACCTCGACGTCCCCTACCTCGCCGCGCACGCCCTCGAATTCCAGACCGTGGAGCAGTGGGAGGCCTCCGACCGCGGCCTCTCCCCCGTGGAAGCCACCATGATGGTGGCGATCCCCGAACTCGACGGGGCCACCGCGCCGATGGTGTTCGGCGGCCGTTCCAGCCGCTCGCCCGGAGCCAATGCCCGAGACATGAGCGTCCATTCCGAGCGGGCCGACATGCTCGCCGCCCGTGTCGAGCGCCTCGTCTCCCTGCGCCGCAAGGACAGGGCCGCTCGCAAGGTGGCCATCGTCCTGTTCGGCTTCCCGCCCAATGCCGGCAGCATCGGCACCGCCGCCTTCCTCTCGGTCTACCAGTCCCTCCACAACACCCTGAAGGGCCTGAAGGCCGACGGCTACGACGTCGCCGTACCGGGCAGCGTTGACGACCTGCGCAACGCGGTGCTGGCCGGCAACGCCGCCCGCTTCGGCACCAGCGCCAACGTCCATCACCGCATCCCGGCCGACGACCATGTCCGGCGCGAGCGGTATCTCTCCGAGATCGAGACGCAATGGGGTCCGGCGCCGGGGCGCCAGAACAGCAACGGCTCGCAGATCTTCGTGCTGGGCGCGCAGTTCGGCAACGTCTTCGTCGGCGTGCAGCCGGGCTTCGGCTACGAGGGCGACCCGATGCGGCTGCTGTTCGAGCGCGGCTTTGCCCCGACCCACGCCTTCTCCGCCTTCTACCGGTACCTGCGCGAGGATTTCCGCGCCGACGCCGTTCTGCATTTCGGCACCCACGGGGCGCTCGAATTCATGCCCGGCAAGCAGACCGGCCTGTCGGATTCCTGCTGGCCCGAGCGCCTGATCGGGCCGCTGCCCAACGTCTACCTCTACGCCGCCAACAACCCCTCCGAGGGCATGATCGCCAAGCGCCGCTCGGCCGCCACCATGGTGAGCTACCTCACCCCGAGTCTCACCCAGGCCGGGCTCTACCGGGGCCTCATCGACCTCAAGGCTTCCATCGAGCGCTGGCGCGGCCTGGAGCCCGAGGCGGAAGCCGAGCGCCGCGACCTCGGCCAGATGATCCAGGCGCAGGGTTCCGCCCTCGACCTGACATCGGCCGAGCCGGCCTGGTTCGGGGACATGTCCGGCAGGGTCCTGGCGCTGGGCCTCGCACTCAGTGAACTCGAACACACCCTGATCCCGCACGGGATGCACGTGGTCGGGGAAGGCACGCCCCCCGAGGAGCGGATCGACTTGCTGCTCGCCCTGGCCGACGCGTCGGGCGGCCTGAAGCCCGACCGCGCCGGCATCGAAGCCCTGGTGGCGGGAGCCCCCCTCGACCGGGCGCTGGCCGAAGCGGGCCTGCCCCTCGACGAGGAGCACCGCGCCGCCTTCGCCGCCCTGCGCGACACCGACGCCCTGCTGGCGCACGACCACGAGCTTCCCGCCCTGCTGCGGGCGCTCGACGGCCGCTTCATCGCCCCGGTCGCCGGCGGCGACCTCCTGCGCAACCCGTCCGTACTGCCCACGGGACGCAACATCCACGGCTTCGACCCCTACCGCCTGCCCTCCGCCTTCGCGGTGGCCGACGGCACGCGGCAGGTCGCCCGCATCCTCGCCCGCTACCGCGACGAGGGCGCGCCCCTGCCCGAGAGCATCGCTCTGGTCCTCTGGGGCACCGACAACCTGAAGAGCGAGGGCGGCCCCATCGCCCAGGCCCTGGCCCTGATCGGCGCGAGCCCGCGCTTCGACGGCTACGGCCGCCTCTGCGGCGCGACGCTGATCCCCCTCGAAGAGCTCGGCCGCCCACGCGTCGACGTGGTGGTGACCCTGTCGGGCATCTTTCGCGATCTGCTCCCTCTCCAGACCAAGCTGCTGGCGGAAGCCTCCTATCTCGCGGCCACCGCCGACGAGCCGTTGGAGCGGAACTTCGTGCGCAAGCATGCCCTCGCCCACATGGACGAGCACGGCATCGACATGGAGACCGCCGCCCTGCGGGTGTTCTCCAACGCCGAGGGCACCTACGGCGCCAACGTCAACAACCTCGTCGAATCCGGCCGCTGGGAGGACGAGGACGAGATCAGCGAGACCTTTTCGCGGCGTAAATCCTTCGCCTATGGCCGCAACGGCCGGCCCACCGCCCAGCGGGCCCTCATGGGCAGCGTGCTCGCCAAGGTCGATCTCGCTTACCAGAACCTCGATTCGGTGGAGGTCGGGGTGACCTCCGTCGACCATTACTTCGACGGTCTGGGCGGGATGGGCCGGGCGGTGGCCCGCGCCAAGGGCGAGGCCGTGCCGATCTTCATCAGCGACCAGACACGGGGGGAGGGCGTCGTGCGCTCCCTCTCCGAGCAGGTCTCCCTGGAGACCCGGACGCGCATGCTCAACCCGAAATGGACCGAGGGCATGCTCGGCCACGGCTACGAGGGCGTGCGCCAGATCGAGGCGCATCTCACCAACACCATGGGCTGGTCGGCCACCTCCAACGCCGTCGCGCCCTGGATCTACCAGCGCATCACCGAAACCTACCTCCTCGATCCGGCGATGCGCGAGCGCCTCGCCGCCCTCAACCCGACCGCGTCCGCCAAGGTCGCGCATCGGCTGATCGAGGCGCACCAGCGCGGCTTCTGGACTCCCGACGCGGCCACGCGCGACGCGCTCGACCGTGCCGAGGAGGAGCTCGAAGACCGTCTCGAAGGCATCACCGCAGGGGTCGCCGCATGAACATCGCCATCCGTAATCCCGTGGCCTCGCGCCGCGAGGAAGGCAGCCTCCAGGTCGAGCTCGATCCGGCGCTGAAGATCGGCACCGCCAAAGTCTTTGCCGTCTACGGCAAGGGCGGAATCGGGAAGTCCACCACCTCGTCGAACCTGTCGGTGGCGTTCTCGAAGCTTGGGAAACGCGTGCTGCAGATTGGCTGCGACCCGAAACACGATTCGACCTTCACGCTGACCAAGCGCCTCGCACCCACGGTGATCGATGCCCTGGAGGCGGTGCAGTTCCATTCCGAGGAATTGCGGATCGAGGATTTCGTGGCCGAGGGCTATAACGGCGTCATGTGCGTCGAGGCCGGCGGCCCCCCCGCGGGCACCGGCTGCGGCGGCTACGTGGTCGGCCAGACGGTGAAGCTCCTCAAAGAGCATCACCTTCTCGAAGACACCGACGTGGTCATCTTCGACGTGCTGGGAGACGTGGTCTGCGGCGGCTTCGCCTCGCCGCTCCAGCATGCCGACCAGGCACTGATCGTCACCGCCAACGACTTCGATTCGATCTTCGCCATGAACCGGATCGTGGCCGCGATCCATTCGAAGTCGAAGAACTATCCGGTGCGGCTGGGCGGCGTCATCGCCAACCGCTCGGCCAAGACCGACGAGATCGACCGCTTCAACGCCGCCGTCGGCCTGGAGCGTATCGCGCATTTCCCCGATCTCGACGTGGTCCGGCGCTCGCGCCTCAAGAAATCGACCCTGTTCGAGATGGAGCCGACGCCGGAACTCATCGCGGTGACGGACGAGTACATGCGGCTGGCCGCCCATCTCTGGGCCGGCGGCAAGCCGCTCTCGGCGATGCCGATGAAGGACCGCGACCTGTTCGAGTTCCTCGGGTTCGATTGAGGGTTAAGCGCCATGACGAGCACCAGCTACGCGGCGCGCCGGTCGCAACTGACAACCTATTTCGACCGCACGGCGGTGGAGGCCTGGGCGCGCCTCACCACCGACGCCCCGGTCTCGAAGATCCGCGCCACGGTGCGGGCCGGGCGGGACGCCATGCGGGCGAACCTGCTCTCCTGGCTGCCCGACGATCTCACCGGCCGGCGCATCCTCGATGCCGGCTGCGGGACGGGAGCCCTCAGCGTCGAGGCCGCCCGGCGGGGAGCGGAGGTGGTCGCCATCGACGTCTCGCCGACGCTGGTGGATCTGGCCCGCAAGCGCAGCGCCGAGCTTCTCGGCGGCCACCGCATCGACTTCCGCGTCGGCGACATGCTCGACCCCCGGCTCGGGCACTTCGACCACGTGGTGGCGATGGACTCGCTCATCCATTACAGCGCTGGCGACATCGTCCGCGCCCTCGCCGAACTCGGCCTGCGCACCGACGGGTCCCTGGTCTTCACCGTGGCCCCGCGCACGGCGCTCCTCACGCTGATGCACGCCGCGGGCCGGCTCTTCCCGCGCGGCGATCGGGCGCCCGCCATCGTGCCGATCACCGAAGGCGGCCTGCGCCGCAGGATCGGCGGGGAGGCCGCGCTCGCCGGGTTCGCCGTGGGGCGGACGCAGCGGGTCAACAGCGGGTTCTACCTCTCGAACGCCGTCGAGCTAAAGCGCCTCGACCCTCCCCATCCCTTCCCGCAAGGGGGAGGGCGCCTGTCATGAAACCCGCCGATCTCACCGCCCGCCTGCTCACGCGCCTCGGCCCCGGCCTGATGCCGTTCCTGCCCTTCGCCGATGCGGCGACGCCGGAACTGCCGCTGGGACGCCTGCTGCGGCTGTCGCTGTTCCAGGTGACGGTGGGCATGGCCGCCGTGCTCCTCATCGGTACGCTGAACCGGGTGATGATCGTCGAGCTCGAAGTCCCGGCCTGGATCGTGGCCGTGATGCTGTCGCTGCCCCTGGTCTTCGCCCCCCTGCGGGCCCTGGTCGGCTTCCGCTCGGACAGGCACCGCTCGGTGCTCGGCTGGCGCCGCGTCCCCTACATCTGGTTCGGCACGCTGCTGCAGTTCGGCGGGCTCGCCATCATGCCGTTCTCCCTTCTGATCCTGTCGGGCGACACCACCGGTCCGGTCTGGCCCGGCCATGTGGCGGCGGCGCTCTCTTTCGTCATGGTGGGGGCCGGCCTCCACACCACCCAGACCGTCGGGCTGGCGCTCGCCACCGATCTCGCCCCCGCCCATGCCCGGCCGAGGGTGGTGGCGCTCCTCTGCGCCATGCTGCTGGCCGGTATGATGGTCAGCGCCATCGCCTTCGGTCTGCTGTTGGCGAACTTCTCGGCCCTGCGGTTGATCCAGGTGATCCAGGGCGCCGCCGTCGTGACCATCGTTCTCAACGGCATCGCCCTGTGGAAGCAGGAGGCGCGACGGCCCGGACGCACGGCGACGGACCTGCCGCGCCCGAGTTTCTCGCAATCCTGGGCCGCCTATGCCGGCAGCGGCCTCGCCCGCCGGCGCCTCGTGGCCACGGGGCTGGGCACCGCCGCCTTCTCGATGCAGGACATCCTGCTCGAACCCTATGGCGGCCAGATCCTGCACCTGCCGGTCGCCGCCACCACGGCGCTCACCGCCATGCTCGCGGCCGGGGGTGGGGTCGGCCTGCTTCTGGCCGCGCGCTGGCTCAACCGGGGCGGCGATCCGTTCCGGGTGGCGGCCGCCGGCAGCGGGGTCGGCATCATGGCCTTCTCGGCGGTGATCTTCGCGGCCCCCCTCGCCTCGGCCCAGCTCTTCGCCACCGGCGTCACCCTCATCGGCCTCGGCGGCGGATTGTTCGCCCACGGCACGCTCACCGCCTCCATGGCGAAGGCCGGGCCGGAGGATACCGGCCTGGCGCTCGGCGCCTGGGGCGCGGTCCAGGCCAGTGCGGCCGGCATCGCCATCGCCGCGAGCGGCATCCTGCGGGACGTGGGCTCCAGCCTCTCGGCATCAGGTGCGCTCGGCGAGGCCATGAGCGATCCGTCCGTCGGCTACCTCATCGTCTACCACATCGAGATCGCCCTGCTGTTCGCGACCCTCGTCGCCATCGGACCGCTGGTCCGCGACACCGGCAGTCGTGACACCGCCACACGCGGCAGGGAGGCACGCGCCCTCCTGCCGTCCCCTGTTCCCGGTCAAGGAGCCTGATCATGCCAAGAGGTGAAATCACGGGCTATGTCGATGTCGCCCAGGTCGTGCTCTACGCGTTCTGGATCTTCTTCGCCGGCCTCGTCTTCTACCTGCGCCAGGAGGACCGCCGCGAAGGCTATCCCCTGGAGAGCGAAGCGGCCGGCCGCCTCAAGCGCCCCGACCCGATCCTGATCCCGAGCCCGAAGCAGTTCCTGCTCTCCAACGGCCTGGTGAAGACCGCCCCCCAGACCGACATGCAGCCGGCCTGGAACTACAAGGGCCACAAGCGCGAGGTCTGGCCCGGCTCGCCGCTTGAGCCGGACGGCGACGGCCTGCACGACCAGATCGGCCCCGGCTCCTACGCCGATCGCGACGATCACCACGACCGCACCTGGGACGACGAGAAGCGGATCGTTCCGCTTCGGGTCGCCGAGCATTTCGTGGTCCACGAGGACGGCCCGAACCCGATCGGCATGACCGTGTTCGGCGCCGACCGGCAGGTGGCCGGCACCGTCACCGATCTCTGGATCGACCGCGGCGAATCCATGGTCCGCTACATCGAGGTCGAGCTCGGCTCGGGCGGGCGCCGGGTGCTGATGCCCAACACCTTCTGCCGGACCGGGCGGTTCTCGCGCACGGTGAAGACCGAGGCCCTGCTGGCCCACCAGTTCGCCGACATCCCCGGCCAGAAGGACCCGGATTCGGTGACCCTCTACGAGGAGGAGCGGATCATGGCCTTCTTCGGCGCCGGCACCCTCTACGCCACGGCCGAACGCCAGGAGCCGTTCCTGTGAGCCGCGCCGCGAAATCCCCCCTCGGCGTGCCCGCCAACGCCTTCGACGCGCCGCCCGGCCTGCCCGCGCCGCTGCCTCCCGGAGAACATATCCTCTGGCAGGGTCATCCCTGCGCCTTCGGCATCGCCGCGCGGGCGCTGCATGCCCGCCTCGTCGGCCTCTGGTTCGTCGGGCTGGCCCTGTGGGCGGCGATCCCGCCCCTCAGCGAGGGTGCCTTCGGACAGGCGGTGCTTCTCGCCGGTCCCACCCTCCTCGTCGGTGCCGGCGCGGTCGCGCTCCTCGGCCTCCTCGGCTGGCTCTCGGCGCGCTCGACCACCTACACCATCACCAACCGCCGGGTGGTGATGCGCCTCGGCATCGCCCTGCCGATGACCCTCAACCTGCCCTTCAGCCTGATCGAGGGTGCGGGGTGCAAGGTCTTTACGGACGGGAGTGGTGACCTGCCTTTACGCCTGCGCAGAGGCAACCGCGTCGCCTACCTTCACCTGTGGCCTCACGCCCGTCCCTGGGCCGTCACCAACCCCGAACCGATGATGCGATCGGTGGCGGATGCGAAGCGCGCCGCCGAAATCCTTGCCCGCGCACTGTCAAGCACACTTGACACAACCGAGGAAACTGGGACTCCTATGGTTATCGCGCGGCAACGGCCCGTTCGCCCGCCGCGCCTCGCCAACGCGAGTTGAAATCAGGGAGGAGACGCGATGACGGCGAAGGCTGATGCCGCCCGGATTCCGCGACCGCTGGTCATCGGGGCGCTCGGGCTCATGGGGTTCGTGACCGTCGTGGTGGGGGTCGGCCGCAGCGAGGGGATCGGCCTCTCGCACATGCCGCCGGCCCGGATCGTCCGCTCCGTCGATCTGACCCCGGAGGACCGTGCCGACGGCGCCATCGTCATCCGGGATGCCCGGACCCAGGACGTCATCACCACCGTCGAGCCCGGCCAGGACAATTTCGTCCGCGCCACCCTGCGCGGTTTCGGCCAGGCCCGCCTGCGCGCCGGCCTCGGCCGGGAGCAGCCCTTCCGCCTGACGCGCCTGACAGACGGCGGCCTCGAACTCTCCGACCCGTCGACGGGCCGCGCCGTCAATCTCGGCGCCTTCGGCCCGTCGAACTTCGTCGCCTTCACGAGGCTCCTCCCCGAGACGAGGCTCACCGACAGCGGAGCGGTCCGATGATCGCGTCGTTCGGACGTCGCATTGTCGAGGTGCCCTGCACCGTCGAGATCGAGCAGACCCCCGAGACGCTCCACGCCCATGTGACCCTGGACGCCGCGTTCGAGATCGAGCCGGGCGACGAGGTCCAGGTCCACGACGCGCCGACATCCGTGCCCTACGGCGAGCGCCTCGTGGTCCGCCGCACCGCCACGGTCACCCGTGCCGGCATCCTGGAGCGGCTCTGGACCAAGTTCACCGGCCATTTCGAGCTCACCGAACTCTACGAAGTCAGCTTCTCAGAGAGGAGGCGCCTGTGAACGTCTCGATCCAGCACCAAGGCCCGAAGGGCGTCACGCCCAAGCTGCCCATGAACGAGGGCACCAAGGCCGCCCAGGAGACGACCTTCCTTTCACCCCGCTTCTACACCACCGATTTCGAGGAACTCGACCGCACCGATGTGGAGCCCGTGCGCAAGCAATGGGACATCCTGATCGCGGAACTACGCGCCGACCCGAACAAGCGCCACTTCACCCGCAACGAGGAGTTCGACCTCGACATGTCCGGCCTCGACCCGGACCTGCGCAAGGAATTCATGGATTTCCTCGTCTCCTCGATCACCGCCGAGTTCTCGGGCTGCGTGCTCTATGCGGAGATGAGGAAGCGCGCCAAGAACCCAGACATCCGCGAGCTGTTCGGCTTCATGAGCCGGGACGAGGCGCGCCATGCCGGCTTCATCAACGACGTGCTCAAGGATTTCGGTATCGGCGTCGACTTGGGATTCCTGACGAAGTCGAAGAAGTACACCTTCTTCCGGCCGAAGTTCATCTTCTACGCCACCTATCTCTCCGAGAAGATCGGCTACGCCCGCTACATCACGATCTTCAGGGAGCTGGAGCGCAACCCAGACCGGCGTTTCCACCCGATCTTCAAGTGGTTCGAGAAGTGGTGCAACGACGAGTTCCGCCACGGCGAGGCTTTCGCGCTGCTGATGCGCGCCAACCCCAAGCTGACCACGGGGATCAACCGCTACTGGATCAAGTTCTTCCTGCTCGCCGTCTTCGCGACCATGTATGTGCGCGATCACTGCCGGCCGCATTTCCACAAGGCGCTCGGGGTCGATCCGACCGATTACGACTTCAAGGTCTTCCGGATCACCTCCGACATCTCGAAACAGACCTTCCCGCTCACCCTCGATCTCGACAATCCGAAGTTCAAGGCGGCTCTCGACCGGCTTCTCGTCTGTTCCAACAAGCTCGCCGACGCCAAGGCGCAGGGCGGGATCGTGGGTAGGCTGAAACAGGGCGCCTGGATCGCGGCCTCGGCGGTGAACTTCGTCCGGCTCTATGCCCTGCCCACCATCGACAACCCGATGCCCGCCGAAATCCGCCTCGAGCCGGTCTGGTAGGAAGCGGGAGGATGGCCGCCCACGCCGTTCCCGCGCTCTATGCCGTGCTGATCTGGTGGTTCTCCACCGGTCTCATCATCCTGCTCGATCACCGCCCCCGCCATACCCATCCCTGGAGCATGGCGGCCGGCACCCTGGTGCTGGTGGCCGCGCTCTACGCCATCGGCGCCAGCGCCGGGGACACCAGCGAGGCGGGCGCCTACACGGCGTTCACGGCTTCACTCCTCGTCTGGGGCTGGCAGGAGATGAGCTATTACATGGGCTACGTCGCGGGGCCGCGCAAAACCGGCTGCCCTCCCACGACGACCGGGTTCGCCCTATTCCGGGCGGCGGCGGCCACGAGCCTGTGGCACGAGGCGGCCATCGTCGCCGGGATGGCCGGCATTCTCGCCCTGACCTGGGCTGAGCCCAACAAATTCGCCCTGTGGACCTACCTGATCCTCTGGGGAATGAACCTTTCGGCGCGGCTCAACATGTTCCTCGGCGTGCGCAACCTCAACGCCGAGTTCCTGCCCGAACGCCTCGGCTACCTCGCCTGCTTCCTCAGGAACCGGCGCATGAACGCGCTCTTCCCGTTCTCGGTCGGCATCGCCGCCCTCGTGACGATCCTGCTCGCGTGGGCCGCGATGGGGGAGGGGATCGGCGCCCACGAGGTGGCCGGCTTCACCATCGTCACCACGCTGATGGCGCTGGCGACCCTGGAACACGGCTTCCTGATGCTGCCCCTGCCCTCGGCGGCCCTGTGGGCCTGGAGCCTGCCGAAGGCTGCGGGCACCCCGAACCCTCCCGCCTATGCGGGGGAGGGTGCCTGCGGAACGGGCGTGAGGGGGGTCGGCACAGGCTTTTCCGGAGAGGCGGCTCCCCTCTCCCGACCCTCGCTCACACGAGGGCCACCCTCCCCCGCAGAGGGCGGAGGGAGCGCTCTCTGACGCTCCAGCACGACGAGTCTCAAGCAGCCAACGCGAAACATCGCGATCCATAGGGAAGGGGACGGCCATGAACTACGAAGACTTCTTCGGCGATGCCTTGTCCGGTCTCCACCGCGAGGGCCGTTACCGCGTCTTCACCGATCTGGAGCGCCGGAACGGCCGCTTTCCCCACGCCACCCATCACAGCCCGGGCGGGCAGCGCCCGGTGACGGTGTGGTGCTCCAACGACTATCTCGGCATGGGCCAGAACCCGGCCGTGCTCGGTGCCATGCACGAGGCGCTCGACCGCTGCGGCGCCGGGGCGGGCGGCACCCGCAACATCTCCGGCACCAACCATTACCACGTGCTTCTGGAGCAGGAGCTCGCCGACCTCCACCGCAAGGAGGCGGCCCTGCTCTTCACCTCCGGCTACGTCTCGAACTGGGCGGCGCTGGGCACGCTCGCCGGCAAGCTGCCGGGCTGCGTCGTGCTGTCGGATGCCGAGAACCACGCCTCGATGATCGAAGGCATCAAGGCGTCCCGCGCCGAGCGCCACATCTTCCGCCACAACGACCCGGAAGACCTCGACCGCAAGCTGCGGATGATCGACCCGGCGCGGCCCAAGCTCGTGGCCTTCGAGTCGGTCTATTCCATGGACGGCGACATCGCTCCCATCGCGGAGATCTGCGACGTCGCCGAAGCGCATGGCGCGCTCACCTATCTCGACGAGGTCCACGCGGTCGGCCTCTACGGCCCGCGCGGCGGCGGCATTTCCGAGCGGGAGGGCCTCGCCCACCGCCTCGACGTCATCGAGGGAACCCTCGGCAAGGCCTTCGCGGTGCATGGGGGCTACATCACCGGCTCGGCCAAGCTCTGCGATTTCGTCCGCAGCTTCGCCTCCGGCTTCATCTTCACCACCTCGCTGCCGCCCGCCGTGGCGGCGGGGGCCGCTGCGAGCATCAAGCACCTGAAGGCCAGCGGCACCGAGCGCGCCCGGCACCAGGAGCGGGTCGCCCAGGTCCGCGCCCGGCTCGACGCCGCCGGCATCCCCTACCTCCCCAACGACAGCCACATCGTGCCCGTCATGGTCGGCGACCCTGTCCTGTGCAAGGCGATCAGCGACACGCTGCTCGACGAGTTCGGCATCTACGTCCAGCCGATCAACTACCCCACCGTGCCGCGCGGGACCGAGCGCCTGCGCATCACCCCGTCGCCGCTGCATTCGGACGCCGACATCGACCATCTCGTCGGGGCGCTGTCCGCCATCTGGACGCGGATGGGCGTGGAGCAGGCGGCGGCGGAGTGAAGGCAAGAACCCTTCCCCCTCCGCGGGGGAGGGTGCCTGCGGAGCAGGCGGGAGAGGGGTCGCCCCCTCCGGAACCGGGGCTCCCCTCTCCCGACCCGCGTCGCGGGCCACCCTCTCCCGCAGAGGGGAGAGGGAGAGGCCCACACCATGTCGAGACACCGGGAGACGGCCTATGGTCCTGAATGGAACGACCCGAACGGTGTCTCCCGGATCAGCCTCCCATCCTCGCTCTCGTCCCGAGGCGCAGGAGCGCAAGGAGGGCCTCGACGAGGCCCTCCGGAGGCCCCGAGGCGACCCCGAACCGTCCTTCACGGCCCCGCCCATCACCTTCCCCTTCTCCGCCATCGTCGGCCAGGACGAGATGCGGCGGGCTCTGATGATCGCGGCGGTGGACCCTTCCGTGGGCGGCGTCCTCGTCTTCGGCGACCGGGGCACCGGCAAGTCCACCGCGATTCGGGGCCTCGCCGCCCTGCTGCCGCCGATGAAGGCGGTGGTCGGCTGTCCCTATTCCTGCGACCCCGGCAAACCCGCCGGCGAATGCCCGCATTGTTCCGGCCGCACCGATGCGAGGCGAAGCCACCTCGCGCCGGTGCCGGTGGTGGACCTGCCGCTGGGCGCCACCGAGGACCGGGTGGTGGGCGCCCTCGACCTCGAACGGGCGCTCACCCGTGGTGAGAAGACGTTCGAGCCCGGCCTGCTGGCCCGGGCCAATCGCGGCTTCCTCTACATCGACGAGGTCAACCTCCTCGACGACCACCTCGTCGATCTCCTCCTCGACGTGGCGGCCTCCGGGATCAACACCGTGGAGCGCGAGGGGTTGAGCGTCCGGCACCCGGCGAAGTTCGTTCTGGTGGGCAGCGGCAACCCGGAGGAGGGCGAGCTGCGGCCCCAGCTCCTCGACCGGTTCGGCCTCGCCGTGGAGGTGACGACGCCCACCGACCTGCCCACCCGCATCGACGTGGTGCGCCGGCGCGACGCCTACGAGCGCGACCCCGCGGGGTTCTGCGCCGGCTATGCCAAGGCCGACCGGGCGCTGCAGAAGCGCCTCACCGCCGCCAGGGCGCGCCTTGCCGGGCTCGACATGCCCGATGCGACCCTGGAGGCCGCGGCCCGGCTCTGCCTCGCTCTGGGCACCGACGGCCTGCGCGGCGAGCTGACTTTGATGCGCACCGCCCGGGCGCTGGCCGCCTATGAGGGGGCCGACACCGTGGGGATCGACCATCTCCGGCAGGTCGCGCCATCGGCCTTGCGCCACCGCCTGCGCCGCAACCCGCTCGACGAATCCGGCTCCACCGCCCGCGTCGCGCGAGCGGTGGAGGAGGTGCTGGGCGCGTGAGCGGGGGTCCGGCGATCTGGGCCGACGCCCTGCTTGTCGCCCGGCTCCTGGCCGCCGACCCGCATGGCTGCGGCGGCGTGGTGGTGCGTGCCGGGGCCGGCCCGGTGCGCGACCGCTGGCTCGAGATCCTTCGCGAAAACCTCAACCCCGGCAAGCCGTTACGGCGGATGCCGGCGGGCATCGCCGAGGACCGGCTCGTCGGCGGGCTCGACCTCGCGGCGACGCTCGCCGCCGGGCGGCCTGTGGCCCAGGCCGGGCTGCTGGCCGAGGCCGATGGGGGACTTCTCGTGGCCGCGATGGCGGAGCGGATGGGGCAGGGCACCGCCGGACATCTCGCCGCCGCCCTCGATACCGGGCGGCTGAGGGTGGAGCGGGACGGGCTGGCGGAGACCCGGCCGGCGAGGTTCGGGCTCATCCTCCTCGACGAGGGGATCGGCGAGGACGAGGCCGCCCCGGCCGCTCTCGCCGATCGGCTGGCCTTCCATCTCGACCTCACGACCGTTCCGCCGAGCGCCATGCGAGGGGTGCTTCGACCGCCATGCGACGGCCTTTCGCCGGAATCCGACAAGCCGCCGCATGGCGGTGGGCGGGGCGACCACGATCCCGTCGCCGAGCTGAGCGAGGTCGCGGCCCGGCTCGGCATCGCCTCGTTGCGCGCGCCGCTCCTCGCCCTCCGGGTGGCCCGCCTCCTCGCCCGCCTCGACGGGCGCGCCGAGATCGCCGAGGCGGATGCGCGGGAGGCCGCCCGCCTCGTCCTCGGCCACCGCGCCACCCGCCTGCCGGAACGCGAGTCGTCCCCCGAGGAGGAGGAGGAGCGGGGCGAGGGCGCGCCGGAGACGCCGCCGCCCCCGGACGGTGCGGCCCCCCGCCCCGACCCGGAGGAGGGCACCGCGTCCACCCCCGACGACCGCATCGTCGAGGCCGCCCGCGCGGCGATTCCCGCCGGGCTCCTGGCGATGCTGCTGCGGGACGGCCCGCGCCTGCGGATGCCGAGGGCCGGCAAGGCCGGGGCGAAGGCCGCCTCCGCCCGCTCCGGCCGGCCCATGGGCGCGCGGCCGGGCGATCCGCGACGGGGCCGACTCGATCTCATCGCGACCTTGCGCGCCGCCGCCCCCTGGCAGGGCCTCCGCCGGCGAGCGGAGGGGGGCGGCACCTGTCTCATGATCCGCCCCGACGACATCCGAATCACCCGGTTCCGGCAGCGGACCGAGACCACGACGATCTTCACCGTGGACGCCTCCGGCTCCTCCGCCCTGGAGCGGCTGGCCGAGGCCAAGGGCGCCGTCGAACTGCTTCTGGCCGAGGCCTATACGCGGCGGGACAAGGTCGCCCTGGTGGCGTTCCGGGGTGCGGGCGCGGAGCTGGTCCTCGCGCCGACGCGCTCCCTGGTGCGGGCGCGGCGCGGGCTCGCGGCCCTGCCCGGAGGCGGCGGGACGCCGCTCGCCGCCGGCATCGACGCCGCCGGCCAGGTGGCCCTCGGGGTCAGGCGCGGTGGCGGGACGCCGGTGGTGGTGATGCTCACCGATGGACGGGCCAACGTCGCCCGCTCAGGCATCGCCGGGCGGGAGCGCGCGGGCGAGGATTCGCTGAAAGCCGCCCGCCTTTTCCGCGAGGCGGATGTCCGCGCCATCCTCATCGACACCGCCCAGCGCCCGCAGGATTCGGCGCGCCGCCTCGCCGCCGCCATGGGCGCGCGCTATCTGCCCCTGCCCCATGCCGATGCGGGGGCAATGAGCGCCGCGATCCGGTCGGCGAGGGAATAAAGGGTTCCAGCATGCGCGCGCCCGCCGAACGACCCCGCTGGGAACGCGAGGGCGCCGACTGGCCGCACCGGGAGGCGAGCCGCTTCGTCACGGCCTCCGGCCTCAACTGGCACATCCAGGAGATGGGGGAGGACGGGGCGCCGACCGTGCTGCTCCTCCACGGCACGGGGGCCGCCACCCATTCCTGGCGCGGGCTGATGCCCCTCTTGGCGACGCGCTTCCGAATCGTCGCCCCGGACCTGCCGGGCCACGGCTTCACCGACCCGCTCCCCGCCGCGAAACTCTCCCTGCCGGGGATGGCCGCCGCCGTGGGCGACCTCCTCGACAGCCTCGCCCTCCGCCCGAGCCTGGTCGTCGGCCATTCGGCGGGGGCGGCGCTCCTGGTCCGGCTCTGCCTCGACGGGCGGATCGCGCCCGATCTCCTGGTGGCGCTCAACGGCGCGCTCACCCCGTTTCCCGGCCTCGCCTCGGTGCTGTTCCCGAGCATGGCGCGGCTGCTCTTCCTCAACCCGGTGACCCCCAAACTCTTCGCCTGGACCGCCGACCGCCCGGCGGTGGAGCGCCTGATTCGCGGCACGGGCTCCCGCCTCGACCCGCAGGGGCTCGATCTCTACCGACGCCTGTTCCGCACACCCGGCCACGTGGCCGGGGCGCTCGGCATGATGGCGAACTGGGACCTCGCCACCCTCGACCGCGCCATCCCCCGCCTCGCCACCCCGACGCTCCTCGTGGTCGGCAGCGAAGACAAGGCCATCTCCCCCGACACCGCCTTCGCCTTGAAGAAGCGCCTGCCCCACGCCCGCGTGGAACTCCTGCGCGGCCTCGGCCACCTCGCCCATGAGGAAGCGCCGGAGAAGGTGGCAGAGGTGATTTTTGCGGCGATAGGACAGGATGTGAAGGCGATCGTGCCGACGTGAAGACGGGCTGCTGGTTTTTGGTTCTCAACTAGGCCGTTGAGTCAGCGCTGGGCACGCGATGAGCACTTTGAGCTGTAATCTATGGAAAAAAGCTGGGATCGAATAAAAAATTGCGTCCAGAATCCCTTTTGGCATCCGAGATGCAAGAAGGGCCTCTTGATGGTGTCCAAGTCACTCCGTACAAGCCAAAAGTATGGTAGACCAGCGAGAGAGCCCTTCGGCACGTCTCTGACCTAACCATACCATACTGAGCACCCGATTGGCTAACGATGTCGCATGCTTTAAGACAGACAATGCCAGGCCTACTTAAGGCCTTACATGAGAAGTTCGGACGCAATTTACGATCTTTGAATACGGAAGTTGTTGAAGTTCTTGACAATATCGATACAGATTTAAGACTTCTGGCAAGACTGGCAGAGTTTCTGGAAATTGACATAAATAGTGGGGATCTTCACCGCCAGGGCGGAGCAAGCTTACTACGAGAAGCTTTTTCTGATTTAAGTCAGGCAATGTACCTGCAATGTATTGGCTTGGTTGTACCAGGCCGCATGTCTACACGCAGGGCTTTTGAACTTGGGATTGCCAGCGTCTACATTTGGGATTTACCTCACGCATATTGGGGGTGGATCAAATGTGATGCGGATTTTAGTTTTTCAGAAATGATAGCTCACTTATCGTCAGAACCTTACATGGAACTACTACGATCGCAACAAGGCGCCAGTGCAGCCGCCCCTTTGTCAATAAAAGAATGTCAAAAACTTTATAGACAGCTGAGCAATACCGTTCATGGCAAGCATTCAGACCTGCCGATGCTCTCTCCCGCCCGCTTTGATGCCGAAAAAACAAAAACTATTAAAGAATTAGGCGACATCCAGACTGTCTTAAAAATGATCACTGCTGCATGGTCGTCGCGCGTTCCAACATTCCGCGCTTCTTGAATAAAGACGGATAGGACCTATTTATGTCAAATACGCTAACTGGTGAAGACTTACTTCAGACCGCAAGGTGCGAAGATTTACTATACGAGCAAATCAGTCAAGTTTCTGTACTTGGAGACTTTGAGCGAAAGCTGATCGATGCGCTAAAAGGAAGTGGGGCAAATCTACTCGAAGGCGCGCGCGGCGTCGGAAAATCCATGCTTCTACGCATGGCCGAAATTGAATTGGATGCGGCGTTCTCAAAGGATCGTAAACTCGCAGTCTATGTAAACTTTAAAACGAGCACGTTGCTGGAAGGCGTAAAGGCAGACGAAAGAGATGCATTTCAAATATGGGTAAATATAAAACTATTGGAAGCGTTCCACGAAAAACTGCTGTCACTTAAGCTTATAGCAAAAGGTGGGGCACAAGATCCATACTATCGAGTTTTTGGAGTAGCCTCCGTAGAGGAGACAAAGTCACTCATTGAGGATAAAATCCATTTACTTCAAAAACTCGCATTCAGCAAAGATAAAGCAGAAGTTATCACCGAAATAGGATCTGATTTTCTTTCTAAGGCTCAAGACACAAGCTTTCTAGCTACTGTATTTAGGGATGCGTGCGAGCGATTTAAGCTCAATAAAATAGTATTCTTTTTTGACGAAGCTGCACATACGTTCATTCCTGAACAGCAAACGATCTTTTTTGAAATATTCAAACTACTTCATGGAGGAAAAATAGCTTGCAAGGCGGCCGTTTATCCCACCGTTACTCATTATGGGCGTAATTTTGAGGTTGGTCAAGACGCAATTATACTATCGGTTTTTCGATTCGATCCTGGGGAGGCAGGAAGAAAAGAGAATCGAGAGCATTTTCGGGCTATTCTTGAAAAAAGACTGCCCAAAACGAGCGGCGTAAGAAAAAAGATCTTCACTAAAGGGGCAGAACTTGATCTCTGCATTGATCTTTCGAACGGCAATCCGCGAGCCCTACTACATAT
The DNA here is from genome assembly GCF_001422895.1 of Methylobacterium sp. Leaf106. Lineage (NCBI taxonomy): Bacteria > Pseudomonadati > Pseudomonadota > Alphaproteobacteria > Hyphomicrobiales > Methylobacteriaceae > Methylobacterium > Methylobacterium sp. Leaf106. Next base: position 183,513 of record NZ_LMNB01000033.1, read on the forward strand.
TATTAATAGTGCCTTGAGTAGTGGATCATTGTCAGACCGTTCTGTAAACCTCGCGGTTCAAGAGTATGTTGACCAAGCTCTATTACCATATCATCAGAGTTTGTCTAAGCGCTTGCCGACGTATGCCGCGCATATCCGCGTTGGACTTGATTTGCTTCGGGGTTATTTGATTCCAGAGATTCGCGCAAAAAATCATCGCAAGACCAAGAGTGAGTACCAGTCTGCTTTCTTTACACTTCAACGGGATATGTCGCCAAATTTGAAACTTGCCCTAGATATACTATGCTATTCGGGAATGACTTCTCAGATGGGTACCGTAAAGATCGCCGGCGGTCACACTGGCCCGAGGTACTTAGTTAATCTTAGTGTAATGGCTACAGAGAAAGCTTTTGATACTCCACGTGTTTCAGATGCTATATCACGCTTAAGCTTAACTGATTATCGCGAGTTTTCATCATCCGATAGTCAGATTGATAATTATTTGAGTGAATTGCTTTCTCCGACATCAACATGCATGGAATGCACGGCATCTCTTAAAGCAGATGCTAAATATTGCTCTGAGTGTGGCGCCCTTGTAGTAAAAAAATCGATTGTTAGTTCCCTTCTAGAAGAATCTGTCGACTCACTTTCGCTTAGTGAACGTTTGAGGGACCGTGTTAGAGCCCGCTTTCCAACTGTCGGCGCAGTTGTGCAGGCAAAAAGGAGCGAACTAATGGTAGTTCCATATATCAAGGACGTACGGTCAAGGATCATTAAGAATGCTGCAGATGAATTTATCTCAGGTTAACAAGACAATCGTCGACCAAGCATAGCCGTCGCGCATCTATTACTATGATTACACATAATAGCAAAACATTATCGTACGCTTCCCTAACTATATATAGATAAATTCTTTTTCGACTGTGTTGGTGATTAAAATTGCAAGCAAACCAACACAGTCGCCAAACAAAGAAAGCAGGTTATATTTATAATTTAATAAATTTGTGATATATAGCAAGTTTTAATTCGAGTTTATTTTGACCACCCCCTCCAGATCGCGTGCATAGATTGCGCTTCTTACGAGAAACTTCGAGCTTGCTCGAAAGAAGGCATCAAAATAGCTTAACATCCGAATGGCGCCCCCCTTGCTCCGGCCGGTTGTCCGCCTCATCCGATGGTGATTGGCAGCAGCTTCGGAGGTCTTGTCGTCGCCATCACCTTGGGTCGCGGGTGCATTACCAAGAAGGCTTCACCTTCATCACCGCGCCGTTCCCGTTCGAGGAGTTCCGGCCCCCGAGCCGCACCCTCAAACAGGCCGCACCCCACGCAGAACGCATCCGCTCCGGGGGCGGGCGGGGATGTCGGCGAGGTGGAGGGTGAGGTCCTGAGGGGGGAGTCCGTAGCGCATCGACGTCGCCAGGAGGTGGGCGGCGGTGACGAGCAGGGTCTGCGTGAGGCCCTCGCCGGGGCAGCGATGTCCGTCCGTGGCTGAGCCGCCGCCAGGGAGATCAGGTCGAACGGATCGATGGCCTCATCGCGGAACCGGTCCGGGTCGAAGCGCTCCGGCGCGTGCCAGCGGCCTGGATCGTGGTTGGTGCCATGGAGGGCCATGAGCGCCCAATCGCGAGCTTGAAGGCTCCACCGGTGAATCACCACTTGCATCCCCAATTTCACCCCTGATAGTGTCACCCTATGTTGACACTCAGCGATGTGCCGACCTCCTCGTCCCGGCCGGCCAAGCGCCCCCATGCGGTGGTGATCGGCAGTGGCTTCGGGGGGTTGGCCGCCGCGATCCGGCTCGGGGCGCGGGGCTACCGGGTCACGGTGCTGGAGCGGCTGGAGCAGCCCGGCGGGCGGGCGCGGGTGCATCGGCAGGACGGCTTCACCTTCGATGCCGGGCCGACCATCGTCACCGCGCCGTTCCTGTTCGAGGAACTCTGGACCCTGTGCGGGCGGCGCATGGAGGACGACGTCGTGCTCGCGCCGATGCTGCCGTTCTACCGCATCCGCTTCGAGGACGGCGCGACCTTCGATTACAGCGGCGATCTCGACGCCATGCGCAAGGAGGTCGCGCGGTTCTCGCCCGGGGACGTGGCCGGCTACGAGCGCTTCATGGAGCGCTCGCGGGCGATCTGCGAGGTCGGGTTCGAGCGGCTCGGCCACGTGCCCTTCACGTCGGTCGCCGACATGCTGCGGATCATGCCCGATCTGGTGCGGCTGGGCGGGCATCGCAGCGTCTACGACGTGGTGGCGAGTTACATCCGCGACGAGCGCCTGCGGACGATCTTCAGCTTTCACCCGCTCCTCATCGGCGGCAGCCCGTTCCGGGCGAGCGCGATCTACTGTCTCATCGCCCATCTCGAACGGCGCTGGGGCGTGCATTTCGCGCTGGGCGGCACCGGCCGCCTGGTGGACGGGCTCGCCGGGCTGATCCGGGGGCAGGGCGGGGCGCTCCGCTGCGGCGCTGAGGTCTCGCGCATCCTCGTGGAGGACGGGGCCGCCACCGGCGTCGCCCTCGCCTCGGGCGAGCGCATCGCCGCCGACATCGTCGTCTCCAACGCCGATTCCGCCTTCACCCACCGCACCCTCCTGCCCGACGGGGTGCGGCGGCGCTGGACCGACCGCCGGCTCGACCGGTCGCATTCCTCCATGGGCCTGTTCGTCTGGTATTTCGGCACGAACCGGACCTTTCCGGACATCGCCCACCACACCATCCTGATGGGGCCGCGCTATCGCGGGCTCATCGACGACATCTTCCGGCGCAAGGTTCTGTCGAAGGATTTCAGCCTCTACCTGCACCGCCCCACCGCCACCGATCCGCTGCTGGCGCCGCCGGGCTGCGACGCGTTCTACGTGCTCTCCCCGGTGCCCAACCTCGCCGGCGGCCAGGATTGGACGGCAGAGGCGGAGCCCTATCGCCGCGCCATCGCGCAGCATCTCGAGGCCACCGTGATGCCGGGCCTGTCGGAGAGCATCGTCACCTCCAAGGTGACGCATCCGGGGGATTTCGCGGCCGATTTCCTGAGCTTTCGCGGCTCGGGCTTCGGCCTCGAACCGGTGCTGACCCAATCGGCCTGGTTCCGGCCCCACAACGCCTCCGAGGACGTGGCGCGGCTCTACCTCGTGGGGGCCGGCACCCATCCCGGCGCCGGCCTGCCCGGCGTCCTCTCCTCCGCCCGAATTCTCGATACCGTGGTGCCGGATGCGCGCGTCTTCGCCTAACCTTTCCCGGCTTGACTTACTTCGGCCGCCCCTCTGGGCGATCCCCCATGCGGAGGCGGCCGACCACGCCGCCTGCCGGGCGGCGATCCGCACCGGGTCGCGCAGCTTCTTTGCCGCCTCCGCCCTGCTGCCGCCCTCCATCCGCCGGCCGGCCTACGGGCTCTACGCCTTCTGCCGCCTCTCCGACGACGCGGTGGACGACGTCGCCGAAAGCGGACGCCGCCCCGCCGTGGCGCGGCTGCGGATGCGCCTCGCCCGCGCCTATGACGGACAGCCCTGCGACGCCCCGGCGGACCGGGCGCTGGCCGACATCGTCGCCGACCACGCCATCCCCCAGGCCCTGCCCGCCGCCTTGATCGAGGGCCTCGCCTGGGATGCGGGCGGCCGCCGCTACGAGACGCTTGCCGACCTCACCGCCTATGCGGCGCGGGTGGCCGCCTCGGTCGGCGCGATGATGACCCTGGTCATGGGCGTGCGCGACCCCGACGTGCTCGCCCGCGCCTGCGACCTCGGCATCGCCATGCAATTCACCAACATCGCCCGCGATGTCGGCGAGGACGCGCGGGCCGGCCGGCTCTACCTGCCGCGCGCCTGGCTGCGGGAGGCGGGGATCGACCCGGATGCGTTCCTGCGCCAGCCCGCCTTCACCCCCGCCCTCGGCGGCGTCGTGGCGCGCCTGCTGGCGGCGGCGGAGCTTCTCTACGCGCGCTCGGAATCCGGCATCGCCGGCCTGCCCCCCGCCTGCCGCCCGGCGATCCGCGCGGCGCGGCTGATCTATGCCGAGATCGGCCGCGAGGTGGAGCGGGCGGGCTACGATTCGGTCTCCCGCCGCGCCCGCGTGGACGGGCGCCGGAAACTCACGCTCCTCGCCCGCGCCCTGGTCTCGACGGACGACCGAGCGGCCTTGCGCGAAACACCCCTGCCGGAAATCCTGTTCCTGATCGAGGCGGTGGCCGCGCTTCCGTCGATGGCGCCCCGGATTCCGCCCTGGTGGAACGTGCCGGCGCAGGTGGCGCAGGTGCTCGACCTGGTGGAGACCCTGCGCGAGCGTGAGGCGCTCGGCCGCGCGCCCGCCCCCTCGTGAGCGACCGGCTCTTCGCCGCCTTCGACATCGGCCTCGTCTTCGCCCTCGCGCTGGGGCTGGCGCTCTGGCAGCTCATCGTCGTCCGGCGCAGCATCGCCAAGGACCGGGACGCCGCCACCCGCCGCCCGCCGGACGATCCCGCCGGGTGAGGGCGTTCCTATCCAGTTCCTCCCCACAAGGCGACTTGATTCATTCATCCGCTGGACGGCCGGTCTTTATCCGAAATGGTTCGGCACGAAGCGCGACAGGTTCCCTCTCCTGTAAGGAGAGGGGACCCGCGCCCGCCGGAGACCGTAGCGATCCTTCGGAAATGGTCTGGCCCGAGGCCGGCCTCACACCAGCGCGGCGGCGATGCTGGCCGACAGCGGCGTCGTCGGGCGGCCGATGAGCGTCGAGAGCTGGCGGCCCTCGTCGAACAGGGCGCCGTGCGCGGCGTCCACATCCCACGCGGCGAGCCCCTCGGCCAGGATGTCCGGCAGGCCGAAGCCCTTGAGCAGCGCCGCATAGTCCGACTGCGGCAGGTCCCGGTAGGGGATGTCGCGGCCCGTCTGCCGGGAGAGGTCGGCGGCGAGATCGGCCAGGGTATAGGCCGCGTCGCCCGCCAGTTCGTAGGTCCGCCCCTCATGGCCGTCGCCCGTGAGCACGAGGGCGGCGGCCTCGGCGAAGTCGGCCCGCGCGGCCGAGGCGATCCGGCCGTCACCGGCGCTGCCGAGGAACGCGCCGCCGGCGAGCGCGCCGGGGATCGAGGCGGTGTAGTTCTCCGTGTACCAGCCGTTCCGCAGGATCGTCGCCGGCAGGCCTGATGCGGCGATGGCGGCCTCCGTGGCGCGATGCTCGCCGGCCAGATTGATCGGCGAGGTGTCGGCATGCAGGAGGCTGGTATAGACGAGCCGGCCGATCCCGGCCGCCTTCGCCGCCGCGACGACGTTCCCATGCTGGGCGACGCGCCGGCCGACCTCGCTCGAGGAGATCAGCAGCAGGCGCTCGATGCCCCGGAAGGCCTCGGCCAGGGTTTCGGGCCGCGCGTAATCGGCCACCCGCACGACGACGCCCCGGTCTCGCAGGCCTTGAGCGGCCTCGCTCTCCAGGGATCGCACACCGGCGGCGACGGCGCCGGCCGGCACACGCTCCAGCAGAGCCGCGATGACGAGGCGCCCCAATTGACCGGAGGCGCCGGTGACGAAGATCGTCGGATGAGGGGTGTCGGACATGGCGGGCTTACCCAGGGTTCACTTTCGGTACAAGGGAACTAGTTGAGACCGCATCGGCTGTGAAGGAGGCAGGATTTTGGGACAAGGTGACGCCGAGGGAACCGCCCCCGCACCGGCTCAGGCCGAATTGGCGCAGACCTTCGCGGGCTGGCGGACGAAAGCGTTCGAGGCCGCCCGTTGCCCCGTCCGCAACGTGCTGGACCGGACCGGCGACAAATGGTCGATCCTGATCCTCACCGCGCTTGCCGGCGGCCCACACCGGTTCAGCGCGATCCTCCGGCTGATCCCCGACCTCTCGAAACGGATGCTGACCCAGACCCTGCGCGACCTCGAACGCGACGGCTACATCGCCCGCACGGTCTACCCGACCAAGCCGCCCAGCGTGGAGTATCGCCTGACCGCTCTCGGCGGCACGCTCATGGAGCCCCTGGCGGCCCTCGTCCGCTGGGCGGAACGGAGCCATGCGGAGATCGAGGCGGCGCGGGTGCGGTTCGATGGGGAAGGGGTGAGTGGGCCGGCCTCGCTGGCGGGACCGTGAGCGACGGCCCGTCTTTCGGTAGGTCGGTTCACCATGAGAATGGCAAGAACGACGGCCCGAAGGCCAACCAGAACCCGGAACGCTGGGTCGTCATTATGTCGAAGCCTGTTTGAGATCCTATCCTCGTCCCGGATTGTTGAGGGCATTGGCGCCCATCGAGGGCATTGGCGCCCATGAGGCTGGCGGCGCAGGCGAGACGCTCTGTCGCGACGTCGAAGCGACCGGCGCGCTCGCGCTGCAGGGCCCCCCAACATCCCATCCAGCCGATTCTTGAATTCGTCGATCCCGACGACGATACCGTTCATCCTCGCCAAATGGGCTTCGCGAAGCGCGGCCCAAGCGATTGTTCGGATGCGACGGAACGGCCGGCGAAGACCCGAGCTCTCATACGAACTCAGGGCCTTCGGGAACGAGGGTCTCTCGCCTGCCACCGCACCGGGGACCTTACCGGATACGGCGGAATCGCACGTTACAAGCGGACCTGCGAGCGCATAGCGTCGACGACATCGGTCGACGACGCTATGTCCGCTCAGAACCGCGCGATGATCTGCGCCCGGATCAGGCGCGGCGCGCCGGGGCTGATGTTATTGTTGCCGTCGGCGGTGGCGATGTAGTGCCGGTCGAACAGGTTCTCGATGTTGATCTGCGCCCGCCAGAACTCGTTCACCCGGTAGAACAGGCCGAGGTCGAACCGCGTGATGCCCGGAAGCCGCACGCTGTTGTCCGACGAGGCGAAGGCGTGCCCGGTCTGGATGTAGCCGATGCCGAAGGAGAATTCCGGCGAGACCTCGAACTTGTTCCAGAGCGTGAAGGCGTTGAAGGGCACCAGGCCGACGGTGTTGCCCGACACGATGGTGCTCGAGACGTTGCTGACGATGCGGGCATCGGTGAAGGCGTAGCCGCCCGCGACCTGCCACCAATCCGTAACGAAGCCGTTGGCGCCGATCTCCGCGCCCTTCGTGTTCGTCTGCCCTGACGTGAGGAAGAAGCCGGGCCGGTTCGGATCGGCGATGCGCTGGTTGTAGCGGTCCAGGTTGTACAAGGCGCCCGTGAGCTGGAGCACGGGGGAGACATCGTACTTGACGCCGAATTCGGCGTTTTCGAACCGCTCGGGCTGCGCGATGGCGAGGCCCGGGGACAGGGAGCCGAATTGGTCCCCCGCCGAGGGCAGGTAGGAGACGCTGTAGCTGCCGTAGATGGCGAGATTTTCGAAGGGCTTCACCACCACGCCGGCGCGCGGCGATAGCAGGTCGTCGATGCGGTTGGTCTGCACCGGGACCGGAGCCCGCGCGTTCAGGTTGTTCGACGTGAAGTCGAAATGGTCGTAGCGCAGGCCGCCGATGAACTGCAGGTGCGGTCCGATCTCGATCTGGTCCTGGGCGTAGACCGCCGCCAGCCCGAGGTCGTAGCGCGTGTTGTTGCCGGTGGTGTTGCGGAAGCTGACCGGTGCGCGGGTGACGGGGCTGAGCGGGTTGACCACGAGGGTCTGCGTCCCGTTGGCGAAGAACCCCTCCTCGCGGAAGGCGCGGCCCTCCTGATAACCGAGTTCGAACCCGGCCAGCAGCGTATGCCGCAAGCCCGCTGTTTCGAACTTGTAGGTGAAGTCGTTCTGGCTGAAGTAGTTCGTCCGCGGCGTCGCGTTGTTGTACGCCGTGATGTTGACGGCCGTGCCCGCGGCATTGACCGAGCCGCCCGGAAACACATTTTGATAGAACTTCTGATAATCGGCGAAGCGCAGGGTGCTGTGGAGCGCCACGCTGGATTCGAATAGGTGGTCGAGGGTCGCGGTGGCGATATTGGCGTCGATGTGGGCGTAGCTCAGGTCCGGATTGCCGAAATACGTCGACACGTTCTGCTTGTAGCGGTATGGGCGCCCGAATTGGGAGGGAATACCGCGATCCGTGTTCCGCTCGTCGTGGAAATACTCGTAGGACAGCTTGAGCGTCGTGACCGGGCTCAGGAGGAAGGTCATGGTCGGGTTGACGCCGTAGCGCCGGACGTCGACGAAGTCGCGGTAAGTGCCTGTATCCTCGACCATGCCGTTCAGGCGGAAGAAGACGTTCTCGTTGACCCGGTCGCCCACATCGACCGCGACGCGCTTGTTGCCGAACTGACCACCCTGGGCCACGATCTCGCGGACCGGAACGCCGTCGGCCTCCTTCAGGACGCGATTGATGACGCCGCCACCGCCGCCACGGCCGAACACGAGGGCGTTCGGACCCTTCAGCACCTCGATGCGCTGCGTGTTGTAAAGGTCGCGGAAGTACTGCACGTCGTCGCGCACGCCATTGACGTAGAAATCGGCGTTGGAGCGCTGCCCGCGGATGACGACGTCGTCGCGGTTGCCCTCACCCTGGTGCGGGATGACGCCCGGAACGTAGCGGACGGCCTCCCCGATGGACTGCATGCCCTGATCGCGGATCTGCTGCTGCGAGATCACCGTCACGGATTGCGGCGTGTCGATGAGCGGCGTGTCGGTCTTGGTCGCGCTGCGGCTGGAACGGCTCAGGTAGCCCACCGTGTTGCCGCGCAGGCCCTCGACGCTGAGCTGGTCGAGGGTCACCGCGGTGTCACCTGCGGGGACGGCCGGTTGCGACCGCGCGGCCGGGGCCAGCACCGTGCTACACAGGAGGGTTGCAAGGAACCGCGATGCTGCTCCGGTGTTCATTGTCGTGTCGCCCGATCGAGGGTTCGTGTTGTACTGATTTTATGCCCTCAATTCAGATTATGGGCATGCACAGTCCCTTCATGACCGGTCGACGGAATAGCAAGCGGGCGAACTAACCTTTCCTGGTCTTTATTTTTTATTGATTCTAAGAATGAATCGAAACAAGCAGCCAATGCTCTCTTAACATTTGGAAAAATTGTTTCCGATTTTAATCCTGGAAACATTCCAGACATGTATCATAGCAAGGCGCGTGTTGCCCGAATGACACAGTCCGGCCGGTGACCCGAATGGCGGATGGCGGGGTGGCCGTCGCCTGAGAGACCTCTCCGATGGGGACAATGTTCGAGGCCAACCCGACGCAGGAGGGCCGCCTCCCTCATCACCCCACCCGACGCGGCATCCGGAACGGCAGCATGAACTGCACCAGCGGGTTGCGGAATCGGTCGAGGGACAGGCTCTCGTGGACCGGGCGCACGGGCTCGCCGTCGAGGATCGAGGCGAGGAGCGAGCGGGCGTAGAACGGCGTGTCCTCGAAGGTGCGGACGATGCTGGACGTCCCGTCGTCGCTCCGCGTGGTGCGGGGCATGCGCCAGAACCGCGTCGGCGGCAGAGCGGCGGGGAGCGGCGGGCGGATGTCGCGGCGGGTGCCGTCGGCGGCAAAGCGCAGGGAGAGGTTCTGGAGGCTGCCGTCGCGGCGGTGCACGTCGTAGAGGATCGCCGATCCGTCCTTGAGGTCGGCCCGGCACCAGGTCCAATCGCTGAAATCCCGGCCCAAAGCGGTGTCGCCGTGGTTGGTGTCGAAATAGGCGGTGCCGCGCCAGGACAGGCTCGGGGCGTCGAGGGTCACCTCCACGGGGGAGGAGGGCGCCATCGGCCACCAGCGGTGCCGGCCCTCCGCGTCGAGGGTGAAGGTGTCCCGCGTGAAGCCGTTGGGGCGCAGGCGGATCGTGCCGCGCACCCGCGAGGGGATCGGCGCCGTCACCTCGTCGAGGGTGATGGTGAGGGTGGTGCCGTCCCAGGCAAGACCGCTCGGGCCGATCCGGATCTGCGACGCGTCCCGCCTGAGGGAATCCCGGCCGCGCTCGGTCATGCAGAAGCGGTTGGCGCGCTCCCCGTAGAGCACGACGTTCATGGTGCAGTGGTCGAACGGGTCGCGGCTGAGGTCCAGGGCGTAATAGGGCGAGAACACGCTGCCGATGAAGGCGATGATCGTGAGCCCCTGGCGGCCGTCCTCGCTCAGGGCGTCGACATACCACCAGACGTAACCGTCCCGGGCCACCGGCGTGTCGAAGCGCGGCCCTTCGCGGCGAGATCGGCCAGCAGGCTGTCCGCCGCGATCCGCCCCGATTGCGCCGCCATCGGCACCCCCGGCCCCGGATGGACGCTGCCCCCCGCCAGATACAGCCCCGGCAGCGCCGTCCTGGCGCCCGGACGCTTGAACGAGGCCATCCAGCCGTGCGAGGCCCGGCCGTAGAGGGCGCCCCCCGTCGCCGGAAACAGCCGCTCGAACCCCGCCGGATCGGTGGTCACCGTCCCGGGCGTCGCCTCGATCGTCAGCCCGCATTCCGTCAGCTTGCGACGCAGATTGGTCTCGCATGTGGCGATCTCCGTGGGGGCGAGGGGGCGCTCCCGGCCGAGAGCCGGGGCGTTGACGAGGCAGAGCAGGCGCTCGGGTCGGTCGAGGGCCGAATCGTCGTCGGCGCGGTCCTGCGCGCAGACATAGACCGTGGGGTCGGACGGCAGCCGGCCGGCGCGGATCTCCGCGAATTCGTTCGCGTAATCGCCCGAGAAGAACACATTGTGCCGCACCAGCGGGAAGCCGGAAGTTTTGGCCTTCGCGCAGAGCGTCACCGCCGAGAGGGAGCGGGCGTTCGACGGCACAGCCTCCACGGCCCGCGCCGCGCGCGATCCGAACAGGCCCGCGCCGAGGGCCGCCGCATCGGCATTGGCCACCACGAGATCGGCCGCGATCCGCTCGCCATCGGCGAGGTCGACACCGACGATGCCGCGCCCGTTCTCCACCGCAATGGCGGCCACCTCGGCGCGATAGCGGATGCGGGCGCCACGCTCCTCGGCGAGATCGGCGATGATGGCGGCAAGGCGGCTGAGGCCGCCCTCCACGTGCCAGACGCCCTGGCTCTCCACATGCGCCACCAGCATCAGCGTCGCCGGGGCCTCGAAGGGCGAGGAGCCGCAATAGGTGGCGTAGCGCCCGAACAATTGGCGCAGGCGAGGATCGCGGAAATATTCGCCGAGCGCCCCCCACAGGGTGGTGAAGGGCTGGATGCGCAGCAGACCGCCGAGGCCCGACAGGCCGACGCGGCGGCCGAGATCGACCGGGCTCGGCCGCTCGCCCCGGATGAACGGCCCTTCCAGCGTGCCGTAGACCTCCGCCGCGCGGGCGCGGAAACGGCGATAGCCGTCCTCCTCGCGGGGGCCGGCGAAGGCGCGGATCGCCGCCGCCGAGGCTTCGGGATCGGCGAACAGGTCGAGGCGCTCCCCCGCCCCCCAGGCATGGCGGGCGAGGATGGAGGCCGGGCGGAGCTCCACGCGGTCCGACAGGTCGGCGCCGCATTCCGAAAAGATCTCCTCGAAGACCCAGCGCATGGTGAAGACGGTGGGGCCGGCCTCCACCCGCGCCCCGTCCGCCGCGACGCTGCGCATCTTGCCGCCGGGCGCGGCCGCGCGTTCGAGCACGGTGACGTCGAGCCCCGCATGGGCGAGGCGCAGGGCCGCCACCAGCCCGCCGATCCCCGCTCCGATCACCGCAACCCGCTTTGCCGCCACTGTGTCACCCGTTTCTGCCTTGACGAGTGTCAATATTATCTGACACTTTGCAATGGCAATACGAAAAGACACCAGGGAGTGGCGCCATGGATGCCAACCGCCGGATCGAGCAGGCTCTCGACGCTGCCGTCGCCCATGCGGAGGCGCCCGGCGCGCCGCCGCTCCTGGCCGAGGCCATCCGCTACGCGGTCTTTCCCGGTGGCCACCGCATCCGGCCCCGGCTCTGCCTCTCGGTGGCGAGGGCCTGCGGCGACGACGATCCGGCGGCCTCCGACGCGGCGGCGGCGGCGATCGAACTCATCCACTGCGCCTCCCTGGTCCATGACGACCTGCCCTGTTTCGACGATGCGCCGATGCGGCGGCAGAAGCCCTCGGTCCATGCCGCGTTCGGCGAGCCCCTGGCGGTGCTGACCGGGGATGCGCTCATCGTCTCGGCCTTCGAGACCCTGGCGCGGGGTGCTGCGCGCTCGCCGGCCCGGCTCGCCGCCCTCGTCGGCCTCGTCGCCCGTGCGGCCGGTTCGCCCAATGGTATCGCCGCCGGGCAGGCCTGGGAATCGGAACGGCATGTGGGGCTCACCGAGTACCAGCAGGCCAAGACCGGCGCGCTGTTCGCGGCGGCCACGGTCACCGGCGCGGCGGCGGCGGGCGCGCAGGCGCTGCCGTGGCGGCTGCTGGGGGAATGCCTCGGCGAGGCCTATCAGGTCGCCGACGACCTGCGGGATGTTGCCTGCCGCCAGGAAGAGATCGGCAAGCCGGTGGGCCGCGACGCCACGCTGGGCCGGCCCAACGCCGCCGCCCTGCTCGGCATGGCCGGCGCGCTCGCGCGGCTCAAGCGCCTCGTGCGCGAAGCCGTGGAGGTGATCCCCGCCTGCCCCGGCGCCGATCAACTCCGCGCCGAGATCGAGGCGCAGACGCGCCTGTTCCTGCCGGCGAGCCTGGCGCGGGAATTGGCGTGAGCGGGGCAGACCCGTGTCGCTAACTGATAACGCATCGCGTGTAAGGCCAGCCGCGAACCCTCCCCCCACGGACCTCGGGCTTGCCCGAGATCCGTCTTTGGCTGACCAAGTCGGGCAGGCCCGACTTGGTGCGGGGGAGGGTGGCCCTCGCGTCAGCGAGGGTCGGGAGAGGGGAGCACCGTCTCCGGAGAGGTCGCCCCCTCTCCCGGTCGCTCCGCGACCACCCTCCCCCGCAGAGGGGGGAGGGGGACAGCGCGCGACCGGGCAAGAGCGCTGGCTCGCCTTCCGCAACCGCACCATCGCCAACCCGGCCTTCCAGCGCTGGGCCGCCGCGTTTCCGCTGACGCGGGGGATCGCGCGGCGCAACACCCGCGCGCTGTTCGATCTCTGCGCCGGCTTCGTCTATTCGCAGACCCTGTTCGCCTGCATCAGGCTCGACCTGTTCGCCATCCTCGCCCCCGGCCCGCTCGGGCTCGAGGCCCTGGCCGAGCGGACCCGCCTGAGGCCGGAGCGGGCGTTGCGCCTGCTGGACGCCGCCGCCTCGCTCGACCTGCTGCGGCGCCTGCCCGACGGGCGCTTCGCCCTGGCCGATCTCGGCGCGGCGCTGATCGGCAACCCCTCCATCGCCGCCATGATCGAGCACCATGCGCTCCTCTACGAGGATCTGCGCGACCCGGTGGCGCTCCTGCGCGGGGAGGGGGGCACGAGCCGGCTCGCCGCCTATTGGCCCTATGCCGGAGCGGCCGGCGACGCGGCGATCCCGGCCGAGGCGGTGGCGGAGTACTCGGCCCTCATGGCCGCCTCCCAATCCCTCATCGCCGAGGACATCCTCGACGCCTATCCCATGCACCGGCACCGCCTGCTGATGGATGTGGGGGGCGGCGAGGGGGCTTTCCTGCGCGCGGCCATGCGGGCGACGCCCGGTCTCGCCGTCCGGCTGTTCGACCTGCCGGCGGTGGCCGCCCGCGCCACGGAGCGTTTCGCGGCCGAGGGCCTGTCCCACCGCGCCGAAGCCCATGGCGGCAGTTTTCGCACCGCGCCCCTGCCGACGGGTGCCGACGTCATCTCCCTCGTCCGGGTCGTCCACGACCATGACGACGACACCGTCCGCCTGCTCCTGCGCGCCGCCTACGACGCGCTCGGTGATGGCGGCACGCTCCTGATCGCCGAGCCGATGGCCGGGACGGCGGGGGCCGAGCCGGTCACCGACGCTTATTTCGGCTTCTACCTGCTGGCGATGGGAAGCGGCCGCTGCCGCCGCCCCGCCGAGCTGACCGCGCTCCTCCAGGAGGCCGGTTTCCGCGACTGCCGCGAGATCCCGACGCGGCGCCCGCTCCTGACCCGCCTGCTGGTGTCCAGACGAATTGACACGCTGCAGCGCAAGTAAGGCTTGACGAATAAAAGTGTCAATCTAGGATGACACATCGAACAAGCGCCGCACCCGTCGCCATCGGGTCGAGGCACGAGACAGGGGAGGGTCGAACACGATGCACGCGCTGGCCGTCCTCTTCGAACGCCCCGAACACCTGTCGCTCGCCGAACTCGCCCTCGATGCTCCGGGCCCGGCCGACGCGGTGGTGGAGACCCTGTGGAGCGGCATCAGCACCGGCACCGAGCGCCTGCTCTGGACGGGCCGGATGCCGCCCTTCCCGGGCATGGGCTATCCGCTGGTCCCCGGCTACGAATCGGTGGGAGAGGTGGTGGAAGCCGGCCCCGCCTCCGGCCTCGCGGTCGGGCAGCGGGTCTTCGTCCCCGGCGCCCGCTGCTTCGGCCCGGTGCGCGGCCTGTTCGGCGGCGCGGCCTCCCGCCTGGTGAGCGAAGGCGCCCGCCTCGTTCCCATCGATGCGGATTTGCGCGAACACGGCATCCTGATCGCCCTGGCGGCCACCGCCTACCACGCTCTCCACGCCCGCCCGGAGGGCCGCTCGCTCATCGTCGGCCACGGGGTCCTCGGGCGGCTTCTCGCCCGCCTGACACGGATCGCCGGCGGCGAGCCTGTGGTGTGGGAGACGAACCCGGTGCGGGCCACGGGCGCGCATGGCTACGAGGTCCTGCATCCGGATGCGGACGAGACCCGCGATTACGGCGCCATCACCGATGTCAGCGGCGACGCCGCGATCCTCGACACGCTGATCGGGCGGCTCAGGCCCGGCGGCGAGATCGTGCTCGCCGGTTTCTACGAGGCGCCGCTCTCCTTCGCCTTCCCGCCCGCCTTCCTGCGCGAGGCCCGCATCCGCGTCGCCGCCCAGTGGCGGCCGGACGATCTCGCCGCGGTTCTCACCCTGATCGAGGGGGGGCGTCTCTCCCTCGACGGCCTGATCACCCATCGTGAACCGGCGGCGCACGCGCCGTCCGCCTATCGCACGGCGTTCGGCGAGCCCGAATGCCTGAAGATGATCCTCGATTGGAGAGCCGCTTCATGAACATGCAGCTGAACGGAGCCGCACTCCTGCGCGCCGAAGCCGCCATCGAGCCGGATGCGGCCCCCGTCTCCGCCACCAAGGAGACGCAGATCATCGCGATCTACGGCAAGGGCGGCATCGGCAAGTCGTTCACCCTGGCCAATCTCAGCTACATGATGGCCCAGCAGGGCAAGAAGGTCCTGCTCATCGGCTGCGACCCGAAGAGCGACACCACCTCGCTCCTGTTCGGCGGCCGCGCCTGCCCGACCATCATCGAGACCTCCACCAAGAAGAAGCTCGCCGGCGAGCAGGTCGCCATCGGCGATGTCTGCTTCAAGCGCGACGGCGTCTACGCCATGGAGCTCGGCGGACCGGAAGTCGGGCGCGGCTGCGGCGGACGCGGCATCATCCACGGTTTCGAACTGCTCGAGAAACTCGGCTTCCACGAATGGGGCTTCGACTACGTCCTGCTCGACTTCCTCGGCGACGTGGTCTGCGGCGGCTTCGGCCTGCCGATCGCCCGCGACATGTGCCAGAAGGTCATCGTCGTCGGCTCGAACGATCTTCAATCGTTGTATGTGGCCAACAACGTCTGCTCGGCGGTGGAATACTTCCGCAAGCTCGGCGGCAATGTCGGTGTCGGCGGCCTCGTCATCAACAAGGACGACGGAACCGGCGAGGCCCAGGCCTTCGCCGCCGCCGTGGGCATCCCGGTCCTGGCCTCGATCCCGGCCGACGACGACATCCGCAAGAAGAGCGCGAATTACGAGATCATCGGCAGGCCCGAGAGCCAATGGGGCTCGCTCTTCGCGGATCTGGCCCAGAACGTCCACGACGCGGCGGCCAACCATCCGACACCGCTCTCCCAGGACGGCCTCCTCGGCCTGTTCAAGGGCGAGGCCGTCGGCCGGGGCGTCACCCTGGTCCCCGCCACCTTCGAGGATATGTGCGGCACGGCCCTGGTCGTGAAGCCGTCCCTCGAAGTCGTCTACGACGAGGTCTGACGCGCATGGCCGTCTCCCTCGACATCGCCGATCTGCGCGCCCGCAAGGAGCGCCCCGCCTCGACCCTGGCTCCCGCCGCATTGCCCGCGGAGGCGGTCAATCTCGCCGCCACCGAGACCGACGGGCTCGGCTGCCATTCCGGCAAGGACGCGATGCGGGCGGCCGCCGAAGCCGCCGGGATGTCGGAGACGCTGGAGCAGCTCAGACAAGACTACCCCCAAGGGCCGCACGACCAGCCCCAGAGCATGTGCCCGGCCTTCGGCTCCTTGCGCGTCGGCCTGCGCATGCGCCGCACGGCGACGATCCTGTCGGGCTCGGCCTGCTGCGTCTACGGCCTCACCTTCACCTCGCATTTCTACGGGGCCAAGCGCAGCGTCGGCTACGTCCCCTTCAATTCCGAGACCCTGGTCACCGGCAAGCTGTTCGAGGACATCCGCGAGGCGGTGTTCGACGTGGCCAAGCCCGCCGATTACGACGCGGTCGTCGTCATCAACCTCTGCGTCCCCACCGCCTCCGGCGTGCCGCTGCGCCTCCTGCCGAAGGAGATCGACGGGGTCCGCATCATCGGCATCGACGTGCCCGGCTTCGGCGTGCCGACCCATGCGGAAGCCAAGGACGTGCTCGCCGGGGCCATGCTGAAATTCGCCCGCTCCGAGGCCGAGCAGGGTCCGGTCCAGGCCCCGCGTCTCGGCCGCTCCGAGCGCCCCAGCGTGACGCTGCTCGGCGAGATGTTCCCGGCCGACCCGGTGGTGATCGGCGGCCTGCTGGAGCCGCTGGGCCTCAGCGCCGGCCCGGTGGTGCCGACCCGCGAATGGCGCGAACTCTACGCGGCCCTCGACTGCGCGGCGGTGGCGGCGATCCACCCGTTCTACACCGCCTCGATCCGCGAATTCGAACTCGCCGGCCGCCCCATCGTCGGCTCCGCCCCCGTGGGCCATGACGGCACCGCCGACTGGCTCGACCGGATCGGCGAGGCCTGCGCCGTGCCCCGCGCCATTGTGGAGGCCGCCAAGAACCGGCTCCTCCCGATGATCCGGGGGGCGCTCGCCGCCACGCCGATCAAGGGCCGGATCACGCTCTCGGGCTACGAGGGCTCGGAACTGCTGGTGGGCCGGCTCCTCGTCGAGAGCGGGGCGGATCTGGCCTATGTCGGCACCGCCTGCCCGCGCACGCCCTATTCGGAGGCCGACCGCGACTGGCTGGAATCACGCGGCGTCATGGTGCGCTTTCGCGCCTCGCTGGAGGACGACCTCTCCGCCATGCGCGAGTTCCGCCCGGACCTCGCCATCGGCACCACGCCGGTGGTGCAGGCGGCCAAGGAGCGGGCGATCCCCGCCCTCTACTTCACCAACCTGATCTCGGCCCGCCCGCTCATGGGCGTCGCCGGCGCCGGGTCGCTGGCCAAGGTCATCAACACGGCGCTCGGCAACCGCCACCGGTTCGACGCCATGCGGGACTTCTTCGACGGGGTCGGCGAGGGACATGCCGCCGGCATCTGGGAAGAGGTGCCGAAGGTCCGCCAGAACGTCGCCTCGGCGACGCGCGGAAAACCCTCCCACAACCCGATCGGGGAGATGGCCTGATGCTCGTCCTCGATCACGACCGGGCCGGCGGCTACTGGGGCGCCGTCTACGTCTTCACCGCCATCAAGGGATTGCAGGTCGTCATCGACGGTCCCGTCGGCTGCGAAAACCTACCGGTCACCTCGGTGCTCCACTACACCGACGCGCTGCCGCCGCACGAACTGCCCATCGTGGTCACCGGGCTGGCCGAGGAAGAGCTCGGCCGCCACGGCACCGAGGCCGCGATGAAGCGGGCGCACGCCACCCTCGATCCGGGCATGCCGAGCGTGGTCGTCACCGGCTCCATCGCCGAGATGATCGGCGGCGGCGTGACCCCGGAGGGCACCAACCTCCAGCGCTTCCTGCCGCGCACCATCGACGAGGACCAGTGGCAGACCGCCGACCGGGCGATGTCCTGGCTCTGGCAGGAATACGGCGCGCGCAAATTCGCCAAGAAGGGCATCCCGGCACGGCCTCCCCGCAAGGAGGGCGAGCGCCCCCGCGTCAACATCATCGGCCCGGCCTACGGCACCTTCAACATGCCCTCGGATCTGGCCGAGATCCGCCGCCTCGTGGAGGGGATCGGGGCCGAGGTGAACCTCGCCTTTCCGCTCGGCTCGCATCTCGCCGACGTGCCGAAACTCGTGAACGCGGACGCCAATATCTGCCTCTACCGCGAGTTCGGCCGCCTGCTCTGCGAAGCCCTGGAGCGGCCCTACCTGCAGGCGCCGATCGGGCTTCACGCCACCACCAAGTTCCTGCGCAAGCTCGGCGAGATCCTCGGCCTCGATCCGGAGCCCTTCATCGAGCGCGAGCGGCACACCACGATCAAGCCGGTCTGGGATCTGTGGCGCTCGGTGACCCAGGACTTCTTCGGCACGGCGAGCTTCGGCATCGTCGCCTCCGACACCTATGCGCGGGGCGTCCGCCGCTTCCTCGAAGACGAGATGGGCCTGCCCTGCACCTTCGCGATCTCGCGCCGGCCCGGCGCCAAGACCGACAACGCGGCGGTGCGCGAGGCGATCAAGGCCAACCCGCCCCTCGTCCTGTTCGGCTCGTTCAACGAGCGCATGTACGCGGCCGAATGCGGATCGCGGGCGGTGTTCGTGCCGGCCTCCTTCCCCGGCGCCATCATCCGCCGCCATACCGGGACGCCGTTCATGGGCTTCTCGGGCGCGACCTACCTCATCCAGGAGGTCTGCAACGCCCTGTTCGACATGCTCTTCCACATCCTGCCCCTGGCCCGCGACATGGACCGGGTCGAGGCGACGCCGGCGCGGATCCATCGCGAACTGCCCTGGGACGAGGCCGCCCGCACCCTCCTCGACGACCTCGTCGAGGCCCATCCGGTGCTGGTGCGGATCTCGGTGGCCAAGCGCCTGCGCGACGCCGCCGAACGGGCGACCCGGAATGCCGGACAGGAGCGGGTCTCCCCGGCCGAGGTCGAGCGCGCCCATGCGGACCTGACCCTCGGAGCGGCGGCATGAGCGCCCCCGCCCCACACCCTCTTTCCGGCTGGAGCGGCGCGGCGCCGTTTCCGTCGAGAACCGGCCTCCTCGCGAGGCCGACCGCCGCGGATCGCGGACAGGAGATCTCCGCCATGCAGTCGATGACCATGTTCCCCCGGACCATGCCCTCCCGCCAGGCTCTGTCGCGTCCCGCCCCGTCGCGCCTGCAGCGGCACGAGCTGCAGTTCCGCCTCCTCCTGGTGGCGACCTACCCGTTCTTCCTCGCGGCGGCGGCGCTCCAGCGCCTCGTCCCGGCACGGGCTCCGGCGGGCCACGGGCTCATCGCCCGGCGCTCGGTCTTCGGCGAGGCCAAGGCCATGGCCGTGTCGGCGATCCCCTTCGTCTTCATGGGCTGACGCTTTCCGGGGCCGGATCGCCCCGGGCCGATGCCCGCCCGATCCGGAACCCGAACGACCTCCCGTCCGACGAGGGGGGAACGACCGTCGCGAGCGCCGCTGCCGGCCCCCGCGACCTCACCCGCCGCGCGTGGAGCACGCACGGCCAGACGAAAGCGGAGGCTCACATCATGTCCAGTGGAATCGAAAAAGCGAGCAGCCTGTCCGGGCTGACCGAACCCGAAGCCAAGGAGTTCCACGCGATCTTCCTGACGAGCTTCATCATCTTCACGGCCATCGCCGTGGTCGCGCATATCCTCGTCTGGATGTGGCGCCCGTGGCTGCCCGGCCCGAAGGGCTACGCCGCCCTCGACACCGTCACGAGCGCCGCGCACGGCCTCGTCTCGATGATCTCCTGAGGAGGAACGCACCCATGCACAAGGTCTGGCTTCTCTTCGATCCGCGCCGCACGCTGGTGGCGCTCTTCACCTTCCTGTTCATTCTGGCGCTGCTGATCCACTTCATCTTGCTCAGCACCGACCGGTTCAACTGGCTGGAAGGCCCCAAGGCCCCGCGCGCCGCCAATGCGCAGACGCTGGTCCTGCCGACGATGCCCGCCTGACCGGCGGGATGCGGATCACTCTCCTCCCCCTCCGGGTCTCGGGCTCGCCCGAGACCCGCATCTCCGGTGCCCATATCGGGCAAGCCCGAGATGGGTGCGGGGAGGAGTTGGAGGTGGGGGTGGTCGGGCGACCCTCCTGCTGCGGAGGCTGGCGGCGCCACCCCCACCCCTAGCCCCTCCCCACAAGGGGGAGAGGGACGCGCTCTGCCGATAAGGGCGGATGCGCGCATCCATCAAGAATCGTGACCTGTGAAGCCGGGAGGTATTCGCGATGGCGATGCTGAGTTTCGAACGAAAATACCGCGTCCGCGGCGGCACGCTCCTCGGCGGAGACCTGTTCGATTTCTGGGTCGGGCCGTTTTATGTCGGGTTCTTCGGCGTCACGACGCTGTTCTTCTCGGTGCTCGGCACCGCGCTGATCATCTACGGCGCCGCACTCGGGCCGACCTGGAACATCTGGCAGATCAACATCGCGCCGCCCGACCTCAAATACGGGCTGGCGCTCGCCCCCCTCAAGGAGGGCGGCCTCTGGCAGATCATCACCTTCTGCGCCATCGGGTCGTTCGTCTCCTGGGCCCTGCGCGAGGTCGAGATCTGCCGCAAGCTCGGCATCGGCTACCACGTGCCCTTCGCCTTCGCGGTGGCGATCTTCGCCTATGTCTCGCTGGTGGTGATCCGGCCGTTCCTGATGGGCGCCTGGGGCCACGGCTTTCCCTACGGCATCCTCTCCCATCTCGATTGGGTCTCGAACACCGGCTACCAGTACCTGCACTTCCACTACAATCCGGCGCACATGCTGGCGGTGTCGTTCTTCTTCACGACCACCTTCGCCCTGTCCCTGCACGGCGCCCTGATCCTCTCGGCCACCAATCCCGGCAAGGGCCAGGTGGTGAAGACGCCCGAGCACGAGGACACCTTCTTCCGCGACACGATCGGCTACTCGATCGGCACGCTGGGCATCCACCGGCTCGGCCTGTTCCTCGCCCTCTCGGCGGGCTTCTGGAGCGCCGTCTGCATCATCATCAGTGGCCCGTTCTGGACCCGTGGCTGGCCGGAATGGTGGGGCTGGTGGCTCAATCTCCCGGTCTGGCGCTAGAGGGGGGCACGACCATGGCCTACTATCAGAACATCTTCACCGAGGTCCAAGTCCGCTCCACCATTCCGGAACTCGGCGTTCCCGTCGATGTCGACCGGCGCTGGGGCACGCCGTTCCACAGCTACCTGTTCGGCCTGTTCGGCAACGCCCAGGTGGGTCCGATCTACATCGGCTATCTCGGCGCCCTCTCGGGCGTGTGCTTCCTCATCGCCTTCGAGATCGTCGGCCTCAACATGTGGGCGAGCGTGAACTGGGACCCGGTCCAGTTCGTGCGCCAGTTGCCCTGGCTCGCTCTGGAGCCGCCGCGACCGCAATACGGGCTCAAGATCCTGCCGCCGCTGCAGGAGGGCGGGTGGTGGCTGATCGCCGGCTTCTTCCTCACCGCCTCGATCCTGCTGTGGTGGGTCCGGCTCTATCGCCGCGCCCGGGCGCTCGGCCTCGGCACCCATGTGCCCTGGGCCTTCGCCTCCGCCATCTGGCTGTTCCTGGTCCTCGGCTTCATCCGGCCGGTCCTGATGGGGTCGTGGAGCGAGGCGGTGCCCTTCGGCATCTTCCCGCATCTCGACTGGACCGCCGCCTTCTCGCTCCGCTACGGCAATCTCTTCTACAACCCGTTCCACATGCTCTCGATCGTCTTCCTCTACGGGTCGACGCTGCTCTTCGCGATGCATGGCGCCACCATCCTGGCGGTGAGCCGCTTCGGCGGTGAGCGCGAGATCGACCAGATCGTCGATCGCGGCACCGCCACCGAACGCGCCGCCCTGTTCTGGCGCTGGACCATGGGCTTCAACGCCACGATGGAATCGATCCACCGCTGGGCCTGGTGGTTCGCGGTGCTGACCACCCTCACCGGCGGCATCGGCATCCTGCTCACCGGCACGGTGGTCGACAATTGGTACCTCTGGGCGGTCAAGCACGGCGTCGCCCCGTCCTATCCGCAGGTCTATGCGCCGGTCGTCGATCCCTTGAGCATGCCGGGGGCGGTCCCATGAAGACGTTCGTCACAGTTCTCGGCGCCTCGATCGCCTTCTTCCTCACCATCGCGATGTTCGGCCTGACCGACTGGGACCGGCCGCCCCTGGCGGTCCATCAGAGCGGCTTTCGCGGCACGGCGATGGACCAGATCCATACCCGCGCCGGGGCGGCCGAGACGAAGGCGGCCAATGTCGCGCCGGCGCCGGCCGACCCGGCCGAGCCCGGCGAGGAACTCGCCGGCGCCACCTACGAGAACGTCCAGGTCCTCAAGAACGTCAGCGTCAACGAGTTCAACCGCCTGATGGTCTCGATGACCGAATGGGTCAGCCCCGAACAGGGCTGCACCTACTGTCACAACACCGAGAACATGGCCGACGACAGCCTCTACCAGAAGAAGGTCGCCCGCCGGATGCTGCAGATGACCCAGCACATCAACGAGAGCTGGAAGGACAAGCATGTGGGCGCCACGGGCGTCACCTGCTTCACCTGCCATCGCGGCCAGCCGGTGCCGGCCCATGTCTGGTTCACCGATCCCGGCCCGAACCGGCCCGGCGGCTTCACCGCCCGGAACAACGGGCAGAACCTGGCCAAGGCCTCGGTGGGCCTCGCCTCGCTGCCCTACGACACCCTGACCGAATACCTCGCCGACAAGACCATCGACAACAACGCCATCCGGGTGAACGCCACCACGGCGCTTCCCACCACCAAGGGCAAGCCGATCCAGGATGCGGAGAAGACCTACGGCCTGATGATCCACATGTCGGAGGGTCTCGGGGTCAACTGCACCTTCTGCCACAACACCCGGGCGATCTCGAACTGGTCGCAGAGCACGCCCCAGCGCACCACCGCCTGGCACGGCATCCGCATGGTGCGGGACATCAACGGCAATTTCCTCGAGCCGCTGACCTCCACCTTCCCCACCGCCCGCCTCGGCGTGCTGGGCGACGTGCCGAAGGTGAATTGCACCACCTGCCACAACGGCCAGAGCAAGCCCCTCAACGGCGCATCGATGATCGAGGCCTATCCGGAACTGGCCAAATCCACCGAGACGGCGAGCGCGGCGGATCCCGTACCCGCGGACCCGGCGCCGACCCCCGCGCCGCAATAGAAATCGGTGCGCATTCCCTCTCCCCGCACGCGGGGAGAGGGCCGCGACGACCCCGTCGTCGGCGCGGCGAGGCGGCAGCCGGGGGTGAGGGGGCTCGGCCGGAGGAGCCATACCCGGAGAGCCCCCCTCACCCTCGCCCTGTCGGGCTCACGTCGCCTCCCGGCAAGGGGAGGACGACGTCCTCTCCCCGCCCGGCGGGGNCCCCCCTCACCCTCGCCCTGTCGGGCTCACGTCGCCTCCCGGCAAGGGGAGGACGACGTCCTCTCCCCGCCCGGCGGGGAGAGGGGGACCAGCCTTTTTCGAATAGGAAAGTGTGCTCCGGCTCTCGGCACCGAAGGCCTGCGCGCATTCCCCTCTCCCCGCGCGCGGGGAGAGGGCCGCGACGACCCCGTCGTCGGCGCGGCGAGGCGAGGCGGCAGCCGGGGGTGAGGGGGCGCGGCCGGTGGAGCCACACCCGGAGAGCCCCCCCTCACCCTCGCCCTGTCGGGCTCACGTCGCCTCCCGGCAAGGGGAGGACGACGTCCTCTCCCCGCCCGGCGGGGAGAGGGGGACCAGCCTTTTTCGAATAGGAAAGTGTCCTCCGGCTCTCGGCACCGAAGGCCTGCGCGCATTCCCCTCTCCCCGCGNTCGCCTCCCGGCAAGGGGAGGACGACGTCCTCTCCCCGCCCGGCGGGGAGAGGGGGACCAGCCTTTTTCGAATAGGAAAGTGTCCTCCGGCTCTCGGCACCGAAGGCCTGCGCGCATTCCCTCTCCCCGCGCGCGGGGAGAGGGCCGCGACGACCCCGTCGTCGGCGCGGCGAGGCGGCAGCCGGGGGTGAGGGGGCTCGGCCGGAGGAGCCATACCCGGAGAGCCCCCNGAAGACTATGCCCTACGGGTTCTGTTCCGAAAGGCAGGCGCGCACTCCCTCTCCCCGCACGCGGGGAGAGGGCCGCGACGACCCCGTCGTCGGCGCGGCGAGGCGGCAGCCGGGGGTGAGGGGGCTCGGCCGGAGGAGCCATACCCGGAGAGCCCCCCTCACCCTCGCCCTGACGGGCTCACGTCGCCTCCCGGCAAGGGGAGGACGACGTCCTCTCCCCGCCCGGCGGGGAGAGGGGGACCAGCCTTTTTCGAATAGGAAAGTGTCCTCCGGCTCTCGGCNCGGGCTCACGTCGCCTCCCGGCAAGGGGAGGACGACGTCCTCTCCCCGCCCGGCGGGGAGAGGGGGACCAGCCTTTTTCGAATAGGAAAGTGTCCTCCGGCTCTCGGCCCCGAAGGCCTGCGCGCATTCCCCTCTCCCCGCGCGCGGGGAGAGGGCCGCGACGACCCCGTCGTCGGCGCGGCGAGGCGGCAGCCGGGGGTGAGGGGGCGCGGCCGGTGGAGCCACACCCGGAGAGCCCCCCTCACCCTCGCCCTGACGGGCTCACGTCGCCTCCCGGCAAGGGGAGGACGACGTCCTCTCCCCGCCCGGCGGGGAGAGGCGTAGGCGTGGTCGCCGACCAACCCTTCACGCCACGGCGTGCTTGGTGGCTCCGCGCCGTCCGGACCAGCGGTCCAGCACATCGGGGATGCTCCCGGCGTCATCGGGGCGGCCGATATAGTAGCCCTGGCCCTCGTCGCAGCCTTCCTGGCGCAGGCGCTCGAACTGGATCTCGTTCTCGATCCCCTCGCCGGTGGTGCGCATGTGCAGGCTGAGGCCGAGGCCGATGACGGCGCGGACGATGAAGGCGGATTCGTCGGCCGCGGTGATGTCGCGGACGAAGGACTGGTCGATCTTGATCTTGTCGAAGGGGAAGCTGCGCAGGTAGCTCAGCGACGAGTAGCCCGTGCCGAAATCGTCCATGGCGATCCGGACGCCGAGGCGGCGCAGGGCGTGCAGGGTGGCGAGGGTGGCGGCGTTGTCCCTGAGCAGGACCGATTCCGTGATTTCGAGCTCCAGGCGCGCGGGGGGGAGGCGGCTCACGCTCAGCGCGTCCTTGACGGACTGGATGACGATGCCGTCCCGGAACTGGGCCACCGAGACGTTGACCGCGACCCGGATGCCGTCGGGCCAGCGCATGGCCTCGCTGCAGGCCGTGCGCAGGGCCCAGTCGCCGAGCGGCACGATCAGGCCGATCTCCTCGGCGACCGTGATGAACTCGGCGGGCGAGACGAGCCCGCGCTCGGGATGGCGCCACCGCATCAGCGCCTCGAACCCGCCGACGCGGCGGCCGCGGAAATCGTAGATCGGCTGGTAGAACATCTCGAACGCGCCCTGGGCCACCGCCTCGCGCAGGTCGAGTTCGAGGGCGCGGCGGGCCTGGAGCCGGATGTCCATCTCCACCTCGAAGAAGCGCCAGGTGCCGCGCCCGTCGGCCTTGGCGCGGTAGAGGGCGACGTCGGCGTTCTTGAGGAGCTTGTCGCAGCTGGTGCCGTCGCCGGGGGCGAGGCAGATGCCGATGCTGACGCCGACCGCGACCTGCTGGCCGTCGAGCTCGTAGGTGTTGCTGACCACGTCAACGATCCGCCGCGCCAGGATGGTGGCCTCTTCCGGATAGGTCACGCCCGCCAGGATGATGGCGAATTCGTCGCCGCCGAGCCGGGCCACGGTGTCGACCTCGCGCAGGCAGGCGGTCAGGCGGTTGCCCACCGCTTTCAGGAGCTCGTCTCCCACCGGGTGGCCGAGGGTGTCGTTGACCTCCTTGAACCGGTCGAGATCGAGGCAGAGCACGGCGAACATGCCGCCGCGCCCGAGATGGGCCAGGGCCTCCTCGATCCGCTCGCCGAACATGGCCCGGTTGGGCAGGCCGGTGAGGACGTCGTGGCGCGCCATGTAGGCGATGCGGGCATCGGCCTGGCGCCGGTCGGTCACGTCCTCGTAGGTGGAGACCATGCCGCCCCCGGCCACGGGCTTGTGCGTGACGGCGAGGACCCGTCCGTTGCCCATCTGGCGGAAGCCCGAACCGGCGGCCGAGATCTGCCGGCCCTCGATCTCGAAGACCGTGCCCTCCTCGGCCGAGGCCAGATAGAGCGAGGCCACGTCCTCGTAGGGCGTGCCGAGGGGCAGGTCGTCCGGCGAGAGGTCGAACAGCTCGCAATAGCGCCGGTTGACCACGGTGAGGTGCCCCTCGGCGTCGAACAGGCACAGGCCCTGGGACATGTTGTCGAGGGCGGTGTCGAGGCGAAGATTGGTCGATTGGAGATGGGCTTCCTGGACCTTGAGCAGGGTGATGTCGCTGCAGACCGCGATGAAGCCGCCGGAGCGCGTGCGGCTGCGGCTGATCCGGAGCCAGCGCCCGTCGAAGAGCTGGGTCTCGCGCGGCGCCGTCCAGTCGTCGTCCTCGGAGAGCAGGGTGCGGGCGAGCGCGTTGCCCTCGAACGCGACGCGGGCCATCGACGTGTCCCGCGGCAGCGGCTCGTGACCGAACCCGAGGAAATCCTCCGCCTGCCCGTTGATGAGCGCGATCCGGCCGGATTCGTCGACCACGACGATGCCTTCGAGGGAGGTCTCGAGGGCGTCGGCGAGATGGGCCTCCGCCGAGATGCGCTGGGCGACCTCCTGCTCCATCGCCCGGCGGATGTTGTCGCGCATGACGCCCATGGAGGCGAGGAGGGCGCCGAGTTCGTCCGCGCTGCCGGACGGGATCGTCACGCTGAGGTCCCCGGCCGCGATCCGCGAGGCGACCATGGAGGCGTCCGCCACCGGCCGCATGATGCGCCGGGCCAGCAGGAAGGCGACGGAGGCGGACATCAGCAGCGCCAGCAGGGTGCCGAAGAGGTTGATCTGGGTCTCGCGGGCGACGATGGCCCGGGCCTGCTGCCGGTAGATGAAACCGTCGCCGGCGGTGTGGTTGATGAAGAGGTCGAGATGCTCCTCGACGGCGCCGGCATGCCGGTCGACCGCGTCCCAATCGGGATCCCGGGTGTCGCGGCCGGCGAGGACGGAGCGGGCGGCGTCCCAATCCTTCACCGCCCGCTCCACGGCTTGGGCCGCCTGGGTCGCACGGCTCGACTGGGCGCGCTCGACCGCCACGGCGAGATCCTCCGCGAAGACATGGCGAAGGCTGTCGAGCCTGCCTTCGAGCTGCGCCTTCGCGCCAGGGTCGGCGCTCATCCGCCGCCGGGCCTCCAGGGAGCGCATGTTGGCGAAATCGGCGGCGGCGGCCCGCGCATAGTTGATGGACATGAGCGACTGATCGAAAGTCCGGCTCACGAGTTCGTCGGCCCGGCGAATCCCTGACGCCGCCGACAATCCGAGGATGCCCGTGATGGCGCTCATGATGAGAAAGGCGACCAGAATCCGGCCGCGGATGGTGCCCGCGAAAGAGGCGACCGCGGTGATGGGCCTCGGCCAGTTCCTCTCGCCAGCCTTGGCAGATTTCCAACCGTAGATAGATTTCATCCAGTTCGTCTCATCCGGCCATCGGAAATTCTTCGCCTGCAATAGTTAAGTCGGGCTTGAAATCTTTGTAAATTTTGGCCAATTAACAGCCTGTTTACTTGCACCGGCAAGGATGCAAAAGGACGAAATCGTATCGGCGGACGGCATGAGACGCATCACTTCACTCGGTCTCGCGTTCGCCCTCGTTGCCACCGGCGTCGCCGCCTTCGCCCTCCATGCCTCGGCGGCCGGACAGGTCTACCGCGTCTCGCAGAAGGGCCGGGCGTTCCAGCCGAGCGCCCTGGTGATCAAGAAGGGGGAGACCGTCCAGATCGTCAACGACGACGGCGATCTCCTGCATCACGCCTATGTCGACTCGCCGACGTTCCATTACGATTCCGGCGATCAGGAGCCGGGCGGCAAGGCCGAGATCGTCTTCCCCGTGAGCGGGACCTTCGCCGTCCTGTGCGGCATCCACCCCAAGATGAAGCTGGCGGTCCGCGTCGACGGCAACTGACCGCGACGCGTCCCGGATGCCGGCCCGGGCTACAGGGCGCCGGCCGCCGACAGCGCGGCATGGGCGCCGTAATAGAGCCCGATGAAGCTCGCGAGGGCGGCCCCGTATCCGAAGGGGAGGGTCGCCAGCTGGCGGACCCGCAGGGGGACCCTGACATCGTCGGCGGCGATGGCCACCATCGCCACGATGATCGGGGAATGGCCGATCGCGTCGACCTTGCCGAACTCGAAGATCGCGGAGACGAAGGCCGCCGCGAGCACGATCGCCGCCAGGCGGCGCACCAGGGGCGTGCAGATCAGCGCAAAGGCGAGGGCGAATTCCACCGCGCCGGCGGCCTTCATGAAGAAGGCGCCGTCGAACCCCATCGTCAGCTCCGGGCGGTCGATGAAGAGCGGGTAGGACCATTGCGGATAGGCCCATTTCTCCACCGAGGCCCACATCAGCGTCACGGCGGCCGAGTAGCGGACGATGTCGAGGGGCCGGATCCCGAACAGCTCCCGCCGGAGGCCCGTCAGGGCGAGATAGGCGGCGACACCGAGGAAGACGGGATAATCGGCCAGGTGGAACACGCCGTAATTCGCCACCGCGATCCCGAACAGGACGACGATGCCGAGAGCCGAGAGCGGCATCGTCTGCCGCCACAGGAATCCGGCGGCGATGGCGAGCTGGAACCAGGGCAGGGCGGTGCTGGTGGTGGTGAGCTCGGGCGTGAGGATGACGCCGCCGAGCGTCCAGAGCGAGACGAAGAAGCCGCCGCAGACCGCGCGGAACATCAGCTCGGTGTTCTCCCGCGCCCAGGCCGTGACCCGGTCGAGGGAGCGCATCATCGCCTCGCCGAGGATCGTCCGCTCGAGCAGCGCGCCGACGAACAGGGCCAGGAGCGAGACGATGACGAGTTGCTCGAAGCTATCGCACAGTACCTCGGCAAGACCGACTGGCGAACCAGCGACGTCGAAAGCACAGAACCATTTGACGTGAGCACTGGCCCCAGTGGAGCCCGTAACGAGCACAAACAGGGCGGCGGACAATGCACGGGGGCCGGGCAACCGACAACGCAGACTCATGTGATGAAGCCTCGGCGAAAGCTGAAACGCCGACGGCCGGCGGCAGCGACATTGTTCTACGTAGTTTCTGGCGATCCTGAAAGGATTTCGTTAATGAATCTTCAGCAGCGTCAGCATGGTCGGCGATGTGTCGCTCCTGCCATGATTCCGGTGCCGGCCGCCGGTGGACTCTCGCGGATGAAGCCCGGTCGGCGTATGCGTTCTGGCTGAAGAGGGACCACAGCGTCACCCCCGAGCAACAGCGTCGCCGTGCGTCGAGATCATCGATGGGATTATCGACGGGATCATTCGGCAAACTCTGATAGTCATGGAGGGGCGGCGCCCAAGCCCTCGCTTCGCATCAAGCAGAAAGGCTCTCGCGTGATTACAACACTCAGCCTGTCCACCCTGA
Source organism: Methylobacterium sp. Leaf106 (assembly GCF_001422895.1). Taxonomy (NCBI): domain Bacteria; kingdom Pseudomonadati; phylum Pseudomonadota; class Alphaproteobacteria; order Hyphomicrobiales; family Methylobacteriaceae; genus Methylobacterium; species Methylobacterium sp. Leaf106. The sequence goes on from NZ_LMNB01000033.1 coordinate 212,879, forward strand.
TCGCGGGCGGCAGCTTCGCTTATGCGTCGACGCGGGTGGCGGCGCGGGCCGCGGCCTACGAGACCTGGGGCGGATCGCTGATGATCGTGGGCCTGTCGCTCGCCGGTGTCGGCTTGACGCTGTTCCGGTAGAACCGAAGCGGCAACCCGTCGGCGACTTCAGCGGCGCGCTTCGAGACGGCGAAGTCCGCGCCGGAGACTCACTTCGATGCGGCCTTCTGCTTGGGCTCCGCAGCCGTCAACGTGTCCAGGAACGCCAGGAGATCGGCTCTCTCGGTCTCGGAGAGATGAAGCGGCCTGATCTTGGGCGACCGGCTCGGGCGTTCGATGCCGCCGCGATCGTAGAGATCGATCACGTCGCGCAGGGTCGCCACCGAACCGTCATGCATGTAGGGGCCGCGCTGCGCGACATCGCGCAGGGTCGGGGTCTTGAAGGCGTATTGCAGGCTCTTCGACGTGGGGAACAGGCGTCCCCGCCCGATATCGTCGTCCCGGCCGACGCCGATATCGTGGAACGACCCGTCGGTGAACGCCCAGCCGCCATGGCATTCGTGGCATCCGGCCTTGCCGTTGAACAGCGCGAACCCCGCCTTCGCGGAGGCTCCGATCGCCGAGGCATCGCCGTCGCGCCAGCGGTCGAACGGCGCGCTTCCCGAGACGATGGTGCGCTGGAACGCGGCCAGCGCCCGCTCGATCCCGCCCCGCGTGATCTCGCGATCCTCGAAGGTCGCGGCGAAGGCGGCGACGTAATCCGGGTCGGCGCGCAGGCGGGCGATGAGCTCCTCTTCCGAGAGGTTCATGAGGTTGGGGCCGGTGATCGGCGTGAAGGCGACGGATTCGAGGTCCGGGAACTTGCCGTCCCAGCCGAGCGGCGCGATCCAGCCGACGTTGAGCAGGGTGGGCGTGCGCAGCTTCAGCTCGATCCCGGGCTCGCCGATGCCGCGCATGCGCCCGTCACCCCAATGGCGCGACGGCTCGTGGCATGTGGCGCAGGAGATGGAGCGGGATCGCGACAGGACCGGATCGAAGAACAGTGTCCGGCCGAGCTCGACCTGTGCCTCCGTATCGGGAATGCCGTCGGGCACGGCCAATGCGGACGGGCGCGCGAAGGCGCTGCGCCAGGCGGTGGCGTCGTCGGTCATGCCATGGGTGACGAAGAGGCCCGAGCCGACAGCTGCCGCCACGGAAACCGTCAATGCCGCCTTGCCGAACGCCGAGCCTGCCTTTCGATTCATCCCGCTCTCCGACTGCGCAGCGTAGGATGCTCCGATTAAGATTGTCTTGCCCCGCGGGTTTTTGACCGGGGGCGCGTCCTCACGCCGCGGAGCCAGCCTCCCGCACCGGACGCGGTGCGAGAAATAGAACGATAGCTCCGGCGATCATGCAAGACACCGACCCGAGGAGCACGCCGATCTTGGTTTCCGTCTCCAGGCCGGGATTGTCCGCGAAGGCGAGGAGGCCGATGAACAGGCTCATGGTGAAGCCGACGCCGCAGAGGAGCGACAGGCCGTAGATCTGCCACCAGCCGGCATGGGCCGGGCGCTGGGCGAGGCCGAGCTTCACGGCGGCGAAGACCGCGCCGAACACGCCGATCTGCTTGCCGACGAGGAGGCCGAGGGCCACGCCGAGGGTCACCGGATCGGACAGCATCGCCGGCGACATGCCGCTGAACGACACGCCCGCATTGGCGAAGCCGAAGACGGGGAGGACGAGATAGGCCGACCAGGGATGGAGCGCATGTTCCAACTTGTGGAGCGGCGAGGCCGGATCGTCGGGTCTGGCGGGGCTCGGGCGCAGGGGAATGGTCAAAGCGAGGAGCACGCCCGCGATGGTGGCGTGGATGCCCGATTTCAGCACGAGGAACCACAGGACCGCGCCGAGGACGAGATAGGGCGAGAGGCGGCTCACGCCCGCGCGGTTGAGCCCGACCAGGAGCGCGACGGTGACGCCGGCCCCCGCCAGCATCGGCAGCGACAGGTCGGCGGTGTAGAAGGCGGCGATGATCAGCACCGCGCCGAGATCGTCGATGATGGCGAGTGCGGTGAGGAACACCTTCAGCGAGACCGGAACGCGCGATCCGAGCAGGGCGAGGACGCCGAGCGCGAAGGCGATGTCGGTGGCGGTGGGGATCGCCCAACCGCGCAGGGTCTCGGGCGAGGACCGGTTGACGAGGACATAGATCAGCGCCGGGGCGACCATGCCCCCCAACGCCGCCACCCCCGGCAGGACACGGTCCGGCCAGGTGCGCAGGCGCCCGTCGAGCACCTCGCGCTTGATCTCCAGGCCGACGAGCAGGAAGAACAGCGCCATCAGGCCGTCATTGACCCAATGCAGCACGCTGAGGCCGCCGACATACGCGCCGAGCAGGGCGAAATAGCTCGGCGCGAGGGGGGAATTGGCGACGATCAGGGCGAGCACGGCGCTCGCCATCAGGATCAATCCGCCGCTCGCCTCGCTCCGGAGGGCGTTGCGCAGGGCGGAGAGGGGACGGCGGGCGGGCGAGGTTTCCGGCATGGAACACGCCTGCCAGGGGACGAGCCCGACGGCAAGCCGTCAGAGTATCGGAACGGGCATGCGTTCCTGTCCCGACCGGTACTCGCGCGGGACGCACAGTTGCCGATGAGAGGTCGATCAACATCGACAACAGAGCCGAGACCCTGTGACATTAATGCCATAGGATATATTCCCTCAAGCCGTCTGTCTGCCTTTGTACCTAGCGGATACCACCACCTTCGGTAGAATGCGGGTGAAGGCAGTTAGGGGCGGGAAGTGGAAATCCTTGTAATCGCAGCCCTAATTGGGTTGATCCCAGCTTTCATTGCTCAGAAAAAAGGGCAGTCGTTCGCGCTGTGGTGGATCTACGGTGCGGCCCTCTTTATTGTTGCGTTGCCTCATGCGCTTATTATGAAACCTGCCGAGGGGAGCGAAGAGGCCAACAAGCAGAAAGCACTTCAATTGGCCAGCAAGGGGTTCACCCCTGTGCGTGAGTCAGCAGTGGACTTTGCCGCCGATGGTGTGATTGGCAGCACGCCCTACCGGAATGAGCCAGACGGTGGCGTGGTGGCAATCGTCAATGGCCGAACGATTAAATTCAAAAACCGTGAGGACTTAGAGACCATGCTTCGAGGAGCGGTCTCTTGAAGAAAGCGCTAGCCACCCTCGCTATTATGGCTGTCGCGCTTGTCATCGCTGCACAGTTCGTCACGATCTTCGTCATCCAGCCTATCGGCGCCATACCTGAAGGGCGAACCGTCATCATCTCACGGTTGACGAATCTGAACTTCATCGACAGCCCAGATGCATTCTGTGAGCGGGAAATGGGGAATGTGAACCTCCTTTGCCGAGGCATGGTCGCCGGTAGGGTAGCGAGCCAGGCAACCATCATTGCCCGACTGCCCTACTCTTCAATGCTGTACGGCATCAGCACTCGCGGCAAATCCTACGATCGGTAGAGAAGCTGTGCAGTTCCAGTAATTCGCCCCGCCACATTCAATACATTGGCGCGGAACGTTATGCGGCCCCCTTCCAATAAGGCCGAGCAGCGGAGTCCAAGACCGAGACGTGCCCAACCTGGCAGGGCTTGAGCGTTCGCCGTAGCGACCAGTTGCTGCCCTGTGTGGATGACAGCGCCATTCAGGGCCAAACACGAGACCCAGGGGAGATCCCGCTCCGCTCAATATCGAGTTGCACGTCGGGTTATGCTGATCAGACAATTACTCAAAGCTATCAGGGTTCCGAGCTCGGGCAAACGGGATGCCACCTTACCCGGGAACCGCAGGTCGCCCATCACATGGCCCGTCACGCCGCCGTTTCACCTGTCTCCACCTCCGTCCGCCGCGCCTTCTGGTGCAGCAGGTTGAGGATCAGCGCCGTCCAACCGGTCTGGTGGGAGGCGCCGAGGCCGCGGCCGGTATCGCCGTCGAAGAACTCGTGGAACAGCAGGGCGTCGTCGGCACCGGGGGCCGAGGCGATGGGCGGGCGATCGCCGAAGGCCGGCCGCTTACCGTCCTCGCCCTTGGCGAAGAGGGAGATCAGGCGGTCGGTGAGGGCGTCCGCGATGGCGTTGAGGGTCAGGAACGTGCCCGATCCGGTGGGATATTCCACCAGGAAGTCGTCCCCGTAATAGGAATGGAACCGCCGCAGCGCCTCGACGACGAGGTAGTTGACTGGCATCCAGACCGGGCCGCGCCAGTTCGAATTGCCGCCGAACATGTTCGATGTGGAATCGGCCGGGTCGTAGCGCACAGTGAACGCGTCGCCGAACCCGTTGAGGGAATAGGGCCGCTCCAGATGCGCCTTCGACAGGGAGCGGACGCCGTGGTCCGAGAGGAACTCGGCCTCGTCGAGCATGCGCCGCAGCAGCGCCTTCATCCGGTGCCCGCGCAGGAGCGACAGCAGCTTGCGGTCGCCGACGCCGCCCTCGTCCCAGCGCGAGACGAGGCAGGTGAGGTGGGGGCGGTTCTCGAGGAGCCAGTTCAGGCGCCGGGCGAAATCCGGCAGCCGCTGCAGCACCGAGGGCTCGATCACCTCGACGGCGAAGAGCGGCACCAGCCCCACCACGGAGCGGACCCGCAACGGCAGCATCCCGCCGCCGGGAATGTCGACCTCGTCGTAGTAGAACTCGTCCTCCTCGTCCCACAGGCCGAAACCCTCGCCGCCCATGTCGGTCATCGCCTCGGCGATGAGGAGGAAATGCTCGAAGAACTTCGAGGCGGTGCTCTCGTAGACGTCGTTGTGGAGCGCGAGTTCGAGGGCGATGCGCATCATGTTGAGCGAATACATCGCCATCCAGGCGGTGCCGTCGGCCTGATGGATGCGGCCGAAGCCGGGGGGCGGGCGCGACCGGTCGAACACCCCGACATTGTCGAGGCCGAGGAAGCCGCCCTGGAAGACGTTGCGGCCGTCGGCGTCCTTGCGGTTCACCCACCAGGTGAAGTTGATCAGGAGCTTGTGGAAGACGCCTTCCAGGAAGGCGAGGTCGCCGCGCCCGCCGCGCCGGTCGCGGTCGATCTCGAACACCCGGTAGGTGGCCCAGGCATGGACCGGCGGGTTGGCGTCGCCGAACTCCCATTCGTAGGCCGGAAGCTGGCCGTTGGGGTGCATGTACCATTCGCGGGTGAGGAGCAGGAGCTGCTTCTTGGCGAAATCCGGGTCGAGCAGGGCTAGCGGCAGGCAGTGGAAGGCGAGGTCCCAGGCCGCGAACCAGGGATATTCCCACTTGTCCGGCATCGAGAGCACGTCGGACCCGGCGAAATGACGCCAGTGGACGTTGCGCCCGCCGTCGCGCTCGCGCGGCGGGGCCGGCTGGAGCGGGTCACCCTTCAGCCAGAGCCGCACGTCGTAGCAATAGAGCTGCTTCGACCAGATCAGCCCGGCGGCGGCCTGGCGGAAGATGGCGCGCGAATCCGCATCGGCGATGCCGTCCTGAAGGGCGTCGTAGAAGGCGTCCGCCTCGGCGATCCGGCGCAGCAGGATGGCGCCCTCGTGGTCGACCGGACGGGGCCGCGACCCCGCCGACAGCCTGAGGTTCACCCGCCGGGTTTCGCCGGGCTCGAGGCGGAAGGCGTAATGCAGGCCGAGCTTGGTCCCCCGATCCCGCCGCACGGCGGATTCGTCGCCCCCGACGATGGCCGCGTGGAGCCCGTCCTTGAACGGGCCGGGGGCGTCGGGCTGGTAGCCGTGCAGGCGCAGGTTGGTGTCGTTCTCGCAGAACAGCACCTCCGGCTCGCCGTCATAGGAGAGCCGGTAGCGGCCGAGGCGCGGATGCTCGCAGGCGATGCTCCCATCGGGCTGCACTGCCATCCTGGGGCGCGATTCCGGCGGTCCCTCGCGCCACGACCAGATGTTGCGGAACCAGAGCTGCGGCACGAGGCGCAGATCCGCCGCCTCCGGGCCACGGTTGGTCGCGGTGATCACCGCATGGATGTCGTCGATCTCCTCCTTGGCGTATTCCACGGTGACGTCGAAGAAGCGGTCCTCGGCGAAGGCGCCCGTGTCCTCGATCTCGTATTCCGGCTGGTCCCGGCCCCGGCGCAGCCCCTCGCGGACGAGCTCGTCATAGGGATAGGCGGCCTGCGGATAGCGGTAGAGGAACTTCAGGTAGGCATGGCTCGGGGTCGCGTCGAGGTAGTGATAGACCTCCTTGACGTCCTCGCCGTGGTTGCCCTCCTCGTTGGTCAGGCCGAAGAGCCGTTCCTTCAGGATATGGTCGCGGCCATTCCACAGGGCGAGGGACAGGCACATCTGCCCACGCTCGTCGCAGATGCCGGCGAGCCCGTCCTCGCCCCAGCGATAGGCGCGCGAGCGTGCCTCCTCATGCGTCAGCGAGCGCCAGGCATTGCCGTCGCGGCTGTAATCCTCCCGCACCGTCCCCCATTGGCGCTCGGCGAGATACGGCCCCCACAGGGACCATGCGCGCTCGCCGCGCGCCTGCTCGGCGATGCGGCGGCGTTCGGCCCAGCCGTCGAGCTCGCTCACGCCGATTCCCCTCGTGCCGGACCACGCTGGACGCAGGCGCCGAACGGACATGACCGGCGCGCGGCGGGCGACGGCCGGCAAGGACGGGGGATCGTGCGGCGGGGAATTCTGCGGCAAGGAATCGTGCAGCAAGACGTAGAGGGCGACTTTTGGGCGGTCATCGGTCCCGATGGGCTTTGGCTCAGTGGGAGCCGAGATGCACCATTGGCGCCAAGCGCCGATATGTCTTGGAGGAACATGCCGCCAGGGGCGGTCCTCGACCGGCCGCCGGAGAACGGTCACGCGGGCGTCACGGAATGATGCGCGTGATCCGCCGCGAAATCCGGCGGCGGCGGGCCGAGCACTCTGCTAGCCTGCGCCACCGCCACGACAGCCTGATTCCGGTGCCATGACCAGACCACGCACGAACACGGCCCGCACGCTCGGGCTCATCGCATGCCTCGCCCTGGCGCCCGCTCACGCGCTGGCACAATCGGCGACGAATCTGGAAGCTCTGCGCGGGCTGGCGCCGGTGAGCGCCCTGGCGGCGACGCCGGAGGGCAAGGCGGCGCTGGCGGCGAACCTCACGGTCACCGGCGACATCCAGATGGGGCGGCACGACCAGCCGCTGCTGCTGCCCTTTCCCGAGCAGCAGCGCCTCGCCCTGCGCGATTGCTTCATCACTGACGGCAACGCCGCGCAGCTCGCCGACGGCCTCGGCACCGCCCTCGGGGAGGCCTATCAGGCCAAGGCGCGCTACGAGGACTTCAAGACCTTCACCAGCGTCTCTGGCAGCCTCGCCCGCCTGATCGGCTACACCAACAACATCACCAAGTCGGATTCGAATGCGGGGAAGTACTTCTTCGCCAATGCGACGACGAATGGCGAGGCCCCCGTCTCCGAACCCGCCCGCGCCATCCTGACCAGGATCGGCGGTACGACGGATGTCTTCGGCAAGGCCTATGGCCGTCCCGCCGGGACGCCGGGTGCCGACGCCTTCGGCAATTCGCGCCCGTTCCAGACCGAGCCGAGCCTTCTGGCCTATCGCGGCGAGGATTATTTCGGCGCCGCCTCGCACAGCATGGACTGGCTGCGGGGGCCGAAACAGAACCTGACGGACAGCCCGTCCTATCCGAGCGGGCACACCACCTACGGCTACACGGAATCCCTGCTCCTCGCCCTGCTGGTGCCCGAGCGCTACCAGCAGATGATCGCGCGCGGCGCCGAGTACGGCAACAACCGCATCGTGGTCGGCGCCCATTACGCCATGGACGTGCTCGGAGGCCGGAGCGTCGCGCTCCACGCCGTCGCCCATCTGCTGGCCAACGACCCCGCCTATGTGGGCCAGACCCGCGCGAACCCGGCCATCGACAACGAGATGAGCCGCGCCACCGACGGCGCGGTGACCATCACGGATTATCCCGAGGCCCTGAAGGCTGCGCGCGCGGAACTCCAGGCCTTCCTTCGCGAGGGCTGCGGCGACACGGTGGCCGCCTGCGCCGCCGCCGACCGGAGCCGGTTCAAGGATGCCGCCGCCAACGGGGCCTTCTACGCCTCCACCCAGACCTACGGCCTGCCGGTGGTGCATCGGGACCGGTCGGGCCAGGCGGTGGATGTCGCGCGGGTCGCGCCGGAGGCCGGACACCTCCTCACCGCCGCCTATCCGGCGGTGACGCTTGCCGAGGCCAACGCCATCCTCACCGACACCCTCGGCCCGGCCGGCGGCTTCCTCGACGACGGCTCGGTCTTCGGCCTGTATTCCCGGCTCGACCTCTACGCGGCCGGGGGCAAGGCGGCGGCCCTCGCCGCCACCCGGCGGTCCGCCGTCCCGTAGCACTCACCGCGCCGGCGAATGGGGTGGCGGACGACGGGCCGCGCATCCTCACTCCGACACGCGCTTGACCATGTGGACGATGCGGGAATGGCCGGACTCGGCGTCGGGATTTCGCAGCTCACGCATTCCCGGCGCCCGGCCGGTGGTCAAGAAGACCAGGACCGTCAACGCGAGGACCCATTTGGCGGACATCGCCCTTTTCCTTCTCGGGGGAGAGAGGAAGGCTCTACGCCGGGAGGCGGGCCGACGGGTTGCGCCGGCGCACATCCACGCGGACGCGCCCTGGTGGGTGCTTCGACATGACGAGGGGACGGCGCGGGCCGTCGTCTGGCGGACGTTCAGGCTTTCTTAGCCGTGCCACGGGAGAATGGCCCATCATCAGCCTGCCGCGAGGGCCTCGTCCGTGCTCGACTTCATCCTCTACATCAGCGCTTCGGTCTGTGCCGTGGGATGCCTGGGGCTCTGGGTTCTGCGCGAGCCGCCGGTCTCCTATCCGCGGGTGGAATGGGACGACGACGTCATCGGCTGATCGCGGCCCCGCTCCGGACGTCCTCTGCGTCGTTCCGCGCGATGGCGTCACCGGGACGGCTGAGGCAGCACTTTCGTCGCGAGCGACGCCCGATCGTGAGGGCGGAACGGGGACCCTTCGGATGCGCGACGGCCGCCCGCCCGATGGGTTAGGGAGCCGACCGCAGTCTCGACCGTTGGGCTCCCTCGAGCCCGGATGAACGCGGCGGCCGGAGGGGAACGGGCGGTATGGAGGATGACATCGATCGGCTGCGGCAGCGCGAGGCCGATCTCGAAGCCGAGATCGCGCGGCTGAAGGCGGAGATCGCGTCCGGCATCCATTCCCCGGACAGCGGCCAGAAAACCTCGGCGGCGGGGCCGGAACTGCTGTTCACGGCGGCGGAGAAGACCCGGATGCCGCAGATCATCACCGACCCGAACCAGCCCGACAATCCCATCGTCTTCGCCAACCGCGCCTTCCAGGACCTGTGCGGCTACTCGGCCGAGGAACTCGTCGGGCACAATTGCCGGTTCCTGCAGGGGCCGGGAACCGACCAGGCCGACGTGGCGCGCGTGCGCGACGCCATCGCGGCGCGGCGCGACGTTGTAGTCGAGATCATCAACTATCACCGCGACGGAACGCCGTTCCGCAACGAACTCTATGTCAGCCCCGTCTTCGACCGGGACGGGCGCCTGCGCTACTTCTTCGGCAGCCAGCTCGACGTCACCCGCTTTCGCACCGAGGAGGGCAAGCTCGCCGAGAGCGAGGCCCGCTACCGGACGCTGTTCGACGCCATCGATGCCGGGTTCTGCATCGTCGAGATGCGGTTCGACGCCACGGGCCAGGCCATCGACTACCGCTTCATCGAGGTCAATCCCGCCTTCGAACGGCAGGCCGGCCTCGGCGACGTCGAGGGCCGCTGGGTGAGCGAGGTCATTCCCGGCATCGAGCCCCGCTGGCTCGAAACCTATGGCGAGGTCGCGCTGAGCGGCAATCCCGTGCGGTTCGAGAGCGGGGCGGTGACGCTGGGCCGCTGGTTCGACGTGCACGCCCTGCGCATCGGAGAACCCGTCCAGCGGCGCGTCGCCATCCTGTTCAACGACATCACCGACCGGCGCGAAGCCGAGACCGTGCTGAGGACGACGGCGCGCGAGCGGACCACGGAGCGCGACCTCGTGTGGCGCGCGAGCCGCGACCTCCTCGTGATCTGCGGCTTCGATGGACTCTACCGGTCGGTCAATCCGGCCTGGAACGAGATGCTGGGCTGGCCCGCGGACTCCCTGGTCGGCGCGCGCTTCGACGCCTTCGTGCATCCCGACGACCGCAAGGCGGCCGAGCAGGCCATGGACCAGTTGCGGAGCGGCGCCATCCTCGACAACCTCGACATCCGGCAGATGGCGGCCGATGGCAGCGAGCGCTGGATCTCCTGGAACGCGATTCCCCAGGGCGACCATTTCTACGCCGCCGGCCGCGACGTGACCGAGCGCAAGGCCCTGGAGGAGCAGCTCCGCCAATCGCAGAAGCTCGAAGCCGTGGGCCAGCTCACCGGCGGCGTCGCCCACGACTTCAACAACCTGCTGACCGTGATCCGGTCCTCCACCGACCTCCTGCGCCGTCCCGACCTGCCGGAGGAGCGCCGGCGGCGCTATGTCGACGCCATCTCGGATACGGTGACGCGCGCGGCCAAGCTCACCGGCCAGCTCCTGGCCTTCGCCCGTCGGCAATCCCTGACGCCCGAGGTCTTCGACGTCGCCAAGGGCGTGGCCTCCGTGGCCGACATGGTCGGCACCCTTACCGGTGCGCGCATCCAGGTCGTGACCCAGATCGAGACCGGTCGGGACGATGCGGGACAGCCGCTGGCCTGCCTCATCGACGCCGATCCGAGCCAGTTCGACACGGCCCTCGTCAACATGGTCGTCAACGCCCGCGACGCCATGGACGGCGAAGGCCGGCTCACCATCCGGGTTCGCCGCGCGTCGATCATCCCGGCCGTGCGCGCGCATCCCCGCATCCGGGGGGATTTCGTCGCCGTCTCCGTCGCCGATACCGGCTCGGGCATCGCGCCGGAGGTGCTCGACAGGATCTTCGAGCCGTTCTTCACCACCAAGGGCGTGGGGCAGGGCACCGGCCTCGGCCTGTCTCAGGTCTTCGGTTTCGCCAAGCAATCGGGCGGCGAAGTCGTGGTGGAAAGTCGCCTCGGCCAGGGCACGACCTTCACCCTCTATCTCCCTCGCGCGGCGGGCGAGGCCGTGGCGGCCGAGCCGGTGCGCGAGCCCCCGCCCCTGGCCGAGCGGCACGGCACCCGCGTGCTCGTGGTGGAGGACAACGCGGAAGTCGGCGCCTTCGCGACCCAGGCCCTGCAGGAACTCGGCTACGTCACGCATTGGGTGACGGATGCGCAGCAGGCCCTCGACGCCCTGGCGCGCGACTCCGCCGGTTTCGAGGTGGTCTTCTCCGACGTGGTCATGCCGGGCATGAACGGCATCGATCTCGGCCACGCGATCCGCCGCACATGGCCGGACCTGCCGATCGTGCTCACCTCGGGCTACAGCCACGTCCTCGCCGAGGAGGGCAGCCATGGGTTCGAGCTCCTGCGGAAACCCTATTCGGTGGCCGACCTGTCGCGCATCCTGCGGCTCGCCGTCTCGCGCTGACGCGGCCCGCCAAGCGGGCGCGACCGGGCGACGCGGCAACCTCTGTTGCAGTGCAACGTTCCCTCCTCATGAAAGCCGGCGCGTGGTCACCGGGGCGATGGGGCACGTCTGTCGTCGCCGCACGGCCCGTCATCGCCGCCTCGCCCGGTTCCCGCGCATTCCAGGCCGGCACCGAACGACGCCCGCCCGATACGGACATCCCCATGAGCATCGCCTCCGCCCTCGGCCTGACCTCTTCGAAAAAGGTCCGCTACGCCTTCGTCGCCCTCGGCGACATCACGCAGGAAGCCATGCTGCCCGGCGTGAAGCACACCGGCAATTCGGAGATCGTCGCCTTCGTCACCGGCGATCCGGAGAAGGCGCGCGGCGTCGGCGCGCAATACGGCGTCACCGATACCTACGGCTACGAGGAGTTCGACACGCTGCTGGCCTCGGGCACGATCGACGCGATCTATCTCGCCACGCCGAACTGGCGCCACGCTGAGTTCGCGGTGCCGGCGCTGAAGGCCGGCATCCATGTCCTCGTGGAGAAGCCCCTGGAAATCTCGGCGGAGAAGTCGCAGGAGATCATCGCGGCGCAGACAGCCTCCGGCGCCAAGCTCATGGTGGCCTACCGGCTGCATTTCGAGCCCTGCACCTTGGCGACCATCGACCTGATCCGCTCCGGCCAGCTCGGTGACCTCCTGACCTTCTCCTCGACCTTCACCCAGATGGTCTCGCCCGAGAACCATCGGGCGACGAGCGGCATCGAGGCGGGCCCGATCTTCGATATGGGTCCGTATCCGATCAATGCCGCCCGCTACATCTTCGGCGACGAGCCGACGGAGGTGGTCTCGGCCGTGGGCGTCCGTCACCCCGAAGCCGGCCTCGGCGATTTCGACGATACCGTCGCGGTGACGCTCCGGTTCCCGCAGAACCGCATCGCGCAGTTCGTGCTGTCCTATTACGGCAATACCCTCGACAGTTATTCGGTCGTCGGCACCAAAGGCAGCGTCGAGGTCAACCCGGCCTACATGTACGGCAAGCCTTTGGAGCACACCGTCACCATCGGCGAGGACAAGAGCCACGCCAGCTTCAAGAACACCGATCATTTCGGCGGCGAGCTGAAATACTTTTCGGATTGCATCCTTCATGACCGCGAGCCCGAGCCCGATGGCGAGGAAGGCTTGGCCGATCTTCGTGTGATCGAAGGCATCGTCCGCGCCCTGCAGACCGGGACGTCCCAGACGCTCGAACCCTTCACCCGCACCAAGCGCATCGACACGAAGGCCCAGGAGCAGACGCTCCCGGCACAGAAGGCGCCGGAGCTCGTCAACACGTCGAATCCCGGCAAGGGCAAGGACAAGGTTCCGCTGAACTAGCACTTCCGTTTCGAGACCGTTCCCGTCCCTCGCTCCACAAGTTCTCGCGATGAATGACCGAGCCCAGGCGGGCACCGACCTCACCGTCGATGCCCGGCGCGTCGACCCGGACGGCACGGAACACCCGATCCAGGACTATGCCGCCCTGGGCGACGGCCGTTCCGTCGTCCTCGTCGGCCCGGACGGCGCGGTGGCGTGGTGGTGTGTCCCCGAAATGGATTCGCCGCCCCTGTTCGACCGGCTCCTGGAGCCGGATAGCGGCGGCTATTTCCAGGTTCGCCCCGAGGGTGCGTTCACGATGGAGCGGCGCTACCGCACCGACAGCAACGTGCTGGAGACGATCGTCACCACCGCGACCGGCACGGCGCGGATCACCGAATCCCTCAACAGCAGCCGCGCCGGCCGCCTGCCCTGGTGCGAACTCGCGCGCCGGCTGGAAGGCGTCTCCGGCACGGTGACGTTCCGGATCCGCGCCGTCTTCGGCACGCGCGGCGACTCGCTTTCGCCCTGGCTCCAGCCGAACCCCAACGGCTGCGTCTTCCATGTGGGACCGGTGCTCGGGGTGATCCGGTTCAGCGACAACATCCGCATCCTCGAGGAAGAGGACCGCACCATCGCCGCGACGGTGACGCTGGGGGAGGGGGAGCGCGCGCTGGTGGCGCTTCTGGCCGGTGAGGACGAGCCGCTCGGCATCCCCACCATCGCGGAGATCGACGAGCGCATCGATGTCAGCGACGACGCCTGGCGGCACTGGGCGGAGGGGCTGCATTACGACGGCCCGCACCGTTCCGAGGTGCGGCGCAGCGGCCTCGCCCTGAAGCTGCTGCTCTACTCGCCGACCGGTGCCATCGCCGCGGCGGCCACCACCTCCCTGCCCGAACGGATCGGCGGGCCGAAGAACTACGATTACCGCTACGCCTGGATCCGCGATGCCGGTTATACCGTCAACGCCTTCCTGCGCATTGGCGCGATGCCGGAGGCGAAGGCCGCCTTCTCCTGGCTGATGAAGCATCTCGGCGCGCATGGGGCGCAGGTCTTCTACACCCTGCGCGGGGGGAAGGTGCCGGAGGAGACCTCCCTCGACTTGGCCGGCTATCGCGGGTCGCGCCCGGTCCGGGTCGGCAACGCGGCGGCCCGCCAGCACCAGCACGGGATCTACGGCGACATCTTCGAGACCGCGACCCTGTTCGTCGCCGACGGCAACATCCTCGACCAGAAGAGCGCGACGGTCCTGGCGGATCTCGCGGACGAATGCGCCGACCGCTGGCGCCAGAAGGATGCCGGGATCTGGGAACTGGAAGTCCCGCAGCATTACACGATGTCGAAGATCAGCGCCTGGCAGGCGCTGGCCCGCGCCGTCGAACTGGCGGAGGCCGGCCATATCTCGGCGACCTGCGTGCCGCGCTGGTCGCGGGAGCGGGATCGGATCCAGGCCTGGATCGAGGAGCATTGCTGGTCGCAGACGCGCCGAGCCTATACGTTCTATCCCGGCACCGACCGCCTCGACGCCTCCCTGACCCTGGCGGTCCGGTTCGGCTTCGACGGGCGCGACCGCCTGTCCTCCACCCTCGACGCGATCCGCGAGGAACTCGGGCGCGGCCCGCTTCTCTATCGCTATTCGGGAGCCGAGAGGGAGGAGGGCGCCTTCGTCGCCTGCTCGTTCTGGCTGGTGGAGGCCCTGGCCGAGCTCGGAAGGCAGGACGAGGCCGAGGCGGTCTTCACCGGCACGCTGAGCGCCGTCACCCGGGGCGTCGGCGTGATGAGCGAGATGGTCGATCCCGACACCGGCGACCATCTCGGCAACACACCGCAGGGCCTGAGCCATCTCGCCCTGCTTCACGCGGCCTGTTCCCTGCGTGGCGACCGCGAACGAGACTTGAAAGCGGCCCGATGACCGGCACCACCCTCGATACCCGTTCCGGCACTCTCAGCCTGCCGGATGCGGCGCCCAGCCGGCATCCCGGCCTCGTCCTCACCGCCCTGGCCATGGGCGGCTTTGCCATCGGCACCACCGAATTCGCCACGATGAGCCTGCTCCCGGCCTTCGCGCCCGATCTCGGCATCGACGCACCGACGGCCGGCCACGTCATCAGCGCCTACGCCCTCGGCGTCGTCGTCGGCGCGCCGGTCATCGCGGTGCTGGCGGCCACCATGGCCCGCAGGACGCTCCTCGTCGGGCTGATGGTTCTGTTCGCGCTGGGCAACGTCCTGTCGGCCCTGGCCCCGAACTATCACGGGATGCTGCTGTTCCGGTTCCTGGCGGGCCTGCCGCACGGCGCCTATTTCGGCGTGGCCGCTCTCGTCGCCGCCTCCCTCGTCCCACGGGAGCGGCGGACCCAGGCGGTCTCGCGGGTGATCCTCGGTCTCACCCTCGCCACGGTGGCCGGCGTGCCCCTCGCCAACGGGATCGGCCAGCTCGTGGGCTGGCGCTGGAGCTTCGGGCTCGTCGCCGTCCTGGCGCTGCTGACGGCGGTGGCGGTGCGGGTCCTGGCGCCCCTCGGCCGTCCGGCGTCGGGCGCCAGTGCGCTCCGCGAACTCGGGGCGCTGCGGCGCGGGCAGGTCTGGCTCACCCTCGCCGTCGGCGCCATCGGCTTCGGCGGCCTGTTCTCGGTCTATACCTATCTCGCCTCGACGCTCATCGAGGTCACCCATGCCGCGCCGGTGGCGATCCCGCTGGTGCTCGCCGTGTTCGGCCTCGGCCTCACGGCAGGCAACCTCGTCTGCGCCTGGGCCGCCGACCGCGCCCTGATGCCGGCGGCCGGGCTGACCCTGGTCTGGGCGGCGGCGGCTCTCGCCCTCTACCCGTTCGCGGTGGAGAGCGTCTGGACCCTGGCGCCGGTGGTGTTCCTCATCGGCTGCGGCGGCGGCCTCGCCACCATCCTGCAGACCCGGCTGATGGACGTGGCCGAGGACGCGCAGACCTTGGCTGCCGCGCTCAACCACTCGGCCTTCAACTTCGCCAATGCCCTCGGCCCCTGGCTCGCCGGCCTCGCCCTCACCGCCGGGTTCGGCCTGCCCTCCACCGGCTGGGTCGGCGTCGCCCTGGCGCTGGGCGGGTTGGCGCTCTGGGCGGTCTCCGCCTCGCTGGACCGGCCCCGCGCCGCCTCGGCGACACGTCGTGGAGCGTGAGCGGCGGGCCGGCCTGCCTACGACGTCAGCGGCTGGATATCGAGCTGCATGCCCCGGCCCCTGAGGACGCGGACGAGGCGGCCTTCGAGTTCGTCGTCGAGCCCGTTGACCTGCATGTGCAGGCGGCTTCCCTTCGCCGTGCCTGTCACCCAGAGACGATAGACGAGCCCCTCCTCGCGCAGCTGCGTCAGAAGTCGCTCGGAGCCGATCCGGTTGGCTTCGTCGTTCATGGCAATGAGGCTCGTGTCCATTCAGATCTCCCTTTCCGAAAAGGACAACGTCCCAGGTGTCTGTTTCGTCCTGATGTCTCGGGTGTCATCCGCGAACGAGGATAACGATCGGGACGCGGCGCGCCTTCGGTCATCGACGGGAAGAGCGTTCCACCGACCCGACCCGACGCCGATGGACGGAGCTTAGCAATGGGCGGGCGGGCGCAGCGGCGGCCCCACATCCGCCGGTCGACCGGAGGCGGGCGCGGTCTCACCCGCGCTGTCCCGCCCGATACGCGGACGACCATGCATGCGCGCAGAATTCGAGAAGCGCTCGCCCGCATCGGCGCAAATTACAGTCCTCGCGAGCCTGTTTTAATCGTTCTTCAGCATGGAAATTGACTGGTCTTTATTGCCCACGGCTCGATAACCTCTGGCGACGGAGCCGACACGGCGCCTGGAGGCATGAGATGAAGTTCGGATCCGCTATCCTGCTGGGGCTCTTCGCGGCGTCCCCGGCCGCCGAGGCCCTGGCCCAGAGCCCCCGCGACGTGCCGATCACCCAGGATCTGCGCCGCGAGGAACGCATCGAGCGCCGCCTCGACCGGACCATGCCGCCGCCGGTGGACCCCAACGTGTCGCCGGACAATCCGGACGGCGTCGTCGGCTTCGACGGTCCGCCCGGCATGTTCGAGAACGGGGTCGAGAACGGCAGCCCGATCCCCTCCGGATCCCCCGTCGACGACGACGACGATTGAGCGCCGCAGCGGCATCCTCTTTCGCGGGCGCGCGCGCCGGTCACGGTCCGTGCCCTCCCGTTCGATCGGCGTCCGCGTCCTGTCCCACGGCATCCGTCATCGCCGCCTGCGAGGTGGATCGCCGGGCAAAGGTCCGCTCCGCCACCCTTCCGAGCGGCTGGCCGCTGTTGCGGATCGACCATGTCGTCGGGCCGGGCCACGGACCACCTGCCCCTCCTCGTCGAACCGGGAATCGGCCCGACCTGAAGCCTCGAACGCCGGGGAGGATGGGGGCGGTCCGACCGCTTGCGGTTTCGCAAGGAGAAACGATCGCCGCGGTTGTATGATGACGATGGCGTGAGGGAGCAAATTACGGCCGTGCGGCTTGTCCCCCCGGCGATGCGATCGGCATCGCCCATGTTCAGGGATCGATCAGGAACTGCATGGCCGAGGATGTGACGTCGACTGGCTACGAGTGGACGCTGGCGAGCTTTACCGACACCATCCATCGTGGCGGTGTCGCCCTATGGGCCTGGTCACCGACGCGTAGGCTGGCCCAGCTCGATGGGCTCTGCCGCGAGTTCTGGGGAACCTCCGAGTCCGTCGTCCCCATCGACGACCTGTTCGAGCGCGTGAACGCGGAAGACCGCAGCGCGATGATGCGCGATTGGGCGGCGAGCGAGGCGGATTCCCATCCCTACAGCTTCGACTTCCGCATCGGCGACGGCCCTCACGCACGCTGGGTCTCCGCCCGCGGCGTGGGTGGAGAGGCCGGCAAGGTCGGCGAATGGGTCCAGGCCATCTTTCTCGACGTCACCCGGCAGAAACGCGCCGAAGAGGCCGAGCACCTCCTGACGGCGGAGCTCGCCCATCGCGTCTCGAACATGTTCTCCGTCGCCCGGGCGCTGACCGCCATCGTCGCCCGGGGCGCCACGTCGACTCCGCACTTCGCCGAGGACCTGTCGCAACGCTTCGGCGTGCTGCACGAAGCCACAACCCTCGCCACGCGGGCACAGGCCGGCGACCACGGCAACGTCAGGCTGCGGACGCTGGCCGAGCGGATCCTGTCCCCCTACCTCGACGGCGGCAACATCGCGATCGACGTCGAGGAGGCCGCCGTGGCGCCTCCCGACAAGGTCAACGACTACGCCATGATCCTGCACGAGCTCGCCACCAACTCGGCCAAGTACGGTGCCCTGTCGGGAGGCGGCACGCTGACGGTGACGGGCCGCGTTGCGGACGGCACGCTGACGCTCGATTGGAACGAGACCTCGGCGTCCTCGGGGGCGGTCGCGTCCGATGGCGGCGGCTTCGGATCCCGGCTGTTGAAACAGACCATCGAGCGCAGCCTGGGCGGAAACTTCACCCGCCGGATCGACGAGGCCGGTCTCGGCTTCGCGATGCACGTCCCGGTCGCCTGAGCGACCATTCCGTCCCCCTTCACCTCACCCACCAGGAAACCGGACATGGCCCACGTCCTCGTCATCGGCGCCAGCCAGGGCATCGGCCTGAAAACCGTGAAGGCGGCCCTGGCGGCCGGCCATCGCGTGCGCGCCTTCGCCCGGTCCGCCGCGAGCATGTCGCTGTCGGGCCAGGGGCTGGAACGCTTCCCCGGCGACGCCTTGAACGCCGCCGATATCGCCTCCGCCCTGGAGGGCATTGACGTCGTGGTGCAGGCCCTGGGCGTGCCGGCGAAGAACCTGCTCGGGCCGGTGACCCTGTTCTCGGCCGCCACCAACGTGCTGGTGCCGGCCATGGAGACAGCCGGCGTGCGGCGCATCCTCTCTGTCACGGGCTTCGGCACCGGCGACAGCCGCGACGCCATCGGCCTGCTGCAGCGCATCCCCTTCCGCCTCGTGTTCGGGCGGGCCTATGACGACAAGGACGCCCAGGAGATGCGGATCCGCCGCTCTGGCCTGGACTGGACCTTCGTCCGCCCCGGCGTGCTGACGCCCGGCTCGGCCACGGGACGCTACAAGGTCCTGACGGAACCCTCTTCCTGGCGGAACGGCCTGATCTCCCGGGCCGACGTGGCGCATTTCATCGCCGGCGAGATCGACGGGCGATCCTACGAGCGCAAGGCCGTCGTCCTCATCGGCTAGAGTGCACTTCGCCGACGTAGATGCCGGTTTGGGGAGAAAAAGCGCGGCACAACGACCGTCTCGTGGCCAAAACCCGACGGATGGTCCCCGCCCTGAGCGTCCGAAGTGGGTGGATAATGGACCTTATTATAGGCCCTTCGACGCGCAATCTCGAATGCGGCGCTTGACCTCGTCCAACAGGTCTCTCACTTCGCAATCAATCATATAAAGACGACCGAGGCCGCGCCTATGAGAACCTCCATATAAGGTGGCAGCTATTCGATAGAAGAGCCGTGCTCGGATGAGGCCTCTTCCGAACGGCATCCCGAGACCTCTATCGTATAGCCACCTGTTCCCAACCGAGGCGAAGTTATCGCAAGTCGCTGACAAGGCTTCACGCTCGACGAAGAGCTCCTCAAGTCGAGCTTCGAGTTCTTGGTTCCCCAGCTTCGTTAGGTCTCCTCGAAGGTTCAGCCCAATCTGCATCTGCCCTCTCGCTCACATCCCTGGCGCGTAAGGTTCTCTGAAAGCTATACGGCCGCAATGGGTCGGGAGCGGACGGTACCAAGCGTCTAGATTTTGGCCACTAGAGCTGCGCCCGACCACGTTGGGTCGGGGCACATCTCTAGGCCTTTGTTGTGCCGCGCTCTTTTTCGCCGAACCGGCATCCACTTCGGCGGAGAGCGCTCTAGGCGTGCCAAACTGTGAGTAAACC
The DNA here is from genome assembly GCF_001422895.1 of Methylobacterium sp. Leaf106. Taxonomy (NCBI): domain Bacteria; kingdom Pseudomonadati; phylum Pseudomonadota; class Alphaproteobacteria; order Hyphomicrobiales; family Methylobacteriaceae; genus Methylobacterium; species Methylobacterium sp. Leaf106. Next base: position 232,562 of record NZ_LMNB01000033.1, read on the forward strand.
GACTGCTATTCCGATTTCCGCACCATGATTTTCTTATAACCAAATAAAACTCCCTGAATTACTAAAATATACGCTGTTAACAATAGCGCCATTTGATCCATAAACATTCCCCCCGAAGCCCTTAGCGCTCCTGATTTATTTGATACTATCACATGCGGCAATGAGCTATAGTGAACCAATATATAAGATAAAATATTTACAACCATGGACAGCAGTATTAATTTCCATGAAGCATTTTTATATATAATATATAATGTAGAAATCGAATTTATGCATATGTGAGCGATCAATATAATCAAGAAAAACATGCGACTGCCCACGTCTAGTAACGCTAATGGCCCTTGCGACCTGGGAATGGTGGCATGCGCGAGCGGCGTCGCGATCAGGAGATAATAGCGCCGAAGCCGATTTCCGCTATGGATCGAACGCAGCCCCGGCAGCGTGGACCAAACGTCAGATTTTCACCACCAGAACTGCCCCCCCAACGCGGTCGCGCTCAGCCTTAGCATCGCGGCTTGCCCCGGAGCGTGATGCGCGTCAGCTCGGACGATGTCCCGAGCCGCAAGGCGAAGCCGGGCCATAGCCCCGTGCCGTTGTTGACGTAGAGCGTCATGGCGCCGACCGCGTAGGCGCCGGAGACGAAGCCGGCATTGGCGCGCGCGACCAGCCGGTCGAGGCCCCAGATCATCCCGCCATGCGTGTGCCCGGAGAGTTGGAGGGCCACCCCCTTGGCGGCCGCCCGCGCCGCATCCTTCGGCTGATGGTCGAGGAGGACGATAGGGGCATCGGGCGGCGCACCGGCCAAAGCCGCGTCGAGGTCGTGGACCGGCCGGCCCGAATGCGAGGCCGACAGGTCGGTCACGCCCGCGAGGACCAAGGCATTTGCACCGCGCCTGAGGATTGTATGCCGGTTCTCCAGAACGCCCATGCCGAGCTCGTCGTAGCGGCGCATCCACCCCGCATAGTCGAAGAAATACTCGTGGTTGCCGGGGATCACCCAGACCCCATCCGGGGCACGGAGATCCCGCAACGGTTCGACATCGGCGCGACGCGATGCGAGGGCGCCGTCGATCAGGTCGCCGGTGACCACCACGAGATCGACGCCGAGCGCGTTGGATCGCGTCACCACCTCCCGCGCCCAGGCCGCCGGGAACAGGCGGCTGAGATGCAGGTCCGTCAGCTGGAGCAGGGTGAAGCCGTCGAAGCCGGCCGGAAGGTTCTCGATCTCGACGGTGACGTTCTTGAGCGGCGGCACCCGCACCGCCTGCTGCACCGCCACCGCCGACAGGAGCATGGCCAGCGCCGCCTCGGCGTAGCGCCAGCCGGCCGGGATCGCCCAGCCTCCGCCGGGCATGACCCTGGAGGCCAGCGCCACGACGTCGAGGGCCAGCTGCATCGCCGCCAGGAGGACGATCGCCCCGAAGGCCCAATTGAACAGCACGATCAACAGCCGGGGAAACTCGGGCGCGAAGACCGAGCCGGACGAGAGGCGGCTCCACAGATGGTACTGCGAGGCGATGAGCAGCAGGACAGCGACGCCGGCCTTCACGGCGAGCGGCCATGGCAGGGGCCAGAGCACCCTGGTGATGACGTACAGGCAGGGCAAACCGAAGATCAGGTGGAACATGCTCTCGTATCGGCGACGGTGGACGATCGGCACGGAGCCGATCCTGCTCCCGCGTGGAACGAGGCCATATCATCGACCGCGCGGCGCGGGACGCGTCGATCCACCTCGCACGCGCCATCACGTGCTTCCGAGCACACCCGCCCTCGCCGAAGGGGCGGGGGATTTCACGTCCGACGGCCCGTTCTCGTCCTGCGACCCGCCCGGGTGGAGGACGCGCGGAAAGAGCCCTCCCGTACGCTCCATCCCCCTCCCGCGGGCGCGCGCCCGCCTCTTGCATGTGCGACAACGGCGCCGAGGCGCCCTGGTTCGAGGTGGATCGTTGTCGATCGGGGAGCCGTCGCGGGGAATGGCCCGAAATCGTCTCGCTCTTGCCATGTGTGAATGTCCCGGCGCCGAGGCCATGCCATGGCCCCATCCACATCACACGCGACAGACGCGAAACGAGGCCGGCGGGGAATGCTGAAACAGGGTTCGGATGAGGCAGGATCGGCACGAGGCACGGCACAGATGATGCGGGATGCGACGGCCCGCGCCACCGGGCCGACATTCGATCAGATCCGCCGGCGCGCCTATGAACTCTGGGAGCGCAATCACCAGCCGATGGGGTTCGAGATCGAGTTCTGGCTCATGGCCGAGAAGGAGTTGCGGGCCGAGCGGGACCGTGCGGCGAGGGCCGAGGCGACGGAGGGCGGCGATTCCCTCCCGCCCCAGCAAGCGTGAGCGAACGGCAAGACGATCTTGCCCGTAACTGCATCACCCGCACATAACGCTCATGTCAGAAATGCATGAGCGCATGACTAAATTCGGGCAATTCTTGCACGATGATAGTCAAAATGCACAACGCGCGGTCATGTGCCCTGGGTTTTGGCCACAAATCTCGAAAAAGGCCACCGCTCCGCTTTAAGAATTATTTAGATATTTTGCGCACCTTCCGGTCGGATACCATCCAGAGATGGCTTCCCGTCACCGGAACGCTTTTCATGCTGAGCCGCCTTTCCCTGCGCGCGCGCCTCATCGGCGCCTTCTCGATCACGACGCTGCTCCTCGTGAGCTTGGGGGCCGTGGCGTTGACCGCCACCCGGACGATCAACGGACATCTGGTGAGCGTGCAATCGGACGCTCTGCCGAGCGTCGCCAAGGCCGGTGAGATCTCCGGCTGGATCGGGCGCTACGCGATCAGCATCTATCGCCATCTCGGCGCGATCGATCCGGATTCGAAGGCGCGCTACGATGCCGAGATCATCGACCGTCAGGGCAAGGTCACCCGCATCCTGGCCGAGTATGCGAGTCTGGCCACCTCCCCCGGCGAGAAGGCCGTCTACGACACGCTCACCACGACCTGGCTCGATTACCAGAAGGAGAACAAGGCGATCCTCGATCTCTCGCGCAGCGGGATGAACGAGGATGGGCTCGAGCGGCTGCAGGGGAAGTCCACCGAACTCCAGCGCCTGTGCACCTCCCTGGCGGACCGGCTCGTGGCCATCAACAACGAGGTGGCGGAGACGTCCCGCCTCGCCAGCCGGCAGGCCTTCGACCGCACCGAAACCCTCGTCCTCGGCGCGGGCCTCGGCGGCCTCGTCCTGTCGGCCCTGCTCGCGTTCTGGATCATCCGCGGCGTCACCGGGGGCATCGCCTCGGTCGTCGAGCCGATGCAGGCGCTGGCCTCGGGCGACCTGTCCGTGGCGATCCCGCGCCAGGGGGAGGGGACCGAGATCGGCACGATCGCGGATGCGGTGCAGGTGTTCAAGACGCGCCTCATCGAGATGCGCACCCTGGAGGAAGAGACCGTGCTCGCGCGCGCCGGCGCCGAAGCCCAGCGGCAGGCCGCCATGCACAGGCTGGCGGGGGATTTCGAACGGGCCGTGGGCGGCATCGTCGGCACCGTGGCGGCGGCGGCGGGCCAACTCCAGGACACCGCGCGCGCGATGACGGCGACGGCCACGCACACCGCCTCGCAATCCCTGACCGTGGCGGCGGCGGCGGAAGAGGCGGCCTCCAACGTCAACACCGTGGCGGCGGCCGCCGAACAGCTCGGCTCCTCGGTCCAGGAAATCGGCCGTCAGGTCGATGGATCGGCCAATCTCGCCACCCTCGCGGTGAACGAGGCGGCACGGACCGCCTCCCTCGTGGAGGAACTCAGCCTGGCGGCGGGCCGGATCGGCGACGTGGTGTCGATCATCTCGGAGATCGCCGGGCAGACCAACCTGCTGGCGCTGAACGCCACCATCGAGGCGGCGCGGGCCGGTGAATCGGGCAGGGGCTTCGCCGTGGTCGCCGCCGAGGTGAAACAGCTCGCCAGCCAGACCAGCCGCGCGACCCAGGAGATCGGCGACCAGATCGGCCGCATCCAGGCCTCGACGGGGCAGGCGGTCTCGGCGATCGGAACCATCACCACGCGGATCGGCGAGATCAGCACCGTGGCCACCTCCATCGCCGCCGCCGTGGAGCAACAGGGCGCCGCCACCCAGGAGATCGTCCGCAACGTGTCCCAGGCGGCCATGGGGACGGGACAGGTCACCGCCAACGTCGCCAGCGTCGCGAACGCGGCCGAGGAGACCGGCGCCGCCGCGAGCCAGGTCCTGGCCTCGGCCTCGGCGCTGTCGCAGCAATCCGACCATCTCGGCACGGAGGTGGCCCGGTTCCTCGCCACCGTGCGCGCCGCCTGACCGGCCACGCGGGACGCTCTCCGCGCCGATGCGGCACGTGCGTGATCTGTGGCTTTCGTGCCTTGAGGCGAGGCGAAACCGCGCCTCGCGTGCCTATGGAGGAGGCATCCGGCGCGCTCGCCCGACCTTGCCCGTAATGTGAGTTTTGTTGGCATCGATCTTGTTACGTCACTCCCGCGCGGCCGGCGGCGATCGTCCGTGCAGACGGCACGAAGCGGAGTGATATCGATGACCAAGGGCACGATGAACCGTCGCCATGCGCTCAAGCTCGGTTTGGCAGGGGCGGGCGGCGCGGTGGCGATGCCGTTCTTCGCGCGCAACGGCCTCGCGGCGGAGCCGATCAAGCTCGGCAGCCTCCTCGACGGGACCGGGGCGCTCGGGCTCGAAGGCAAGCGGATGATCGAGACCACCGAATACACGGTGGAGCTCCTCAACAAGGCCGGCGGCCTGCTCGGACGGCCGATCAAGCTGATCGCCTACGACACCCAGTCCAACATGCAGCTCTATACGCAATACGCCCAGACCCTCGCCCTGAAGGACAAGGTCGACGTCATCCAGGGCGGCATCACCTCGGCGTCCCGCGAGGCGATCCGGCCGATCTTCGGCCGTTCCAAGACCCTCTACTTCTACAACACCCAGTACGAGGGCGGCGTCTGCGACCGCAACGTGTTCTGCACAGGCTCGACCCCGGCCCAGACCGTCAACCACATCGTCGATTACGCCCTCAAGAACTGGGGCAAGAAGGCCTACATCGTCGCCGCGGACTACAATTACGGCCACATCACCGCGAGCTGGATGACGAAGTTCATGAAGGATGGCGGCGGCTCCGTGGCCGGCACCGACTTCTTCCCCCTCGACGTCACGAACTTCTCCTCCGCCATCAGCCGCATCCAGCAGGCCCAGCCGGAGATCGTCCTCTCCGCCCTCGTCGGCGCCAACCATTCGGGCTTCTACCGCCAGTGGGACGCCGCCGGCATGAAGGGCAAGATCCCCATGGGCGCCAGCGTGTTCGGCCTCGGCGACGAGCTGACCACCATGGACACCTCCACCACCAACGGCATCCTCACCTGCTACGGCTGGTACAACGACCTCGACACGCCCGCGAGCAAGGCCTTCGTCGCCGGCATGCAGGCGAAGTTCGGCGCCGACGTCACCGATCTGAGCGAGCTCGACACCGCCACCTACGAAGGCATCATGTTCTGGGCGGAGGGGGTGAAGAAGGCCGGCTCGATCGAGCGCGACGCCGTCGTGGCGGCGCTGGAGAGCGGCATCAGCATCGACTCGCCCACGGGCAAGGTGACGATGGATCCGGGCACCCACCACACCATCCGCAACACCTACCTGGCCCGGCCCAAGGACCGGAAATGGGAGCAGCTGGCGACCTTCCCGGATTCGTTCCCGGCCGATACCGGCGGCGCCTGCGACCTCGTCAAGAATCCGCGCATGAACAAGCAGTTCACGCCCGATCTGAAGGGCTGAGGCGCCTCTTCATGGATCTCGCGGGGCTCCTGACCTTCAACGTCGCCACCGGCATCGCCACCCTGGTCCTGATCACCCTCGGTCTGGGGGTGATCTACGGCATGATGCGCATCATCAACCTGGCGCATGGCGAGTTCATGATGCTCGGCGCCTACACCGCCGTGATGGCGAACGGCGCCGGGGTGAACATCTGGATCGCCATGCTGGTCCTGCCGCCCCTGGTGGTGGGGGCGGTGGGGCTGATCCTCGAACGCACCGTCATCCGCTTCCTCTACGGGCGGATGATGGACACGATGCTGGCGACCTGGGGCATCAGCCTCGGGCTGATCGGCCTCATCACCACGCTCTACGGCAACGTCGTGCGGGGCGTCTCGACGCCGGTCGGGAGCTTCGAGATCGGCCGCTACGGCGCCAGCCTCTACAGCCTCGTCATCGTCGCCACGGCGCTCGCCGTGCTGACGGGCATGTTCCTCCTGCTGCGCATGACGAAGTTCGGGCTGATCCTGCGCGCCACCATGCAGAACCCGCGCATGGCCGCCGCCATGGGCGTGTCGCCCGACCGCATCTACATGGCGACCTTCGGCCTCGGCGCGGCTTTGGCCGGCCTCGCCGGCGGCGTGCTCGCCCCGATCTCGGGCGTCTCCCCGTCCATGGGAGCGGCCTACATTTCCCGCGCCTTCATCACCGTGCTGGGCGGCGGCCCCGCCATCGTCACGGGCACGGGCCTCGCCTCCTCGGTGTTCGGCGTCATCAACGAACTGGTCTCGTTCAGGACCACGCCCGTCATCGGCGACGTCGCCCTCCTCGTCGCCGCGATCCTGCTGATCCGCGTGCTGCCGCAGGGCATCACCGGCCGCTACCTGAGGCGCAGCCTATGAATCCCGTCGCCCGCCGCTCCGCCATGGGGTTCCTCGTCACCCTCGGCGTCATGCTCGGCATCCTGTTCGGGGCGCCGCACGCCCTCGACACGTTCGGCCTCGTCCAGGCCACGGGCTTTGCAGCACTCGCCATGTTCGCCCTGAGCCAGGGCTTCATCTGGGGCTATGGCGGGGTGATGTCCTTCGGGCAGGCCGCCTTCCTCGGGCTCGGCGGCTACGCCTACGCCGTCTCCGTCATCAACATGGGCGACAGCACGCTGCCCATCCTCATCGCCATCCTGGTGCCGACCCTGTTCGCGGGGCTGCTCGGCTACTTCATGTTCTACGGCCGGATCTCGGACGCCTATATCGGCGTCATCACCCTCACCGTCTCGGTGATCCTGTTCCAGCTCGTGAACACCACCTCCGGCAGCCAGTACCGGATCGGCGAGGCGGAACTCGGCGGGTTCAACGGCATCCCGGCGATCCCCGCCCTCAACAAGCTCGGCGACGCGGGCAACCCGCTCGACAACGACGGCGTCTGGTACGCCGCCATGGGGGCGCTGATCCTGGTCTACGCCACCTTGCGCTGGGTGCTGGCCAGCCGCTTCGGCCGTGTCGTGGTGGCGATCCGCGAGAACGAGACCAGGGCGCAGCTCATCGGCTACGATCCGCGCCTGTACAAGCTCCTCGCCTTCATGATCTCAGGCGCCGTCGCCGGGCTCGCGGGCTGCCTCTACGCCAATTGGGGCGGCTTCATCAGCCCCACCGTGTTCGGCCTGTCGATGTCGGCGCAGGTGATCATCTTCGTGCTGGTGGGCGGCCTCGGCACCCTCGTCGGGCCGATGCTCGGCGCGGTGCTGATCCAGTGGCTCATCATCGAGGCCGGCTCGCAGAACGTGGTCGATTCCAATCTCGGCCTCGGCATCGTCCTCGTGGCGTTCGTCCTGCTGATCCCGCAGGGGCTCCTGCCAGTGGTGAGGACCCTGCTGATGCGGATCCCCGAACTCCCCGCCAAGCTCTTCAAGGCCAAAATCGTCGAGGCGAGAGCGGGCAAACCCGCCGATCCCGCCCGCGAGGCGCTGGCAGGGGAGGTCCGGCCATGAGCATCACCACGACAGCGGCGGCGCCGGCTTCCCCGGTCCGCCCGCCGCTTCGCCCGCTCGTCGAGGCCAAGGGCGTCACCATGCGCTTCGGCGGTGTGACGGCGGTGGGCAATGTCGACTTCACCCTCGGCGAGGTGGAGCTGCGCTGCCTCATCGGCCCCAACGGCGCGGGCAAGAGCACCTTCTTCAAGATGCTCACCGGACAGTTGACGCCCACCGAGGGCCGCATCCGCTTCCGCGACACGGACATCACCGGGGCCGAGCCGCACCGGATCGCGAGGCTCGGGGTCGGCATCAAGACCCAGGTGCCCAACGTCTTCAACGGCCTGTCGGTGCGCGAGAACGTGTTCGTGGCGGCCGGGCGGCGCAAGTCCATCGCCCGGACGCGGTCCATCGTCGACGAGACCCTGACCCGGCTCCAGCTCACGGCCATCGCCGAACGCAATGTCGGCCAGCTCGCCCACGGCCAGCGCCAATGGGTCGAGATCGCCACCGTGCTGGCCCAGGAACCGGAGCTGATCCTCCTCGACGAGCCCGCCGCCGGCATGACCCATGACGAGGTCCACCGCACCGCCGAGCTCATCCGCGAGATCAACCGCACCCATGCCCTCATCGTGGTGGAGCACGACATGCCCTTCATCCGGATGATCGCCAGGACCGTCACCGTCTTCAACCAGGGCCGCATCCTGATGGAAGACAGCGTGGAACGGGTGCTGGCCGACCAGCGCGTCCGCGACGTCTATCTCGGCAAGCAGGCCGCATGAGCCGCACGATGAACGCGATCCCGCCGATACCGCTCTCCGCCTGCCCGAACGCCGTCCCGGCGGCGAAGCCCGCGCTCCTGTCCGTCGAGGGCCTGCATTCCGGCTACGGCCGCATCCCGATCCTCGGCGGCGTCTCGCTCACCGTGGGGGAGGGCGAGTTCGTGGGCATCCTCGGCCATAACGGCATGGGCAAGACGACCCTGCTGCGCACCCTGATGGGCTACCTGCCCGTCACCGCCGGCCGCATCCGCCTCGGGGACGAGGACATCGCCCGGCGCTCGCCCACGGCGCGAGCACGGCTCGGCATGGGGTTCGTGCCGCAGGGTCGGGAGATCTTCGCGACCTTGAGCGTGCGCGAGAACCTGCGCATGGGCTGCCTCCTCTCCGACAGGGACGAGGACGAGACCATCGCGGATAGCCTCTCCGTCTTCCCCCGGCTGAAGGCCTATCTCGACCGGCCGGGCGGGGCGCTGTCGGGGGGCGAGCAGCAATTGCTGGCGCTGGCCCGCTGCCTCTGCGGCAATCCCCGCATCCTCCTCCTCGACGAGCCGACGGAAGGGATCCAGCCCTCGATCATCGAGGAGATCATCGAGACGCTGCAGGCGATCGGCCGGGCGCGCGGCCTGACGATCCTGCTCGTCGAGCAGAACCTCACCTTCATCGCCGGCCTCTCCGAGCGGGTGCTGATCCTGCAGAAGGGCGTCGTCACCCGCGAGATCCCGCCCGAGATCGCCCGCGACCGGGCGATGATCGAGGAATTCGTCGGCATGGAGTGAGGCCGCCGGCCTCAGCCCGTACAGTCCTTCCATCCATTCCAACCAAGGAGACATTGCGCGATGGCCGCCGCCCCGACACCAAGCCCCGACCTCGACATCGTCGAGATGACCCTGGCCGACGTGGCCGACGCTTTCGCCAGCGGGGTCACCTCGGAGGCGCTGACGCTGGCCTTCCTCGACCGGATCGCCGCCTACAACCCGCATTACAACGCCATCATCGTCATGAACCCGCAGGCGCTGGACGACGCCCGCGCCATCGACGCGCGCCGCGCCGCCGGCGAGGCGCTGGGACCGCTGGCCGGCGTGCCGGTGGTGATCAAGGACCCGATGGACATGGCCGGGCTGCCGACCACGGCGGGCTGGCGCTTCCTCAGCGCCAAGGCCGGCGGCGTCGACCTGATCCCCGAGACCGACTCGCCCGTCGTGGCGCGGATGCGGGCGGCCGGCTGCGTCATGCTCGGCAAGACCAACGTCCCCGTCCTCAGCGCCACCGGCAGCCACGCCAACGACAGCTGGGCCGGACCGACCCTGAATTCGGCGGCGCCCGATTGCCTGCCCGGCGGCAGCAGCGCCGGCACGGCCACGGCGGTGGGCGCCAGCCTCGCGGTGCTCGGCCTCGCCGAGGAGACCGGCGGCTCGATCCAGAACCCGGCCTCGGCGCAGGGGCTGGTCGGCATCAAGCCGACCTTCGCCCTCGTCCCCAATGCCGGCGTGGTGCCCCTGGCCGGCAGCACCCGCGACGTGGTCGGCCCCATCGCCCGCTGCGTGCGCGACGCGGCGCTGACCCTCGACGTGCTGGCCGGCTACACCGCCGCCGACCCCAAGACCGTGGCTGGCATCGGCAAGCGGCCCAAGGGCGGCTACACCTCGAAGCTCGACAGGAACGGGCTGCAGGGCAAGCGCCTCGGCCTGTTCGGACCCGGCTGGCGCGACCTGCCGCTCTCGGCGGAGGCGACGGACCTCTACGCGCGGGCGCAGAGCGAGATCACCGCCTGCGGCGCGACCCTGGTCGCCGATCCCTTCGCCGGCACGGGCTTCGCGGCCATCGCCGAGCCCACCGAGGGCCTGAACTATTTCGATGCCCGCGGCATGGAATCCGTCCCCTACGACCTGCATCTCTACCTGCAGCGCCTCGGGGGGAGCGCCGCGCTGCGGAGCGTCGCGTCCTTCGCCGAGGCGACGGCGGAGGAGGATGCGTTCGGCCCCAAGGGCGTGCTGCGCTACCTGCACCAATATCCGGTCTTCGAGGCGATCCTGGCCGATCCGACGCAGCCGCCCGATCTGTCGAACTTCCTCGCCCTCAGAGAGGCTTATCTCGACATCTTCAACCAAGTGATGGACGAGAACGGCCTCGACGGGCTCGTCTTCCCGCAGATGCGCGATGAACTGCCGCCCCTGCATGGCGGCCTCGCCATCAACGAGACCACGGTCTGCGAGATCAACATCGCCGGCCTGCCCGGCGTGACGCTGCCGGCCGGGGCCTATGCCAGCGGCTCGCCGTTCAACCTGATCTTCGTGGGCCGGATGTGGAGCGAGGCCGACCTGCTGGGCTTCGCCTATGCCTACGAGGCGGCCACCGGCTACCGCAAGGCGCCGAGCCTGGTGAGGCCAAGCTGAGGACGGAGCGCGCCTGACCCGAGGCCCTCCTCCCCCTTGTGGGCTACGATTGTCGCACCTCTCGCGGGCAACACGGGTCCCCTCTCCTGGAAGGAGAGGGGACCCGTGACGCCTCATGACGAACCCTCTTGAACAGAGGCAATGGCTCTCGACCAGATTTCTGAATCGAGAAGCCCACAAGAGAGATTGGACCTCCCTCAGCCGAGGGTGACACCATCCGCCGTGGCGATCGTGCCGCCCTCCACGACCTCGAGATAGATCCCGAGGTCCACATGCCCGAAATGCTTCATGATGGCCTTCGGCAGGTTCGCGTCGCGCTCGGCGGTCTTCGGGTTGACGTTGACGGCGCCGCAGCGCGGCGTGCGGGCGAGGCCGCGCAGACGCACCGGGCCGATGCTGAGCGCGCGCCCCACCCAATCGAGCTCCTGCCACGGCTCCAGCCCGTCGAGATGGATGTTGGCGCGGAAGCGCAGGGGATCGAGCTCTCTCCCCGTCGCCTCGGACAGCGCCCGCACCGAGGCGAGATTCACCACCGAAATCGCCCGCATCATCACCGGTGAGAGCACGCTGGCATCGGTGAACTTGTGGTTCTCGGCTCGCACGAGGCGGGGTCGCCCGCGAGTCTCCTCGCCGAGGTAATCGGCGAAGAAATCCTCCGTCCCGGCACGCCCGGCCTCGGTGGACAAGTCGGCGGCGAACACCTCCTCCCCGTCGCGCCGGATCGTCAGGCGATGGCTTTCGGGGTCGAGCCGCGTCGAAAGGGCCGCCAGCGCCGTGTTGTTGCGCAGCATCAGGAAGAAGCCCTTGTCCAGGGGCTCCGGCTTCTCCGGATCGAACGGGGTGGTCCCCAGCGCCAGGGCGTATTCCCGGTCATGGGCGAGCCCGTCCTGCGGGGTGACGCTCAGGCGTGTCAGGGCCTCGGCCGACAGACCCTTGATCGGATAGCGGTAGAGGGCGTCGACGGCGGGCATGGCGGATTCCTCGAAGATGTGCACCCTCGATGCCGGGGGCGGGGCCGATGCGCCATACGCTGTTTTGCGCAGGATCCCCGGTGCGATCCCGGCCGTCTCGGCGACGGCGCGGACCGCGGTCGGGCTCCCCCGGATCAGGCCGGCGACGCGGCGGCGGGGGCCGGCCGCGATTCCGCCATATGGGCGTCGATCGCCGCCAGGTCGTCGGGGGAGAGGACCCGGCCGGGGATCGGCACGAATACCCGCGTTCCCAGCATGAGAAGCGTCATGTCCGGGGAGGACAGGCGGGAGGTGAACGCGCTCCAGAGATAGCGCGTCTCCCCCTGCGAGGTGGCGATGGTGAAGGCCTCCGGCGCGATGACCGCGCGCCAGGGATGCCGGAACCGCTCGTCCCGCCTCACCGTCATGCCGGCCTGCCAGGGGATCAGTACCCTGGTGATCGCGTGCGGCAGGAGGAGCGCGACGAGGCAGACGATGATGACCCAGCTGACGAAGCCGACGACGTCGTTCTGGGCGAAACCGAAGACCACCATCATGGCCGCGCAGCCGATCAGGAACAGGCGCAGGCGCGGTCGTCGCATCTGGGCCCGGAACGTCGTGCGACCCGCCTCGACGAGGTCGGCCTTGAGAACCTCGTAGACCAGTTCCGTCCTGTGTCCGGCGCCGGGCGCGGGCGGGGACGTGTTCGTTTCGAGCATGACGGGACCTGACGTCCGAACGACGCGATGCGCGCAATGCCGACCTTCTGCCGCGACGGGATCGGTGGTTCAACCCGCCCCGGACCCGCCTGCCTTCTTCCGGCGCGCAGCCGCCCCGAAACGAGAACGGATCCGCCGCCGATCTGCGAGACCGGCGGCGGATCCGTAGCCCTGTCGTCGGTCGCGAGACACGGTGCCGCGTCTCGGACGGATGAATCAGCCCGGCGCGAGGCCCAGCAGCGTGCCGAGGGGAACGACGAGGGTGAAGCCGCCGTAGAACCCGTCCTTGGCGCGCCGCGCCGTATAGGGGTTGTAGAAGGAATTCGGGTTGACGACGTACTGAACCACCGGCTCGAGGACGACGCCCGCGCCGAGATCGAAATGGGCGTTGACCTCGAACACGAACTTGTCGCGCGAATAGGGCTCGCCGGTGCCGCCCGAGATGAAGTTCGCATCCGACAGGAAGTCGGCATAGTTCTGGTTCAGCCGCTGCCAGTTGGCCTTGATGCCGTAGGTGTCGTTGGGCCGGCCCTGGTCGGGCGCCTGCAGCAGCAGGCCGGCGAAGGAGTTGAAGCGGATCGGGATCGTCGGGTCGAAGGCGTAGCCGGTGCCGGTATAGGCCGAGATCGCGGTGGGATGCGGGTTGCTCGCGTCACGCCCGCCATCGGCCCGCCACAGGGTCTGCGTGCCGGTGAGGACGACGCCCGACGTGCCGGATTTCTGCAGCGACGGCGTGCCCGGATTGAGGCCCTTCGACGTGCCGGCGATGGTCTTGAAGTTATCGTCGTGGTCGGCGGTGTTGTAGAAGCCGGTGAGCGAGACGCGGCCGGGATAGGCCTCCATCGTGTAGTCGGTCTTGCGGCCGATCTCGGTCATCACGACGGCGCCGGACAGGCGCTCGTAGCCGAAATCGTAGCCCGACAGGACGTTGGTGTTGGGGTTCACGCTGAAGGCGCCGGCCTGGATGTAAGTCGTCGGCGAGAGCTTGTAGGCGATGTTGGCGCCCCAGACGCCGAAGAGCGGCGAGGTGAAGCCGGCATTGAAGTAGAACATGTCCTGGAAGCAGGAATTGATCGAGTTGCACGGCGGCAGGCCGTAATAGCGGTCGGGATGCGTGCGGCCGACCTCCACCACGAGGCGGTCGTCGAGGAGCTTCTGCTGATAGGTCAGCAGCGAGAGGCGGGTGCTGTTGGGCGTGTAGGGCGGCTGGTAGCCCACCGTGGTGTCGCCGATGTCGCCGGCCATGTTGAGGTTGCGCACGAGGCCGAAGAAGGTCTGGGTGAAGTTGATCGAGCCACCGGCGATGCCGGCGAGCTTCTGCATGTCGGCCGTCATGCTGAGCACGAAATAGGCGGCGTTCGATTGCTCGCCCGTGCGCAGGCCGGCGCTCGGATTGGCCTGGTAGAAATCGTAGATGTTGACGTCGAAGGTCAGTCCCCGCGCCGCCATGTCGGTGGCCCAGGGCGCAAGCGGCCCGGTGCGCACGGGATCGGCGGGTTTCGAGGCGATGTCCCGGTCGGTGCGCGGCTGCGTCTGGGCGTTGAGCTCGCCGACGGGCGAGGCGGTCTGAGCCTCGGCGCACAGCATGCCCGCGGCGAGGAACGCACCGCCCAGGAGAACCGGAAGCCCGGTGCGGCGAGCGGAGCGCGCGACGGCGGCGCTCGCGGGTTTCTCTGTCGCGTCTCTCGGCATCGTCGAACGTCCCCCTGCTGCTGTTCCCCGCGCCTTTCGGGTCTCGTGCTCGTCGGAGGAGCCCAGGCGCGGGGAATTGTGAGATTGGGAGGGTTCCGCAAGGCCAGTGCCACAGCGGGGAGCGCACTCGAGAAAAGTTCCATTTCTCACCCGAATTCTTTGCACGACACCGGCAGATTGTGTTCTCGACGCTAAACGACTGAGATTCAACCAGAAGAAGCAGGCTCAAGAAGCCTGACGCAGCGGACCTGCGGGAGCCGGACGGACAAACCGGGCACGGAAACGGGCATGTGTGATCCCACAGATGGCATAAGGCGGAAAATTCAGGCAAATACTCATAAATCCCACATTTCGGTCAGAATCAGATTGACAGGCGACCCGCGCCGGGGACCTTTCCGCTGAGGTCCGGCCGTCACGTGTCGTCATGGAAAGCGGCACCGGCATCCCTCGTCATCTCGGCTCAGGCAGCGTGATTCTGGCGGCATGATCAATCGGACAGGACAGGCCGACGCGTTGGATCTGCCCGATCCCGCTCATCCGGCTCCAGCGCGGCTCCCGATCGCCGGAGGGTTCCGGAAACGGGTAGCGATGGCGGCTTCCCCCGGCACGAGCGACGCGATTGCAATCTCCGTGGGAAACACCCAGTGGGATACGTGTTTTCCTGCGGCCTCGGCTCACCAAAATCGCTACTCTTCGGCGGATTGGGGAGACGCCGACGCCGATGCTGACCGACCACCGCTACCAGGAGATCCTGTCCCGTCTGAACGGGACGGGGCGGGTCGGCGTCTCCGACGTGGCCGCTTATCTGCGGGTCTCCGAGGAGACCATCCGGCGCGACCTCAAGGTGCTGGAGGAGCGCGGCGTCCTGCGGCGGATCCACGGGGGCGCCGTGCCGCCCCGCCTGGACCAGGACCGGCCGCTCCAGGAGCGGGGCAAGACCAACCCGCGCGAGAAGGCGAAGGTGGCGGCCAATGCCGAGGGGCTGATCCGCGACGGGATGTCGGTCTTCATCGATACCGGCACCACGACGCTCGCCTTCGCCCGCCGCCTCAGCGGCCGCAACCTCACGGTGACGACGAATTCCATCGACGTGGCGCTCCATCTCGGCAGCGGCCCCGCGCGGGTGAACCTGACGCCGGGGATGCTGCGGGCGCGGGACAACGCCCTGGTGGGCTACGAGACGGTGGCCTACGCGCAGCGGTTCTATTTCGACATCGCCTTCATGGGTATCGCGGCCTGCGACCTCACCCATGGCTGGATGGATTACGAGGAGCACGAATCCGCCCTGCGGAAGGTGCTGCGGGGCCAGGCGCGCCAGAGCGTGCTTCTGGCCGATTCCCGCAAGTTCGGGCGTCAGGCGAACCTCTGCACCTTTGGGCTCTCGGAACGGCTCACCCTCGTCACCGACCGGCCGCCGCCGCAGCCGTTCCTGGATCATTTCACCCAGCATGACATCGATCTCATCAGCTCCTGACGCGGCAGCGACGGCGCGCGCGTTCCACGCGCTCTTCGCGGAGATCTCCGCCTGCGGGGCGACGGCGGGCGGCGGCATCACCCGGCTCTGCGCCTCGGCCGAGGACGGGCAGGCCCGTCGCCTCTTCGCCAATTCTGCACGCGAGGCCGGTGCCGACATCCTCGTGGACGGGGTCGGCAACCAGTTCGCCATCTTCCCCCTCGCGGACGGTCCGGGCGCCCCCCTGGTGATGCTGGGCTCCCATCTCGACAGCCAGCCCAAGGCCGGCCGCTTCGACGGGACCTACGGCGTGGTCGCGGCGGCCGCCATCGGCGCCGCCCTGATGCGGGCGCGGCGCGCTGGCGAGACCTTCGTGGCGGATTTCTGTGCGGTGAACTGGACCGGCGAGGAGGGTGCGCGCTTCCGGCCGAGCCTCCTCGGAAGCGGCGCCTATGCGGGCGCGCGCCGGATCGAGGAGGCCTTGTCCAGCCGCGACGATGCCGGGATCACCCTTCGGGAGGCCCTGGACGGGATCGGGTTCCTCGGCACGGACCGGCCGCCGCCGCTCCCGGCCTGCTATCTCGAACTCCACGTGGAGCAGGGCCTCGTCCTGGAGAAGGCCAAGGCGAGCATCGGCATCGTCACCCGCAACTGGGGGGCGGCCAAGATCGACGTGGTCTTTACCGGCGAGCAGGCCCATACCGGCCCGACCCCGATGCCGCGCCGGCGCGACGCGCTGCTCGCCGCAGCCTATCTCATCGCCGAAGTGAGGGAGATCGCAGAGCGCTGGCCCGGCCGCTTCCATTCCTCCGTCGGCCGCATCCTGGTGGAGCCCAATTCCCCCAACGTGGTGCCCGCGCGGGTGGAACTGAGCGTGGAACTGCGCTCGGCCGACAATGCCCTCCTCACCGATGCGGCCCTCATGGCAGAGGCGGCGATCACGGAAGCGGCGGAGCGCGCAGGCGTCGTCGCGGCGATCCCCGGCCGGACCCTGCGGCCGATCCGCAGCCTGCCGGAGGCCGTGTGCGATCTCGTCGCCGCCTGCGCCGAGGAGACCTCCCTGCGGTCGCTGCGCATGGATACCGTGGCCGGCCACGACGCGATCAGCCTGCTCGGCCAATGCCCCACCGGCATCGTCTTCGTCCCCAGCGTCGGGGGCATCGCGCATAACGAGGCCGAGCTGACGCGGCCGGCCGATCTCGAAGCCGGGCTCTCGGTGGGACTGCTCGCCGCATGGCGCCTGTGCCGCGCCGGCGGATCTCCGGAACGGGCCTTGCTCTTCAGGCGGCCGAACGACGCGTTCGGAGGGGAGCGATGATAGCCTACGGCGAGGCCGGCACCACCTTCGACCACCGCGTGGAGGCCGTCATCGCCACGCGGCCGGACTGGATCGCGCGCCAGCCTCGCTATGGGCTGGCCGCAGCGCCGGTGGCGTCCCCGACTCACCGGGCCGTGGCCTCGGATTGCGTCCGGATCGCGTTCCGCGAGGGCGAGCCGGTCTTCCTCAAGCTACGCCACGCCGACATGGCGGACGACGTGACGCCCGTGGCCGGGCTGGCGGCCCGCAAGGCCGCGCGCCTTGGCGTCGCCCCGGAGGTGGTCCACGAGGCGGACGGAGCGCTCGGCCTCGCCTACCTGCCCGAGCCCTGGCGCTATGCCCGCGTCGGCGACCTTCAGGACGGGGCGGTCCTGGCCGAGGTGCTGGACGCCAAGAAGCGGCTCCATGGTGACGGTCGTCTCGGCCATCGATTCTGCCCCTTCGGGCGGATCGAGAGCCTCGCGGCCGAAGCCCGCGCCGCCGACGCGCCGCTTCCCGACGGGACCGACCGGCTGGTGGCGACGATGGCACTCGTCCGCGAGGCCATCCATGCGTCGGGGATCGACCTCGCCTTCTGCCACAACGACGGCATCGCCTCGAACGTCATGATCGGGGAGGGCGAGGTCCGTCTCGTCGATTTCGACCTCGCCGGCGACAACGACCCCTGGTTCGATGTCGGCGCCCTCCTCAACGAGACCTGCGCCTTCGAGCCGGAGCGGCGCGAGGCGGTGGAGCATTATGCAGGCCGGTTCGACGAGCGCCTCTACAACCGCTGCCGCCTCTACGGCGCCGTCGACGACGTGATGGGCGGCCTCTGGGGCGTCACCCGCGCGGTCACCTCGGCGCGCAGCGGAATCGAGTTCTACAAATACGGAACCTGGCGGCTCCTGCATGCGCGCACGACCATGGGCGCACGTGACTTCGAAAGCTGGCTGCGCCGGCTGTGACTCGATCATTCAAGACGGGGGGCACTGGACGGCGATGAGTTGGACAGGCTTGGGCGACGGCATCAGCGAGGGCGAGCGCGCCTTGGAGGGCGTGCTGGCCGGCATCGCCTCCTGGCAGGGCCGGCCGATGCGCTACCGGCCGGTGGCGGGTGGCATCAGCAACACCAACTGGCACGTCGCCATCGGGGACGCGCGGGATGTCTTCGTGAAGATGCCCGGTCGCGGCACCGAAATGTTCATCACCCGCGACCATGCCAACGAAGCCAGCCGCCGCGCCCATGCCTGCGGCTACGGCGTCGAGGTGATCGACTACCTGCCCGAGGCCGGCGTCGAGATCTTCGCCTTCGTCGAGGGCTACCGTGCTTCCTCGAACCTCGACTTCCTGCGCCCCGCCGTCCGCCACAACGCCGTGCGCGCCCTCAAGGCCTTCAACGATTCCGCGCCGCTCGGGCTGACGAAGACGATCTTCGCGATGATCGAGGAGCATGTGGAGCAGGTGGCGGAGGTGGGCGGCCGGCTCCCCGCCGACCAGGCCCATCTGATGCGCTGCGTGGCCGAGGCGAAGGCGGCCATGACGGCCTCCGGCCTCGATCTCGTGCCGTGCATGAACGATACGCTGGCCGGCAACTTCATGATCGACGCGTCCGACACGGTCCTGCTGGTCGACTTCGAATACGCCTCCAACAACGAGCGCGCCTACGAGCTCGCCCTCTGGTTCGACGAGATGGCGTTCCCCGACATCATCGAGCGCGAGATGATCGAGGCCTATTTCGGCCGCTGGACGCCCGCAATCGACGCGCGGGTCGCGGTGCTGAAGGCGCTGGGCGATCTCAAATGGGCGACCTGGGCGATGATCCAGGAGGCCGTCTCCACCCTCGATTTCGACTATTACAAATACGGAACCTGGAAGCACATGCGGGCCCGCACCCTGTTCCATCACCCCGACTGGCCGCTCTGGCTGAGGCGCCTGTGATGGGCGTGGACGCATTGGCGATCCCGTCCGGGGACGGGGCGAAGGCGGATGTCATCGCCTTCGCCCATCGCCTCGCCGATTTCGCCGCCCCCCTCGCCCGGCACTATTTCCGCACCGAACTGCCGGTGGAAGCCAAGGCGGATGCGAGCCCGGTCACCGCCGCCGACCGCGCCATCGAATCCCTGCTGCGCGCCGAGATCCGCAGCGTCTATCCCGACCACGGCATCCTCGGAGAGGAGGAGGGCGGCGATTTCGAACGGCCGCTCACCTGGGTGATCGACCCGATCGACGGGACCAAGAGCTTCATCACCGGCATGCCGCTCTTCGGCACGCTCATCGCCCTGGTCTCGGAGGGGCGGCCGATCGTCGGCGTCATCGACATGCCGGCACTCGGGGAACGCTGGTGCGGCACCGGCGACGCGGCGTGGTTCGGCGCTCTGCCCGCCCGGACGAGCGACAGGCACCTTCCCGAGGCCCGCCTGTTCGCCACCTCCCCGGACATCTTCGTGGGCGCGGATGCGGAGGCCTTCGCACGGCTCAGCGGAGCGGTGGGCCTGCGCCGCTTCGGCGGCGATTGCTACGCCTACGGCCTCCTCGCCAGCGGTCATTGCGATCTCGTGGTGGAAGCCGGGCTCCAGGTCTACGACGTCATGGCCCTCGTGCCGGTGGTGGAAGGGGCGGGCGGCGTGATGACAGACTGGGACGGTCGCCCCCTGACCCCGGCTTTCGACGGACGGGTCGTGGCCGCGGCCAATGCCGGCCTCCACGCCGAGGCCCTCCGGCGCCTGCGAGCCTGATCCGCGCTCCTGTCATCCCTCGCTCAAGCTGGTATACCCAATGCCAGATTGACGAGGGGAGATGTCGATGACCGTCCTGTTCCATCATGCGGCCGCGTTCGAGCATCGCACGCCGCACGGACATCCCGAGCGGCCGGAGCGCATGAAGGCGGTCCGGGAGGCCCTCGGGACGGCGGACTTCTCCGGCCTCGACCGTCGCTCGCCGGACGCCGCCGCCCTCGAATCGGTGTTCCTCGCCCATCCCGAGGAATGGGTCCGCGCCATCCTCCGCTTGGTCCCGAGCGAGGGGCTTGCCCATCTCGATTCCGATACGGTGCTCTCGCCCGGCACCATGGATTGCGTCCTGCGCGGTGTCGGTGCGGCGGTGCAAGGCGTCGACCTCGTGATGACGGGGGCGGCCCGCAACGCCTTCTCGGCCATGCGGCCGCCGGGGCACCATGCGGAACGCACCAAGGCGATGGGCTTCTGCGTGTTCAACAACGCGGCGATCGCCGCCCTTCACGCCAGGAAAGTCCACGGGGCGGAGCGCGTCGCCATCGTCGATTGGGACGTGCATCACGGCAACGGCACGCAGGACATCGTCTGGTCGGACCCGTCGGTGCTGTTCTGCTCCACCCACCAGATGCCGCTCTATCCCGGCAGCGGAGCGGTGTCCGAGGAGGGCGAGCACGGCAACATCGTCAACGCGCCGCTCAAGCCCTTCGCCGATGGCGACGCCTTCAAGGAGGCGATGCGAAGCCGCATCCTCACCCGTCTCGAGGCGTTCAAACCCGATCTGATCGTCATCTCCGCCGGCTTCGACGCCCATTGGCGCGACCCGCTGGCCAACCTGATGCTGGAGGCCGAGGATTTCGCCTGGGCCACGGCCCAGGTGATGGAGATCGCCGACCGCACCTGCGACGGCAGGATCGTGTCGCTGCTGGAGGGCGGCTACGACTTGAAGGGCCTCGGCGACTCGGTGGCCGCCCACGTATCGGTCCTGATGGGGGCGTGATCGGCATCGATCCGGGACAGTCGCTCCCGTCAGTACAGCCGAGCTTCAATCAACACAATTCCGTTTGTATGAAAGTACACATATAAGACTGGCAAACTATGTGTGGCGTCGATATGGCAAAGCTGCGTAGAGTCACTAAATAAATCCTCGCCCCACCTTCGACGGGCGGCAGATTTCCTCCCGTATCGTGTCTCCACACGGCGGGATGGGGGTCGGCGAATCGGCTCCTACTCGGCCGCCCAAGAAGGATTGTCTTTCGGACACGCGGTTCGGGGGATGCGGGAGGTTGGCCGTTCAGGTTTCCGACGGCCTACAGACGCTACAGAATGGACGTATGACGCAACTGAGTGCCCCCCGGACGGCCGATCCGGCCCTGGATCCTCGCCAGGACGGTGACGTCTCGGATCTCGGCCCAGATCTGACCGTCTGCGACCGAGAGCCGATCCATGTTCCGGGGGCGATCCAGCCGCACGGGCTCCTGCTAATCGCGGGCGCCGAAGACCAGAGGGTGGTCGGCGGCGCGGGCGACATCGAGGGAATGCTGGCCGCGGAATGGACCGGCCGGACGCTGTCGGAACTTCTCGGCGCGACCCATGCCGCTCTCCTTGTCGACGCGCCGCAGGACGAGACCGTCGTGATCGGCCGGGTCGAGGGCCTGCACGCGGCGATGGATGCCACCGCCCGCTTCCAGGACGGCCAATGGCTGGTGCAGCTCGAGCCGCAGGCCGCCCAATGGACCGATGCCGCCAGCCTGCTCGGCTGGCTCGACCGCGCCGGGAGCGCGCTGGAGCGGGCCGCCGACCTCAAGACGCTGTGTGAACGGGCGGCGACGTCGTTCCGTGAGGTCACCGGGTTCGACCGGGTGATGGTCTATCGCTTCCTCGACGACGATGCGGGTGTGGTCATCGCGGAGAGCCGGGTCCCCGAACTCGGCAGTTTCCTGCACCACCACTTCCCGGCCTCCGACATCCCGAAACAGGCGCGGGCGCTCTACATCCGCAACCGCGTCCGGGTGATCCCCGACGTCGCCTATGTGCCGCAACCGATCCGGCCGAAGGAGCTGTCCCGGCTCGACCTCAGCGATGTCGACCTGCGCAGCGTCTCGCCGATCCACCTTCAATATCTGCGCAACATGGACGTGGCGGCCTCGGCCTCGATCTCCATCGTCAAGGACGGCATCCTGTGGGGGCTCGTCGCCTGCCACCACCGCACGCCCCGCATCCTCGCCTTCGGGCAGCGGATGGCCTGCCAGGCTCTGGCGGGGAGCGTCGCGCGCCAGATCAGGTCGCGGGAGGAAGCCGAGGATTACCGCGAGCGGCTCCAGCTGCGCAGCGCCGAGGACGTGGTCTCCGGAAAGGTCCTGGGCGAAGCGCCCCTCTCGGACATCCTCATCGAGACGAGCGAGGATCTGCGCCGCATGCTCGGGGCCGATGGCTTCGCGCTCCTGCAGGGCAGGGATCTCCACCGGACCGGACGCTGCGCCGACGAGGCCGACCTGCGCGAGATCGCCGCCTGGGTCCGGACGGTGGGCGGCGCGCAGGCCCTCCACACCCACGCCCTCAGCAAGCGGTTCCCGCGTGCCGACGCCTATCGCGCGCTGGCGAGCGGTCTCCTCGCCGTGGTCCTGTCGGGGGATGAGCCGATCATCCTGATGTGGTTCCGGGCCGAGCAGATCGAACTCGTGAACTGGGCGGGCAACCCGCACAAGGCCGCCGTCGCCGTCGGCGACACCCTGAGCCCCCGCGCCTCCTTCGAGGCCTGGACCGAGGAGGTCCACGGCCATGCCAAACCCTGGACCCTTCCCGAGATCGAGGCGGCGCAGCGCATCGTCCGCGAATTGTACGAGGCGCGCCAGACCCGGCGCATCCGCGAGCTCAACCGCGAACTCGGCGCCACCGTGGCGGACAAGGAAAGCCTGCTGGTCCAGAAGGACTACCTGATCAAGGAAGTGAACCACCGCGTCCAGAACAGCCTTCAGCTCGTCTCGGCCTTCCTGTCCCTGCAGGCGAGGGCGGAGGGCAACGCGGATCTCAGCAAGTCCCTGGGCGAGGCGCAGCGCCGTCTGTCCGCCGTGGCCCTGGTCCACCGGCGGCTCTACAGCGACGACAATGTCGAGATGATCGATCTCGCGCGCTACCTCGAGGATCTCGTCACGGAGATGAAATCGTCGATGGGACCCGACTGGACGGATCAGTTCAGTACCGACTTCGCCCCCGTGACCATTCCCACCGATGCCGCCGTGAGCATCGGGCTGATCCTGACCGAGCTCGTCATCAACGCCAACAAATACGCCTATGCCGGTGCCGTCGGGCCGATCGCCATCAGCCTCGAACAGCATCGCAACCGCTTCCGCCTGATCGTCGCCGATCAGGGCCAGGGCAAGACCGGCACGCGGAGCGGATTCGGGACGCGGATGCTCAACGCCATGGTCGACCGCCTCGGCGGCACCATCGAGAACACCAACAATCACCCGGGGCTGAGGGTGATCATGACCGCCCCGATCGGCGCGCCCGAGCCGGCCGGCCTGCCGTGAGCGGCGCGGCCCATGCGTCCGCGGCCCCGTCATTGAGCGAACGGCTCCGAGAGGAGACGCGTGACCGTCACGAGGATCTGGAACACCGGCTCGACTGGCGGCGGCGGATGGCGACGCGGGAGGGATACCTCGCTCTCCTCAGCCGCTGGTGGGGGTTCCACCGGGTCTTCGAGCCCGCAATCGCCGCAAGCTTCGAACCTGCCTTCGCGCAGCCGCGCGGCAAGCTGCGCTTGCTGGAACGCGATCTCGTCCATTTCGGACTGACGAAGGACACGATCGAGGCGCTACCGCGCTTTGCGGCGGGCACCGCCTTCCACACGCGCCCCGCCCTTCTCGGCGCGCTCTACGTCACGGAAGGCTCGACCCTGGGCGGGCAGGTCATCGCCCATCACCTTCACCGCAGCCTCGGGGCGGAGATCGCATCGGGCGGGTGCGCCTATTACGAAGGCTACGGCAAGCGGGACACGGGGGCGATGTGGGCCTCGTTTCGAACCTTCCTCGACCGGTCCGGCGAGGAAGGCCCACCGCATCACGTGATCGAGGGCGCCCGTTGGACCTTCGACGCCCTCAAGCTCTGGCTCACCGCCGGCCTCCCGCTGGATTCCGGTCGGGTCGAGCCGTCACAGCGCTGATCGTCGAGCCGGATCAGACGGCGTCGATCGCGCGTCCGCCATAGGTCTCGAACGACGTCATCACCTTCTCGGTCAGCCCGTCGTCGAACGCGACGGTGACGCGGATCTCGCCCTCCAGAGCGGGCTCGCCCTCGGTGCCTTCCTTCAGGCGGCCATCCTCGATATCGGCCCGCGCCGCCTCGGTCCCGGCGGTGTTGTCGTCGCCGGCGGGGGCGATGGTCACGGCGCCCCGGTCGATCCCGTGTTCCTGGACGATGTGCTCGACTGCGGTCTCGGCATCGCGGCGGCTCTTGAAGTCGGCGGACATCGTCTTCGACATGATCACGGTTTCCGGGGTGGGGGTTGCCTCGAGGCTTTGTGAACCCGCGGCCGTGGGAAAGGTTCAGCACGCGACCTTAGCCGTCCTCGCCGGACAGCACGGGGCGGAGGTGAAGTACGCAGGCGCTATTTCATCTTGGCCACACTCCGGTGGAATCTTGTGTTTCAGGGTCATTCCCCACCAACAGGGCGTCAATTTCGGTGCAAACAAATGTTGTCGATCGCGCAACGTGCGGTTAAGTGCGGTTCATGCCTAAGCTCGAATCTCTCCTGGACCGTCTCAAAGCTCGTCAGCGCGCCCTGATCCTGGAAGCGGCGGAGCATGAAACGATGCCGGCCGACAGCACGCTGCGCCGCATCGCGGAGCTGGAAAATGCGATCGCCGCGGTGGAAGCCGTCCTCGACGAGACGCGGGCCCTTGCCCGCTAGCGAGCCTCGGACGACGACGTATCCTCGACCGGGCCGCCGGGTAGCGGCTCAGGCCCTGATGGCGGCTGCCTTCGTGGCGGGCGTCGCGGCATCGGCGGGAGCCTTTGCTCAGGAGGCGATGGCTCAGGACGCGCCGGCAGCAGGCGCCGATCTCGATCTCCTGGAGCGGCGCTGGCACAAATGCGTGCGGCAGGCCTTTTCCGGGCAACCCGCCGGCCTGCCGACCCATGCCGCGCAGAAGGCCGCTTTGGCCGAATGCAAGACCCTGGAGAACAGTTACGTCTCGGCGATGCTGGTGGCCCAGGCGGCCGAGGCCGAGGCCCGTCGACAGGGCAAGCCATCGATCGGCGCGAGGGCGAGGGGCTGGGCCACCTCGCTCCTGTCCTACGTGGTCGACCCGGTGACGTCCTGGATCGACGCCTGGCGCAAGTAGCGCCTCTCGCGCGTCAGGCCACGTCCATCTGCAATCCGGGCACGGCCGAGAGCAGATCCCGCGTGTAGGGATGGTCCGGCCGGCGGAACAGATCGGCGGTCGGCCGCTGCTCCACGATCTCGCCGCGATGCATCACCGCGATCCGGTCGCAGATCTTGGCGGCGACGCGCAGGTCGTGGGTGATGAACAGCATGGCGAGGTTCAGGCGCTGCTTCAGATCCTCGAGAAGGTCGAGCACCTGGGCCTGGACCGACACGTCGAGGGCCGAGACGGCCTCGTCGGCGACCAGCACGTCGGGCTCCATGGCGAGCGCCCGTGCGATGCCGATGCGCTGGCGCTGGCCGCCGGAGAAGGCATTTGGATATCGCTCGGCGGCGCTGGGCGACAGGCCGACGAGATCGAGGAGTTCCCGCGCCCGCTCCCTTGCCTCGCGGACGGGCGTGCCATGGGCGATCGGCCCGGCGGTGATGATCTGCTCCACGGTCCGGCGCGGGTTGAGGGAGGCGAAGGGGTCCTGGAAGATCATCTGGATGCGCTTGCGCTCGGCGCGGAGCGCGCGCGGCCCCAAAGCCGTGTAATCCAGCGCGCCGAGGCGGACGGTGCCCCGGTCCGGGTCGATGAGCCGGATGGCGAGGCGCGCCGTGGTGGATTTGCCCGAGCCCGATTCGCCCACGAGCCCCAAGGTCTCGCCGCGCCGGACGTCGAACGCCACCTCCTTGACCGCGTGGACGATGCGCGGCGGCCCGAACAGGCCACGACGCGACGTGTAGGTTTTCGTCAAGCCGATGGCAGACAGGGCGATGGGCGCGCCCTCCCGTGATGCGCGCTCCGGCGGCACGATGCTCGGCACCGCCGCCAGCAGCGCCTTGGTGTAGGGATGCTGCGGGTTCCTCAGGACCTCGTCGGCGGAGCCCGATTCCACCAGCTTGCCGCGCTGGAGCACCGCCACATGGTCGGCGATGTCCGCGACGACGCCGAAATCGTGGGTGATGAACAGGACGCTCATGCCCCGCCGCCGCTGCAGGTCGCGGACGAGCTTCAGGATCTGCGCCTGGGTGGTGACGTCCAGCGCCGTGGTCGGCTCGTCGGCGACGAGGATCGAGGGCTCCAGCGCCAGAGCCATTGCGATCATCGCGCGCTGGCGCTGTCCGCCCGACAGCTGATGCGGATAGGCACGCACGATCTGCGCCGGGTCGGGCAGGCCGACCTCGGTGGCGAGCGCGATGGCCTTGGCCCGACGCTCGGCCTTGGTGAGGAGGCCGTGCGCCTCGAACATCTCGGCGATCTGGTCGCCGATCCGCATGACCGGGTTGAGGGCCGTCATGGGCTCCTGGAACACCATGGCGATGCGGCGCCCGCGCAAGGCACGCCAGTCGCGCTCGCCGAGGGTGAGCAGGTCCCGCCCCTCGAACACGATGCTGCCGCCGACGGGCGTGAGGGCACGCGGCAGCAGGCCGGTGAGCGCATAGGCGCTCATGGATTTGCCCGAGCCCGATTCGCCGACGACGCAGAGGATCTTGCCCGGCATCAGGTCGAGGGAGAGATCCTCCACCGCATGCGGCCGGTCCGCTCCCTTGGGCAGGGCCAGGGTGAGGTTGCGGATGCTGACGACAGGCTCGCTCATGGTTCAGGTCTCCCGTTTGGCGTCGCGCTGGCCCAGGATGCCGGGTCCGGTCTCCCCGAGATCCCAGAACAGGCCGGCCATCAGCATCAGTGCCTCGCGGCTCATCGGCCCGAGCAAATGCTCGTCCGGCCCGTGCTGGAGGCAGGCCGGGTAGGAATGCGGCACCCACAGGGTCGGCAGGCCGAGGATCTCGGAGAAGGCGTCGTTGGGCAGCGACCCGCCGAGATTGGGCAGCAAAGCCGGGCGCTTGCCCGTGCTGGCCTCGATGGAGGCCAGCGCCCAGCCGACCCAAGGGTCCTCGACGGGAAGGCGGGTGGCACGGAACACTTCGGAACGGGCCGCCCGCACCTCGACCATGGGAAAGCCGTTCGCATCGAGATGGGCGCGCACTGCCGGGATCAGGCCCTCCCAGTCGGTGCCGACGACGAAGCGCAGCTGCAGTGTCGCCTTGGCGTGGGGCGGCACCGCATTGAGCGGTCCGTCGGGGTCGCCGGTCTTGAAGGCCAGCACTTCGAGGGTGTTCCAGCCGAAGACGCGCTCGGCCGCATTGAGGCCGGGCTCGCCCCAATCCTCGTCGATCCTCGGCGCGGTGGGGTCGGTGCCCACCGCGATGTCGGCGAGCGCGGCGCGCACGCCCTCGGGGATCGCGGGGGGCCGCAGGGCATCGAGGAGGATCTTGCCGCGCCCGTCGACCAGGGTCGCGATGGCGTTGGCGAGCACCGTGCCCGGGTTGCGCAGCAGGCCGCCCCAATTGCCCGAATGGTGGCTGCCCTCACGCAGGTTCACGATGAGTTCGAACGTGTAGCCTCCGCGCGAGCCGAGGAAGAGCGTGGGGCGTTCCGCGCTCACCCGTGGCCCGTCCGAGGCGATGAGCACGTCGGCGGCAAGAGCGCGCGCCTCGGCCCGGCACAGGTCGCGCAGACCCGGCGAACCGGATTCCTCGCCCATTTCGATGAGGAGCTTGGTGTTGAAGCCGAGGCGTCCGCCTCTCGCCGCCATCACCGCCTCGAGCGCGCCGAGATTGATGATGTGCTGGCCCTTGTTGTCGGCGGTGCCGCGACCGTACCAGCGGTCGCCCTCGACGACGATCGCCCACGGGTCGAGGCCGTCGCGCCATTGTTCGGGATAGCCGCGCACGGTGTCGCCGTGGCCGTAGATCAGCACGGTGGGCAGGGCGTCGCCCTCGTGGCGCTCGGCGATGAGGAAGGGGCCGTGCTCGCCGTCGGGATTGTCGAGGATGCGACCGGTGAAACCCAACGGCGCGATGGCGGGCATGAGAAAGTCGGACAGGTAGGCACGGAGCGCCGGCAATTGCCCCGTGGTCTGGCTCTCGGTCGGGCGGGCGACGGCATCCTGCAGGACGGCGCGGAAACCGCCTCCGTCGTAGTGGCGCGCGGCGTGCGCGATCGCATCGTGTCGGGACATGGATCCACTCTGTGTCGGGTGGGCGGAATTGGGTGTGAATGCGAGGCGAGGGGGAGCGCTCAGCGCCGCCCCTCGGGTGCCGTGACGTCGCGCAATCCGTCGCCCAGGAGGTTGATGGCGAGAACGAGGACGAGGAGGGCGACGCCCGGGATGGTGATGACCCAGGGCTGGAAGAACATGTACGGCTTGCCCTCGGCGATCATCAGCCCCCAGGAGGGCAGGGGCGGCTGGACGCCGAGGCCGAGGAACGACAGGGCCGCTTCCAGCAGGATCGCGTGCGCCATCTCCAGGGTCGCCACGACGATGAGCGCGTTGAAGATGTTGGGCAGGATCTCCTGGAACAGGATCCGGGTGTTCGAGAAGCCGGCGGCGCGGGCCGCCGCGACGAAATCCTGGTCGCGGATCTGGCGGGTGGCGGCTCGCGTCACCACGGCGAAACGGTCCCACAGCAGCAGGCCCAGCACCAGGACCACCACCTTCAGCGAACCGCCCACCAGGGAGGCCATGGCCAAAGCCACGAGCACCACCGGCATGGCGAGGCGCGTGGTGACGACGTAGCTCACCACCGCGTCGACCTTGCCGCCGAAATAGCCGGCGCAGATGCCGAGCACGGTGCCGATCAGGCCGGAGATGCAGGCCGCCGCGATCCCGATGAGAAGGGAGATCTGGCTGCCGTAGATCAGGCGGCTGAGATAGTCGCGCCCGAGCTTGTCGGTGCCGAGGATGTGGTCCCACGTCCCCTTCGCGTTCCAGATCGGCGGGATCAGGCGGCGCGAGACGTCCTGGGCATAGGGGTCGTGCGGGGCGATCAGGGGCGCGGCCAGAGCCGCGAGGACGATCCCGCCGAGGATCATCGCGCCGATCATGAAGCCGCCGTGACGCAGGCCGCGCCGGAGGGCGAGCGCCGTGGGCGAGCGCGACGCCGGCAGCGGCGCGTTCGCGTCGGGCACAGGACCGGCCTGGACCAGCAGGTCGGCAGAGGGAAGGGCGGGAGCCACTGGGGAGGAAGACGGCTGAAGGGTCATTGGCGCAGCCGGGGATCGAGGAAAGCGTTGAGGAGGTCGGCGGCCAGGGTCAGGGCGATGTAGATCATCGCCAGGACCAGCACGATCGCCTGCACCACGGGGAAGTCGTTGCGGGCGATGGATTCCCAGGCGAGCTGCCCGAGCCCCTGGAGCGAGAACACCGCCTCGATCACGATGGAGCCGCCGAGCATGAAGCCGAACTGCACGGCGGCGAGCGCGATCACCGGGATCACGGCGTTGCGGAGCGCATGCCGGATCAGGATCTTTCGCGGTGGGAGACCTTTGGCGCGGGCGGTGCGGACATAGTCCGAGGCCAGCACTTCGAGCATGCCGTTGCGGGTGAGGCGCATCACGGCGGGCATGGCGTAGTAGCCGAGCGCGATGGCCGGCAGCACGAAGTGCTTCCAGGTCGTGTTGCCCGAGACCGGCAGCCAGCGCAGATTCACCGAGAAGATCATGATGAGCGTGAGGCCGAACCAGAAGCTCGGCATCGCCTGCCCCAGCACCGAGACCGATAGAGCGAGCCGGTCGATCCACGTGTCGCGCTTCACCGCCGCCAGCACGCCGAGCGGGATCGCCACGAACAGGGCGACGGCCAGCGCCACCACGCCGAGGAACAGGGTGATCGGCATGCGGGAGGCGAGGAGATCGACGACGCTTTCCCGGAAGTAGAAGGAATTGCCGAAATCGAAATGCAGCGCTTTCCACGCCCAGGCGGTGAATTGCGCCAGCATCGGCTGGTTCAGCCCGTACTGGACCCGGATCGCCTCGACCTGGGCGGAGGTGGCTTCCGGCCCCGCGATGGCGGTGGCGAGGTCACCGGAGAGGTGCAGCAGCATGAAGCTCGCCACCGACACCGTCACGGCGACCGCGATGGCGACGAGAATGCGTTGCAGCATGAACCTGAGCATGGGCCGGTTCCTTTGGTCCGTTACGGGTCGTGACGTTCGTCGTCCGGACGATTGTTCGGCTCTGCCGAGAGCGATCCGCGGGCTTCTCCCTCCCCCGCAGAGGGGAGAGGGGACGGCGCGGGCTGCATCCGCGATGAGTGAACGGGTACGCCTTCCATGAGCCGCGCTTCGCGCCTCGGATGCGACCCTTACTTCCAGCTCGCCGCGTAGAAGCGCGGCAACTCATCGGGCTGCGCCGTGAAGGTCAGGTCCGAGGTGAAGGCGTAGTTGGTCGAGTAGGAGAACAGCGGCAGGATGTAGGCCTGGGCAGCGATGCGCTTGAGCGCCTCGGCATATTTCACCTTGCGCGCGGCCGGATCGGTGGCGCCGTCCCCGGCCTGGAGCGCCGCGATGGTCTCGGGATCCTTGGTCAGGTCCTCGTCACCGCCCTTGAGGTAGACGCCGGTGAAGGCCGAGACGTCGAGAACCGAGAATGAGCCCCAGGTCTGGAAGGCGATGGAGACCTTGCCGCCCCGGATCATGTCGCGCAGCGCCGCGTAGCGCAGGTAGTTGAGCCGGGCGGTGATGCCGACGACGCGGAGATACCCGATGACGGCCTCGGCGTAGTCGCGCTCGCGATAGGCGCCGAGATCGATCTCGAACCCGTCGGGATAGCCGGCCTCCTTCAGGAGCGCCTTGGCTTTCGCCGGATCGTAACTGTAACGCGGCACGCCCTCGTCGGTGCAGCCGAACTGGTCGATGAAACAGGCCGCGTTCATGACGCGGCTGCCGCCACGGACGAGGTTGTCGACCATCGCCTTGCGGTCGATGGCGTAGGAGATCGCCTGGCGGACGCGGGGATCCTTCAGGGGTGAGTTCTCCTTGGCGCGGCCGAGCGTGTCGAATTGCAGGAAGCCGACCCGCATGGTCTCGGCGCTCAGCACGGTGACGTTGGGAGCGCCCTTCAGCTGGTCGGCCTGATCGCTCGGCACCCGCCAGATCCAGTCGATGCCGCCGGTGACGAGCTCGGCCATGCGGCTGTCGGCATCGGGGATGACGCGGAATTCGAGCTTGCCGATCTTGGGCGTGCCGATCGGGCTGCCGGGCCAGTACTTGGCGTTGCGCTCCATCTTCACCCCGCGTCCGTTCTCGACGCTGGTGATGCGGTAGGGGCCGGTGCCGATCGGGGCCTTGGCGAAACCGTCGAGGCCGACCTTTTTGAAGTAAGCGGCCGGGAAGATCGGGGTCGGTCCGGCGAGGTATTCGAGAGCGGCCGGGAAGGCGGTCTTGAGGTGAATGCGGACGGTCTTGGCGTCCACCACCTCCGTCGACTTCATCCAGTCGACGTTCTGCTTCGTCACCGTGCGGGCTTCCGGCGTCAGCACGTAATTGAAGGTGAAGGCCACGTCCTCGGGGCCGAAGACGTCGCCGTTATGGAAGGTCACGCCCTCGCGCAGGGTCAGTTCGAGGGTCGTCGGGTCGACCCATTTCCAGGCGGTGGCCAGCATCGGCTGATACGCGCCGGTCTTCGGGTCGCGGTAGAGCAGGGTGTCCCAGACGTTGCGGGCGAGCACGACACCTTCGCGAGCGCTGTTGTGATACGGGCTCACGTTTTCCGGCTCGGTATCCGAGGCATAGACCAGGGTATCGTTGGCCTTGCCGGCCAGCGCCGGCACGCTGAACGTCCCCAGCAGGAGAGCGAGCGCGGCGCCTGCCGCGGGAACATGTCTGGCCATGATCCGCATTCCTTCCGCTACCGGCCGCTCGGCGGCCCGTAGCCGATCTGCACTGCCGCTTTTTTCCTCGTGCCATGGTGTTGTGCATTCCGCATCGCAGCAAGTAGAATTTATCGATGGTCGCCGTGCCGTTTCGGCAATGGAGCGTGCCTATGCAGATGTCGGGCCTGCGCTATTTCCTCGCCGTTGCCCGCACGGGCTCCATCGCGGCGGCCTCCGCCCAGCTCAACGTCGCGGCCTCGGCGATCAGCCGGCAGATCGCCAATCTGGAGGCGGAGCTCGATTGCGTCCTGTTCGAGCGCCGTCCCCGCGGCATGGTCCTGAGCCCGGCGGGAGAGCTGCTGGCCCGGCATGCCCGCCAGACCCTGGTGCGGGCCGAGCAGGTCGCGGCCGAGATCCAGGAATTGCAGGGGCTGGCGCGGGGCTTCATCCGCGTCGCCACGGCGGAAGGGTTCGCCCTCGACCTCTTGCCGAACGCCATCGCCGAGTTTCACGCGCGCCATCCCGGTATCCGGTTCGAGATTCAGGTCCTGCCGCCGGCTCAGGTGACGCAGGTGGTGGCGGCGGGCGACGCCGATATCGGCATCACCTTCGTGCTCGCGCCGACGAACCTCGTCACGGTGATCTACGACGCGACGGTGGAGATGGTGGCGCTCGCGGCCCCCGACCATCCGCTGGCCGGCCGGGCGTCGATCCGGATCGACGAACTCCAGGCCTATCCGATCGCGATGCCGCCCCTCGACACCACGGCGCGTCTCGTCTTCGACACGGCCTGCCGGGCGGAGGGCATCGCCATCGAGCCGACGCTGACCTCCAACATCCTCACGGCGCTCCTCCCCTTCGTGCGGCGGACGAAGGGGATCGCGCTGATGTCGGCACTCTCGGTGCAGACGCCGGTGCGCCTTGGCGAACTGGTCTGCATCCCGATCCAATCGCAGGCGAGCCTGCGGCGCGGCATTCAGGTCCAGCTGATGCGGGACCGCAAGCTGCCGCATGCGGCGCAGGCGTTCCTCAGCCAGCTCATCGCCGCCCTGCCGCCGGCGGAGCCCGGCAGGGCGTGAACCGTCCCGATCAGCCGTTCCGGAACGTGTAGCTGTAGCCGTTCAGGGCCGGCGCGCCGCCGAGATGGGCGTAGAGCACCTTCGAGCCCTTGGGGAAGAACCCCTTCCGGGTGAGATCGATCATCCCCTGCATCGACTTCCCCTCGTAGACCGGGTCGGTGATCATGGCCTCGAGCCGCGCCGAGAGGCGGATCGCCTCGACGGTCTCCTTGGAGGGCACGCCGTAGACCGGGTAGGCGTAATCCTCGTTGAGGACCACGTCGTCTTCCGTGATCTCGGGGGCGCCGATGAGGGCGGCCGTCTTCTGCGCGATGTCGAGCACCTGTGCCTTGGTCTGGGCCGGGGTGCAGGAGGCGTCGATGCCGATGACGTTGCGGGCGCGGCCATCGGCGGCGAAGCCCACCACCATGCCGGCATGGGTCGAGCCGGTGACGGTGCACACGACGATGTAGTCGAAGCGCAGGCCCATCTCGGCCTCCTGCGCGCGGACCTCCTCGGCGAAGCCGACATAGCCGAGGCCGCCGAACTTGTGCACGGAGGCGCCGGCGGGAATCGCGTAGGGCTTGCCGCCCTTGGCCTTCACATCCTCCAGGGCCGCCTTCCAGCTCTCGCGGATTCCGATGTCGAACCCGTCATCCACGAGCTGCGTCTCCGCGCCCATGATGCGCGAGAGCAGGATGTTGCCGACCCGGTCGTAGACCGCATCCTCGTGCGGCACCCAGGCTTCCTGGATCAGCCGGCACTTCATCCCGATCTTGGCGGCCACCGCCGCCACCATGCGGGTGTGGTTGGATTGCACGCCGCCGATGGAGACCAGCGTATCGGCTCCGCTCGCGATGGCATCGGGCACGATGTATTCGAGCTTGCGCAGCTTGTTGCCGCCGTAAGCCAGGCCGGAATTGCAATCCTCGCGCTTGGCGTAGATCTCGACATCGCCGCCGAGATGGTCGGTGAGGCGCGACAGCTTCTCGATCGGGCTCGGGCCGAAGGTGAGGGGATAGCGCTCGAATTTCGACAGCATAGCTTGGCAACGTCCTCGCATCAGTGAGAACCGAACGCTAGCAAAACTCTTGTGAAAGGTGCTCTCGAATGACGACGAAATATGCCCCAAGATTGCGGGTCATACCCGGTCAAGCTTAGCATAGACCATCGATTTTGCTGAAAATACGGAAGGTTCTTCCATGTCGCCATCGCTCGACCGGATCGATCTGAAGATCCTGCGCCTGCTCCAGGCCGATGGGCGCATGAACAATGCCGAGATCGCCAAGCGGGTGAATACCAGCGCCGCCACCTGCCACCGCCGCACGCAGCGCCTGTTCGACGAGGGATACATCCGCGGCGTCCATGCGCGGATCGCGCCGGAGAAGGTCGGGCGGGGGTCCCTCGTCATCGTCGGCGTCGTGCTCGACCGCTCGACGCCGGAGAGCTTCGCCGCGTTCGAGGCCGCCGCCCAGGCGATGCCGACCATGCTCGATTGCCATCTCGTGGCCGGGGATTTCGACTATTTCCTCAAGATCCGCGTCTCCGACATGGCGGATTTCAACCGCCTGCACAGCGACACCCTGATCGCGCTGCCGGGGGTGCGGCAGACGCGGACCTTCTTCGTCATGAAGGAGGTGGTGGACAATGCGCCGATGGATCTCTGAGGTGAGACTTGCGCGAGGCCGTGGCACTGGTCCATCGAGCGCCGCGACGGCGCCCGGGCCATCGGGATCACAGGAGAACGGACCGCATGAGCAGGGATGCCGAGACCCCGCCTAACCCTTCCCTCGACGCCATCCCGGCGAGCGTGCGGGAGGCCCGGCCCACCACCTGGCTCAATCCCCATCTCCGGCCGGCCGCCGAATTCCTGCCGAGCCAGGCTTTCTCCCTGGCCGATGTGGAGGCGGCGGAGGCACGCTGGCGCCGATTCGATCCGCTCTTGCGCCACCTCTTCGAGGATCTCGACACCGGGCGCATCGACTCGCCCCTGATGCCCCTCTCCGATTCTATCGCGCAGGCCATCGCCGGTCCGACGGGCGGCGCGGTCTGGGTGAAGGCCGACCATGATCTGCCGGTCACCGGCTGCATCAAGGCGCGGGGCGGAGTCTACGAGGTCCTGGTCTATGCCGAGCGGCTCGGGCTCGAGAGGGGCCTGCTACGGCCGGGGGATTCCTATGCCCGGCTTGCGGAGCCGCAAGCCCGCGACGCGTTCGGCGCGCACACGGTCGCGGTCGGTAGCACCGGCAATCTCGGCTTCAGCGTCGGCGTCATGGCGCGGGCGCTGGGCTTTGCGGTCGAAGTCCACATGTCCCACGACGCCAAGGCGTGGAAGAAGCAGCGCCTACGGGATATCGGCGCCCGGGTGGTCGAGCATCGGGGCGATTACGGCAGCGCGGTCGCGGCGGCACGCTCGGCCTTCGAGGGACGGGCCGACGCCCATTTCGTCGATGACGAGAGCTCCGTAGACCTGTTCCTCGGCTATGCGGCGGCAGCCTTCGACCTGCGTCGCCAACTGGACGAGGCCGGGATAAGGGTCGATCCAGCCCATCCGCTCTGCGCATATCTCCCCTGCGGCGTCGGCGGCGCGCCCGGCGGCGTCACGCTCGGACTGAAGCTGCTGTTCGGCGACGCCATCCGCTGCATCTTCGTGGAACCGGTGGCCTCGCCCTGCATGCTGGTGCAGCTCGCCGCCGGCCTGTCACGCCCGGTAGACGTCTACGAGATCGGCCTCGACAACCGCACCGCCGCCGATGGGCTCGCGGTGGCGGGTGCCTCGATGCTGGTGGCCGGCACGGTCGGCCCGCTCATCGAGGCGGTGGTCACGGTCGCCGATGCCGACCTGTTCGCCTGGGTGAAACGCCTCTGGGCCGATCCGGGCCTGCGGCTCGAACCCTCGGCGGCGGCGGGGTTCGCCGCAATCCGGCCCTATCTCGACGCCGCCGCACCTGCGCGGGCGACGCATGTGGTCTGGACCACCGGCGGGGCGCTTTTGCCGGAGGCGGAGTTTCAGGACGCCCTGGCGCGGGGATAACGATGAAGCCCCGGGCCTATGACGGAATATGGCCTCGTTCCGGGCCATATCCCCGTCGATGCCGTCAGTTCGGGTGAAAGACCACCTTCACGCAGCCGTCCTTCTTGTCGCGGAACGTCTTGTAGAGGTCGGGGCCGTCCGCGAGATTGGTGGAGCGGTGGGTGATCATCGACGTCATGTCGATCTTGCCCTCCTGGATCAGCTTCGTCAGCGTCTCCAAGTAGCGTTTCACATGGGTCTGGCCGCTCTTCAGGGTGAGCCCCTTCTGCACGATGGAGCCCATATTGATGGGAAGCGGGCCACCGTAGACGCCGGGGATCGAGACGATCCCGCAGGGGCGCACGGCCTTGATCGCCTCCATGAGGACGTAGGGACGCTCGGTCGAGGTCAGTTTCTCCTGCAGGGTGCTGACGATCCCCGCGACGCCGTGGCCGGCGGTGGCCTCCATGCCGACGCAGTCGATCACGCCGTCGGCGCCCTCGCCCTTGCTGATCTCCTTGATCCGCTCGAACACGTCCTCTTTCATGAAGTCGATGATATCGGTGGCACCGTATTTCCGGGCGAGTTCGATCCGCTCCGGCACCGTCTCGATGACGATGATGCGCTCGGCACCCATGATCTTGGCGGATTGGATCGCGAACAACCCCACCGGGCCCGCGCCCCAGATCGCGATGATCTCGCCGCCCTTGATCTCGCAATGCTCGGCGCCCTGCCAACCGGTGGGCAGGATATCGGTGAGGAACAGCAGCGACTCGTCGTCGACGCCTTCCGGCGCCAGCATCGGCCCCACATCGGCCATCGGCACGCGCACGTATTCCGCCTGGCCGCCGGCATATCCGCCGGTGAGGTGCGAATAGCCGAACAGGCCGGCGGTGGTGTAGCCGAACTGCGCGGCCGCCATCTCGGCATTGCGGTTCGAGCGCTGGCAGACCGACCAATTGCCGAGCTTGCACTGGCGGCATTCGCCGCAATTGATGTTGAAGGGCACGACGATGCGGTCGCCCTTCTTGAACTTGGTGAAGCCCTGGCCGACCTCGACCACCTCGCCCATGAATTCATGGCCGAGGACGTCGCCGCTCTCCATGGTCGGCATCTGACCGTCCATCAGGTGGAGGTCCGAGCCGCAGATGGCGCAGGACGTCACCTTGATGATGACGTCGCGCGAATCCTCGATCCGGGGATCGGGCACCGTATCGCAGCGGATGTCACCCTTGCCGTGCCAACACAGTGCTTTCATCGTGCAATCTCTCGAAGCCGGACTGTCAGGACGAGCCCCGGGAACACCCTTGGCGGCCATGACGCCGCAGGGCCGAATTCCGTTGCCGAGGTCTCCGATGGAAAACACCAGCCGAGTCCATGAGTTCCAGAATGTCGATTGCACCGGTTCAAGCAAGTTCGAGCTTGAGCATATCGCAATGCGTTTTGTATGAATTAAGACAGGCTATTTATGCCGAAAAATACCATACCCAAACATAAGTTATTCGCCGTACCGGCAGGAAGGACTGTCGCTCCGTCACGGCACGCCACGAAGTTAGCCTGCGACATGCAGGACGCGTCGCGGGCTAACCTCGTGGCGTACAGGATTATGTCGGACGGGTACCGACCGGATGGGAGACGACCGGGGATCAGCGGCCGAACAGCCTCGCCGTGAACGAGGCCGGCGCGTCCCCCTTATGGCCGGCCACCACCACGAGGCGGCGGATGTCGCCGCGCAGATAGGCCTGCAGGAAGCGGTTGTAGTCCTTGAACACCACGCAGCCGTTGGACGCGCCGCTCGGTCCGAGCATGTAGGTATGGGCGAGGATGCCGTCGCGGCCGTGGATGGCGGCGCTGCCGCCCACGGGGTTGAGGCGGATGGCGCGCACCCCGTGGAACAGGGCCTCGCGCTCGGTCAGATCGTAGGTGCCGGGCGGCGTCGCCCCGCGCATGCGGACATGGACGAGACGCGGGTTGTCCATGTGCTGGCCGAGGCCGGAATGGGCCTCCAGTTGCTCGCCGCTCGGCAGGGTCACCGTGCTGGCGCTGATGTCGTAGATCGCGGTCCCGCCGCCCGCCGTCGCGGGCACGCGGTCGAGGACCCGGCGCTGGCTGAGATCGATGGCGCCCGTATCGGCGGAGGCATAGGCGAGGGCGGGAGCGGGGCTGCGTTCGGGATCACGCCGGCCGAACACCGTCTCGAAGAACGAGCGCTCGGCCTCCACGTCCTGCCGGGCCGCCACCACCGTCCGCGACGACGGGCGGCGGGTGGCCAGGCGCGGCTCGCGGGAGAGAGGCTTCAGGTCGAAAGGGCGCGGCACCGGGGCGGGCATCGGCTGGACGAGGCGGGCCGTCTGCTGGAGCGGCCGTGAAGCGGGTGCGAGGTCTGAGGAGGCCGGCGCCACGGCGGCGAGCGCGATACCGGGGGCGATCTCGACGGGCGAGGCTTGCGGGGCCGCGAACCCGGCCACCTG
Organism: Methylobacterium sp. Leaf106; assembly: GCF_001422895.1. Taxonomy (NCBI): domain Bacteria; kingdom Pseudomonadati; phylum Pseudomonadota; class Alphaproteobacteria; order Hyphomicrobiales; family Methylobacteriaceae; genus Methylobacterium; species Methylobacterium sp. Leaf106. Next base: position 270,866 of record NZ_LMNB01000033.1, read on the forward strand.
CATGGGCTCCGAGGCGCGCCAGTCCGGTGTCCGCGCACCCAAGGCGGGGGAGCGGTCGAGCATCCAGGCATAGCTGCGGACGGCGGCGGCGGGCGTCGCCTCGGGGGAGACCTGCCGGCCGGCGTAGGGCGCCGTCGCGGCGGGCACGGGCGTGTCCAACCCGGTCAACCGGGGAAAGGTCGCGACGAACAGCGCGACGACGGCCGTCTTCAGAAGAACGCGGCTGCGCGGCCGGGAACGGCGTGGGCGGCGGCGATAGGTGGACGCATCGTCGATCATGCGGGCTGTACTCGGATACGCGTACCCTGCCCGCACGGCCCTCGAACGACCTCGCCAAGCTCCGCCAGGAGCCCCGCGAAGGTCACATCGATCGTCCATGTCGTTTTAGGGAACCATCAACCTTGATGCCTCCCATTCAGCGCGAAGTTGGTTAATCACCGATAAATCGCGAGCATGTTTTTCGAGAGAATGTACTGGCCGTCCGAACACCTTCCGGCCCCATATGAAGGCGCCCCACCTGCCTTTCGGCGGACGGGGCGGTATCTTCATACATCCGGCAATCCGCCTTCGTGGCGGGCGCCCCGAAACCTTACTTGCCGCTGGGAGCCGCACCGCTGCCGGTGGCGGCGTTGCCGCCATTCGAGCCGGCCGGCGCGCCCGGCGTCGCATTGGAGGGGACGTCGGTCGCCATGCCCGGAGCCATGGTGGAGCCGGTGGTGTTGGCGCCGCCCATGCGCTCCGCCCCCTTCTCACCGTTGCTCTTCACGCTGCCGGGATTGGTCATGTTGCCCTCGGCGCTTCCGCCGCCAGCGGCCGTCTGGGCGAAGGCCGCGCCGCTCAGCGAAACGGCGAAGGCGGCAGCGATGGCGAATGTCTTGATCTGCATAGTCTATTTCCTCACGTCTTACGAACTTGACCTAATAACGTCGCACTGCCCACATGGTTCAATGAAATAACGCCCCGGAAATTTTCATTTTAGAATACGTCGCACACCGGCTGACGACCACGGCTCAGCTTATCCACTGGCCACTTTGTCTTAAATCATACCATCGGGAACGTTCAGCTTAGAGCCGGCTCCGGCGATGCCCGGTGCGGAGCCGGACTTCTCCCTCGACAGGCCACGGAGAGCTGTCTTAAGGCCACGCCATGCCGATCCTTCGACTCGACGCCGCCCATCGCCTCGCCACGGACACCCTGGTCCGCTGCGGAACCGCGCCTGCTAATGCCGAGAGCGTCGCCCGCGCCCTCGTCGCGGCGGAAGCCGACGGGCTGCGGACCCACGGGCTCATGCGGCTGCTGGCCTATGGCGAACAGGTGCGGGCGGGCAAGGTCGTCGGCGATGCCGTCGTCACGAGCGCGCGGCCGAAACCGGGACTGCTCGCCATCGATGCGACCTACGGCTTCGCCTATCCGGCCCTCGACACGGCCATTGCCCTCCTGCCGGAGATCGCCCGCGCACAGGGGATCGCCGCGGCCGCCATCCGCCGCTCGCACCATTGCGGGGCGGCCGGGCGGCCGGTGGAGGCCCTGGCCGAACGGGGTCTCGTCGCCATCCTGTTCGCCAACGCCCCCGCCTCCATGGCGCCCTGGGGCGGAACCCGGCCGGTCTTCGGCACCAACCCCATCGCCTTCGCCTGCCCGCTGCCGGGGGCGGAGCCGGTCATCGTCGATCTCTCCCTGTCGAAGGTGGCGCGCGGCAACATCATCACCGCCAAGCAGCGCGGCGAGGCGATCCCCGAGGGCTGGGCCCTCGACGCTGAGGGCAACCCGACCACGGACCCCGTCGCGGCGCTCGCCGGCACCATGGTGCCGTTGGGCGATGCCAAGGGCACGGCCCTCGCCCTCATGGTGGAACTGCTCGCCGCCGGCCTCACCGGAGCGCGTTTCGCCAGCGAAGCCACGTCCTTCCTCGATGCCGAGGGCGGCCCTCCCGCCACCGGCCAGCTCATCCTCGCCATCGACGCCACGGCCTTTGCCGGCAATGCCCTGGAGCGCTTCGCCGTGATGGCCCGCTCGGTGGCGGAACAGGACGGCGCGCGGCTGCCCGGAACACGCCGCTTCGCCGCCCGCGCCCGTGCCGCCGAGGAAGGGATCACCCTCTCGGAGACGCTGCTGGCGGAGATCGAGCGGCTGTGACGACGCTCGAACCGAGAGGTCCCTCGCAACCTTCGGCCCCGACGGCGGCTTGACCGCGATCACGATCGTCTTGCTTCGGGCCGGCCCATGACCTCACCTCCTCCGACCCCCGAACGGGCGACGCCGCGCTGGCGCAGGGCGGGCGGGCGCCTGCTGGCGCTGGCCGCCCGACCGGTGCGCCGGGCGCAGGGGACGGGCGGGACGGTGATCGAGGCCTATCGCGGCTACGGCTCGACGAGGGAGATCTTCCTGATCGGCCGGGTCTTCCGGCAGGCACGCCGCGACCCGGACCCCGAGGCCGACGACATCGCCGCCGATCTGCGCGACATCGCCCGGCGCATCCGCAGGCGCAAGGTCGCCGATGCGTCCGTCGTCGCGCGTTTCGGCGGGGCCGAGACGACCGCCGTGACCGACCGCGACGGCTATTTCCGGGTGAGCCTCAAGCCGCCGAACGTGCCCGCCGGCGAGGACCATTGGCACAGCGTCGAACTCGAACTCGTGGCCGATCCGCCGGTGCGGGCGCAGGGGCAGGTGTTCATCCCGCCGGAGAATTGCCGTTTCGTCGTCATCAGCGATATCGACGACACGATCATGCATACGGGCGTGGCCAACAAGCTCAAGATGCTGTGGCGGCTGTTCGTGGCCGATGCGGAGGACCGCGTCGCGTTCCCGGGAGCGGCGTCCCTGAGCCGGGCGCTGCATGCGGGCGCCACCGGCGACCAGTCGAACCCGATGCTCTACGTCTCCCGCGCCCCCTGGGGCATCTACGACATGCTCAGCGAGTTCTTCCGGCAGCACGGGATTCCGGCGGGGCCGGTGCTGTTCCTGCGGGAATGGGGCCTGTCCTGGCGCCATCCGCTGCCGCGCCGTGCCGAGGACCACAAGCGCGACCTGATCCGCCACATGCTGGCGCTCTACGGCGACCTGCCCTTCGTCCTCATCGGAGACAGCGGCCAGCACGACCCGGAAGTCTATGCCAAGATCGTCTCGGAGAATCCCGGCCGGGTGCTCGCCGTCTACATCCGCAACGTCTCGCGCGACCCGTGCCGGGCCGAGCAGATCGAGCGCCTGTCGCAGGCGATCCTCGAGGCCGGCAGCAGCCTGGTGCTGGCGGGGGACACCACCATCATGGCCGACCATGCCCTCTCGCTCGGCCTCATCGGCAAGGAGGGAGCCGACGCGATCCTGGCGGAATGCCGGTCACAGGACATGCCGGAGACGGTGGAGCCGATCGTCATCGAACCGGGCGACGACAAAGCCACCGCCCAGAAGGCTCCGGCCTGAGAGCGGGGCTGCGTCGCCCCGTCAGTACCCGTATCCGTCATAGCCCCGGCGCGAGGGCCGATAACCGTATTCGCCGGCGCCGCCATAGGGGCGGGGGGCGACGTAGCGCCGGCCATAGGTCTGCAGATAGGGGTCGAGGCGGGGATCGCGGTAATTGCCGTTGTTCACACCGGCCGAGCGGTCGTTGCCGCTCAATGCCGAGTAAGGCGAGAGCCCATCGCCACCACCGCCGGTGCCGCCGCGCGCCAAGGCGGCACCGGTGAGGCCGAGGAGAAATGCCGAGGCGAGGGTCGTGCGGATGAGAGTCCGTGTCATGCCGGTCTCCTTGATCGGGTCGAAGTGATCACTGGAAGCAACGACGCGGTGAATCGCACGGTTCCCGGAGTGACCGGTATCAGCTCTTCTTGCGCAGCGGCCGGGTGAACAAGGATCCGACCCGCTCGAATCCCGTGCTGTCGCAGAAGGCCGGCAAAGTCTCTTCATCGGGCGCGGCGGCGAGTTCGAGGGTGGTGCATCCCGCCATCCGGGCGGCCTGCGACGCGGCCTTCAGCAGGAGACGGCCGATGCCGCGTCGGCGCTCGTCCGGTCCGACCAGGAGGCCGGTGATCTGGGCGACGGGCTGAGCCGCCGTCAGCGAACGGTACCAGTGCAGGACGACGAGACCGCTCGGCGGCCCCCATTCGACGGCGATGAGGGCCGTCCCGCTCCCAAGGCGCAAGGCCTCCAGCCGCTCGGCCAGATCGCTCACCGCTATGGACTGTCCCGATGCCTGGAACAGGGCAGCAAGGCCCGCCGCATCGGCAGCGGTCGCAGCCCGGATCTCGAGCCCATAGCGGCTAGCCAAACGCGTCTCCGGTGGATGTCATTGGGACATCCATAGACCACCGGCGGAGAACTCGGGACATCTCCTCGCGCGCGACCCGTCCGCGCGGTCATGAAGACGGACGGGGCGGCGCACCCTCGGCACACCGCTCCGTCCATCCGCCACGCCTCGCTTGGGGGCAGTCGGAGCGCAGCAGATCCGTTTCGCGCCGTTCTGTTTCTGGATGATGTCCGCCCCTCGCCCGACCCGCCGATTCAGCGGTCGCAGCCGATGCAGATGTCGCGGACCACACGGTTGCGCATCGGGCCGGTCCTCTGGTTCGGAAGCTCGCCGCTGAAAGCATGGAGCTGCGGTCGCGCAGGAGGCTCGGGATGTCGGACGGGCTCACTCGGGACAGTGCTCGGCCGGGGTGCTGGCGGTGTCAGCGCCATGTTCTGAGCGGCACAGGGGATCGCCGATGCCAGCGCGGCACTCAGGATACCGGCCCCGTAGATCCATCTCGACATGGTCAAGCCTCCGCCCGACTCCTCAACGCGCTGGCGGGGCATACGGTTCACGGCGGAAGCCGGGGCGGTTCAGCCCGCGCCTTCCTGCGCCGCGAGCCAGTCCGTGAGCCCGGACAGGGAGCGGAAGTCGGAGACGGTATGGACGGCCGCGCCCGGCATGGCGTCGCGCGCCATGGTCGCCAAGGCATGTCCGGGGCCGAGTTCGAGGACGGCCCGCGCCCCGGCCTCGCGAATGCCGTCGAGGCAGGCCGCCCAATCGATGGTCCGCGAGATCGCTTCGGCCAGCTTGTCGAGCCCCTTGGCGGCATCGAAGACCGGGGCACCGTCGAGACCGCTGAGGAGGCGAGGCGGCGGCGGGCCGAGACGAGACGGCGGCAGGATCTCGGCCCGCGCCAGCTCCGCGCGAAACCGCGCGCTGGCCGCCGCCAGGAGCGGCGTGTGCGAGGGGGTATGGACCGGAAGCAGCACCGCCCGCGCCGCCCCCGAGGCGAGAGCTCGAGCACAGAGCGTTTCGAGATCGGCCACCGCCCCGCCGGCGACCACGCTGTCGGCGGCGTTGAGGATGGCGAGATGGCAGCCGTGCTCCTCGACCAGGGCCGCGACCCGCGCGCGCGACAGGCCGCGAAGGCCGGCGAGCCCGTAGCCCGGCCCGCTGGCCTCATCCATTGCCTCGGCGCGCGCGGCGGCCAGATGCAGGACCGAGGCGGGCGAAAGCCGCCCCGCGCAGCCCCAGGCGGCGAGATCGCCGATGCTGTAGCCGGCCAGGACCACACGGCCGTGGCTCCCGTCTCGCAGGACGGTCCAGGCGGCGAGGCCGGCGACGCAGCATAGGATCTGACCGGTGCGGTTTGTGTGCAGGGCTGGGCCGCCCGTCCGGGCGAGGTCGCGCGGGTCGGCGCCGAGGAGAGGTGTCGCCGCCGCGAAGATCTCCTGAGCGGCGGGATGATCGGCCACGAGATCGACCATGGCGGGATGCTGGCCACCCTGGCCCGAGAGCAGGACCGCGAGACTCATGCCGTCTCCAGTCCGTCGACGAACAGGGTCATGGCGAGGAGGTCGGCGCTGCCGCCGGGGCTGAGATTGCGCGCGACGAAAGCATGGTGGACGGCCTCCGCTCGTGCCCGCCAATCGTCCCGCGCGACGCCTCCTCCGGCGAGGAAGGCGGTGGCCGAGGCGCGGGCGAAGGCATAGCCCGCCTCGCCGCCGCGATGGAGCAGGTTGGTATCCTCAAGATGGGCGATCAGGGCGAAGCAGGCCTCGACGCGCGCGGCCTCGTCGTCGCCGGGCCGCAGCCCTCGCGCCCGGCGCAGGGCGGGCAGCCCGACCATGTAGAGGGCCGGAAATCCCGCCGCAGCCTCGGCGGGCGCACCGCCGATTCCGTAGCGCCGCCGCGCCGCCGCGCCCGGCGCATGGAGCAGGACGGGTCCGGCCAGGATCGCCTCGCCGTAACGCTCGCTCACGTGGCGCCCGAGCGCTCCCAGCGGCAAGCGGCAGGCCGTGTGGGCGAGGGCGCCCGCCGCAGCGGCGAGCAGACCGAGGCCGAAGATGGCGCCGCGATGGGTGTTCACCCCTCCCGTCGCCTCCCGCATGGCGGTTTCGCCCTCGATGCCGATCCGGCGAAGGGCAGGCATCCCGGCCCCTGCGGCTCCGGCATCCGCCAGCATGGCGAAATAGGGCAGGAGGGCCGTGGCACTGGCGCGAAAGGTGCCGGCATCCATGTCGGCATGGCTGCCGCGATCCACATGGCTGACGAGGCCGGGCTTCGGGTAGGTCTCGACTTCGCGGCGCAGGGACTCGACCGCGCGTTCCGCGATATCGCCGGGGCTGAGCGGAATCCGGGCGTCCCTGACCGGAGAGCGGGCGAGGGCGATCATGACGCCGCTTCCGCGAGAAACGACGCGGCGGGGCGCAGGGCGAGGCTCTCCCGCCCCTTGCACAGGACGGTTCCGCCGATGGGAGCGTCGAGCAGTTCGCGCCAGTTGATGCCGGCCCCGTCGGGCAGGACGATCTCGCCATCGAGGCGCATGGGCGCGCGCGCCTCGATCCGCGCGAGGGCCTGCAGAAACCGGGGATCGACCCGGCCAGAGAGAGGCCAGAGCAGATCGAGATCGGAGCCGGCCCCGAGATAGGGAAGACCGGTGAGCGTCTGCCAAAGGAGGCTTCCGAATACGGTTGGCGTGAGGCCGTACTCGCTCCTGAGGGCCAGCACGTCATCGACGACAGGCCGCCACGCCTCCGGTGCGGTCATGCGCGCGCTCTCCAAGGTGACCGGCCCAAACCGACTCGCGGCGGCGGCCGGCAAGGCGAGGCCGATCCGGCGCTTGCCGGCGGAAGGCGGCAGCGGCAGGCCGGCGGGGATGTGGTCCGCAGGCTCGCCGGGATCGCGGCGTCGGACGATGACCGGCCAGCCGCGACGGGCCCATTCGGCGAGATGGGGAACGCCGTCGAGATCCCCGCGCCCGGCGAGGAGGCGCTCCCAGGATGCCGGGTCGACACGCAGGAGGTCGTGGCGAGCGAGCCCCGACGCCTCGTCCTCAGTCACGGGGTGCCACGTCGCCCGTCGCCGCCCGCACAACCCGCCCGGCGATGTCCTGCGCCATGAGCCGCCCGCCGCGCTCATGGCCGAGGGCGTCGCGGCCATCCGTTGTGGAACTCCCGGCGATGAGGGCTTCGATCTGGGGGCCGAGCGGCGTCGATGGGTCGAGCACGGCATGGACCGCCCCGGCCTTCACCATGTTGTCGAGGCCGGGCGCGAAGACGGAGGTGGATGTCGCCATCTCCTCCAGCCGGTCGAGGGGGAGCTTGGTGACGCGGGCCACCGAGGCCAGGTCCATCACGCTCGGATGGGCGCCGGGCAGGGCGGCGAGCACCCGCGTCGCCAGGGCGGTGGCGATGAAGGCGCCGGCCGCCGTGTGCCCATAGACGAGGCCGATCGTGGGATGGCCGCTGGCATCGGCGAGGAGCAGCGCCTTGGCGAGATGGGCGAGATACTCGTTGAGGCCGAGCAGCTCGTCGCGGCGGCTCATGCGCTGGCTGTCCGAATCCACGGCGACGAGGATCGGCGTCTCGCCGCCCCGGCGCACCACATCGAGAACGCGCCCGGCGAGCAGACAGGCGCCCTCGATCCCGAGCGGGGTGTTGCCGTCGATCCCGACGACCGCGAGACGGCCCGCTCCGAAAGGCCCGTCGCCGCCGATGAGGCCGTCCACGACCTCGACGCCATGCCCCTCGGGAAACAGCGAGGCCAGGATTTCAGCGAGCGTCATGGGGCGCCTCCGGCAGGCGGGCGAGAAGGGCGTCGAACCGGTCCGTGTCCAAGCCCGGCACGGCGGCCGGATCGTTCACGCCGAGGCGGCTCCAGATCTCGGTGGCGTCGCGGGCGTCGCCGAACCGGTGGAGGCGAGCCTCGAGGCGGGCCTGTTCGGCCTCCAGGGTGGCGAGATCGAAGGCCGGCGCCTTGCCGATCTGTTCGCGGGCGGCATCGCGAAACGCGCGGATCGTATCGTCCGCGAAAGCGTCCGCCCCGCCGATGAGCCGGCGGTGCTTGCCGCCCATGGTGCGCCAGACCAGCGCCCGGTCGCGGGAATCGAATTCCTCCGCGCCCTTGTTGGTCTCGATCACCTCCGGGCCGGAGACGCTGATGCGTCCGCCCTCCGAGACCACGAGGCGCGAGCAGGTGCCGGCGATGAGGCCGCCGCCGCCGTAGCAGCCGGCGCGTCCGCCGATCAGCCCGACCACCGGCACGCCCGCCCTGCGCAGGTCGACGATGGCGCGCATGATCTCGGCGATGGCGGTCTCGCCGGCATTGGCCTCCTGCAGCCGGACGCCGCCGGTATCGAACAGGATCAGCACCGCCGCCGGCCTCACCTGGAGGGCCGCCCGCAGCAGGCCGACGAGCTTGGCGCCGTGTATCTCGCCAAAGGCCCCGCCCATGAAGCGGCCCTCCTGCGCGGCCAGGAGGACGAGCGAACCGCCGAGGCTCCCGCGTCCCACCACGATGCCGTCGTCGAAGGCGCGCGGCAGGTCGAAGGCGGGCAGGTGCGGACTCATCACCCGCTGTTCGGGGCCGAGGAACTCCTCGAACGAACCGGGATCGACGAGGGCGTCGAGGCGGGCGCGGGCGCTGACCTCGTACCAGCTCTGGTCGAGGGGATCGGCGGAGAGGGAGACGGGGCTCATCGCCATCACACGGCCTCCATCAGCCGGGCACCCTGGAGCAGGCGCAGGGTCACGGTGTCGGGCCGTGCCCCGCCATCGTTGATGGTGATGCGCAGGCCGCCGGGCTGCCGGCGCGCCACGAAATCGGAGACCACCGCCTCCCAGACCGGTCCGTATCCGTTGATCGCGGTATCGATCTCGACGATGCATGCGTCGGGCGCGAGGCTGCGCTCCATCAGCACTTCGAGATTGCCCGAGGCGACCACGCCGGTGATCGCCTGGGCCTTGGTGCCGGGCAGGGGCTTCGCCGTCCGATGCCGGAAGGTCAGCTTTTCCATGGGGTGGCGCTCCCTCACCAGTTCCGGAACTTGGCCGGCGGCTCGTAGAGGCCGCCCGACCAGTGCACGAGATCCTTGATCGACCGCGCCGCCAGGAGCGAACGGTCGGCGTCCAGGGGATCGATGCCGAGATCCTCCGGCCGGCGGATGATTTTTCGCGCGCGCAGCGCCTCGACCATGGCGTGGTCGCGGCCGCGCCCGACATCGGTGTAGCCGGCGACCCCGCGGATCGCCTGCTCGCGCTCGTCGAGCGTCCGGCACAGGAGCAGGTTGGCGATGCCCTCTTCCGTGACGATGTGGGTCACATCGTCGGCGTAGACCATGACCGGAGCCAGTTCGAGATCGAGCTTGCGCGCCAGTTCGAGGGCGTCGAGCCGCTCCACGAAGGCCGGGACCAGCTTGTCGCCGAAGGTCTCGACCAGCTGCACCACGAGCTTGCGGCCCCGGCGTAGCGCCGGATCGCCGGTGCCGCCGGCCTCCTCGCCGGCCTTCATCCAGGGGTCCGAGGGGTGGCGCCTGCCATGCGGATCGGAGCCCATGTTCGGCGCGCCGCCGAACCCCGCCACCCGGTTGGTGGTGACGGTGGAGGAATTGCCCTGAAGGTCGATCTGCAGGGTCGAGCCGATGAAGAGATCGCAGGCATAGAGCCCCGCCGTCTGGCAGAAGGCGCGGTTGGAGCGCAGGCTTCCGTCCGAGCCGGTGAAGAACACGTCCGACCGCTCGCGGATGTAGCGGTCCATCCCGACTTCCGAGCCGAAACAGTGGATCTGCTCGACCCAGCCCGATTCGATGGCCGGGATCAGGCTCGGATGCGGGTTGAGCGCCCAATGGGTGGCGATTTTGCCCTTGAGGCCGAGCCGCTCGGCGAAGGTCGGCAGCAGTAATTCGATGGCGGCGGTGCCGAAGCCGATGCCGTGGTTGAGGCGGCGGATGCCGTATTCGGCGTAGATGCCCTTGATCGCCATCATGGCCATCAGGATCTGCGTTTCGGTGACCGCCGCCGGATCGCGGGTGAAGAGCGGCTCCACGTAGAACGGCCTGTCGGCCTCGACCACGAAATCCACCCGGTCGCCGGGGATGTCGACACGGGGCACCCGGTCGACGATTGCGTTCACCTGCGCGATCACGACGCCGTTCTTGAAGGCGGTCGCCTCCACCACCGTCGGCGTGTCCTCGGTGTTGGGGCCGGTATAGAGGTTGCCGTCACGATCCGCCGAGACGCCCGCGATGAGGGCGACATTGGGCGTCAGGTCGATGAAGTAGCGCGCGAAGAGTTCGAGATAGGTGTGCACCGCGCCGAGCGCGATCTGCCCGCCATAGAGCATCCGGGCGATGCGCGCGCCTTGCGGCCCGGAATAGGAATAGTCCAGGCGCCGGGCGATGCCCTGCTCGAAAATGTCGAGATGCTCGGGCAGCACGATGCCGGACTGGACCATGTGCAGGTCGTGGACCCGCGCCGGGTCGCAGGCGCTCAAGCCCCTGGCGAGACAATCCGCCTGTTTCTGGTTGTCGCCTTCGAGGCAGACCCGGTCGCCGGGCAGCAGCACCGCCTCCAGCAGGTCGACGACGGCGGCGGCGGCGACGAGCTTGCCCGTCGCATGGGCGCGGCCGCGCTCGATCCGCGCGTCCCTGGCCTTCCGCTGCACCCGCCAATCGGTCATCCGATCCGCCTCTCGTCATCCGGCCCCGCATCGGCGGAGACCGTGGGAACGCGCGGCCAGCGACAAGTCGCGGACCGTCCCGTATCGCGCCATGCGTACCCCGTCCTGAGATCAAGTCAATTCTGGGTATACCGATATGGGTTATCGTCGCTGTAAAGAATACGAGATGGCCGGGTGACAAGGCCTTGGCATTCCCGGCGTGCTAGGAGCATCCCTCTCCCGCTTGACGATCCGCCTCATCTGGGATGAGGGACATCGTAAGGCGGGCCGGCAACGCAAGCGGGGAGGGGACGACGATCATGGACGGCATCGCCGAGGAGCGGGGGCTTCTCTCCGACCTGATCCGCAACGCCCTGACCGACGAGATCGCGGCCGGCACCCTGAGCGCGGGCACGGCCCTGGACGAACAGGATCTCGCCGACCGCTTCGGCGCTTCCCGGACGCCGGTGCGGGAGGCGTTGCGCCAGCTCGCCTTCAACGGGCTCGTGGAGCTGCGGCCCCGCCGGGGCGTCGTCGTCACCCGGATGACGCCGGAGCGGATCATGGACATGTTCGAGGCCACCGCCGAATTCGAGGCGATGTGCGTGCGCCTCGCCACCTACCGGATGACGCCGCTCGAGCGCAGCCACCTCATGGACCTGCATGCCCAGTCGGAGGCGATGGTGGAGGCGGGCGATGTGGACGCCTACGACACGCTGAACCGCGGCTTCCACGAGGCCCTCTACGGCGCCACCCATAACGGCTTCCTGCTGGAACAGGCGCTCGCCTTGCGCACGCGGCTCTCGGGGTTTCGCCGCACGCAGCTGCGCCATGGCGAGCGGATCCGGACCTCGCGCACCGAGCACGGCGAGATCCTGGCCGCCATCGCGGAGGGCGACGGCGACGCCGCCGCGAGGCGCATGCGCGCCCACATGCTCAACGCGGCCAGCGCCATCGGCCATTACATCGCCGAACATGCCGGCGTGTGAGGCGGGCGGGCACGTTGCGCTGGGCAGGATTTGGTTTGAAATATGTTCCCGGCAACGGACTGCGTTCGGCCCACGCCGGTAACCCACGGGTCGCTAGCCATCTCCAAAAAGCGACGGCCATGTCGTCGAGCGCAACACTTTACTTTAAAGCAGGATATTCATTGGTCTAATTAATCAAAATTCAATATACATCCATCAATTAACTCAAATATAGAAATCGAATGACGACTATCATGAAATATTTATACTCAACCATCGGCCTTGCAGTAATCCAGTTGATATGTGCAAATCAAACTTTTGCTTGCCGCGTAATGCGATTGCCTCAGGATAAAATTGCCCTTGGTGGATTTGATGCTGTCGTCGTCGGCCAAGTAACACACATCCGATACACCGGCGAGAAGAAGTCTGACTATCACCCCTGGGAAGGCACGGTCAGCGTGAGGACCGTCATCAGAGGAGATGTAAAACAGGACACGTTCCCGATTTACAGATCGGGATCGAGAGTTGCTTGTGACGACGGGGAACCTGTCCCGCCCGAAGGGCAGCCGTGGGTCTTGTACCTCAGAGGACAAGGATCGATACCACATGTGGTCAACTCATTCCCCCTGACGATTGCGTGCGGAGCCGATCCGGCTCTCCCCAAAGCAGTTTGCGAAGGCTTGCCTCGCAGCAATGTAGAAAAAGTGATTTCGCCAGTTAGATGAGAAATCGAACATTTCTCAAGCGATCGTTCGCTTTAGCTGCCTGCTGCACGAGAACGGACCGGTAAAGAATCACCCAGCCCCTCGCGACCGGAGTGCACACTGAGACACCATCGTTCCACCTGCCACGTTGACGGCGCGAGAACCCGTGCCGTAAGGCCTCATCATGCGGAATCTCTCGCCAAGGACGGCCGGCCTGCGCGCGATCATCGCCATGATCGCGCTCTACGGCCTGTGCCTCCAGGCGTTTCTCGGCACCCTGGCGCCACCGGCCCCTGCGGGATGGGTGAGCGCCCTCTGCGGGCATGACGCGCCGGACGATCCTGCCGATGCGAGCCCGGCCTGCGCGCATGCGTGCTGCACGGCGGCCCATGCGGGACCGCAGGCGCCGGGGCAGGACACGGCCTTCGAAACGGTGGTCTGGCAGGCTCGCCCCGCCCCGCTTGCGCCACGTGCGGACGTGGCGGTCCCCGCCGCGCGGGCACCGCCCGACCAATCCATCGGATCGCGAGGTCCGCCTTCCGCCTGAGAGATCAGACCGTTTCGATCGCTCAGACCCGGATTGACCCCGATGACCCCATCGTCCCAGGGCGGCGCCCCCGCATTTCGCGGGTCCGACGCCATGCGCCTGTCCCGCGACGGCATCTATCGCGCCGTCTGGCGTTGGCACTTCTACGCCGGCCTGCTGTGCCTGCCCTTCCTCGTCCTGCTCTCGACGACCGGCGCGATCTACCTGTTCAAGGACGAGATCAACGCCGCGCTCTTCGCCCACCGGACCGAGGTGGCGGCGCAGAACCGAGCGCCCGTGAGCGCGAGCCGCCTCGTCTACACCGCCTCCGAAGCGGTTCCGGGCGGTGTGCCGGTCTCCTTCACCGGCCCGGCCTCCGCGACCGCCCCCACCCTCGTGACCATGAGGGAGGGCGGCAGCCGGATTCAGGTCTACCTCGACCCCTACAACGCCGACGTCCTCGACGTCGTGGACGCCGAGAGCGACCCGATGATGGTGGTGAAGCGCCTGCACAGCCTCAGCTATTTCGGCACGGTCGCCAACGGCATCGTGGAGGTGGTGGCAGGCTTCGCGATCATCCTCGTCGTCACCGGCACCTATCTGTGGTGGCCGCGCGGGCAAGGGGGCGGGAAGGGGGGTGGTGTCGTCACCGTCCGGGCGAGGCCGTCCAAGCGCGTCTGGTGGCGGGACCTCCACGCGGTGACCGGGCTCGTGGCCGGTGCCGGCCTGTTCTTCCTCGCAATCACCGGCCTGCCCTGGTCGGTCTGGTGGGGCCAGCAGGTCCGCGCCCTATCCAACGAGGCGGGGCTCGGCCAACCGCGCGCCTTGTGGGCGGGGAAGGCGGTGTCCGCCGTGCCGATGAAGGACCGGCTGACTCAGGCAGGCTGGACCATGGAGGACGCACCCATGCCGATCTCGCAACCGGCGGACGCGCCCACCATCGGCCTCGACCGGGCCCTGGCCATCCTCGACGGCCTCGGCATGCCACGGGGCTACGAGGTCGCGCTGCCCGAGGGTCCCACCGGAATCTATGCCGCCGCGATCTACCCGCGCGACGTCGACCGCCAGCGGCTGATCTCCCTCGACCAATATACCGGCGTCCCTCTGGTGGACGTGGCCTTCGCCGATCTCGGCGGCGTCGGGCAGGCGATCCAGTACGGGATCGGCCTGCACAAGGGCGAGTATTGGGGCCGCCTGAACCAGTTGGCGATGCTCGCCTTCTGCCTCGCCACGATCCTGCTCAGCGTCACAGCCGGAACCATGTGGTGGAAACGGCGGCCGGCGGGCGGCCTCGGCGTCCCGCCCTGGCCGCGCGACCGCCGGATCGCCGCCACGGTCACCGCCCTGGTCCTGGGTCTCGGCGCGCTGTTTCCGCTGACCGGCCTCGCCATCCTCGCCATGATCGGGCTCGACCTCGGCATCCAGGCCCTCCGGCGCCAAGCGCGGCGACCGGCGGCGGCCTGATCCGAGCGACGCGGGGACCGCGCCCGTGACCGACCTCATCCGCCAGTTTCGCGCCCTGCGCCTCTGCCTCGGCAGCGGGTTGATCCTGCTCGCCCTGTGGGGACAGGCGATCGCGCCGCTGGCCGGCTTGCGGATCATGGCGGACCACGCCGTACCGGGAGCCTCGGTCGACCCGCTCGCGCTCTCGGCGATCTGCGGTCATGCGGAAGGCTCCCCCGCCATCGGGGATCCGTCTCCCGCCACGCCGGCCTGCAAGGCCTGCCCGCTCTGCGCGGTCGGGCTGTCGAGCCCCCTCGTTCCCCAAGCACCATCGGTGGCGCGGCGCCAGGGATGGCACGCGCTGGCCTGGCCGATCCCGCCGCCATCCGAGCCGGCCCGTCCGCATCGCCCGGCCGGCCAGCCGCGCGCACCGCCGACCGCGTCCTGATCCAGCGCGCGCCGTCTTCCCACGGCGCATCCCCTCTGCCGCGATCCGGAACGAACCCCCTCGATGCCCAGCTCCCGTCCCCCTCATGCCGCCCGCCGCATCGGCGCCCGGCATGCCCTCCTCACCCTCGCCGCCCTGCCGCTCGCGGGCGCCGACGCCCTGGCGCAGGCCGCCGAGGACGGCGTCACCCTGCCGGAACTCTCCGTCGTCGGAGAGCCAGGCCGGAGCGGCTTCGGTGTCGCCTCGCCCCAGGGCTCGGCCCCCAGCGTCATCGAACAGCCCATGGGGCAGGTGGTGACGCAGGTCGGGCGCAGCGGTACGATCGACAACCGCCCCGCCACCGATATCGGCTCTGTCCTCGTCAACAGCCCGGGCGTCACCGTGCGCCAGGGCAACGGCGCGCGCGACGTCGTCATCTCGATCCGGGGCAACAACGCCCGCTCCACCGGCGTCACCAAGAACATGGTGGTCCTGGAGGACGGGTTCATCCTGACGCAGCCGGACGGGGCCTCCCGCTTCGATCTCGTCGATCCGCGCGCCTATTCCCGCATCGACGTGTTCCGCGGGCCGCAATCGGCCCTGTTCGGCAATTACGCCACCGGCGGCGCGCTGGCCTTCCGGACGCGGACCGGCCGCGAGATCGACGGTTACGAGATCGGCACCGAGGCGGGCAGCTTCGGCTATCTCAGCAATTATTTCACCGTCGGCGGCGCCAGCGGTCCGGTGGAGATCAGCCTGTTCGCCAGCGACGCGCGCGGCAACGGCTACCAGGACCATTCCTCCTACGACACCCAGACCATCAACCTGCTGGCGAGCTACACCCCGACCCCGGACAACCGCTTCACCCTGAAGGTGATCAACAACCAGGTGAACGCGGACCTTCCCGCCCGCTCCTCCCTCGACCAGTTCGGCATCAACCCCTACCAGCGCGGCTGCGCGGCGGCGGCCACCGCGGCCCCGGGCTGCACGCTCACGAACCTGCGCATCAACGGGGCCTTCGGCGCCACCGTGCCGGTCACGGCGGACGAGGGCGCCTTCGGGCGCAAGGACCGCCGCACCATCGTGGCGGCCCGCTGGGAACACGACATCGACGCGCAGACCACGTGGCGCACGCAGCTCGGCTTCGACGAGCGAAACTTCAACCAGCCTTTCTATACGTCCTCGTCGCGCGGCTCCTATCCGTCCTGGAACTTCCTCACCGACCTGACCCGGCGCGGCGACCTGTTCGGCCTTCCGGCGGTCGGCTACGTGGCGCTCGCCTACAACACCATCGACAACCACATCACGACCTTCAACCGCGCCCCCTATGGCGGGCCGACCCTCGGCGCGCTGATCGGCGACCAGGAGGCCGTGCAATCGAATCTCGGCGGCCGTGCAAGGACGGAGGTCGCGCTCTCGGACCAGTTGACGGGTGTCCTCGGGATCGCGGCGGAGAACACCACCATCACCGGGCGCAACCTCGCCTACGGCTATTCGGCGGACGGACGGACGACCACCGTGGCCACGACCGACCGCAGCTTCCTCAACGTCGCCCCCGAACTCGCCCTGGTCTACCGGCCGAACGCCGCCTGGGCGTTCCGGGGGCGGGTCGCCACCGGATACACCACGCCGGCGGCGAGCAACCTGTTCATTACGCCCGCCGGTGTTCCGGGCAGCAACACCCAACTCCAGACCCAGGAGAATCTCGGCTTCGACCTCGGCGCCGACTGGACGCCGACGGAGAACCTGCGCCTCAGCCTGACCGGGTTCTACGAGTTCTTCCGCAACGAGCTCGTGTCGCAATCCCCCGGCGCCGGGCTCCTGAGCTACACGTTCAACGCCCCGGCCTCGGAGCATCGCGGCATCGAGTTCGCGGCGGACTGGGCCTTCTCACCCGGATGGCGGGCGGTCGCCGCCTACACGTTCGACGACCAGATCTACACGACATACACCGAGCAACTCAGCGCCGGAGCCTTCACCGAAAGGTTCGACCGCGCCGGCAACGCCATTCCGGGCGTGCCCGCCCATCAGCTCCTCGCCCGCATCGGCTACGACCAGCCGACGGGGCCGCTCGCCGGCCTCGGTGCCTATGTGGAGGCGGTCGTCCAGGACGGGTTCTTCATCGACAACGCCAACCAGTTGAAGGCGCCGGGCTATGCCGTCGTCAATGCCAACGTGCATTACGCGGCCGACCTCCCCGGCGGCTACGCCAAGCGCATCAGCCTCTACGCGGAAGTCCGCAACGTCTTCGACGAGACCTACGTCTCCTCGGCCCAGAACCTCGCGAACTCCCTCAGTTCCACGACCGGCCTGCAGAACGGCGCGGGCGTGCTCGCCACCACCCCGGGCTCGGTCTTCGCCGGGGCACCGCGCAACGTGGTCGCCGGGATGAGGCTGTCCTTCTGACGATGGCGGCGGGCCGGATGCCACATCCGGCCCGCCGCCATCGGGGCCGATCGTGAGATCGGCCTATCGGCGGATTGCCGTCACCACGTCACACGCGCCGTCACCAGGGCCTGGAACGGCTCGCCCACGGCCACCAGCAGGTTGCTGGCCGCCGACGACGTATAATAGGTCTCGTCGAACAGGTTCTTGAGGTTGAGCTGGATCGTCGTGGCCCGACCGTTCACCGCCGTGCGATAGGCCAGGAAGGCATCGCAGACGAGGTAGTGGGGCATGGTGAAGGTGTTGGCGGCATCGCCCGGCCGCTCGCCGATATAGCGGGTGCCGAAGCCGGCCTCGAGGAAACCGGGGCCGAGGCGCAGCGAGCCGAGCTCGCCCTCGCGCGTCACTGCGCCGAACCGGTGGGTGAGGAAGGCGGACGCCGTCACGCGCGGCGTGTTCTGGAGCTCCTTGCCCGCCAGAACCGGGTCCTCGGTCACGAGGGCCTGGGTGAAGCCGTAGCTGCCGATCACCGCCCAATCGGGCAGGATCTGTCCGGCGAAGTCCAGTTCGAACCCGCGCGAACGGGCCTTGCCGGCGGTGGTGGCGATCCGCGCTCCGTCCACCACCTGGGTGACCAGCACGTTCGCCTTCTCGACATCGAACATCGCCCCCGTCACGGTGAGGCCGGGGCCGAGATCGGCCTTCACGCCGACCTCGTAGGCCTCCCCCTCCTCGGGGGCGAGGGAGCCATTGGTCTCCAGATCGGTGACGTTGGGCCGGAACGAGCGGCTGAAGCTGCCATAGAGCGAGAGATCGGGCGTCAGCTTGTAGACGATCCCGGCACGCGGGACCGGCTGCACGCCGTTGATGTCGGTGGTGACCACGGACGGCCGCCCGGCATAGGCGAGCTGATCGTAGATCTGGGCGCTGACACCGGCCACCAAGATGAGCTGGTCGGTGAGGTGGAACGAATCCTGGAGGTAGAGGCTGGTGTTGTTGAGCCGGTCGCGGACGTCGCTGCCCGTGAGCGAAACCTGGTTCGACGGGCCGAGGCGACCATAGACCGGGTCGAAGACGTCGAAACCGCCCTGGTTCGCTCCGCGAATGGTGGTCTTGCGGAAGTAGTCCACCCGCTCGTACATCGCGCCCGCCAGGATGTCGTGCCTCAGGCCGAAGGTGTCGACCCGTCCGGTCAGGTCGAGGCGTGCAACATGGGCGTTGAAGTCGCCGCCCTGCGTTGAATCGGCCCGTCGGGTCAGGAAGCCCGTCTCGGCATTGTACGAGACCGCGCGGACCTGATTGTCGTCGTAGCCGAGATGGCTGAAGCTGTAGCCGAAATGCAGCCGCCAATCGTCGTTGAAGCGATGCTCGATGTCGAGGCTGGCGAGATGGCTGGTGGCGTCCACACGGCTGAAGCGTTCGTCGAAGCGGCGGTCGCGCGGGACCCGCAGGGGCTGGCCGTTGCGCGGATCGAAGATGGCGCCGCGGTCGAACGGGATATTATAATGCGCGAACTCGTAGGCCACCGTCACCTTGGTGTCGTCGCCCTTCCAGGTGAGCGACGGGGCCACGACCTGCCGTTCGATCGCGCCGAAATTGCGCCAGTATTGGTAATCCTGAAAATCCCCGACCACCCGGTAGGCGAGGTTGGTGCCTTCCACCGGCCCGGTCACATCGGCCTGGACGAGGCCGCCGCCGAAGCTCGTCCCGGTGACGCTGAGGGCGCCGTGTGACGTGAATTCGGGACGCTTCGAGACGAGGTTGATGAGACCGCCCGGCTCCGAGATGCCGTAAAGCAGGGAGGCCGGCCCTTTCAGCACCTCCACCTGCTCGATGGCGTAGTTGAAGTTTTGCTGCAGGACCGTGCGGCGGCCGTCCCGCAGGATCGAGCTGTCCCGCGTGGTCCCGAATCCGCGCCGGATCACGCCTTCCTGCGTGCCCCCGAGGCTGTTGGCCTGGGCGGTGCCGCTGACGTTGCGCAAGGCCTCGTCGAGGGACAGCACGCGCTGGTCGCGCAGGACCGTGGCGGGCACCACGGCGATGTTGGCCGGCGTGTCGAGGAGCGAGGTGTCCGACCCGGCCCCGAAACTGGTCCGCCGGGGCTGATACCCGATGGTGCCGCTGCCATCGCCGTCGACGGTGATCTGATCGAGGGACACGGCGATCGGGGAGGCGGCCTGCACCGCCGCCGGGCTGTTCTGGGCCCAGGCCGTGTCCGCGAGGACGAGGGCGGCCCCGCCCCCCAGCAACCATGGCAGGCGATTGGCGGCTCTGCGGTCGAGCCTCGCCGCATGAGGCGGGCATCCTGTTTGGTCTTGCATCGTCGGCTCCCGGAACACTCCGGAAGCACAAGTATTACCAATGATATATGCTGACAATATCCATTATAAACATTGTAATTCTTCTAATTATGCAATTTAATGGTAGATTGTTGGGCAATATTTTTCATCTGAGTGGACAATCCACGAATAATTAAATTTCTGCTACTTGATCTCGCATGCACAATTGCCTGACCATCTAAAGCGTGATGCGACGTGCGCCCGTTCGCGGGGTCCTCGGAGGCGAGCGGGATCGGGCACATCGCGGGTTCGGCAGCGCGTGTAACGCCGCCGGATCGCGTGCCGGCAGCGCACTCGCGAACGGTCAGGGTGGTAACCGTAAGATCACATCTTGCCGGGAACTGGCACGGGCCGCGCCGACACCTCGGCAAGGTTGTAGCCTTCCCATGCGGAACGGCTTAGGGCGATCGGCAAAGCTGGCAGTCTCCCGAGAGCTGCCGCGACGAAGGAGTTTCGGATGACCAGACGCGGCTACAAGGGGGCCATCGCCGCCGCCGCCCTCGGTGCCCTGGCCTGCATGGCCGGCACGGCGCAGGCGGCCCAGTGCGGCAACACGGCCAGCGGTTTCGAGGCGTGGAAGACCCAGTTCGCGCAGGAAGCGAAGGGACGCGCCAGCGCCGCGAGCCTCGCCGCCCTGATGGAGACCTCCTATTCCGGCGCCACCATCTCGGCCGACCGGGGCCAGAAGAGCTTCCGTTTGACCCTCGACCAGTTCCTGGCCAAGCGCGGGGGCCCCACCATCGTCGCCCGCGGCCGCAAGCTGAAGCAGACCAACGCGGCCCTGTTCGACTCGATCGAGCAGCGCTACGGCGTGCCGGCCGGCCCGCTCCTGGCGATCTGGGGCATGGAGACGGGCTTCGGCGCGGTTCGCGGCAACATCAACACGCTCTCCGCCGTGGCGACCCTCGCCTACGATTGCCGCCGCTCGGACTTCTTCACCGACCAGCTCTACGCGGCCCTCACCCTGGTCGATCGCGGCATCCTCAACTCCGGGACCCGCGGCGCCGCCCATGGCGAGGTCGGCCATACCCAGTTCCTGCCCAAGAACGTGCTGACCTACGGCACCGGCGGAAGCCTCGACAGCATTCCGAATGCCCTCAACGCTACCGCGAACTTCCTGAAGGGTCACGGCTGGAAGGCCGGAGCCGGATACCAGCCGGGCGAGCCGAACTTCGCGGCCATCCAGGGATGGAACGCGGCCACCGTCTACCAGAAGGCGATCGCCCAGCTCGGACGCCAGATCGACGGCCAGTGACGGATCACGGGGCCCTGCGGGGCCCCGTTTTCGTTCGGGCCGGGCTTTTCGCGCCGGAGGCCCGCTCGGCGCTGTTTCCGTAACCCCACCTTGACTTGGCCCTTGCCCGGTCGATCTTCCGGCTTCGACGATGGCGTCGCAGCGGGACCTACTCCATGGCCGGGATCGTTCTCGCAGGGTTGATCGGGATGGTGGCGGGTCTGCGGACGTTGACCGCACCGGCGGCAATCGCCTGGGCGGCGCATCTCGGCTGGATCTCCCTCGACGGGAGCTGGCTCGCCTTTCTCGGCTACCGCTCGACGGCCGTCATCCTCACCCTTCTCGCGCTCGCCGAGTTCGTCACGGACACGCTTCCCGCCACGCCGAGCCGCACCGTGCCCGTGCAATTCGCCGCGCGGATCGCGAGCGGCACCCTCTGCGGAGGCGCGATCGGGATCGGCCTGGGACAGCCCGTCGCCGGAGCCCTTGCGGGCGCGGCGGGCGCCGTCATCGGTACGCTGGGCGGCGCATGGGCGAGGGCGCGGATGGCCGCCGCCTTCGGTTCGGACCGGCCCGCCGCCTTCACCGAGGATGCCGTCGCCGTCGTCGCCGCGATCCTCGTCACGAGTGCGCTCTAGCGCCGCCTCCGGGTCTCGCTCCAGGCCCTACCCCTTCGATCCCCCCTGCGTGACGGGCGACAGAATTGTCGTGCTCAAGGACCGGAAGCCCGATTGGTGCGTTGCACTTCGTCACCACGCCTGACACCAGGGCGCTCCGTCGTGCGGAGCGACCATCCGGGGCCGGGCGGGGAGGGGACGATGCCTCTTTGCACCCATCCGCCGAATGCCCGGACCTATCCGGCGCCGGTCTTCGACGGAGGCGGGCAAAGACGTCGTGACAAGGACGTCGTGACAAGGATGTGGCGACCGGGCCGGCAGGCACGGAACGTGATGATCAGAACACGAGCGATCGGATGTGAGGGCTCCCGGCCTGCCGAACGACCGCTCACGCAAACGCAGCCCCGACGAGTCGGGTCGACATGATGCCGGAGTTCCCTTGATGGCCAAGATCCTACTGGTGGAAGATCACGAAGAGATCTGGGACTTCCTCTCCCGCCGTCTCAAGCGACGCGGCTACGACGTCATCCTGGCCCATGACGGCGAGGCCGGCGTGCAGCAGGCGCGTGCCGGACGGCCGGACGTGATCCTCCTCGATATGAACCTGCCCATCCTCGACGGCTGGTCGGCGGCCCGCGCCCTGAAATCCAGCGGCGACACCCGGGACATCCCGATCATCGCGCTCACCGCCCACGCCATGCTCGGCGACCGCGACAAGGCGATCCAGGCCGGCTGCGACGATTACCATCCCAAGCCCATCGACTTCTCCAAGCTCCTCACCCAGATCGGCGCGGCTTTGGGCGGCGCGGAAACGCCGGCCTGACCGCCGGTCCGATCCAGGACTTCGCGCGTCCCGACGGGACGGGGCTTCCACTGACACGCGTCGAGACGAGAAGACCCATCCTCCATGAGTGACGATCCCATCACCGCGCGCCTGATGCGGCAGGCGATGCCGGTGTTCACGATCCTGGCCTCGTGCCTGCTGGTCGTCACCATCGCGTCGATGCTGTATTTCGGCCGCGACATCATCGTGCCCGTGGTCCTGGCGATCCTCCTCAGCTTCGTCCTGGTGCCCGCCGTGCGCGTGCTGAGGCGGGCGATGGTGCCGCGCGCCGCGGCGGCGCCCCTCGTGGTGGTGGCGGCCTTCGCGGCGATCATCGGGGTAGGGCTGCTCATCACCACCGAGGCGGGGCAGCTCGCCTCCGACCTGCCGCGCTACCAGATCACCATCCGCGAGAAGATCGCCTCGGTGAAGGAGGCGACCTCGGGCAGCGGAACCCTGTCGCGCATCGTCGACATGGTGCAGGACCTCGGCGAGGAGTTGCAACCAGCGCCTTCGAAGGACGAAGACCTTCCGGGCCGGTCGGGCAGCCGCGCCAACCCCCTCCACGTTGTGGTCGCGACCCCGCAGGCCGCCCTCGCCACGACGCTCGGCGCCTTCGTCGGGCCGATCCTGCACCCGCTCGCCACAGCGGGCCTGATCCTGCTCTTCACGATCTTCATCCTGCTGCAGCGGGAGGACCTGCGGAACCGCGCCATCCGGCTCGCCGGCTCCGGCGACCTGCGTCGCACCACGGCGGCCATCGACGACGCCACCAGCCGGCTCAGCCGGTTCTTCCTGGCGCAGCTCGCCCTCAACATCGCCTTCGGCGCGGTCATCGGCACCGGCCTCTGGTTCATCGGCGTGCCGAGCCCGATCCTGTTCGGCGTGCTCGCCGCCATCCTGCGCTTCGTGCCCTATATCGGCGGCGCCATTAGCGCCCTGCTGCCCCTGATCCTGGCGGCGGCGGTGGATCCCGGCTGGTCGATGGTCATCGCCACCGCGCTCCTGTTCCTCATCGTCGAGCCCATCGCCGGCCATGTTGTCGAACCGCTGCTCTACGGCCATTCCACCGGCCTCTCGCCGCTGGCGGTCATCCTGGCGGCCACGGTGTGGACCTTCCTCTGGGGACCGATCGGCCTCGTCCTCGCGACGCCGATCACGGTCTGCCTCGTCGTCCTCGGCCGCCACGTGGACCGGCTCTGGTTCCTCGACGTCATCCTCGGCGACCAGCCGGCCCTGGCGCCGCCCGAGATCTTCTACCAGCGCATGCTCGCCGGAGACCCAGCCGAGGCGATCGAGCAGGGCCGGCAGGTGCTGAAGGCGCGGGCGCTGGTGACCTATTACGACGAGGTCGTGCTGGCGGGCCTTCGCCTCGCCCAGGACGACCTCGCCCGCGGAGCCCTCGACCGGTCGCGTCAGAGCGAAGTCGGCGCGGCGATCCGCACCGTGGTCGACAGGCTCAAGCTCGCGCCGATCAAGCGGTCGGGCTCCGCCGGAAATGCCGAGGCGGCGGCGGCCATCGCCGCGGCGGGGCCGGACAGCAGCAGCGCCGGCATCGTCCTGGCGCGGGAAGATCTCGCCGCGAACTGGCGCGGCGCCACCCCGATCCTCTGTGTGTCGAGCCGGGGTCCGTTCGACGAGGCCGCGACCCTGATGCTGAGCCAGATCCTCGGCCGTCATGGTCTGGCCGCCCAGATGACCTCCCTCGCCGACCTGCGCGCCGACAAGCGGCCCGAGCGCGCCGACGAGATCGCGATGATCTGCTTCTCCTATCTCGAACCGGTCAGCCTCTCGCAGATCCGTCTCACCGTCCGCCAGGCCCGCAAGGAACTGCCGGGCGTGAAGGTGCTCGTCGGGTTCTGGCGTGAGCGCGACCCCTCGACCCTCGACCGCCTGCGCCGGACCACCTCCGCCGACGTGCTGGTGACCTCCCTCAACGACGCCCTCGACGCGGCCCTGCGCTATGCCGCGCCGGGGCGGGCGGGACGCGGCTGAGGCCATGGCCGATCGCGATCCCCCCCCCGCCCACGCCGCCACCGAAGGGCTGCTGGCCCGTATCGCGGAAGCGGACGGGCAACCTTTCCGCGCCGATGACGAGCGCCTCGCCTTGTCCGGCCTCCGGGCCGGGCGAGAGGTTCTGCTGGCGCGCATCCCGCCCGGCGAGGCGGCTCCCCCGTGGTGGGACGCCAGGCATCGCGGCCTCGGCCTGTGCCGCGCGCATCTCGACGGAGCCGACCTCGTCGAGGCCGACCTCTCCGGCGCCAACCTGTCCGGCGCCTCCCTGGTCGGAGCGCTGGCCCGCTCCGCCCGTTTCGAAGGCGCCATTCTGGAGGAAGCGAATTTCAGCGAGGCCGATTGCAGCGGCGCGAACTTCACCGGCATCGTCGGCGGCGAGGCGCATTTCTCCGACGCGATGCTAGAGGATGCCGACTTCACGGGCGCGACGATGCGCTTTGCCCGGATGCAGCGCGCTCTTCTCGACGGGGCGACCTTCGCCCGCGCCGATCTCTGGGGGGCCGACTTCACCGGGGCGGATGCCGATTACAGCCGGTTCGACGGCGGCCGCCTCGATGAGGCGAACCTCTCCGACATGAACCTGACCTTCGCCAATTTCGACGGGGCGAGCCTCAAGAAGGCGCGTCTCACCGGCTCGCGCCTGCGCGGCGCCAGCCTCTCGGGCGCCGCCCTCGACGGGGCCGACCTGTCGGGCGCCGACCTGTCCGACACCAACCTCGTGCGCCTCAACCTGATGTCGTGCCGTCTGCGCCATGCGCGATTCTCCGGCGCGCTCCTCACCGGTGTCCGCTTCCGGGTGGACCAGCTCGGCGGCGCGGTGGGCGAGGAGATCGCGGGCGAGTACGAGGCCGCGCAGGCGAGCTATCTCGCCATCGAGCACAACATGAAGAGCATCGGCAGCCATGACGAGGCGAGCTGGGCCTACAAGCGCGGCCGTCGCATGGGCCGGCTCCATGCCGGCGCCGAGGCGCGGGCGGCCTGGTCCCGGCGGACCAGGGCACCCAAAACCTGGAAGCCCGTCCTGCAATCGGGCTATCGCTGGGTCGCCGACCGGTTCGTGGAATGGCTGTGCGATTACGGGGAGAGCCTGTCGCGCATCGCCCGCGCCTTCGTGATCCTGATCTTCGTTTTCGGCGCCCTGTTCGGCATCGCCGGCGGGCTGATCCCCGAGGGCGGCAACGGAAGCGCGACGTACAACCCCCTCGACCTCCTCAGCTACAGCGCCCTCAACATGATGACGGCGAACCCTCCCGAGATCGGCGTCAAGCCGGTCGGGAGGTTCACCAACCTCCTCGTCGGGATCGAGGGCGCCGCCGGCATCATCCTGATGGGCCTGTTCGGCTTCGTCCTGGGCAACCGGCTGCGACGATAGGCACCCGCCGGAAACGCCGTCCCCGCACACCACCGATCCGTCATCGACATCACCGCGAGCCGCACCGATGGACACCCCGACCTCATCCCGCCGCCTCTGGCGCTGGCGCGGCCCCAAGACCGTCCCCACCGCCCTGCAGGGGATTCCGGGCTCCCCCGTGGCCTTCGGCCTGTTCGCGGTCGCCGTGGTCGCCGGCCTCGCCAATTACGTGTTCGCCGAGCGCAGCCGCACGGAAGCCTCCCGCCAGCACGACATCATCACGCTGAACGAGCGCCTGCTCTCGACCATGAAGGACCTCGAGACGGGCATGCGCGGCTACACCCTGACCGGGTTGCCGAACTACCTCACCCCCTACAAGCGCGCGGTCGACACCCTCGACGGACAGATCGGCGAGCTCGACCGGCTGGAATCGGAATCCGCCGATCCGGGAACCGCCCGGCGTCGGGAGCTGCGGACCCTCATCACGGGTGAGCGCGATTTCGCCCGCCGGGTGGTGGAGGCGCGGGATGCCGGCGGCTTCGACGCGGCCGTGACCCTGGTCCAGACCGGGGAGGGCAAGCGGATGATGGACGGCATCCGCGAAGCCACGCGGGTCGGCCAGGACCATGCCCGCGACAGCCTCGCCCGCTCCGAGGCGACGGAATTCTGGCGCGGGCTGATCCTGTCCCTCGTCTGCGCGGCCTCGGGGCTCGCCGCGATGGGACTGCTGGGCCGCATCGCCCTGCTGCGCCGGCGCGACAGCCAGCGCATGACGGCGCTCCTCGATGGGGTTCTGGCCAACGCTCCCGTGGGCCTCGGCTTCCTCGACCAGACCCTGTCGATCCGCCACATGAACCGCGCCCTGGAGACCATGAACGCGCGCGGATTCCAGGCATCCCTCGGCGGCCCGATCTGGGCCGCGATTCCCGAGCTCGAAGACCTGCTCCGTCCGAAATTCGAGGCGGCGCGCGACAATGGCCTGATCACGCCCGATATCGACGTCGCCGTGCCGACCCCGAGTGCGCCGGGCGGCGTCCGCCATCTCCAGATCAGCGTCTATCCGCTGCCAGGCGCGGCGGGCCTCTCCGACGGGACGGTGGACGGCGTCGGTTTCGTCGTCACCGACGAGACCCTCCGCAAGCTCACCGAGGAGCGCACCCGCCAGAGCGAGCAGCGGTTCCGCTCCCTGACCGAGGCCACGTCCTCCATCGTCTGGGCGACCCCGCCGGACGGCGGCTTCGCCGTCGCCCCGTCCGAATGGACCCGCTTCACCGGCCAGAGCCCGACGGAGGCCGCCGGCCACGGCTTCCTCGGCGCGATCCACCCCGACGACCGCGACAAGACGCAACTCGCATGGGACCACGCGGTCTCGAACGTCACGCTCTACGAGATCGAGCACCGCCTGCGCCGGCACGACGGGGTGTGGCGCCACATGGCCGTGCGCGGCGTCCCCATCCTCGACGAGGCGGGGACGGTCCGCGAATGGGTCGGCGCCCATACCGACATCACCGCGCGCAAGGAGGCCGAGCAGGCCCTGGAGGCCGCCAAGGAATCGGCGGAGGAGGCCAACCGCGCGAAAAGTCAGTTCCTGGCCAATATGAGCCACGAGTTGCGCACGCCGCTCTCGGCGGTGATCGGGTATTCCGAGATGCTGCAGGAGGAGATGGAGGATCTCGGCCAGGAGAGCCTGCTCGCCGACATGCGCAAGATCGAGGCGAATGCCCGCCATCTCCTCGGCCTCATCAACGACGTCCTCGACCTCTCGAAGATCGAGGCCGAGCGCATGGAGATCTACGCCGAGGACTTCCCCGTCGCCGAGATGGTGCGCGAGGTCGCCTCCACCGTGGACGCCCTCATCGGGAAGAAGGGCAACGCCCTCGACCTCGACCTCGCCGAGGATCTCGGGCTCGCCCATACCGACCAGACCAAGCTGCGCCAGTGCCTCATCAACCTCCTGAGCAACGCGGCGAAGTTCACCGAGAACGGGCGGATCACCCTCTCGGCCGTGCGCGAGGGCGATCGCGAGGACGCCTGGCTGGTCTTCCACGTGGCCGATACCGGCATCGGGATGAGCCCGGAGCAGCAGGCCAAGCTGTTCGAGCGCTTCACCCAGGCCGATGCCTCGACCACGCGCCGGTTCGGCGGCACCGGCCTCGGCCTCGCCATCACCCGCGCCTTCTCCACCATGCTCGGCGGGCAGATCGACGTGGCGAGCCGCGAAGGGGAGGGCACCACCTTCACGATCCGGATTCCCGCCCGCTACGTCGAGGTGCAGGCCCCCTCCGCGATCGCCCATGACGGACCCGCGACGGCGCCCTCCGCCACCGCCAAGGGGGATCAGGTCCTCATCATCGACGACGATCCGGCGACCCGCGATCTCCTCACCCGCTACCTCGAGAAGGACGGCTTTCGCGTGGCCAGCGCGGCGGACGGACGCGAGGGCCTGGAGCGCGCCCGCGCCCTGCGCCCGCGGGTGATCCTCCTCGACGTGACCATGCCGCGCATGGACGGTTGGTCGGTTCTACGGGCGCTGCGCGCCGATCCCGAACTCGGGGCGACGCCGGTGATCATGGTCACGGTGCTCGACGAGCAGAGCCTCGCCTTCTCGCTGGGCGCCACCGACTACCTGCACAAGCCCATCGAATGGGGACACCTGAAGGAAGCGATGGAGCGCTTCAGGGCCACGGGCTCCGACGGCCCGGTCCTCGTGGTGGACGACGACGCCGACGTGCGCGAGCGGATGACGGCGATGCTCACCCGCGAGGGCTGGCGCGTGACCTCCGCCGAGCACGGCCGGGCCGGGCTGGAGGCGGTGGCGGTGAAGAAGCCCTGCCTCATCCTCCTCGACCTGATGATGCCGGAGATGGACGGGTTCGGCTTCCTCCGCGTCCTGCGGGCGAAACCCGAATGGCGCGACATCCCCGTGGTGGTGCTCACCGCCAAGGACGTCACCGCCGACGACCGCCGGCGTCTGGCCGGTCAGGCCGACCGGGTGCTGCAGAAGGGCCAGCTCAGCCTGTCCGACCTCGCCGACGCCCTCCGCTCCCTGGTCACGTCGTAGGCGGACGGTGCTGCGCCCTCACACGCCGGGCCTGCCACGGTGCCTGCGCTCGCGCTGGGCACTGGGCAGGCTGTCCGGCACCAGGGTGGCCACGACCGGGTTGGGGAAATGGTCGAACGCCGCGCCCGTGGCGGCATCGACGCCAATGCCGATGATGCCGCCGGCAATGACGTTGCCCGCCATACCGGCGGCCCCGGTTCCCACGACTTTGGTGCGCACGGGAATGGTCTCGGGCCGGAAGCCGGGCTTGGCGAAGGTGACGTCGAACTCGTCGGAACGGTCGACATCGAGCGAGCAGGGCGTGGCCGGGCAGGCATAACCTTTGGTGCTGGTCATCATGGCGCCGGCGGGCTCGGTCTGGAACGCCATCTTCTCGGAGGTTCCGCGCGTGATGCTGCCGCACGCTCCCAATCCGAGCACGCCGACACCCACCGCGGCCATTGCCGCAGCCCTGACAATCCGACCCACCATGACGTCCCCCATGCGCCGCATTCTCAGTCGGCGAAAGGTTGTCGCGCGACGGGTCTCGTCCCGCAAGAGTAGTAGCGCGTCCCTTTATTCCCGATACACAGGCATCCGTCGGTAGTTCGAGGCGTGCCTGCCAACGGTGAGATCCCCGCGTCGGTTCAGATCGTCTCGTAGGCAAAAAGAAGCGTAATCGTAGACAGGCCGAGGAGGCCGATGACGAAGCAGATGTCGGCGACACGCTCCAGCCGAAGGGCGAGGGGACGGTCGTCGTCGAGACGCATGGAGAGATACGAAGCCGCCGCACTGACGAGGAACAGGATCGCCGTGAGGGACACGGCCTCGTCCACGTGGCTCGGGCCGATCTGAGCCTCGGCGATCTTCACCAACCCAACGAGCGTCGTGCAGACCCCGATCATCGTTCCCGCCGCGGGCAGGATGTGCTGGGACAGGGCTCGGGCGCCGCCGCCCTTCGGGCTTCGTCCGTTCATGGATGGCTCCGGCGCTTGGAAAAGTTCAGGCCGGATCGACTATCGCATGACGGACACCAGGTCTTCGAGACCTCTTCCCGCGTGGATCAGGGCCCGGCGATGGTGAAGAGGAACCGCCGGCCGGGTGTTCCCGGCCGGACGGCATGCGGTCAGGTCGCCTTTTGCGGATCGACGGTTCCGGTGTCCGTCGCGCTGTCGACGCCGGCGGCCTCATCGAAAGCCTGTATCCAGGCGGCGTGATCGTCGCTGCCTTCGGAATAGGGACAGCTGTCGCGTGTCTTGCCGTAGAGGCGGGCGTTCCGCCCCTTGATGAAGGGGCTGTCGCTCGCGGTGGCGCCGTCGCTCATGGTTCGTCTCCCATCCCGACCGTTTCTGGAACCGGGGAAACGCGACAGCGGGGAGGAGGATCGATGCCACCCTCGCCCTGCGACGAAAAACCCGCCGCGGCATGAGCCGGGCGGGTGAAGGTGGAGTCTCTAAGCCAGATGAGAACGGGCTCGGGCGCCGCGGGTTCCCTCCTCCGCCGCAAGAGGATGGTTTCCGCCACATGACCTCTGCGGCTTGCGTAGGCCTCATCAGAATGGCAGTCCCGCCGACATATGCCGCAACAGGAAGCCGCCTTGTCCGCGCAACCGCAGACGATCGCCGGGATCGTCATCTATCATCCCGACGAGGCGAACCTCCTTCGCCTCGTCGGCGCGCTGGCGCCCGACGTGCGGGAGATCGTGATCTACGCCAATTCCGCCGTCTCCTCGCAGGAGGAGGACCGCCTGCGCGCGGCGGCGCAGGGCACCGACCTCTCCGTGATACGACCCGGCGGCAATCTCGGCCTCGGGGTCGCCTACAACGCGCTCTTGGACCATACCCACCGTCAGGGCGGTGCCTTCCTGTTTCTCCTCGATCAGGACAGCCTGCCTTCCGCGGGCACAATCCCACGCCTCGCCACGATCCACGGGCGCCTGTGCGCGGCAGGCGAGCGCCCCGCCATCGTCGGCCCGCGACCGACGGATTGGTCCGGCAAGCCCTTGAGGGCGCCTCCGGGGGAGGCGAGCGACAGGGACGAGGCGCATGTCACGCGCGTGCAGTTCGTCATCTCCTCGGGCTCCCTCGTGGATTGCGAGGCGGCGCAGATGATCGGCCCCTTCCGCGCGGATTTCTTCATCGACGCCATCGACATCGAGTGGTGCATGCGCGCCAATTACCGCGGCTACTCGATCTGGATGGCGGACGATGTCCTGATGGCGCACGAACTCGGGCGGGGACTGATCCGGCTTCCCTTCGGCCTGCTGCTCACCGACCAGCCGCCGCGACGGCTCTACACCTTCCTGCGCAACCAATTGGCGATGCTCCGCATGCGCCATGTACCTATCGGTCACAAAGCCAAGACGCTGCTTGCCCTCCCTCTGCGCATCGCTGCGTATCTCGTCCATAACCGCTTCTCGCGCGAGACACGGACCGCTCTTTGGCATGGCCTGATCGACGGTGCCCGTGCCAGACTCGACTTGCCGGAGGCCGTGTTCGGAAAGTCGGTGCGTGACGATCCCCTCACACGACACTGAAATCACTCGCGACGCGCAACATCATGACGTTGCGTGACACGGATTCACGTCCTCAGTCAGCAACCGTTCTCTGACGCCATCGTCGCCTCGGGTCTCGATATGTTCAACAACTTATGCCTGTTCGCGCATTTCGACCAAGACGACATTCTCGCAGATTACGTAATCCATTACCTGGAAGCCATCCGGGCTGTAGGCTTCGACATCGTCGTCATCTCCACCTCACATCTGCCCGCGAACGATGTATCGCGTCTCCGATCCGTCGCTCACGATGTCATTCTGCGTGAGAACAAGGGCCACGATTTCGCGTCTTGGGCGCTCGGCATCGAGCGGTACGCGAGCCTTGTCTCCGGACAGCTCATGATTGCAAACGACAGTGTCTACGGCCCGATCGGCGATCTGAGCCAGGCTCTCGCACGCCTGACCAGCGTACGATCGGACGTTTACGGGATCATCGAAAGCAGAGAAATCAAGCGCCACCTGCAAAGCTGGCTCATCATTTTCGAGCCGCACGTACACGACAGCGCCGCCTTCCGAAGCGTATTTAAACAGCCTTTCCACCAAATGACGAAGGCCGAGATTATTCGGGACGGTGAAATCGGCCTGTCGCAGAGCTTGATCTCACACGGCTACAGCATAAGAGCATTGTTCGACGGCAAATTCAGGAACGGGCAAAGCCTGAAAATCTCGTCGAACGCCAGTCATTTTTTATGGCGCGAACTTATCGAGATCGAGGAGATACCTTTTCTCAAGGTTGAACTTCTTCGCGTAAACCCGTGCCGGATCGCTTCGATTTCCAAATGGAACGATGTTGTCACGGCCAAGCTGCCCGAACTGGCAGCGATGATCGAAAGCCATCTTGCCCGCACCTCGAAGGGTCGGACGAACGATGTTGAATCCCTCCATCGCCTACCGGCCCTCCCCAATGATTTACAAATTTTCGTGGGGCGAGACTATGACTACGCAACCACAGGACGCAAGGTCGCAAGTTGGGTCAATCTGGCTTACTCTCGGTTCCATGGACTGAAACGCCTGCTCCTGCGTCAGTTTTATTATAATTCAGTGCCTCTCCGTCATGTTTTTGCGAGATCGAAGCAACGGTCTTTTCCGCGCGACGGCGGTCTACCGTAGGATCGCCAAACAGAACGTCACCGTGGGCATCGGCGTATGGGCGCGCCAGAACACGGCGTGATGGAGCGACTTGACGGAGCCGGTCAGCGCGACGTGGAGGAAACCCATAACCCGGCGGCGGCCGTCATGGTCGGTTTTCGCCGCCGGGCTTAAGAGCGCCTAACAGAACCGTTTGATCTGGTTGAGAGTGATGAGACTGGTCGCGAGGCTCGTGAAGGCCTCGTAGATGTCGCTGCGTCGCTCGTAGCGGACGGGTAGGCGGCATTGTACGATCTCATAGCCAACAGCCGCTTCGTGCTATTCGGGCGGAAAGACGTCTGTCATAGGCCCGCCCCCCGAGAGAAGCAACCGCCCGCGATGGCTAAGAGCGCCTAACAGAACCGTTTGATCTGGTTGAGAGTGATGAGACTGGTCGCGAGGCTCGTGAAGGCCTCGTAGATGTCGCTGCGTCGCTCGTAGCGGACGGGTAGGCGGCGGAAGCGGTTGAACCACGCGTGGGTACGCTCGACGACCCAACGATGCCGACCGAGTTTCTCGCTGCTTTCGATACCCTTCCGCGCGATGCGCGGGACGATCCCCCGYGCCCGGCACTCCTGTCGGCGGGGTCGGGCATCGTAGGCCTTGTCGGCGTGCAGCTTGTCCGGACGGCGTCGCGGTCGCCCTCGTCGGCCACTCCGCAGAGGCGGAATGGCATCGAGGGTGGCCGCCATCATGACGGTGTCGTGTCGGTTGGCCCCGCTCAGGCAGAAGCCGAGCGGCGTGCCGCGCGCGTCGGTGACGAGGTGGCGCTTTGTGCCCGGCTTGCCCCGGTCCGTCGGGTTCGGGCCGGTGGCAGGCCCCCTTTTTTAGCCGGGACAGACGCGCTGTCCARGCAAGCCCGGTTCCAGTCGATCTCACCCGCTGCGTGCAGGCGCTCCAGCAGCACGTGATGCAGGCGGCTCCATACGSCCGCCGCTTGCCAATCCCGCAGCCGCCGCCAGCAACTCATGCCGGAGCCGCAGCCCATCTCGGCCGGCAGCATCTCCCATGGCAGACCCGAGCGCAGCACGAACAGGATGCCCGTCAGTGCGGCCCGATTCTCGATCGGACGACGCCCGCCCTWAGTATGCCGAGCCCCGCAATTTCGACCTGGGGGTCCAAGGGAGGTCCACGACCTCGACGCTCTCACCCGACATCCGGCACCGTTATCAGCTTGATGGCATTCGTGCGGATGACCGGACCGAATGCTCCTTCATCCAGCGCGGAGCCCAACCGTTCCGCCAGTGGGCTGTGCAGGCGTGAACATAGCGCGAGGCAGAGGTTATCAATCGTGACCGTTCTGCCGTCGATGAGCCCCTCCGACAACGTATCGCCGTCGCCCGTGAGACCGACCAGCGGAGCGGGCTCGATCTCGATGCCCCATTGGACGAGTCGGGCACACGTTGCCTTGTTGGGCATGTCCCCGGCGTTCAGGTAGAAAGTCGTCGGACCCCACTTGGCGATCAGGAATGCTTGGCGATCAGGAATGCTTGGTGAGCGGACAGTTTGCACGAAGCTTGCTGTCTGTCGGGGCCTTGAATGCGAAAATGAGGCTCACTGAGTGAGCGATGGACGTGTGAGCAAGATTGCATCCAGTGCGCATTGGCGTACCCAGGAAATGTTCCTGCTTCAAGAAGTCATGAACCTGATCGGCAAAGGTATCCGCCTCGATCAGGTCGCACGAGAAATGTTGCATCTGCTGTCCGAGATCGTCGGGCTCAACCGCGGACGCATCGTCCTGCAAGACCCGGACGGGGAAGGCTATCGGATCGCCCACTCCTATGGCCTGACCTGCGAGGAGGTCGACCGGGGCAGATACGCACCGGGCGAAGGCATCACCGGGCGCGTCATCCAGGACGGCCATCTCATAATCGTCCAGGACATCGACAAGGATCCGACCTTCCTCGGGCGGGCCGTGGAACGGACCACGCTACCGCAAGGTGCCGTCTCGTTCCTGGCGCTTCCGATCCGGGTCGACCAGAGAACGGTGGGTGCCATCGCGTGTCACCGGATCCGCCACCGTGAGCGGGCGCTCTCCGACGATCTCACCATCCTGCGCATCATCGCTACGTTGATCGGTCAGCTGCTGACCCTAAACGAGCGCGTCGAGCAGAAGACGCGCGCGCTCGAGGAACACAACGACATGCTGGCGCGTGAGCTTCGCATCAAGCGGGCTCGCTACGGCATCATCGGCACGTCGCCGGCGCTCCTGCGCGCCCTTGCTCAGGTCGAGAAGGTTGCGAACGCGACGGCGAGCGTCCTGCTGCTCGGCGATTCGGGAACCGGCAAGGAACTGTTCGCGCGAGCGCTCCATCTCGCCAGCCCGCGGCGGGGCAAGCCCTTCATCAAGGTCAATTGCGCGGCCATTCCCGAAACCCTCTTCGAATCCGAGCTGTTCGGCCACGAGCGCGGCGCGTTCACCGGCGCGGTCGAGGCACGCGCGGGTTGGTTCGAGCAGGCGAGCGATGGCACCATCTTCCTCGATGAGATCGGCGAGATGCCCGCCCTCCTCCAGACCAAGCTGTTGCGGACCCTCCAGGAGGGCACCGTCGTGCGCCTCGGCGGCAAGCGCGA
This sequence comes from Methylobacterium sp. Leaf106, assembly GCF_001422895.1. Classification (NCBI taxonomy): domain Bacteria; kingdom Pseudomonadati; phylum Pseudomonadota; class Alphaproteobacteria; order Hyphomicrobiales; family Methylobacteriaceae; genus Methylobacterium; species Methylobacterium sp. Leaf106. The sequence goes on from NZ_LMNB01000033.1 coordinate 305,880, forward strand.
GATCCGGGTCGACATGCGCCTCGTGGCTGCCACGAACCGGGATCTCGCGGGAGACGTGGCGCAGGGCCGCTTCCGCGAAGACCTGTTCTACCGCCTCAACGTCATCCCGATCACGCTGCCGCCGCTCGCGGAGCGACGGGGCGATATTCCCGATCTCGTGCTGCATTTCCTGACGCGGGCGAACCAGGAGAACCAGCGGAACGTCAACCTGACACAGGCCGCGATCGCGCATCTCGCTCGCCAGCAATGGCCGGGCAACATCCGGCAGCTCGCGAATTTCATCGAGCGAACGGTGCTGCTGTCGAGTGAGGGCGTGCTCGATGTGGACGGCCTGCGGCCGATGCTCGGAGACGCCGCCCGGACGTCGATTGCCCTCCCCGGCTTTACGGCAAGGGACTCCCCGGCAGCCGCGATGGCGACGATCCGCCCCTATCTGTCGGCCGACTCGCATGGACACGAGCAATTGCGCCTTGCGCTCGCCCAGGCCGGGGGGAACAAGACCCGCGCCGCGCAGAGACTCGGCCTCACCGAGCGCCAGTTCTCCTACCGATGGAGGAAGCTCCAGACCACGCCCTGAGGCAGACTGACAAAGTTCGACAATGTCGACATAGTGTCGACATTTGACGGGGCCGGACTGGGACGACCGGCCAAGATACCCACTAAGATACTGTCGCATAATGTTTTTTTAAAAATCCGAGAGCGCGGTCGCCTTGGCATCGGCCTTGCGCATCTCTCCTCGAGCCGGCCCCGAAAACGCGTGGGGCACGTGCAGCCAGAGGAGCCACCCATGAGCGCCAGCGCCGCCCCGACGACCCTCACGACCTACCTGCGTCCGATCGATCGCGACGGCCTCGCCAAGTTCGCCGAGAAGGGCCGCGCCAATCCCGCTTCACGCGGGACAAACAAGGTCCACACCGTCGTCGACGGCCAGTATCGAACCCTCAGCTATGTCGGCAATCACCAGCCGGTCGTCGTCGACGAGCCGTTGCACCTGTTCGGTGAGGATACCGCCCCGGCACCCGGCGAGATCGTGCTGTCGGCGCTGGGCGGCTGCCTTGCCGTCGGCATCACCGCCGTGGCGACGTGGAAGCAGGTGCGCCTGTCGCGCCTCGAACTCCACATCGAGGGCGACATCGGAAACCCGGCTGCCTGGGGCGCGGGCGGTGCCGAGAAGAAGCCGGAGGAGATGGGCTTCCAGGCGATCCGCGTCGCCGTGACCATCGAAGGCGACGCGACACGCGAGGAGCTCGACGAGATCGTGCGCCACGCGAATGTCTATTCGCCGGTCGCCAACTCCATGCGCAACCCGATCCCCTTCGACATCGGCTTGGCCGACTGAAGCCGGAGGCGGGACCGGTCGGTCCCGCCCCGTCCGATCCCTCCTGAGGAGATTGCACGATGTCGAGCGCCCCCGCTCTTCGGCTGGCCGATGCCCCTATCGCGGTGGCGCCACGCGTCACGCCCGCCGCTTCCGAATGGACGGATGAGACCGTCCTCGCCGGAACGACGGCCATTGCAGACGGTCCCCTGAGCGCGGCAGCGGCCCAGATCGACCACGGGGCCTACCCGCTCGACATCATGGCCGGGCTCGGTGGCGCGGGCGCTCTCGGCGTCCACCTCGACCGGCACGGCACCCGCGTCGGCCTCTCCATCGCCGCCATGCAGGCGGCGAGCCGTGCCTGCGGTGCCACCGGCTTCCTGATGTGGTGCCAGAACGTCTGCGGCCTCTACGTGGAACAGTCGGGCAATCCCGCCCTGACGGGGGCCATTCTCGACGACCATGCCGCGGGTCGCACATTCGGCGGCACGGCCCTCTCCAACCCGATGAAGGCCTTTGCCGGTATCGAACCGATCCTGCTGCGCGCCCGGCGCGTGACGGGCGGTTACCGGGTCAACGGCATGCTGCCATGGGTCAGCCACATCGGACCGGGGCAGTATTGCGGCGCCATCGCGGGTGTCGTCGGCGCCGGCGACACGATCAGCCACGAGATCATGTTCCTGCTGCGCTGCGACCGGGCCGAGCTGCGGCCCTGTCCGCAATTCTCCGGCATGGAGGGCACCAGCACCTGGGGCTTGCGCCTGGACGAGTACTTCGTCGGCCAGGACGAGCTGATCGCCGATCCTGCCCGCCCCTTCATCGGCCGCATCCGAGCCGCCTTCATCCTGCTTCAATGCGGCATGGGCCTCGGCGTCGCGGAGGGAAGCCTCGATTCCATGATCGCGGTCGAGGAGACCCTCGGGCACGTCAACCAGTTCCTCGACGACCGCCCCGGACAAATTGCGGCCGAACTCGCCGAACTCCGCGCCCGAATCCTCACGCTCGCCGAATCCCCCTATGACGGCTCGAACGACTACCTGATCGATGTGCTCGACGCCCGCGCGCAGACCTCCGAGCTCGCGCTTCGCGCCTCGCAATCCGCCCTGCTCCACCAGGGCGCGCGCGGCTACCTGATGTCGGCCGCACCCCAACGGCGTATCCGCGAAGCGCATTTCGTCGCCATCGTCACGCCCGCCATCAAGCATCTGCGCTGGGAGATGGCCCGCCTGTCGCGGGAGATCCTTCCGGCCGAAACCCGCGAGGGAGGCCGGGCATGACCGCGCTCGCGCCGACCGACGGGCTCGGGCCCTGGAGACAGTTCCTCTGCCGGGCCTGCGGCCTGATCTACGACGAGGGCGACGGCGATCCCGATAGCGGGCTGGCTCCCGGCACCCGCTTCGAGGACATCGCGGAGGATTGGGCCTGCCCGATCTGCGGCGTCACCAAATCGGATTTCGAGCCCTATCAACGGCGGGCATCCGTCGCGCCCGCGCCCCTTCCCCTCGTCCGGCAGCGCCGGCCGGGCGTGGTGATCGTCGGGGCCGGTGTGGCGGGCTGGAGCGTCGCCGAGGCGATCCGTGCCGAGGATGCAGAGGTTCCGATCACCCTGGTGACGGCCTGCAGCGGCGACGTCTACCACAAGCCGGAACTCTCGGTCGCGCTCGGACGCGGTATGTCACCGGACACTCTGCTCCGGGAGAGCGGCGCGACCGCGGCGGCCCGCCTCGGCCTGCATCTCATGCCCGACACGGTGGCGGTGGGCCTCTCGCCGGATCGGCATCGGCTGCGGACGACCCGTGGCACCCTGGCCTACACGCAGCTCGTTCTCGCCCACGGCGCCAGGGCGGCGTTGCCGGCATGCCTCGATCCCACGCTGTGCTGGCGCGTCAACGACCTCGCGGCATGGTCCGCCCTGCATGCCGAACTCGGGCGCGGTCCTCGCACCGTGGCGGTGATCGGCGCCGGCATGGTCGGCTGCGAACTCGCCGAGGATCTCACGCGTGCCGGTCATGGCGTCACGCTCATCGGCGCCGGGACGCTTCCGCTGCCCGAACTCCTGCCCGCGATGGCCGGTCTTCGCCTGCTGGCGGGCCTCGAGCGCCTGGGCGTACGCTACCGTGCCGGCACCCTGGTGACCGGCCTGAGCCGCGGGGCGGACGGCCATGTCACGCTCGCCCTCTCGGACGGCGGGGTCCTGGACGCCGCCACCGTGGTCGCGGCGACGGGCCTCGCCACGCCCTCGCGGCTCGTCCGCGGAGCCGGCCTCGCCTTCGAGCGCGGAATCGTCGTCGATCGGTCGACGCTGCGGACGAGCCGACCCGACATCTTCGCGCTCGGCGACTGCATCAGCATCGACGGGCAGCCCTGTCGCTACATCGAGCCGGTCGCACGGCAAGCGGAGGCGATCGCGCATGCCATCGTCGGCCGGGCGCATCCGGGCTACGCGCACGCCGCACCCGTCATCCGCCTGAAGACGCGCTCCGCGCCGGTCGAACTCCACGGCATTCCGGTTCCGGGCGCCCCCTGGCACGTCGTCGAGGACACGGAACGCCGTCTCGCGATGGAGCAGCGGCACGACGGCGACATCACCGCCTGGCTCGCAGCCTGAGGAATCGACGATGACGAGCGCCGTTCCCGCAACCGATCCCGTTCTCTCGCAGGCGCACGAACAGGTGGCGGCGACCCTCTCGGGCGCCGTTCCCCGACCTGTCGTGCAAGGCTTCTTCGACGAGCCGACGAACACCGCGACCTTCGTCGTCCACGATCCTCAAAGTCGTTCCGCGGCGGTGATCGACAGTGTCCTCGACTTCGACCCGGCATCCGGGACGTTGTCCTACGAGGCGGCGAACCGGGTCGTCGCCTATGTGCGCGCGCAGGGCCTGACGGTGGAGTGGATCCTCGAGACCCACGTCCATGCCGACCACCTCTCGGCCGCCCCGTACCTTCAGGAGCAGCTCGGCGGACGGCTCGCGATCGGCCGTGGCATCGTCCAGGTCCAGGACGAGTTCGGGAAGATCTTCAACGCCGGAACCGAGTTCGCCCGCGCCGGCTCGGAGTTCGACCGCCTGTTCGATGACGGCGACCGTTTCGCGGTCGGCGGGATCGAGGCCCTCGTGCTCCACGTACCGGGTCATACATCCGCCGACCTCGCCTACGTGATCGGGGATGCGGCCTTCGTCGGCGACACCCTGTTCATGCCGGATTACGGCACGGCCCGTGCGGATTTCCCCGGCGGCGACGCCCGGCAGCTGTTCCGCTCGACCCGAAGGCTGCTGGCGCTTCCGGACATTACGCGCCTGTTCCTGTGCCACGACTACAAGGCCCCCGGCCGGGACGAGTTCATCTACGAGACGACGGTGGCCGTGCAGCGGGCCGAGAACGTCCACGTCCGCGACGGAATGGCGGAGGACGACTTCGTCGCGATGCGCACCGCGCGTGACCGCACCCTGAAGGCGCCACGGCTGATCATGCCGTCGATCCAGGTGAACATGCGCGGGGGACGCCTGCCGCAACCGGAGGCCAACGGCACGCGCTACCTCAAGATTCCGCTGACGACGGTCCGGTCATGAGCATGGCCGAAGCGCTTGGACCGTCCCCGGCGCGGGTCTTCCCGCAGCGCCCGATCCGGCCGATCGAGGGGAGCGGGTGTTGACGCTCGAACCCGTGCAATACGCTCTCGGCGCGAGTTCCGGTTCGCTGGTCGGGCTCCTCCTCGGGCTGGTCGGCGGCGGCGGCTCAATCCTCGCCCTCCCGATGCTCATCCACGTGGTGGGGTTGCGCAACACCCATGTGGCGGTGGGAACGGGCGCTTTCGCCGTCGCCGCCTGTTCTCTCGTCAACCTCGTCGGCCATCTTCGGGTCGCGCGGGTCCCGTGGAGAGCGGCGGGATTGTTCGGGGCGGCCGGCATCCTCGCCGCATTGCTGGGCGCGGATCTGAGCAAGCAGTTCGACGGGCACCGCCTGCAGTTCTTGTTCGCGCTGGTGATGCTCGCGGCGGCGGGCCTGATGTTGAAGCGGCGGTTCGCACCGGCCGCCGCGCCGTTGGAGGTCACTCGGGAGAGCGTGCCCAAACTCGTCGGCTACGGAAGCGCCACGGGCCTGCTGTCGGGCTTCTTCGGCATAGGCGGCGGCTTCCTCATCGTCCCCGGACTCGTCGCCGCCACCGGGATGCCGCTGGTGAGTGCCGTCGGCTGTTCCCTCGTGGTCATCACGGCCTTCGGGGTGACGACCGGGCTGAGCTACGCGCTGTCCCACCTCGTGGATTGGGCCCTCGTCCTGGCTTTCGTGGCCGGGGGAGCGGGAGGCGGCCTCATCGGCCTTCGTCTTCGTTCCGTCTGTATCGCCCGCAAGGGCGCGCTGGACACGGTGCTGGCCGCCATCATCGGAGGCGCGGGGCTGGTGATGCTGATGCGGTAGATCCGAGCGCAACGTGGGTGTTCGCCACCGGCCGACACCGCGAATGAAGACGATCCGGCCTGAGATCCGAACGAGTACTGGCCTTCGGCCGCTCTCCCAAAACAGACCTGCCGGCTCAGTTCTTGCTGCCATTTTTCTAAACGATCATCACCGGAGTCCGCGATGGCCCTGTTCGATAAGTCTTCCGGTTCACGACCCCGCCTGAGCCGCCGTGGCTGCAACTGCGGGGTGCATGTGAGCCAGGCCGAGCACGAGGCGGCGCTCCCGACGGGCGACGCCGCTGTCCAGCGGGTCGTCGAGGCGTCGATGATGCGTGCCGTGTTCCCCCGGGAAGCCGAGCGCCGCGCCTTCCTCCGAAGCGTCGGCGCCGCCACCGCCGCGGCGGCGATCAGCCAGCTCCTGCCGACGCGGTTCGTGGCCGAAGCCTTCGCGAATGCCGGCAAGCCGGAGAAGACCGACCTCAAGGTGGGTTTCATCCCGATCACCTGCGCCACGCCGATCATCATGGCGAAACCCATGGGCTTCTATGAGAAGCAGGGCTTGAACGTCGATGTGGTCAAGACCGCAGGCTGGGCGGTGATCCGCGACAAGACCCTGAACAAGGAATACGACGCCGCCCACATGCTGGCGCCGATGCCCATCGCGATCAGCCTGGGGCTTGGCTCGGCCGCGGTGCCCTTCGCGGTGCCGGCCATCGAGAACGTCAACGGCCAGGCGATCTGCCTGGCGATGAAGCACAGGGACAACCGCGACCCGAAGAACTGGAAAGGCATGAAGTTCGCCATTCCGTTCGACTACTCGAACCACAATTACCTGCTGCGCTACTATCTGGCCGAGCACGGCATCGATCCCGACGCGGATGTGCAGCTGCGTTCGGTGCCGCCGCCCGACATGGTCGCCAACCTGCGGGCCGACAATATCGACGGGTTCCTGGCCCCCGACAACGTGGTCCAGCGCGCGGTCTATGACGGCGTCGGCTTCATCCATATCCTGTCGAAGGAGATCTGGGACGGGCATCCCTGCTGCGCCTTTTCGATCGCGCAGGACACGATCCAGCAGATGCCGAACACGACGGCGGCGTTGCTGCGGGCCATCATGGAAGCGACGGCGCACGCGTCCAAGCCCGAGAACCGCAAGGACATCGCTGCCGCCATCGCTCCGGCGAATTACCTGAACCAGCCTCAGACCGTCATCGAGCAGGTCCTCACCGGTACCTATGCGGATGGGCTCGGCGGCGTGAAGAAGGATCCGAAGCGCGTCGCCTTCGATCCCTTCCCGTACGAGAGCTTCGCGGTCTGGACGCTGACCCAGATGCAGCGCTGGGGTCAGATCAAGGGCGACGTCAACTACGCGGCCATCGCGAAGCAGGTCTACCTAGCCACCGACGCCATGCGCCTGATGCGGGAGGCGGGCCTCACGCCTCCGGAGGGCACTACGAAGACCTTCGTGGTCATGGGTAAGACCTTCGATCCGGCCAAGCCGAAGGAGTACATCGACTCCTTTAAGATCAAGCGGGCGGGCTGAGCCATTCTCGCCTACAACTTAGCGCAAGTCATAAGTCAGCCCAAGTTTGAAACTGAGACTATAATCTTATGAGGTGAGGGTCGCTGCGGCCTGTTTGCAGCTGAACGGATGCCCTCGATGAGCCTGCCGTTGCGATCACTACCGCCGCCCGAGCCCAATCGGCTGCATCCTCCCCCTCACACTCAACGCAAGGCGGCCCCCGGGCCGCCTTTATCGACGCTGGAGCCCATTCATGACGATGGCCACCGTAATCAGCATAGCCACCGCCCTACCGCCAGGCTTGATCCCATTCGGCCGCGACCAACGCCACCGCCCCCACGCTTCGCGGTTTGCCGCTAGGGACAAGGCCGAGGCCGAGCGCGTCGCCGGGCTGATGGGCATGCATGTGCTCTAGATCAGCGATGATACCCACCACAGCCTTGCCGCCGGCCCGCCGCAGGAGCGGTTGTTCAGGAGTGGGAAGGGCTTTGTCGGTAATTCTTCGCCGAGAGGGCCGCCACGGCTCAGGGCGTGTTCGTGCCGCTCGCCTTCGCCCCGGCGAGGCCTCTCGATCACCCGACCACCCAAGTGACCATATCTCAGCCTTCCTGCGAAATCTCCCGCAACTCTCAGTAGGGCACGGACAGGAGGCAGATGCCGAGCTTCCATTGGGAGATGCTTGCCTTGCGAACCTAGGCAAGCAAGAGCCTTAAATAAAAGCCTTGAATCCAATGATCGTCTCAGAATCTCTTACGCCCGGCAGTCTGCCGAGGAAGTCGTTGACGAACAACCCAATGTCGACTTCATTATCAACATGAAATTTTGCCATGATGTCGAATTTTCCGGCGGTCGAGTAAATTTCCGATGCTATGTTGAGAGACAATAGATTTTCAGAAATCTCGTATGTCTTTCCGATCTCGCATTTTATTTGAACAAAAAAAGTTTTCATATTTCCCTCAATCGAATCGGTTGCAGGCGAGCGAATCAAGCCTTTCTCGCGAAAGCTCCTCTACGCTGGCCTAAGCGGAGCAGGAATGGGCAATTTGCGTCAATTGGTCGAGCGCGTCTGAGACGTTCGGCAAAAGCGTTGACGTTCCCATGAAGATCCCCCCGCCTTAGCGTTGAGCTTCGTCGTCTAGGCACCGAGGTCGTGGGCCATGCCGACCCCGCGCGAGGACGCCGCCTTCGACGTACCGGCGACGGCCCCACGTTTGCTAAGAGCGCCGATCTCCTGACATGACGAGACACGGCTAATTGAAGTGTCCGACCCAGCGCATGACATAACGCTGGCCTTCCGGGCGGTTCTCCGCGCCAAACTCTTGATAAGCGTTGAAGAAGAAGAAATTTTCCTTCTTCAGCGCCCACAATGCTCCCGGACCAAGGGCGAAGACGCGTTCGCGTCGGCCGGGAACGGCGACGCCGTTCGCGAGCGTGTCAGTGATCTGCTGCAGCCAATAACCGTTGACGCCGAGCTTCAACTCCTTCGTCACGCTGACTTCGCTGGCGAAGTTCGCATGCAGTGCCTGTCCAGCCTGGGTCGAGAGGACGGCCGGGCCGAACCCGACATTCGGGCGGTCGTTGCTGGCGTTCCAAAGGTAGTGGAGACGAACCGAGACGGTCCAGTCCGGCGTCAGGAACAGGGTGCCGGCAACGTTGGGATTGAACGAGAAGAAGTTCGATCCGGGATTGACCGCCGCAGCCGCGTCGTAACGGCCGGTGGGCAGGATCATCTGCGCCTCAATGCGACCGAAGAACAACGGCCCTTTTTCCCCCATGATCGGATCGAACTGGATGAACGGTCCGATCAGAAGGTCGCCGATACCCTGCTGAGCCTTTAGGGCCGCGCCGCCCAGGCCGTCATCCGCACTCGAGGAGATGATCGCCGGGATGATGATGTCGAAGCCGAGGGCGCCGGAGCCGATCTTGACGGGCGAGATGTAGAGGAGCTGCGTCAGGCTCGCGAACACGCTGATGTCCTGACGCGGAAGGCCAAGGCTGCGGCCGCGATTGTCGGTCAGGCGCCCGGCCGAATAGACTTGCAGGTACTGGGTCGGGTACCAGCCGGGCCCCGCTGGCGGCGCGCCGTCGAGGAAGCTCGAGAAGCCGAGGTTCAGGCTCGGCAGGTCGTAGGCCGTCGCTGGTCCCGAGAGGCCGGCGAGCGTCGCCAGGGCGAGTGCCGCGTGCCGCACGAGGCGTGCCCGGCCGGCGGCGCTTTTCTTCGTGCGTGTCCGAATCCGTTTCGGCCGCTCGACCATTTGGTTCGTCATGATTGTCCCGTCAGTTCCGGATGCGTCGCGAGTCATTCGGCGGTCGGGCTCGGCGCCCAAACGCGGTGTCGTTGATGTGTGGGATCCGATTGTTCGGTCTTGCTGCACCGATTCGGGTTCAGGCGCCCGGAACGGAGCCCGGCGGCAAAAAATCCACCTCGCAGATGGCGGAGCGGCGCACGACCTCCTCCGGATCGGTCAGGTCGTGCAGGAGGCCGAACAACTCCTTCAGCTTCCGGCCAGGGCTGACCCAGAAAATCGCGCGGTTGGGGGTGTCGGTTCGGTTGTAATACGCATGCGGCTTACCCTTGGGCATGCAGACGAGGTCGCCGGACTTGGCCTGCAGCCATTGTCCATCCAAGTAGAGATCGAACGTTCCCTCCAGGACGTAAAGGAACTCGTCCTGCGTCGGGTGGATATGCGGAGGAACGAACGTTCCCGGCGGATCGTAGGTCTCGAATGAGAACGCGCTGTCGCAATTAGCCTTGAACCAATAGGTGTGCCCCAGGATATTCCACACTGTTCCATCGACGCCCTCGCCGGATCTCGTGATGCCCGCCGGTAGCGGTCCGATATCGCTCATGATATACTCACTATGATGAATAATTCAGCAGACTTATTGTAAAACCCGAACGTTCGAATCAATTAATACTGATATTTGGATCCAGACTGGGCTATCCAATTAGCGTCGACCTTATCCAGATCGCGCAGGAAAGCGTGAATTTCGGTTTGGCGCACCTTGTGCTGGTTTTGCTGCAACAGGCACCGTCCGCAGACAGGCCTGAGCGAAAGACGAGGCCATGGACGAAGACCCATCACACGCGCCACCGAAGCGGCCGTACGACGCCCGTCCCCTGGCGCAATACGCCCGCGTCGAAACCCGGGATGCCGACGAAGCGCGCGAGCGGATCGGGCGCCTCTTCTGTCCGCACAGTCTCGTTCCGGTAGGCGCCGCAGCCCTGTTCGACGCGCGGCACCACACCGTGGCGTTCGGTGGGCTGACCATCAATTACGTCGCCTACGGCGCCGGGGTGGAGATCGATCCCGGTTGTCTGGACCGGTTCTTCCTGGTGCAGATCCCCCTCGCCGGATCGGCGGTGGTTCGGAACGGACGCTACACCACCATCGCCAACACCGAGCGGGCGACCCTGCTCTCGCCGGTGATGCCGACCCAGATGGTATGGGAGGCCGGGTGCGAGAAACTGATCATCCTCGTCCCGCGCGAGCTTCTGGAGGAGCACGTGGTCCGGGTTCTCGACCGGATTCCGAAGCTCTTCGGCTTCGATCCGGGCATTGACCTTGGGCTCCCGCGCGGTTCGGCGATCCTGTCGCAAGCCAAGCTGCTGCTGCATCTCGCCGAGAGCCGGGTGCAGGGGGGCGTTGCCGGCACCGACGTGTTCGAGCGCGAACTGGCCTCAGGCTTCGTCACGCTGCTCGTCGGGCACATGCTCGAACATGCCGAACAGGGAGGCGTCCTCCTGCGACCGCAGCGTGCATCCGTGGCGCCCGTCCATGTTCGCAGGGCCGAAGACTATATTCGCGCCCATCTCGACGCCGCACTGACCCTGCCGCAGATCTCCGATAAGGCCGGCAGCAGTATTCGCTCACTGCAGGAGGGGTTCCGGCAATTCCGGGACAGTACGATCTCGGATTTCATCATGGCGCAGCGCCTGGACCGCTGGCGGACCCTGATCCTCACCTCCGGCCCGGAGGTCAAGGTCGGCGATCTTGCGCTCTCCGTCGGCCTCAATCATCTCGGACGCGCCGCCGCCGCCTACCGGGCCCGCTTCGGCGAAGTCCCGTCCCGGACCCTGCGCAAACGGCATCGCTGATCCCGGCCGATCCGCGGGCGGAGCGCCCTGGGGCTTGTGTCGAAACACGAACCGGTGGGCGTTCTTCGACACCGGCGCGCTCCCCACCGACGCGGAGAGCGGTCGGCGGGGAGCGCTGGACTTCGCTCTTGCGAGTCCGGTTCAGGCGGCGTGCGACGCCTCGACGACCGTGAGGTTGGCCGGTTCGGCGGCGGGCGTCGCCTGATAGGCCGGAGCCTGCGCGAGCAGCTTCGCGTAGACGGGGGGCCGCAAGGGCGCGAACGCGGCGGTGATCGGGTTCGCCTCCCGAGTGCGGACGCCGATATCGGCGAGCAGCCCGGAGAAGTGGTGATTGTGGTAGGGGGCGATGCACAGGCCACCATAGGTCCTGGCGGAGAGACGTTCGGTGCGGCGCCACGCAAGCGACCGCGCGATCCCCGTCTCCATCTGCGCGCGACTTGGCTGCCGCGCGAGTCGTCCATCCATGAATCGCACGAGCCAGTTGGCTCCGAGTTCGGCCGAGAGGTTCGTCGCGAAGCTGGAGTTGAAGCCGACGAAACCGAGATCCGCCAGATCCGGGTTCACGATCATCCGGTAGAGCTTGTACTGTCCGTCCTCGGCCACGAGCTTGGCACGGTCGGAGTCGTTCAGGATCGGAATCTCCTGGCGCCAGCCGGTGGCCATGACCACGAGGTCGGCCGGCAGGCGCTGCCCCCCGGTGAGCACGGCGTTCGCCCCGTCATAGGCGGTGATGGTGCCCTGGATCGCCGTGATCTTGCCGTCCGTGACGAGCTTATAAAAGCCCGGCGTCTCGACCGCGAGGTTGCAATGGATGTCGTCCTCGATCCGCGTCCCGGGCAGGAGGCCGTTCTTGCCGAGCTTGAACTGAACCTTCAGGAGCGCCTCCAGGGCGCGCCAGTTCGCCCAGATCAGCGGGGTGGCGAGCTTCTGGACGAAGCGTCGTACGGGGCCGGCATTGAAGGGTAGGAACATCGACTCCGCGGCGCGGCAATAGAGGATGTTCTTGAAATTCACCAGGCCGCCGAAGAAATACGGGATCTTCCAGGCCGGCTCCAAGAAGACGAGCGTCACCGCCTCGGCGCCGTGCTTCACCGCGCTCACGGCCACGTCGGTCGCCGATTTCGAGAACCCGAGTACGATGACTCGCTTGCCCCGCACCGATTCGGCGTCCGTGTGCTCGCTCGAATGCAAGATCGTCCCTCCCGCTGCCCGGAACGCGTCGGCGCCGGGATGGACCGGCGTGTTCTTCTGGCTGAACTGCCCGGTGCAGAGGGCGACGAAGTCGTAACGCTCTGTCCGCACCACGCCGTCGGCGCCCGTCGTCGCCACGTCCCATCCGCGATCCGTCCGCTTCGTCAGGGCGGTCACCGATTGGCCGAAGCGGATCAGGGAGAGGAGGCCGAAGCGTTCGGCATAGGCGCGCAGGTAGGCGAAGACCTGGCCGCCGGACGGCCATTCGGGATAATCGGCCGGCATCGACATCTGGCTGAAGGCGTAGATCCCCTTGGGGGTCTGGGTCTTTACGTCCGGATAGGAGCGTGACGGCTCCCACACGCCCCCCAGTTCGGGGCCGCGTTCCAGCACCGTCACGCGGTGGCCGCGCTCTTGGAACGCCTTGGCGGCGGCGAGCCCGCTGATGCCCGAGCCGATGACGCAGACGGTGCGTTGCGTGACCATGGTTTGAACCTTCCTCCACGGACGTCCCAGACGGGGCGTGCTTTCATGGAGAAAATCTCACGTCAGACTGTGCGCCGAGCTATCCTGAACACGTCCCACCTATCCAGATCGCGCAGCAATATCTTGCAAGCGCCAATATTTGTCCGTTCGAGGAAGCAATCTGTCCGGGGCAAGGTATTCCCAAAGAATAAACCGCTGGGCCTGCACAATGAACGGGCGGTTTGCCGACGTCCTGAGCATTGGCCGCCTCAGGTTCGACTGACCCATCAGCCTACCCGAATACGAAAAACCCTGCCTTCGTCGGGCGGGGTTTCTGGTTTCATGGATTTCGAACGATGTTGGGTGCGCTGCGCCGCAAAGAGCATCCGAACGTGCAGCGCCGACGCGGCGATCGGCCGGCGGTCGTGTCAGCACTGTGCCGACACGGCCCGGGCGAGCGGACCGGCCGGCTCGCGCAGGCTCAAGGCGATGTCGAAGTGATGGTAGCCGGGCATCTCGATCTGGTGTCCGGCATGGCCGGCCTCGGTCCAGGCGTGAGCGAAATCCCCGGTCTGTGCCTTGAAGGCGTCGCTTTCCAAGCCGCCGACCGAGGCCAGCAGATGCGCCTGTGACCGCTGGGGGATCCGGTGCAAAGGGCTGTTGCGACGGGCGGACACCGTGTCGAGCTTCATCCACGCGTTGATGTGGGTGTCGATGAGGGGCTCGAGGTCCATCAGGCCCGAGAGAAGCAGGGCGGACGCGATCGTATACTCCGGAACGCCGAAGGCGTGGTGCCAGCCATCCGCCAGCAGCATGCCGCCGAGATGACCGCCGGCCGAGGAGCCTCCCACATGAATGCGGCGGCCCGTGATGTCGTAGGTGGCGGCGTTGGCGTGGAGCCAGGCCAGCGCCGCGCGGGTCTGGCGCACGATCTCGTCGAGGTCGACAGCGGGGGCGAGCGAATAATTCATCACCGCCACCGAGACACCGTTCGGCACGAGGCCAAGGGCCGGAAAAGCGTTGTCGTCCTTCGACAAAGCGCGCCAATAGCCGCCGTGAATCCAGAGGAAGAGCGGGCTTCCCGGACCCGCCGGGTAGAGATCGAGGGTCTCGCCCGAGGCCGGATCGTAGACGAGGCCCGCCACTCGCTCCAACCGATCGACGACCTCGGCGCTCGCCGCAACGTAGCGCGCGTACTCTACCTCGAAGCTCGGAACGCTCAGTCGTGCATTGTATTCGCGATCCAGCCTGTCGCGTTCGGCCGGCGTCATCGGCTTACTCCGGAATCACGGCGGTGGCCTCGATCTCGACCAGGGCCGGCGGCTCGACGAGGCGTACGACCTGTACCAGGGCCATGGCGGGGAAATGCTGGCCGAACACGTCACGGTAGATGCCGCCAAGGTCGCGCCGGGCTTCGAGATAGGCGTCCATGTCCGTGACGTACCACGTCAGCCGCACGAGGTGGTGCGGCTCGGCGCCCGCTTCCGCCAGGATCGCCCGGATGTTTCGGAGGGCCTGATCGACCTGGGCGACGAGCCCATCGGGGAAGCGCTCGGTCTCGTCCCAGCCCACGATGCCGCCGGTGACGACGAGCCGGCCGGAGGCGGCCATGCCGTTGGCGTATCCGCGCGGCGCGGGCCAACTGGTGGGCTGCAGGAAGGCGGCGCTCCGGCGCGGGGTCTCGATCATGGTGCTCACGGGCTGTCTCCGGATGCGTGGTTCTGTGGCTGGGCGTCGCGGTAGCGCTCGGCCGCCACGCGCAGATCGGTGGGAAGGGGGATCGCGCGGCGCTCCGCGAGAGCGGTGGTGACGATGACGAGGCGGGCGGCGAGCACGGGCTCTACGTCGCGAAACGCCGTCAGGGCGAGCTCCAGCGAGGCGCCGCCGATCCGTGCGACGCGGAGAAAAACATCCAGGCGGTCGTTCCAGAAACCAGGCCTAAGAAAATCCGCCGCGGCGTGTCCGTAGCCGAGGCCGATGCCCCGCTCCTCGTGGAAGCCCCGGTAATCCAGGCCGAGCCCGTCCGTGAACCAGTCTTCCACCACACCGTTCAGCAGGTCGAACCAGCGCGGGAAGTACACGATGCCGGCCGGGTCGCAATGCGAGAAGCGCACGCGCACGGGCACGCTGAAGAGCCCTTCCTGATGCGCCAGAACCGGCGCCGGCGCGCGGCCCGCCGCGCTCATGCCGGCACCGCGACCGACGCCCCCGCGGCGGCCTGCTCGGCGGCGAGCCGACGCAGCTCGAAACGTTGGATCTTGCCGGAGGCCGTCTTGGGCAGGCTAGCAACGTAGTCGATGGCGCGTGGATACTTGTAGGGCGCGATCTCGGCCTTGACGAAATCTTGGAGCGTCTTTGCGTGCACCGTCGCGCCGGGGGCGAGGACCACGTAGGCCTTGACGATGGTCCCGCGCTCGGGATCGGGCGCACCGACGACGCCGCATTCGAGCACATCCGGATGGCGCAGGAGGGCGGCCTCCACTTCCGGCCCGGAAATGTTGTAGCCGGAGGCGACGATCATGTCGTCGCAGCGGGCCTGATACCAGAAGTAACCGTCCTCATCCATGAGGTAGCTGTCGCCCGGATAGTTCCAGCCGTCGACGACATAGGTGGTCTGGCGCGGATCGGCGAGGTAGCGGCAGCCGGTCGGACCGCGCACGGCGAGACGCCCGATCGTCCCCGGTGCCACCTCGTGACCCTGCTCGTCGACCACACGGGCCTCGTAGCCCGGCACCGGCCGTCCTGTGGCGCCGGGGCGCACCTCTTCCTCCGGAGAAGCGAGATAGATGTGCAGCATTTCGGTGCCGCCGATGCCGTCGAGGAGCGTCAGGCCGGTCGCGGACTTCCAGGCGTCGAAGGTTGCCCGGTTGAGGGATTCCCCCGCCGAAATGCAGCGGCGCAGGGATGAGAGATCGTAGGCCGTGCGCTTGGCCAGCATTGCCCGATACGCGGTCGGCGCAGTGAAGCAGATCGTGGCCCGTTCACGTCCGATCGCCAGGGCCAGATCCTCGGGAGCGGCCTTCTCCAGAACGACGGCAGAGGCGCCGACACGCATCGGGAACAGGATGATGGCGAGGCCGAAGGTGAAGGCGAAGGGCGCTGAACCGATGAAGCGATCGTCCGGCCCGGCCCGGACCACGTGCCGGGCGTAGGTGTCACAGATCGCGAGCATGTCGCGGTGGAAGTGCATCGCTCCCTTCGGTTCCCCCGTGGTCCCGGACGTGAAGGCGATGAGGCAGACCTCGTCCGCCGCGGTGTCGACGGCGGTGAAGGACGGACTCTCGGCGCTCATCAGTGCCTCGAGGGAGTTGGACCCGCCGCCCCAGTAGACCACCCGTTCCAGGCCCGGCGCGTGGGCGCGCGCACCCTCCATGTCATCCGCGAGGCGACGATCGCACAGAGCGATGGCGATCCGCGCCTTGTTCAGCGGATAGGCGATCTCCCGCGCCCGCAGCAGCGGCATGGTGGCGACGACGATGCCCCCCGCCTTCAGCACGGCGAGGTAGGTCGCCACCATCATCGGCGTGTTGCCCGAGCGCAGGAGTACGCGGTTGCCGGGCTGGAGGCCGAGCCGGTTCACCAGCACGTTGGCGATGCGGTTCACGCGCTCGAAGAGCTGGCGATAGGTGAGCGATTCATGCTCGCCGATCAGGCAGAGGGCATGGCCACGCCCCTCGACGATCCAACGGTCCAGGAACTGCGTCACGCAGTTCAGGCGGCGCGAGTAACGCAGGTCCGGCAGCGCGACGAGCAGGTCGGGCCAGGTGTCGCGCGGCGGAAGATGGTCGCGGGGGAAGGTATCGAGGATAGGGGCGGCAATTCCCCTTGCGAGTTCGGACGGCGCATCCACGGTGAGGCCCTCGCGTTCGGGATCGGGCCGGACGGACCGCGTTGTCCGCCGGAATGCTTGAGACTTAAAGCATATTGCGCCTTGGTGCAAGGTGCTTTAAGCCTCAAGCATGTTGCGGGCCAACGGCGATTGGGCCGGGCGATCCGGGAGGATGCGATGGGTGCGGTCACCAAGGTCAATGCCGTCGGTCCGGAAGCCCGGCCGGGCGAATCGCCCGCGAACGGGAGCCCGAGCCGGGCCACGGCCCTGCGCATCGCCGTCGTCGGCGCGGGTCCGGCAGGCCTCTACCTGTCCATCCTGGTCCGGAAGCGGTTCCCGGCCGCGCGGATCACCGTCTACGAGCGTAATCGGCCCGACGACACCTTCGGATTCGGGGTGGTGTTCTCGGACGCCACCCTCGACATTTTCGAGCGCTACGACCCCGAAAGCTACGCCCGGATTACGCAGGAATTCGCCTACTGGGACGACATCGCCATCCACGTGAAGGGCGAGGTCCACCGGATTGGCGGCAACGGCTTCTGCGGCTGCGCGCGATCGACCCTGCTGAGTATCCTGCAGGAGCGCGCCCTCGCCCTCGGCGTCGAGATGGTCTTTCAGGCGGAGGCCGACGCGGAGGCGTTCGACGATCACGACCTCGTCGTCGTAGCCGACGGCATCAACAGCGCCTACCGGCAGCGCCACGCCGAGCATTTCGGCACCACGGTGGACCTGCGGCCGAACCGCTTTGTCTGGATGGGTTCGACCAAGCCGCTGGACGCCTTCACGTTCCTGTTCCGCGAGACGGAGTGGGGACCGTTCATCGCCCATGCCTATCAGTATGAGCGCGGGCGCTCGACCTGGGTGTTCGAGACCGACCCCGAGACTTTCGCTCGCGCCGGGCTCGGGGGACTCGACGAGGCCGGCTCGGCCGCCTTCATGAAGCGCGTCTTCGCCGATTTCCTGGGTGAGCATCCGCTGCTCACCAACCGCTCGATCTGGCGGCAATTCCCGATGATCCGCAACGCACGCTGGGTGCGCGGCAACCGGGTCCTGCTCGGCGATGCCAAGGCCACGGCGCATTTCTCCATAGGCTCCGGCACCAAGCTCGCCATGGAGGACGCCATCGCGCTCTACGAGGCCCTGGTGGCCGAGCCGGAGGTTTCCGCGGCCCTCGGCCGCTTCGAGAGCGGGCGGCGCGAGGCGGTCGAGAAGATCCAGCACGCGGCCGACGTCTCCCTCGTCTGGTTCGAGCACGTGGCGCGCTACCTGAATTTCGAGCCGGTGCAGTTCGCCTTCGGGGCGATGACGCGGGCGAAGGCGATCACCTACGACAACCTGCGCCTGCGCGCGCCCGACTTCGTCGCCAAGATGGATCGCACCTTCGCCGAAGGCGTGCGGCGGGCGGGCTTCGACGTCTCCCTCGACAGGCCCGCCGCGCCGATGTTCCAGCCCCTCCGCTTACGCGAGATGGTGATCCCCAACCGGGTCGCGATGTCGCCCATGTGCCTGTACTCGGCGAAGGACGGCGTTCCGAACGACTTCCACCTCGTCCATTACGGCGCGCGGGCCATCGGTGGCCCGGGCCTGATGTTCACCGAGATGACCTGCGTCTCGCGCGAGGCTCGCATCACGCCGGGCTGCGCCGGGCTCTACACGGACGAACAGGAAGCGGCCTGGACCCGCATCGTCGGATTCGTCCACGCGAACGCGGCGACGAAATTCTGTCTCCAGCTCGGCCATGCCGGGCGAAAAGGTGCGACCAGGCTCATGTGGGAGGGCATCGACCGCCCCCTCGACACGGGCGGCTGGGAGGTGATGTCGGCCTCGAGCCTTCCCTATTTCCCGGACGGCACCGTGCCACGGGAGATGGACCGCGCCGACATGGAGGCGGTGACCGCCGATTTCGTCGCCGCCACGCACCGCGCCGAGCGGGCGGGCTTCGATATGCTGGAACTGCACTGCGCCCACGGCTACCTGCTGGCGAGCTTCCTCTCGCCGCTCACGAACCACCGTACGGACGCCTATGGCGGCAGCCTCGAGAACCGGCTGCGCTTTCCCCTTGCGGTGTTCGCGGCGATGCGGGCGGCGTGGCCCCTCCACAAGCCCATGTCTGTCCGCCTCTCGGCGACCGACTGGGCCGAGGGCGGCCTGACACCCGAGGACTCGGTGGCGATCGCGAACGCCTTCCGCGATGCCGGCGTCGACCTTGTCGACGTCTCCACCGGCCAAACCGTCACCGCCTCGCGCCCCCTCTACGGGCGGATGTTCCAGACACCCTTCGCGGAGCGGATCCGCAACGAGGCCGGCACGGCGACCATGTGCGTGGGCAACATCACGACGCCGGACCAGATCAACACCATCCTGGCGGCCAGCCGGGCGGACATCGTCGCCCTCGGGCGTCCGCATCTCGCCGATCCGGGCTTCACCCTGCGGGCGGCGGCCTGGTACGGCGCGGAGGAGATCCACTGCCCACCCCAATATGCCCCCGGCAAGGATCAGGTCTTTCGCAATTCCGTGCGTGACCGCGCGGACCTGGAGGATCTCAAGCTGCGCGGGCGTCCCAGGACCCGAGCCGAGTTGCGGGCACGGCCCTCGGCCGAGACATCGTGAGCGGGGGCGCGTCCGCCCGTATTTGCGTTGCGCGAGGAAATCGGGCTGATGCCCTCGGGGGCGGTGATCGCGCCGGGGTTCTGGTTTTGGGTGAGACAGCAGACGGCGGCGTTTCGGCGGGGGCGGAGGGGCGGGACGCGCGTACGGCCGTGCGCGCGTGGCTGCGCCTTCTCACCTGCACCACGCTGATCGAGAACGAGATTCGCTCGCGCCTGCGCGAGCAGTTCGACTTCACTCTGCCGCGCTTCGATCTCCTGGCCCAGCTCGACAAGGCCGAGGACGGGCTGGTGCTCGGCGAAGCCTCGAAGCTCCTGATGGTCTCGGCCGGTAACGTCACGGCTGTGGTCGAGAAGCTGCTGGCCAACGGCTACATCACCCGCCAACCCTCGCCGACCGACCGTCGTGTCCAGATCATCCGCCTGACCCATGCGGGCCGTGCTGCCTTCCGCACCATGGCGGAGGCGCATAGCGGCTGGGTCGACGAGCTATTCGCCGGCCTCTCGGAGGCCGAACTCACGACGCTGACGGAAAGCCTGGCCCGCCTCAAACGCTCCGCGCATGACGGGATCGCGCCCCGCGAGCCATCACGCCGCCGGGGCACCTGAGGCACGACCCGGACGCATCACGCCAGCGGCCGCGAGCGTCCCGCATCGTCGAGCGCGACGGCCACGAAAAGTGCCTCGACCACGCGGCGTGGCTCCCCCCCGGACGGATCGGCGGCAAAGCCGTCGAGCCTGAGCCGCATCGAGCTGCGGCCGACGGATTCGACCTGTCCGTATATCGAGAATTCCTCGCCGACCTTGAGAGCCGCGACGAAGCGCAGATTCTCCACCGCGACCGTCGTGCACGGCCCCCGCGCCCGCCGCATCCCGAGAAGCCCGGCCGCCTTGTCGAGTTCCGCCATGATCCAGCCGCCGAACACCCCGCCGTTGAGGTTCGCTTCCGACGGGAGGGTCAAAGTGCGCAGAAGCGGCAGGGCTCCTTGAGGGGACTGGGACTCCTTTGTTGCCTGCTCCGTCATCTGGCCCATCGATCCTGTCCCCCGACGCGGGCTCGCCCGCCGCTTTTCGGGAGCCTAGGCGACGGATGCATGGCGATCAAGCTTTAAGCT
The DNA here is from genome assembly GCF_001422895.1 of Methylobacterium sp. Leaf106. Classification (NCBI taxonomy): domain Bacteria; kingdom Pseudomonadati; phylum Pseudomonadota; class Alphaproteobacteria; order Hyphomicrobiales; family Methylobacteriaceae; genus Methylobacterium; species Methylobacterium sp. Leaf106. The sequence continues at coordinate 326,422 of NZ_LMNB01000033.1, forward strand.
TGAAACATATCTTGACAGACGTCCGATCTTCGAGCCAATCTGCATAAGATTCAAGCTTGAAGAAATTATACGACCAGGAACTTCGGGGGGAACGATGTCCGAGGTCCGCCTTCATCTCTTTCAGACCGGCACACTCCGCTGCCGGTATCAGGACATCTACCTGAACCAGGGCCTGGGCGAACCGTTCGAGATTCCGGTGCCCTGGTATCTCATCACGCATCCGCGCGGGCATGTGGTGATCGACGGCGGCTTTCCGGCTGTCTGTGCCACCGACCCGTTCGGGCATTGGGGCTCCGTCGCCGAGGTGTTCGTGCCGCGCGTCGCACCCAGGCAGGATTGCGCCGCGCAGATGCGGGCGGCGGGCTTCGATCCGTCGGACGTGCGCACCGTACTTCTTTCTCATCTCCATCTCGACCACACGGGCGCTATCGGCGTCTTCCCGAACGCCCGGCATGTGGTTCAGCGCGCGGCCCTCGAATACGCCCTCGCCCCCGACTGGTTCTGCGCCGGCGCCTTCGTGCGGGCCGATTTCGACCGCCCGAACCTCGATTGGCGCCTGCTGGAGGATTCCTGGGGGGATTTCCACGACCTTTACGGCGACGGGGCGATCACCTGCATCCGCTCCCCCGGCCACACTGTGGGGCACCAATCCTTCCTGGTGCGGACGCCGCGCGGCGCCACCCTGCTCGCCATCGATGCTGCCGACACCATGGACCATTGGGAGGACCGCGCGCTGCCCGGTGCCGTCACTTCGGTCACGGAGGCGGTGCGTTCCGTCGGCAAGCTGCGCGCCGTCGCCGAGGGGGCGCAGGCCCGCGTGGTGCCGGGGCACGACCCCATCCTGTGGCCGACACTGAACCAGTTCCCGGTCTTCTACTGAATCACCTTCCGGAGATACGGCATGAAACTGCTGCGATACGGGGAGCCCGGCGTCGAGCGTCCCGGCCTCCTCGATGATCGAGGCCGCATCCGCGACCTCGGAGATCACCTGTCCGACATCGCCGGGTCGTTCCTGTCGGATGAGAGCCTGAGCCGACTGCGCGCCCTCGATCTCGAAAGCCTGCCCCTCGCGGGGGGGACACCCCGCATCGGCGCCTGCGTCGGCGCCATCGGCAAGTTCGTCTGCGTCGGCCTGAACTACGCCGACCACGCCGCCGAGACCGGCAAGACGCCACCCATGGAGCCGGTGCTGTTCATGAAGGCGACGAGCGCCGTCTGCGGCCCCAACGACGCCATCGAGATCCCGCGCGGCTCCGAGAAGACCGATTGGGAAGTGGAACTCGGCGTGGTGATCGGGACACGCGCCAAGCACGTCACCCGCGCCGAGGCCCTCGATTTCGTCGCCGGCTACTGCGTCGTCAACGACGTTTCCGAGCGCGCCTTCCAGTCCGAGCGCGGCGGCCAATGGACCAAGGGCAAGAGTGCCGACACCTTCGGTCCGCTCGGCCCCTGGCTGGTGACGCGGGACGAAGTGCCGGATCCGCAATCCCTCGGGCTCTGGCTCGATGTCGACGGGGTTCGGCGGCAGACCGGCAGCACCGCGCGGATGATCTTCGGCGTCGCCGAACTCGTCAGCTACATCAGCGGGTTCATGACGCTCCATCCGGGCGACATCATCGCCACGGGAACCCCGCCCGGAGTCGGCCTCGGCCAGAAGCCTCCGGTGTTCCTGCGCGCCGGGCAAACCATGCATCTGGGCATCGACCGGCTCGGCGAGCAGTGCCAAGCCGTGGTCCAGGGGACCTGAGATGGACGCCTTCTGCGATCTCGGCGGCAAGGCCGCCCTCGTCACCGGCGGCAGCCGCGGCCAGGGCGCGGCACAGGCACGCCTCCTGGCACAGTCCGGCGTTGCCGTCACGATCTGCGATGTGCTCGCCGACGCGGGCGAGGCCTATGCCGCGGACCTGCGGGCCGAGGGTCTCGATGCGCGCTTCCAGGCCGCAGACATCACCCGACCGGAGGATTGGGAACACCTCGTCGTGCAGGCCCTGGCCTGGCGGGGTCGCCTCGACATCCTCGTCAACAATGCCGGCATCATCAACCGCACCGGCGTAGCGGCGACCGATTTCGACGCCTGGAATCGGGTGCTCGCGGTCAATCTCACCGGCGCCTTCCTGGGCATCCGCGCGGTCGCGCCCGCCATGCGGGCGTTCACGGGCGGGAGCATCGTCAACATCGCCTCGAACTCGGCCTTCTCCGGCCATGCCGACCCTGCCTATACCGCAAGCAAATGGGGCCTGCGCGGGCTGACCAAGTCCGCCGCCATGGAACTCGTCGGCGACCGGATCCGTGTCAATGCCGTCTGCCCGGGCCTCGTGGTGACGGGACTGAACGCCGGCTCGCCGCATCTCGCCCCGATGATCGGCCTGACGCCGATGGGTCGTCCGGGCGTGCCCGACGAGGTCGCCCGTCTCGTCCGGTTCCTCGCCAGCGACGAGGCGAGCTTCATCACCGGCGAGGATTTCGTGATCGACGGCGGCTTCACCGCCGGAGCCGCCTATCGCCGCGTCGCCATCGAGACCGGCCTTCTGTGAGCATTGCGAGGGAAACACACATGTCCGAGCCCCTGAAGCCCGTCGTCACCCGTGCCGGCGAGGAGGATACCCGCACCAGCCAGTCCGGCGGCGCGGTGCGCATCTCGGGTGTCAGCCCGCAGCACACACCCGCCACGCGGATCTGGTACGGCATGGTCAGCAACGCGCCGGGCTACCGCTCGCTGCCACACCATCATGGTGAGGCCGAGACCGGCGGTTACGTGCTGCGGGGCAGGGCGCGGATTTATTTCGGCCCGGATTATGCCGAGTACATCGACATGCGCGAGGGCGATTTCGTGTTCGTGCCGCCGTTCATGCCCCATGTCGAGGCGAACATGAGCTCCACCGACGATCTCGTCTGGCTCACGGCCCGCACACCGGAGAACATCGTGGTCAATCTCGACGACGTGCCGGATGCGAGCCTGCCCGGCTACGTCCGGCCCGGAGCCTGACCGTGGGCGAATCCGGTCCTCTCCGCCACGCCGTCGTCACCGGCGGCGCCCGCGGCATCGGCCGCGCGATCGCGGCGCGGCTGGTCCGGGATGGGGCCACGGTGACGATCCTCGGGCGCAATGCCGAAGCGCTGGAGCAGGCTGTTAACGAGGGCGTCGCGCATCACGCCGTCCCCGTCGACGTGACGGACGGGCCGGCGATCGTCCGCGTCTTCGCGGACATCGCGGCGCGCGCCCCCGTGGACCTTCTGGTGGCCAATGCGGGGGCGGCCGAATCCAGCCCCTTCGAACGCAGCGACGCCGCACTCTTCCAGCGAATGCTGGATGTAAACCTTTTCGGCGTGGTCCACGCCGCGCAGGCGGTGCTGCCGGACATGACGCGCAGGGGGTTCGGCCGGATCGTCGCCATCGCGTCGACCGCCGGACAGAAGGGCTACCCCTATGTCTCCGCCTATTGCACGGCCAAGCACGCAGTGGTCGGCCTCGTCCGGGCGCTCGCCCAGGAGACCGCCTGCAGCGGGGTCACCGTCAACGCGGTCTGCCCCGGCTTCACTGACACCGACCTCGTCGGCGACAGCCTGGAGCGGATCATGGCCGTGACCGGTCGGGACCGGGACGCGGCGCTCGCCTCCCTCGTGCGCCACAACCCCCAGGGTCGCCTCATCCACCCCGACGAGATCGCCGACGCCGTTGCCTGGCTCTGCGGAGCCGCCGCGGGTGCCGTGACCGGTCAGGTTGTCACGGTCGCGGGTGGGGAGCTCTGACCCGCCTCCTTCGAAGCGGAGGGGCGTTCGTCGAGACGAGAACGGCGCCCTATGGTTTCTACGGTGCTGCCGCTGGTTTCGTATGCCGGGAATTTGGAGATCGAAGTAAGCTACTGCCGGATGGCATACGCGAACAACGGTAATATCCGTCTCAAGGCGAATATTGATTCGAAGCCGAGAAGCGTGGAACTACGTCCCATTCATTCGTTTAAGAGCTGCGCGCCCACTGAGATTTCTGCATTGAAGGCATGCTCGGGTGAATAGTCAATCAACGGCATGGTCGTGCCGAGCATCGTTCGAGCGGGAATCGATTGTCTTGCTGCATTACATGGACGCGAGCTTTTTTCCGCTGAAAGGAAAGAGCCACGTGCCCCATGAGCCCCGAGCCTCCACCGCTGACCAGGGCGTCTCTGCAAAGGGTTCACAGGTAGAGTGATCAACCCCCATGCTGGCGGGATGCGACGCGACGAACAGACCGACGCGCAGTGGAAGCAGATCGCCCCGCTGCTGCCTGCGCAGAAGCCGCGCACGGGCCGGCCTGCCGAGGATCAGCGTCAGGTCTTGAAGGGCATGCTGTGGATCCTACGCACGGGTGCGCCCTGGGCGGATTTGCCGGTGCCCTATGGTCCTGTCGGGTCCATGTCGAGCCAGTTCTACCGCTGGCGGCAGGCCGGAATGTTCGACCAAGTTCTGCAACGCTTACTGGCGCAGTCAGGGCGGGTACTCGACCAAACTGGATCTGCGCGCCGAGGGTGGCGGCAAGCCGGTCGCGGCGGTGCTGACGGCCGGCGAGCGCCACGAGCAGTTCGCGCTGGACGCTTTGATGGACAAGGGCGCAGTGCCACGGTCCGTCGAGCTCCGCCTGGGCGAAATACGCCGATGCTTTTCTCAGGATCTCGCTGCGCGGTCCTTCGGTTCGTTCGCCTGCCGGAGTTCGCGATTTTCCGCTCCAGCGCCTTGATCCGCTCGCGCTCGTCCGTCGTCGGGCCCGCTCGTTGACCCCGCTACCGCTCGGCCTGGCCTACACAATTCCGCAGAGTCTGGCCCGAGCAGCCGATCTTCGCGGCGATCGAGCGGATCGCACCGAACTGAGAGTCGTACTCGCCCTGGTGCTCCAACACCATCCGCACAGCGCGTTCACGGACCTCAGGGGAAGACGGTGGGGTTCGCTTCGTCATAGCTCCAACCTCGCAAGAGTCGGGGCCTCCGGGAAACCCGGTGCGGTTCAGTTCATGCGCCGTGTTTCCTGATCGGGCGAACCGCCTCGATCTTGAATTCACGCCCAGATCGTTTTCCCTGCACAGGCCATCTCCGGCCTCCTGAAGCACCCGATCTCGATGTCCATGAAACTGGCGGCATGCCACCGCGCCGGGACCAGCCATCAGATCAGGCGCGACTCGTCGTTGCGCCGACAGGTGCCGCGGCCATCGATCTGCGGCGCCGGGCGCCGCGGCGCAGGACGTAGAGGACGAGGCCGGTGACCGCGAAGAGCGGCATGGCCAGGGCCGCTGTGAAGAACAGGAAGGCGACGATGCCGCCGAAGAAACGCCCGCGATGCACCTCCAGCATGTTCTCGGCCATCTGCTGGCCCAAAGGCTTGTCGGAGAATCGGGTCTGAGAGAGGCGGGCGCCGGTGACGGGATCGAACGTCGCTTCGTCGCGCGCCTTCGGCAGATCAGAGGGAGCGGCGAGGAAGCGGATGCGGATCGTCGCCAGTTCCGGCCCAGGGAGTGCGATGAGAGCCATGTGAGCGCCCGCCCCCTCGCTGGCGCTGAAGGTCGCCCAGGCCATATCCAGGGCCGACGTGTGGACCTGCGGGGGTGCGCCCGGACTGCGCGGCGCCCGCGCGGCTCGGGTTTCGCCGGTGAGCAGCCAGGTCGCGGCGTTTCGATAGGAGTCGTAGGACCACCATAGCCCGGTCAGGGCGATGGCGGCGTAGAACGGAATGAGCCAGGTCCCGGCGATGCTGTGTAGCGACCACCAGCGCGGCCGACCGGGCCGCTTGAGGAAGGGCTTCAGCCAGATTTTCCAGGAATGGATCCTGGGCCAGCGCAGGTAGAGCCCCGTTCCCAGGAATAGGAGCAGGGCGATGGTGCAGATGCCGGTGATGCTGCGGCCCCAGCCCTTGCCGTCCCCCGGCAGGAGCAGCCAGCGATGCAGCTTGCGGATCGTGGCGAAAGCGCCCTCCAGCCGCATCTCGCCGAGTTCGCGGCCGTCGACGGGGTCGAGATAGAGTGTCGGCGGTCGCGCGCTCAGCTTGGCATCGCCAGCGAAGCGGATGCGCGGGCTTCGCTCCGGATCGGCCCAAAGAATCAGGGAACTCACCGTGAGGCCTGGCCGCTGCTCCTCGATCCTCGCCTTGAGGGCGGCGGGCGAGAGGCGGGGCGCATCGCTGCTCGCGGCGACGAAGGCGCGGTCGCCGTTCACCCACTCCGTCAGGGCTTCTTCATAGCTCAGCATCGCGCCGGTCACGCCAACGAGGGCGAGGACCAGTCCGGCCGTGAGGCCGAGCAGCCAATGCAGGCGGAACAGAACGGTGCGGATCGTCATGAGCGGGCGCCTACCAGAACAGCCGTGCTGACACGATCGCGTGGAACGGATCGCCCAACGCCCGCTACCGGAGCCGGGCGGCGCTATGCGAGACGGATCGCTGCTCTGCCTGACCACGCTCGATCATGAGCTACAAACGCGACCACGGGCCTGTCAACGTCCGTCGTCACGTCAGAACGAATCGATGCTTGATTTAGAATGGCTTTATTGTTGTCGGCCTGGGCGCCGACGGTCATTCTCTGCAGGCTTTGTCGGCGACGATCCGACAAATAAAATTATAATTCAATATTTGGCTTGATCGCCTGCGTGTTGAATCGGATAAAAGCAGTATTCCGCGACCGTCGTCGATCCCACGTCGGATCCTGTTTCCGTATTGCACACGTCCTTATCCGTCTTGCGTCTCTCCGAATATCGCTTCGAACGAGGCACGCAGTGCCATGTCCACTTCGGGCAGGGTGACGATCTGGCCGAGATCGACGAGGCTGGTCACGCCGTGGCCGCTGATGCCGCAGGGGACGATGCCGGTGAAATGCGACAGGTCGGGCTCCACATTGAGGCTGATGCCGTGGAAGCTCACCCAGCGCCGCACGCGGATACCGATCGCTGCGATCTTGTCCTCCACCCCCTCCCCTTTCTCGGGCCGGCGCACCCAGACGCCGACGCGGTCCTCGCGCCGTTCGCCGCGCACGTTGAAGGCGCCGAGGGTGGCGATGATCCAGGCTTCCAAGGCGGAAACGTAGGCGCGCAGGTCCGGTCTGCGCCGGTTGAGGTCGAGCATCACATAGGCCACCCGCTGCCCCGGCCCGTGATAGGTGTACTGGCCGCCCCGCCCCGTGGCGTGGACCGGGAACCGGTCGGGCTCGACGAGATCTGCGGTCTTTGCCGAGGTGCCGGCGGTGTAGAGCGGCGGGTGTTCGAGCAGCCAGACCATCTCGGCCGCCTCCCCGGTCGCGATCCGCCCGGTATGGGCTTCCATTGCCGCCACCGCCTCGTCGTAGGGGACGAGGGTGTCGCTGATCCGCCACAGGACCGGCCGCATGCCGGATCGCGGTCGAAAATCGGCCGTCGAGGCGGAAAGCCGGGCGCTGCGGGGGGCATCGTTTACCAAGGCTTCACCATATCTCAGGAACACTCTGTCGAGTGAGGCCCGATATGGGCCGATGGAGTTCGTGGCGCGTGGCAGTTTTCGAAGACCTCAAGGTCGATCTCTCGGTCGTGCTCGGGCGCAGCCACATGCCGCTCCACATGCTGCTGCGCATGGGACGCGGCGCCGTGATCGAACTCGAATCCACGGAAACCGATATGGTCGAGATTCTCGCCAACGACCACCCGATCGCGCGCGGCCAGATCGTCGTGACGGGAAACCGGATTTCGGTGGAGATCACCGAACTGATCCGCAAGGCGGAAGTGGTGCGCACGCCCGGCGTGACCATCGGCGACGGGGCGGTCCAGATCCTCGATGGACCGGTGGATCTCATCTGAGACGCATGACGGCGCTTGTCGTGGCAGATTCGATCTGTTATCCGCTGCGCCGCGCCACACGAAACGCCCCGCACCGCCCTCCGGCGGAGAGCGCGGCGGAACGGGTGGTACCGATGCGGCCATGGCGGAATTGGTAGACGCGCTAGCTTGAGGTGCTAGTCCTGCAAGGGGTGGAGGTTCGAGTCCTCTTGGCCGCACCAACTCTTTCGAGTTGATGTACCCCAAAGCGTCTGATGCCCGATGAAGGCTCGAGTGCCTCCGGGCTCGTTACATCGAAATCAGTCTGAATATCGCTGCGCTGCCTCGATCCCGGCTAGGGGCCGACGATGTCGGGCGCGCTTCGCGAGATTCTACTGGCGGTCTGATCCGCATGGCGCCCGGTCGTGACTGACCGGAGGCTTCCCGTTGCGCCTCAAACGGGTGTCTCAACCAGCGGACCGCATCGTCGCGGCCATTCCCGAACCACGCATCACGGCGCCGTCTGTGTCGGATAGGTGAAGACCGGTGCTGCCTCCAGCTCCGCCTTCGTGCGGCGGATCTCTGCTTCGACCGGCTCTCCGATCTGGACCGTCGCCCGGTCCTTCGTGGCATCGGTCGTGACGGCGGCGCCGGCTGGGCCGGTGGCCTGGTTGGTGTCGCCGGTGGTCTCCGCGTTGAGGACGGCGTTGCCGGACTTTGCGCCGGGCATGGTCTCCGGCGTCACCTCGGCCGCCCGGCCCTCGGATGGGGCGTCCTTCGGCTTGACGATGGAGGGGTCCGGTGCCTGCCCCGCCTTCGCGTGGCTGTTCCACACCAATTGGTCGAAGGGCACCGCGACCTTCTTGCCACCGACCCCGAGGAAGCCGCCGACATCGATCACCACGGCCTGAGCGCGGCCGCTGCCGTCCACCATCACGTCCTCGATCGTACCGACCTTGACGTGATCCTGGCCGACCACGCGCAGGCCGATGATCCTGGACACCTTGACACTACCCAGCGGCGCCTGCGTGAGGAAGGCAGGCTTGGCCGCCTGCCGCCCCTCGGCCGCCTGCCGCCCCTCGGCCGCCTGTCCCTCCTGCGCGAGTGCCGGCCCTGCGGAGACTGCGAGGATGAGCGCAAGGGTGCGGGCTAGTATCGGCATGTGGGTTCTTCCGTGCGATCCGGAGCGATCTACCGGGGCTCAACACGCGCGGACGGATACTGGTTCATCCCTGCCCTGCCCCCGACGATGGCGCCCTCGCCTTCGCCGGCATGGATGCGGTCGGTATTGCTCCGCCAGGAGAGCGGTGGGCCCGTGCGCATGTCCCCCATGTCGATGGCGAGGCCGCGCCCGTCGGCAGAGTCCTCGCCTCGTTCGAGGGAGCAGGTTCGAGATGCCGGGACCAAGACGGCACGAATCCGAGCGGGATCGCACCCTCCACCGCGTCAGTTGCTGCGTGCCGGCTGCTGTTCGGTCTCCGTCGCCTTCGCCATGGCCACGCCGATCTCGAAGAGCAGGAGGTCGATCAATTGGCGCATCACCGATGTGCCCGAAGCCTCGATGATGGTCCGTGCCGCGATGCAATGTCCTGCCAACGAGTCGAGACTTTCGTCTCTCTCGATCACCGATGCGTACATGATGTCAGCCCTTGTTCTTCATCTTGTCGAAGAGCCCCCTCTTCGAAATGGTCTGGATGGGTCGTCGAGCGGCCGTCGCTCAGGCGGCGAGGTAGGCGTAGGAGGCCGGCGCGAGCACCGAATCCGGATTGCCGCTGACGTTGCGCAGGCGCGCCAGGGTGCGCTCGTCGAATTCGGCGGTCGCCGCGATGATGTCCTCGCCGCTGATCGCGTGGGGCAGGCCGAGCGGGCGGGCGCGGAAATGCAGCTGCACCACATGCAGAAGGTAAAGCGTCGGCATCTGCAGCACGAGCCGGTTCACGCCGTGATGCATTCCCCATTCGACGATGCCGGTGAGGAGAGCGAGGGAGACCGGGTTGACCGCCTTGCCCCGCGCCCGGTGCGAGCGCGCCACCGCCTGCCGCGTCCATTCCCAGCAATCGCTGCCGCGCGGGAGTTCGCCTTCGCACAGTTGGGGCATGATGTCCGACAGCAGGTGCGGGCGTGTCGTCGGGAGAAGCCGACTATAGCCGATGACTCTGCTCTCCTCGATCGCCAGAAAATGGATGGCATGCGGCGTATCGAATTGATCGATCTCGCGACGATCCGGCTTGGCGAGGTCCGTCCATCCCTTCTCGGTCACGAAGATGTCGTGGCGCAGGCGCCAAGCCTGTTCCATCTCGTCGCGATACATGGTCTCGTTGGCGGGTGTAACGATGTGGATCATGCCAGCCTCTCCGTCTTCGGAGCATGTCTGGCAGTGCCGGGAGATGCTGCGTACTACGGGAAACCGTAGGGTCGATGGCGAGTTGCCCCACGCCAGGGTGCTGGCGGAGCGTATTCGTCTCTTCGTGCCGTCGTTTTCCGGGGACGGCACCGTGACGAGGGCTGACAATCCCTTCGGACCGTGGCGATTTCCGCATTGACCCCGAAGCGTTCTTGCAGACACTCGCCCGCGCCGAACACGCTCGATCCTGGCGGTGGGCCGCCGCGGGAAAGCCCCGGGCGGCCATCTGGCATGCCATTCGCGAAAGCCCATCGATGGAATTCTTCGCCCAGCAATTCATCAACGGCCTGACCCTCGGGTCGATCTACGGCCTGATCGCCATCGGCTACACGATGGTCTTCGGCATCATCGGCATGGTGAATTTCGCCCACGGCGACGTCTTCATGGTCTCGGCCTTCATCGCGCTCATCGCGTTCCTCATCCTCACCACCTGGCTCGGCCTGTCCTCGGTGGCCCTGGTCTTCCTGATCGTGCTCGTCATCGCCATGGCGCTGACCGCCCTGTGGGGATGGGCGATCGAACGGGTGGCCTACAGGCCCTTGCGCGGCTCGTTCCGCCTCGCACCGCTGATCTCGGCGATCGGCGTGTCGATCTTCCTGTCGAACTTCGTCCAGGTGGTGCAGGGCGCCCGCAACAAGCCGGTGCCGCCCCTCGTTCGCGACGTGGTCGTGCTCTACCAGAACGAGCAGTACACCGTGACCCTGTCCTACAAGCAGGCGATCATCATGATCACCACGGCCGTGCTGCTCGCGGGCTTCTGGTACCTTGTGCAGAAGACGCCCTTCGGCCGCGCGCAGCGCGCCGTGGAGCAGGACCGGCGCATGGCGGCCCTGCTCGGCATCAACGTCGACCGCACGATCTCCCTGACCTTCGTCCTCGGCGCCGCCCTGGCTGCGGTCGCGGGCACGCTCTACCTGCTCTATTACGGCGTGGTCTCGTTCTCGGACGGGTTCGTGCCCGGCGTGAAGGCCTTCACCGCCGCCGTGCTCGGCGGCATCGGCTCGCTTCCCGGCGCCGTCATAGGCGGGATCATCATCGGGCTGATCGAGACCTTCTGGTCGGCCTATTTCACCATCGAGTACAAGGATGTGGCCGCTTTCTTGATCCTCATCGTCGTGCTCATCTTCAAGCCTTCGGGCATTCTCGGCCGGCCCGAAGTGGAGAAGGTCTGACGTGGCATCCGGTTCGACCACCCCCATCGCCGCGCCAGCCCGCGCCGAGGCCTCTCCCCTGCCCGGCCTGATCAAGGATGCCGGGCTGTTCGCCCTGGTGACGCTGGGCCTCTGCGTGCCCATCGTCAGCTACCGCACCGATCTCGGCCAGGGCATCGGCCTCGTCATCACCAGCCGCTGGGGCACCGTGCTCGCCCTCTGCGCCGCCATCTTCGTCCTGCGCCTCGTACAGCAGCTCTACCTCACCGGGCGGGCGCGGCGGCGGGCCGCCCGTGCGCCGGTGGTGGAAGGGGCGAGCCGCCTCGCCGCGATCCTCGCGCCCATCACCCTCGTGGTCGCCCTCACCCTGCCGCTCCTCGCCAGCCTCCTCACCGGGTCCCTCGGCGAGGGCCGCTACTGGATCGATCTCGGCATCCTGATCCTGACCTATGTCATGCTCGGATGGGGGCTCAACATCGTGGTCGGCCTCGCGGGCCTGCTCGACCTCGGCTACGTCGCCTTCTACGCGGTGGGGGCGTATTCCTACGCCCTGCTCTCCACGGTGTTCGGCCTGTCCTTCTGGATCTGCCTGCCGCTGGCGGGCCTGTTCGCCGCCGCCTTCGGCGTGCTGCTGGGCTTTCCCGTCCTCAGGCTCCGGGGCGATTATCTCGCCATCGTGACCCTGGCCTTCGGCGAGATCATCCGCCTCGTCCTCATCAACTGGACGGACTTCTCGGGGGGCGCGGCCGGCATTTCCTCGATCCCGCGCGTCAGCTTCTTCGGCCTGCCCTTCACGGCGGGTGAGAACGGGTTCGCCGCTACGTTCGGGCTCAGCTTCAACGCCATGCACCGGCTGGTCTTCCTGTATTACCTGATCCTGGTCCTGGCACTCGTCACCAACCTCGTGACCCTGCGCATGCGGCGCCTGCCCCTCGGGCGGGCCTGGGAAGCGCTGCGCGAGGACGAGATCGCCTGCCGCTCGCTCGGCATCGACACCACCATCACCAAGCTCACCGCCTTCGCCCTGGGGGCGATGTTCGCGGGCTTCGCCGGATCGTTCTTCGCCGTGCGGCAGGCCTTCGTCTCGCCGGAGAGCTTCAACTTTCTGGAGAGCGCCATCATCCTGGCCATCGTCGTGCTCGGCGGAATGGGCAGCCAGATCGGCGTCGCCATCGCCGCTATCGTCATGATCGGCGGCCCCGAACTCCTGCGCAATCTCGGCTTCCTCAAGGCCGTGTTCGGCGAAGGGTTCGACCCCAACGAGTACCGCCTTCTCCTGTTCGGCCTCGCCATGGTGGCGATGATGGTGTTCCGCCCGCGCGGCCTCATCTCCGAGCGAACGCCCTCCGTCACCATCGCGGAGCGCGGCCGATGACCCTCGCCACAGGCATCAACCGGCTCGCGACGTTGCAGGACGAGCCCCCCGCCGCGATTCCCGGTGGCCCCGCCGATCCGGTGCTGATCGTCGACCACCTGACCATGCGGTTCGGCGGCCTCACCGCCGTCAACGACCTCTCGTTCAAGGTCGGGCGCGGCGACATCACGGCCCTGATCGGCCCCAACGGCGCGGGCAAGACCACGGTCTTCAACTGCATCACCGGCTTCTACAAGCCGAGCGAGGGCATGATCCGCCTGGTGCAGAAGGGCGGGGAGACCTACCTCCTCGAGCGCCTGCCCGGCCATGACGTGAACCGGCTCGCCCGCGTCGCCCGCACCTTCCAGAACATCCGCCTGTTCCCGCGCATGACCGTGCTGGAGAACCTGCTGGTGGCCATGCACAAGCCGCTGATGCGCGCCTCGGGTTTCTCGATCCTCGGCATTCTCGGCCTGCCGGCCTATCGCAGCGCGGAGAAGGCGGGAATCGAGAAGGCCGCCGCCTGGCTCGACCGGATCGGTCTCACGGCGCGGGCCGACGATGCCGCCGGCGACCTGCCCTACGGCGATCAGCGGCGGCTCGAAATCGCCAGGGCCATGTGCACCGATCCGGTGCTGCTCTGCCTCGACGAGCCCGCCGCCGGCCTCAACCCGCGCGAATCCTCGGAGCTGAACACCCTGCTGCGGCTGATCCGGGACGAGTACGACACCTCCGTCCTCCTCATCGAACACGACATGTCGGTGGTGATGCAGATCTCCGACCGGATCGTCGTGCTCGATTACGGCACCAAGATCGCCGACGGCACGCCCGACGACATCCGCACCGATACCCGCGTCATCGCCGCCTATCTGGGCGTCGACGACGAGGAGGTGGCGGCGGTGGAGGCCGAGGTCGGCCTGACGGGAACGCAAGCATGAGTGTCGCCGGCATCAACGTCCTCGTGGAGGAGACCCGCGCATTGCAGGCGCCGCTCCTCGATGTGCGCGGCGTCTCTGCCTATTACGGCAGCATCCAGGCCCTGAAAGGCGTCGATCTGCACGTGAACGAGGGCGAGATCGTCGCCCTGATCGGCGCCAACGGGGCGGGCAAGTCGACCCTGATGATGACGATCTTCGGCCAGCCGCAGGCACGGACCGGCAGCATCACCTATGCGGGCCGCGACATCACCCGCATGGCGACCCACGAGATCGCGCGCCTCAACATCGCCCAGTCGCCGGAGGGGCGGCGCATCTTCTCTCGCATGAGCGTGCGCGAGAACCTGCAGATGGGCGCGGCCCTGCATGGCGGGCGCTACTTCGCCGAGGATTTGGAGCGCATGTGCGTCCTGTTTCCGCGCCTGAAGGAGCGGCTCGACCAGCGCGGCGGCACCATGTCCGGCGGCGAACAGCAGATGCTCGCCATCGCCCGCGCCCTGATGAGCCGCCCGCGCCTGCTCATGCTCGACGAGCCGTCGCTCGGCCTCGCCCCGCTCATCGTGAAGCAGATCTTCTCGGCGGTGCGCGAGCTCAACGAGCGCGAGGGGCTCACCGTCTTCATCGTCGAGCAGAACGCCTATCACGCCCTCAAGCTGGCCCATCGCGGCTACGTCATGGTGACGGGCGCGGTGACGATGAGCGGCACGGGCCGCGAGCTCCTCGACAACCCGCAGGTGAAGGCAGCCTATCTCGAAGGGGGCCAGCATTGAGCGGGTTGGCAACGACGCCCCCACCCTCTCCCCCCTGCGGGAGAGGGTTCCTGCGGAGCAGGCGGGAGAGGGGGCGCCCTCTCCGGAGCCGTCGCTCCCCTCTCCCGACCCGCTTCGCGGGCCACCCTCCCCCGCTGAGGGGGGAGGGAAAGCGCGTCCCGCTTCGGATGGCATCGGTAGGCAAGGCATCATGACCGAGACCCTGTCCCTCGACACGCCCAATCTCGGCATCTTCCTCCTCGTCACGCTGGCGATGGGCGGGGGGGCGGCCTGGATGGCGGGCAGCAGCTTCGCCAGGGGATGGCGTCCGTTCTGGCAGTGCGCGCTGGCGGGGCTCGCCATCGCGGCGGTCTCGCGCTTCCTGCATTACGCCCTGTTCTCGGGCACGCTGCTCTCGCCGGCCGGCTACGCCCTCGACGCGGTGGTGATCCTCGCCATCGGCGCGCTCGGCTACCGGGTCACCCGCACCCGGCAGATGACCACCCAGTATCGCTGGCTCTACGAGCGCACCGGCCCGCTGACCTGGCGGGACCGGCAAGGGGCGTGAATCCGCACCATCTTCATGCAACCATGCGCCATGCGGAGACGGTTCGATCCGCCGCGCTGATCGAGGGGAAATGACCATGAAAAAACTGATGGCGATGAGCGTGGCGCTGGGCGCGCTGATGCTGGCGGGTACCGCGCAGGCGGAGATCAAGATCGGCGTCATCGCGCCGATCACGGGGCCGAGCGCCGCGTTCGGCGCGCAGATCCGGAACGGCGCAGTTCAGGCGGTCGAGGACATCAACAAGGCCGGCGGCGTCAACGGCGAGAAACTCGTCGTCTCGGTCGGTGACGACGCCTCCGACCCGAAGCAGGGCGTGTCGGTCGCCAACAAGTTCGCCGGCGAGGGCGTGAAGATGGTGGTCGGCGACTTCAATTCCAGCGTCTCGATTCCTGTCTCCGAAGCGCTGATCGAGGCCGGCATCATCCAGATCACCCCCGCCTCCACGGCGATCAAGTTCACCGAACGCGGCAACTGGAACACGTTTCGCACCTGTGGCCGTGACGACCAGCAGGGCGCGGTCGCGGCGGCGTATCTCGCCGACAAGTTCAAGGGCAAGAAGGTCGCCTTCATCCACGACAAGAGCACCTACGGTAAAGGGCTGGCCGAAGAGACGTTGAAGGCGCTGAAGGCCAAGGGAGGGTCCGCTGCGATCTCCGAGAGCCTCACGCCCGGCGAGAAGGATTTTTCTGCCCTCGTCTCGAAGCTCAAACAGGCCAATGTCGATGTGATCTACTTCGGCGGCTACTACACCGAGGCCGGGCTGCTGATCCGCCAGATGCGCGACCAGGGTCTCCAGGCTCCCCTCATGGGTGGGGATGCTCTCGCCGACCGTGAGTTCGCGCAGGTCGGCGGCCCCGGCTCCGAAGGCACCTTCATGACCTTCTCGCCCGACGCCCGCAAGAACCCCAAGGCCAAGGCCACGATCGATTCCTTCAAGGCGATCAAGTTCGAGCCGGAAGGCTACACGCTCTATTCCTACGCCGCGGTTCAGATCCTGAAACAGGCGATGGAGGCGACGAAGTCGAGCGACGGGCAGAAGATCGCCACATACATGCAGCAGGGCAAGCCGTTCGACACCGTGATCGGCGACATCTCCTACGACAAGAAGGGCGACATCACCCGGCCCGACTACGTCATGTACATGTGGAAGAAGGGCGCCGACGGCTCCATCAACTACGCCGGCAACGAGGTCCCGTAGAACTACGCTTACCCCTCTCCCCGCCGGGCGGGGAGAGGACGTCGTCCTCCCCTCGCTGGGAGGCGACGTGAGCCCGTCAGGGCGAGGGTGAGGGGGTATCTTCGGGTGTGGCTCCTCCGGAAGCGCCCCCTCACCGTCGGCTGCCGCCTCGCCGCGCCGACGACGGGGTCGCCGCGGCCCTCTCCCCGCGTGCGGGGAGAGGGGAATGCGCACCGGTCTTTCGGAACACAACCCATAGGGCACGCTCCGATTTCGGAAGAGTCGGGGTCCCCCTCTCCCCGCCGGGCGGGGAGAGGACGTCGTCCTCCCCTTGTCGGGAGGCGGCGTGAGCCCGGCAGGGCGAGGGTGAGGGGGTGACTCCGGGTATGGCTCCTCCAGCCAAGCCCCCTCACCGTCGGCTGCCGCCTCGCCGCGCCGACGACGGGGTCGTCGCTTCCCTCTCCCCGCGTGCGGGGAGAGGGAGTGCGCGCCTGCCTTTCGGAACAGAACCCGTAGGGCATAGTCTTCCGCCTTTCCCCGCATGCGAGGAGAGGCAGTGCTCACCGAGACTGCCTCAAGGCGTCGGGCTTTCCCCGTGCTGGCCGTCGAGCGCCACGTCGGCGCTGGGCACGCTCTCGTTCACGGCCTGCGCCCGGCGGATGTCCGGTGAGGTCGCTTCCGCGAGGAGGTCGGCGAGAGCCGTGTCGAGGGCGGCGGTGCGGGTCTGCTGGCTGCCGAGCCGCCGGATCGAGACGGTGCGCTCCTCGCCTTCCTTTCGGCCGACCACGAGCATGACCGGCACCTTGGCCAGGGAATGCTCGCGGACCTTGTAGTTGATCTTCTCGTTGCGCAGGTCCGACTCGACCCGGAGCCCGGCGCGGTTGAGCGCGGCCACCACCTCGCGGGCGTAGCCGTCGGCATCTTGCGTGATCGTCGCCACCACCACCTGAACCGGCGCGAGCCAGAGCGGGAAATGGCCGGCGAAATGCTCGATCAGGATGCCGGTGAAACGCTCCAGCGAGCCGCAGATCGCCCGGTGGACCATGACCGGAGCCTTCTTCTGGCTGTCGGCATCGACGTAGAACGCCCCGAAGCGCTCCGGCAGGTTGAAATCCACCTGGGTCGTGCCGCATTGCCAGTCGCGGCCGATGGCGTCGCGGAGCACGTATTCGAATTTCGGCCCGTAGAAGGCGCCCTCGCCCGGGCTGATCTCGGTCTTGATCCGGCCGCCCGACTGCTCCTCGATCTGCACCAGGACGCGGGTCATCACCTCCTCGGCATGGTCCCAGAGGGCATCCGAGCCAACCCGCTTCTCGGGCCGGGTCGAGAGCTTCACCACGATGTCGCCGAAGCCGAAATCGCTATAGGTCGAGAGGATCAGGTCGTTGATCTTGAGGCATTCGTCGGCGAGCTGGTCCTCGGTGCAGAAGACGTGGGCGTCGTCCTGGGTGAACCCGCGCACGCGCATCAGGCCGTGCATGGCGCCCGAGGCCTCGTAGCGGTGGACGATGCCGAACTCGGCCATGCGCAGGGGCAGGTCGCGGTAGGATTTCAGGCCGTGCTTGAAGATCATCACATGGCCGGGGCAGTTCATGGGTTTCAGCGCGAACCAGCGCTTGTCCTCGGCCTCGTCGCCCGCACTTTGCGCGGCGAACATGTTCTCCCGGTACCAGTCCCAGTGGCCGGAGGTCTCCCACAGCGACTTGTCGAGGATCTGCGGCGCGTTCACCTCGGCGTAGTCGCCCTTCAGGCGCCGGCGCATATAAGCGATGAGCTCCTGGAAGATAGTCCAGCCCTTGGCGTGCCAGAACACGACGCCCGGCCCCTCCTCCTGAAAGTGGAACAAGTCCATCTCGCGGCCGAGGCGGCGATGGTCGCGGCGCTCGGCCTCCTCCAGCCGGTGGAGATAGGCGTCGAGGTCTTCCTTCGTGGCCCAGGCGGTGCCGTAGATGCGGGTCAGCATCGGGTTGTTGGAATCGCCGCGCCAATAGGCGCCCGCCACCTTCATCAGCTTGAAGGCGGTGCCGACCTTGCCCGTGGAGGTCATGTGCGGGCCGCGGCACAGATCGAACCACTCGCCCTGGCGGTAGATGTTCAGGTCCTCGCCGGGCGGGATCGCGTCGACGAGTTCGACCTTGTATTGTTCGGCTTTCGACTCGAACAGCGCCCGCACGTCGTCGCGCTTCCACACCTCCTTGGTGAAGGGGGCGTCGCGGGCGATGAGCTCGCGCATCTTCGCCTCGATCTTGGGGAAGTCCTCGGGGGTGAACGGCTGGTCGCGGGCGAAGTCGTAGTAGAACCCGTTCTCGATCACCGGGCCGATGGTGACCTGGGTCTCCGGCCACAGGGATTGCACGGCCTCCGCCAGGACGTGGGCGCAATCGTGCCGGATCAGTTCGAGGCTGCGGGGGTCGGCGCGGTCGAGGAACTCGATGCGCACATCCGCCTCGATCAGGTCGTCGAGATCGCGGACCCGCCCGTCGAGGGCCATCGCCACGGTGCGCTTGGCGAGGCTCTTGGCGATGCCCTCGACCACGGTACGGCCGGTCACCGCGGCGTCGTAGCTGCGGGTGTTGCCGTCTGGGAATGTCAGGATGGGCATCGGATCGGGTCTCCTTGCGCTCACTCCTGCGAACGAGGCAGGTAAGCGGCTGGTGTTCGGATGGCGCGCGCTCGGCGCGAGGGGCGCGGTTTAGACCGTTTCGCAGGAGGAAGAAATCCGCGCGGGCCATCGACCGGCCTTTTACGGGCTCTCGCGGACGTGAACGCACTTCCGAGACGATCCGGGTCGGTTGATACAAGCTGCGATTGACAAGCTTCCGGCCCCATCCGCCCATTCACGCATCACGGAACCGGGATGGCCGGCAGCGGGCGGATGCTCGTGCCGGTTCGCCGAGAAGGTCCGATCAATCAGGCCGGCCCGACAGGCGACCGGCCGAAGGGAGAGTATCGATGGCGAATCCAGCTTCCGCCGCTGCCGCCGAGCCCGTCCCGGCGGCGGAGACGCCCGCGCGCCGGTTCTGGCCGCAGGGCTGGTGGCGGATCGTCGATATCAAGATCGGCATCATTCCCCTGCCGGTCTATCTCATCCTCGTCGCCCTCCTCGCCGTCCTGACCTCGGAGGGCGAGATCAAGGCCGATGCGCCGACGATGATCGCGGTGCTGGCGCTCGGCGGCTTCACCTGCGCCGAGATCGGCAAGCGGCTGCCGGTCCTGAAGAACATCGGGGCGGGCGCGATCTTCGCGACCTTCATTCCCTCGGCCCTGGTCTATTACATGCTGATCCCGACGCCGCTGGTGAAGGCGATCACGGATTTCACCAAGTTCACCAACTTCCTCTACCTGTACATCGCCACGATCATCGTCGGCAGCATCCTGGGCATGGACCGGGAGGTGCTGATCAAGGGCTTCCTGAAGATCTTCGTACCCCTGGCGGTCGGCTCCGTGGCGGCGGCCTGCGTGGGCACGCTGGTCGGCACCCTGCTCGGCCTCGGCGCCTATCACACCTTCTTCTTCATCGTCGTGCCGATCATGGCCGGCGGCGTCGGCGAGGGGGCGATCCCGCTTTCCATCGGCTACGCCGCCATCCTCGGCCAGGGCCAGGGCGACGTGTTCGCTCAGGTGCTGCCTCCCGTCATGCTCGGCAGCCTGACGGCGATCGTGCTGGCCGGCACCCTCAATGCCGTGGGCAAGCGGATGCCGCATCTCACCGGCGAGGGCCGGCTCCAGCCGGACCGGGACAACGACGTCACCGCCGCCAAGGTCGAGGACGCGCCCGTGGATGCGGCAACGGTGGGAGCGGCCGCGCTCACCGCCGTGACGCTCTACCTCCTCGGCGTGATGATGCACCACCTCACCGGGCTCCCCGCTCCCGTGGCGATGCTGTTCCTCGCCGTGCTCGCCAAGCTCGCCAGCGCCGTCTCGCCACGCCTCCAGGCCGGCGGCTTCGTCGCCTACAAGTTCGTCCAGATCAGCATGACCTATCCGCTGCTCTTCGCCATCGGCGTGTCGATGACCCCCTGGGACAAGCTGGTGGCGGCGTTCACGCTGGCGAACCTCATCACCATCGTCTCGACGGTGGTGACGCTGATGGCCACCGGCTTCCTGGTGGGACGCCGCCTCGGCATGTACCCGATCGAGACCGCCATCGTGAATGCCTGCCATAGCGGCCAGGGCGGCACCGGGGACGTGGCGATCCTCACCGCCGCCAACCGCATGGCGTTGATGCCCTTCGCCCAGATCGCCACCCGCATCGGCGGCGCGCTGACGGTGACGGGGACGCTGGTGGTGATGCGCTGGGTCAGCGGGGGCTGAGGGGAGCGGCCACGACGACCTCCGTTCTCACCGAATTCGCGATGAAGCACTCCTCATGCGCGGCCCCGTGGAGCGC
Organism: Methylobacterium sp. Leaf106; assembly: GCF_001422895.1. NCBI lineage: Bacteria > Pseudomonadati > Pseudomonadota > Alphaproteobacteria > Hyphomicrobiales > Methylobacteriaceae > Methylobacterium > Methylobacterium sp. Leaf106. Next base: position 346,890 of record NZ_LMNB01000033.1, read on the forward strand.
CGCGAGCCGTTCCGGATCCGGCGCGGCGCCGGCCCAGTCGATGTCCGGGCGGAGCGTGACCCGCGTCACCGCACGACGTCCGGGCCTCGTCTCCTCCAGCACGCCCTCGGCATGGTCCCGATAGGCGGTGACGCCGAATCCGGCGAGGCGCGCGAGATGGAGGAAGGTCAGCATGTGGCAGCTCGACAGCGCCGCGACCAGCATCTCCTCCGGGTCGACGGCCTCGCGAGCGGCCCATTTCCCGACCACGTGCGCCGATGCGGTGCCGGCGAGCGTCACGCCGCCATCGAACGTCACTGTGTGCCCCCGGCCGTAACGCCCGGCGGCGAAATCCTCCCCGGGCTTCAGGGCCCAGGCGACATCCGCGATATGGGTCGACATGCAGTGTTTCTTCCGTCGCATCGCCGGTGATGGGGCAACGCTACCCTCCCCTGCGCTCGTCCTCTACCGCCTCGCACGCAAACGGCGATGGCGGCGCGTTCACCCCGCGCCAGCGCCCATAGGTCCAGGGGGCGTACCAGGCCGAGCGCGGCGGCAGGGTCTCGGGCACGATATCGATGCCATGCGTGCCGAACGGGCCGCAGCGGCAGATGCGCGAGAACCCGATCCAGCCGCCCGGCCACAATCCGTGCCGGCGGATCGCCTCATCGGTGTAGTCCGAACAGGACGGCCAGTGCCGGCATTGCCGGCCGATCAGGCTCGACAGGGTGAGCTGGTAGCCCCGGATCGCCCAATGGGCCGCGCGGCGGACCATGGCTCTATTCGGCGGCCTGGGCCTTGGCGGCGACCTGATCGAGGGCATTCACCACGGCATCGAAGGTGAGGAGGGTCGAGGCGTGGCGCGCCTTGAAATCCCGCACCGGCTCGAGAACGGCGAGGTCGGCCCACTCGCCCTGCGGCGCCGGCCCGTTCTCCTTGAGCATGCGCCGCACCGTATCGCGCACCTCCCGCAACTCGTCCGCCTTTGCGCCGACCACGTGGCGGGCCATGAGCGAGGATGACGCCTGGCCCAGGGCGCAGGCCTTCACCTCATGGGCGAAGTCCGTCACCGTGCCGTCCTTGACCGAGAGATCGACGGTGACGGTGGAGCCGCAGAGCTTGGAATGGGCGGTGGCGCTGGCATCCGGTGCGTCGAGCCGGCCGAGACGCGGGATGTCGGCGGCGAGTTCGAGGATGCGGCGGTTGTAGATATCGTCGAGCATATGCGAGGTCCCGTCGGGGCGCCGGCAGCGAGCCGGCTTCCGATCACGATGGTCTGATCCGCATTCCCCGCATTGCGCGGCGGCGCGATAACGACGATATAGGCGCCAGCGTACCGTTTCGCGAGGAGGCGGTTCGTCGACCAGGGTCGCGCCCACGGCCAAGGAAATTCTCATCGTTCGGGCGCCGGCCTGCGGCAACGCGGCTGAAAACGCGACCGAGATGGTTCGACGATGTACGCAAAACCAGATAGTTCGACGATGAACGCACGGGTCGCCCGTGCGGGAGATGCCATGGATGCCGCGCTCAAATCCCTTTCCTACCGGCTGACCGAGACGGATCATCAGGGAATGGACCCGACTGCCAAGGCTGTGCCCGCGCCCCTGAACGGGATGCGCAACGACAATTCCCGCCCCGTGGAGGCTCCCGCCGAGGTCGCCCCCCTGCCCGCTTCGGCCAAGCGCGTGCCCGATGCCGTGGCCACCGGCCGCCCGAGCCGGGAGGAGGCCGAGGCCGCCGTGCGCACCCTGCTGCGCTGGGCCGGTGACGACCCGAGTCGCGAAGGCCTCAAGGACACGCCCGCCCGTGTGGCGAAGGCCTACGGCCAGCTCTTCGGCGGCTACGAGCAGGATGCCGATGCCCTGCTCGAGCGCGTGTTCGAAGAGGTCGAGGGCTATTCCGACATCGTCCTCGTGCGCGACATCCCGTTCTATTCCCATTGCGAGCACCACATGGTGCCGTTCATGGGCCTCGCCCATATCGCCTATTACCCCACCAAGGGCGTGGTCGGCCTGTCGAAGCTCGCCCGTGTGGTGGACACCTTCGCCCGCCGCCTGCAGACGCAGGAGACCATGACGGCCCAGATCGCCGACGTGATCGAGAGCATCCTGAAGCCGCGCGGCATCGCCGTGATGGTGGAGGCCGAGCATCTCTGCATGGCCATGCGCGGCGTGCAGAAGGCCGGCGTCTCCACCCTGACCACGCAGTTCCGCGGCGTGTTCAAGGACGATGCCAACGAGCAGGTCCGGTTCCTGACCCTCGTCCGCAACAACAAGAACTGACGCGGACATTCCACGCGATGACGGTGAGCCAAGCTTCCGCCGCGCCCGGTGGGTTCTCCCTGCCCGGTTCGCGCAAGGATGTGGAGGAAGGCGGAACGCTGACTCCGCGCTTCGACGCGAACGGTCTCGTCGCCTGCATCGCCGTCGATGCCCATGACGGCCGGGTCCTGATGCTCGCCCACATGAACGCCGAATCCCTGCGGCTCACCCTGGAGACCGGCGAGGCCTGGTACTGGTCGCGCTCGCGGAGCGAGCTCTGGCACAAGGGCGCCACGAGCGGACAGGTCCAGCGTGTCGTCGAGATGCGGGTCGATTGCGACCAGGACGCGCTCCTGATCTCGGTGGAGGTCGGGGGCGATGGCGGATGTTGCCATACCGGGCGACGCTCCTGCTTCTACCGCGCCGTCTCCCTCGATCCGGTTTCCGGCGAGGCCCTCCTCGGACCCGCCGGGCCGTGACCTGGGATGGGCTGTCCTTTCGCGGGGTCGCCCTCTACCGCCAGGGCATGCTGTCCACCCTGTCGCAGAAGCCGGTCTTTCCACGGGGCAGTGTCGAGCCCGTGGCCGAACAGCCGCCGCCGCGACCGCGAATCGGTCTGGCACTGGGCGGCGGTTCCGCGCGCGGATGGGCGCATATTGGCGTCATCGAGGTGCTGGAAGAAGCCGGCATCCACCCCGACATGGTGGCCGGCTGCTCCATCGGTGCCGTCGTGGGGGGCTGCTACGCCGCCGGCAAACTCGATCTGCTCAAGGATTTCGCCCTGTCGCTGACGCGGCGGCGGGTCATGGGGCTCCTGGACCTGCGCCTGGGGTCTGGCCTCATCGCCGGCGAGCGGTTGAAGCGCCGCCTCGAAGGCGACCTCGGCACGCGGCGGGTGGAGAACCTGCCGATCCGCTTCGCCAGCGTCGCGACGGATCTCGGCTCGGGCGACGAGGTCTGGCTGACCCGTGGCTCCCTGGTGGAGGCGATCCGGGCGTCCTACGCCCTCCCCGGCCTGTTTCCCCCGGTGCGCCTCGACGGGCGCCTGATGATGGACGGAACACTGGTCAATCCGGTGCCGGTCAAGCTCGCGCGCGGGCTCGGGGCCGAACTGGTGATCTGCGTGAACCTCAACGGCGATCCGCGGGCCGAGCCCGGCCTGGTGATCGGGCCTGACGGCGACGGGGCCGCCTCGCCGGCCCTGCCCCTCACCACGTCGCGCCGGGGATGGAACCTGCTGAACCGCATGCGCGGCACCGGTCGGCGCGGGCCGGCGCAACGCCCTGCCCCGCCCCGCGAGCCCGGCCCTCCCGGCATGGGGCGGGTGATGTTCGACGCGTTCAACATCACCCAGGACCGGATTTCGAGGGCAAGGCTGGAGCGGGACCCGCCGGATCTCATGCTGTCTCCGCGCCTCGCGGAGATGGGCTTGTTCGAGTTCCACCGCGCCGAAGAGGCGATCCTCCTCGGGCGGGAAGCGGCCAAGGCCGCCCTGCCGCGCATCAGGGAACTCGTGGCCCTGGCGGCCGAACGGGTCTGAGACCCCAGCTGGCGCGATCGACGCCGCTTCAGGCCATGGTGATGTAGTCGCGCATGGCCTGATGCTCCGCCTCCACGGCGGCGATCCGGCGCTTGACCACGTCACCGATGGAGACGAGGCCGGCGAGCCGTCCATCCTCGACCACCGGCACGTGGCGGAAGCGCCCGTCGGTCATCAGCTGCATGACCTCCTCGACGGTGCTCGACCGGGTGCAGGTGGTCACCGACGCCGTCATGTGCTGCGAGATCGGCGCATCGAACGCCCCAGCCCCCTGCCGCGACAGGGCCCGGATGATGTCCCGCTCGGACAGGATGCCGAGGACCGCACCCTCGTCATTGCTCACGACTATGGCGCCGATCCGCTTCTCGGCGAGAAGATGGATGGCGTCGTCCAGGGTCCGGTTCGGCTCCACAGTGACGACTGAGCCGCCCTTCTCGGAAAGGATGCGTGCGACGGTCATGACCATGATCTCCCATAGGCTGTTACGCGGGCCGGGTTGATCCCGACGCATCACGGAATTGTGTGACGTCATCTCTGACGTGACAACCCACGGGACCGCCCTTCCGATGCCGAAACATGCGGGAAAATTACGCTTTTGCGCCTCTTGATCGGTCAAACATCGGAAAGAGGAAAAATCCTGCCAGGAACCCGCCCAGATGGGCGTCCCACGCCACGGTCGAGGATTCCGCGCCCAGCGGCAGCGAGATGATCCCGAACACGAAGTTGGTGACGAGCCAGATGCCGAGGAACATCACCGCCGTGCGGTTGCGCAGGAGTTCGGGGATGGTCTGAAGCGGCGGATGCGCCACGCGCTGCCACGGCTGGCCGGCAAGGAAGGATGGCGGCGGCTGGAACACGAAGCGCGCGGCGGCGGCCATCAGCGCCGAGACAGCGGCCGAGGCACCGATCAGCGGGGCGGTGCTCAACGGGTCGATCGCCACGTGGAGGACGCCTCCCGCAACCGCGCCGACGAGCCCGAGGAGGCCATAGCGCCAGGGGCCGCATCGCCGCGCCACGGGGGAGCCGAAGGCGGCGAGCCAGACCACGTTGAAGATCACATGCGTCCACGAGCCGTGCAGCAACGCATAGGTGGCGAAGGTCCAGAGGCTCGCCGAAGGGTTGGCCACCACGTACTGGGCGAAAGCCGCACGGGCCTGGTTCACGTCCGTGTCGCCCAAGGCCGAGGGGGCGGCCGACAGAATCTCCGCGACCCGATCCGGGTCCACCGAGGCGAGCCAGCGACCCGGGATCAGGGCCAGGTCCAGGAGAAGCCTGATGTCCCATTCGTCCGGCAGGACGAAGTCCCGTAGGGCATGGAGGCCGAGCAGGAGGGCGATCGATGCCGTCACCGCGCCGGGCATGTTGAAGACGGGGACGCGGTTTTGGCGCGGCAGATCGGGCATGGCATCCATGGCGTCACCATGTCGGCGCGGATGCTGCCGCCGCAAGCCCTCGGTCCATGCAAATTCAGGCGAGCGGCGCGCGATTTGGGCGAAGCGCCGACCCTACCCGAACGCTCCGACCCTGCTGGACATCGCCGCGATGGCTGCCCGGCGGCAGAGTGAGCCTGGCGCGTTAACCCTAATCAAAGCTTAAGCGAGCGTGCCGCCTTGGACGGGCATAAGGTGTGCGCAGGCTTGTTAACCGAACCGTCCGCTGTGTCCAGCGCTGCGCGGATCGGGCCGATTTCGAACAGGTCCCCCCGGGGGCCGTGCCACGACGGGACACCATGAAGCATCCGACCAGCCGTATGCTCTACCATTACTGGGACCAGCTTCGTGGTACGCGGGCCGCGCCCGAGAGGAGCGAGATCGAGCCCGGCGAGATCCGCAACCTCCTGTCCGAGAGCCTCATTCTGGAGCTCGACATGGCGCGCTCCGTCGCGACGGTCAGGCTTGCGGGAACCCGCGTCTGCGCGTTGTTCGGGCGTGAATTGCGCGGCAGCGCCTTCGCCGCCATCTGGGGCGAGGGGCAGGCCGATCCCTGGCGTCTCGTGGAGACGGTGGCGGTCGATACGGTGGGGATCGTCGCGGGTCTGCGCGGGATGACGCAGCGGGACGAGCAGATCGACCTCGAACTCCTGCTCCTTCCCCTGCGCCACCGTGGGCAGACCCAGGTCCGCCTGCTCGGAGCGCTCAGCCCCAAGGTGGTTCCGCAATGGCTGGGGCTGCGCCCCGTGGAACGGCTCGAATCCGTGTCCCTGCGCGTCCTCGATCCGACTTACGACGTCATCGACCTCGCCAGGAGCGACGCCGCGGCAAATCTCAGGAACCTGCCGCAACCCGCCAATGACAGCCTGCCGGTGCGTCGCGGCCACCTGATGGTGCATCCCGGCGGGCGGGCCTGATCGGCTTTTGACGGACGGTGCGTGGGACGCGTCTATCCCGGCAAAGATTTTCGTAACCAAGAGACCTGTACGATTGTGCTGACGACGATCCAACCCGAGTGCGGATTCCGCGATGATCGAGGCTCTCGCGCAGACTGAAGCGAAGCCGGTTCGCTTGCTGCGGCCGTCGGATCTGCGTCGTCATCAGCGGGTCAAGGTCGCCCTCCTCGGCCGTTACATGCTGGCCGACCGCCGCGAATTTCCCTGCCAGACCGTCGACATGTCACCGGGCGGCGTCCGCCTGACCTGCGCGGTACTGGGAGAACTCGACGAGCGCGTCGTGCTGTATCTCGAGAGTATCGGCCGCATCGAGGGGACCATCGCCCGGTTCCCCAGCGGCGGCATCGCGGTTCGCCTGAACGCGACTCAACGCAAGCGCGACAAGATCGCATCCCAGCTCACCTGGATCTCCAACCGCGAGGCCCTCGGCCTGCCCGAAGGGCGCAACCACGAGCGTCTCACGCCCCAGGAAACCGGGGTGACGGTGAAGCTCGAGGGCGGGCGCGAGGTCGCCGCCCGTATCATCGACGTCTCCCTGTCCGGCGTCGCCCTCTCGACCCAGGCGCAGCCACCGATTGGAACAAGCGTCATGGTGGGGCGGACGCCGGGTCGCGTGGTGCGCTACTTCGAGGGCGGCATCGGCGTGGGTTTCATGCTCCCGATCTCGCCCGACCTGTTCCATGAGGGCCTGACGCTCTGAGAGCGTCCCCCCGCCTCGCCTCGGCTTGAGAGTGCCGCCTCTTCGGGTTCTGCCGACAGTTCGGTCGTCCTGGCGTCGGCGAGATACGGTCCAACAGGTCGGAGCCTCCCGGCTCGGGATGGCCGTGCCGGCTTTCCTCGTCGTTCGTTCCGACATCCACGGCGCCCGGGCAAGGTGGGGATGAGATCCTCGCCGATCGCATCCGCCTCGTCATGGTTACGGTTTACCTGCCGCGATCGCGCCAATGCGAGTCCTTGGTTCAGCCGCCGGTTGGCTTTGTCTGCCAGCGGCCCGGCTTCGAGGTCGGATCGATAAAATTGCGCCGATCCGTTTCAGCGCAGCACAGGAAGCGTGGCGGCATCGTGGTCCTCGTTGGACGAGGTGGTCGCGATGGCACGGACGAAAACATTCTTGCTGGGGATGCTCGCGGCGCTGGCGATGTTCGGCGCCGGGGCGTCACAGGCCCAGACCATGGCCGCCCTGCCCTCGCCCTCGCAATCCGCCGATGTTCTCGGTGCCGCCCGCCCCATCGTCGGCTGGGTGTCGTTTTGCCAGCGTTACCCGGCCGAATGCGCCATCGACGCGAATGAGCCGCTCCGTATCGCCCTCACCCCCGCCACCTGGAGCCTGATCGTCTCGGTCAACCGTCGGGTGAATACCGGTCTGCGCGCCGTCACCGATGCGGAGCATTGGGGCGAAGCCGACCGCTGGGACCTCGCCGAGGACGGAATGGGAGATTGCGAGGATTTCCAGCTCGTCAAGCGCAAGCGCCTCGCCGATGCCGGCCTGTCCCGCCGCGCCATGCGGATGACCGTGGTCATCGACGAGAAGGGCGAGGGCCATGCCGTGTTGACGCTCCTGACCGACCGTGGCGAATTTATCCTCGACAACAAGACCAGCGAGATCCTGCCCTGGTATCGGACCGGTTACGTCTTCATCAAACGCGAGAGCCAGGATTCCGTGGCCTGGGTGTCCCTGGGCGGCGTCATGTCTCCGGTGACCACCGCGAACCGCTGAACCGGATTCTCCGGGGTTGCCGGAAAACATCACAATTCTGCCCTGGAACTCCCGAGCCAGTGGGAAGTTAATTCCGGTTTAACTTTTGGATTGAGCCCCGGCTCCGGGCGTGCCAGTTTCTTGCCTTCGGCAACGAATGGCAGGGCGACCGGAATGCGGCACGCGATTCTGCGAGGCGTCGACGGCGGAAGCTTCTCGGGAAGCGGGCTGTTGAGACGGGTCGGCCGTGCGGCCAGGGTGTCCCTGGTGGGCTCCATCCTGCTCCTCGGCGGGGCCGCCACGCAAGCGCGCCCGGTCGCCGCCCTCCCCGATGCGCCGGCCGTGAACGAGAATGGCGGCGCCCGGCCGGTGGCGGCCTGGAACGGGTTCTGCGCCAAATACCCCGCCGAATGCATCGTCGACACGTCACAGCCAGCGATCATCGCCCTCAACCCGGCGATCTGGCGCACGCTCACCAGCGTCAACCGCCGCGTCAACGCACGTATCCATCCGATCACCGACATGGCCCATTGGGGCGTCGTCGACCGGTGGGACTTTCCCGATGACGGTTTCGGCGATTGCGAGGATTTCCAGCTTCTCAAGCGCAGGATGCTGGTGGAGCGCGGCCTCCCCCGTCGTGCCCTACGGATGACCGTCGTCATCGACGATATCGGCGAAGGCCATGCGGTCCTGATGGTCCGCACCGACAAGGGCGATCTCATCCTCGACAACAAGACCACCGCGATCCTGTCCGCGCCCCGCACCGGCTACACCTACGTCAAGCGTGAGGGCCAGGACAGCATGGCCTGGGTCTCGCTCAACGGCGTCGCCTCGCCGGTGGCCACTGCCAACCGCTGATCGATCGTGGCCTCGATCCGCCCTTCGCTGGTCCTGACCCGGACGGACGAAACGCGAGGCTCGGCGACGTCTCGCATCGAGCCGCTGGCGCGGCTCGTTCCGCTCAACCGGTGATCATGTGGGCGAGATCGAGGGCGATCCGGCCCGAGAGCAGGCTCCAGCCGCAGGCGATGATCGTCGCGATCATGACGAAGGGGATCGGACGGCCCTCGATCCGGCGACCGCGGACGGTGTTGCGCAGGATGATGAAGGGAGCACCGAAGGCCAGGATCGGCAGAGCCGCCACCGCCCCGACACCGCCGCGTTCCAGCAGGCTGAAGCTCGCGCGGCGGTCGGAGACGAGCTCGAAGGCGCTGGCGAGGAGGCCCGACAAGGCGAGACCGACACACAGGGTCCGAATCGATTCGATGGCGGAGGGGCTGATGTCCATGGCGCGCTCGACCGTTGACGACGGATTGAGCACGCACTCTGCCAGAGCGTTTACGAGTTGTTAAGGATTTCCCGGCGTCAGGATTGGCCGACGCACAAGGAGAACTACGCGCATTCCGGCGTCATGCGGATCGCGGCTCCGGAGAGCCCGCGATCGAGGTGCGAGGCCTCTCGGCCGGGCAGCTTCAGTCTTCGAGATCGATGTCGAGGATCGCCATGGCGAAGTTGAACGAGCGATCGCCGTCCTCGTCGTCGACGGAGACCACACCGAGGAACTCTTCGCCGATATAGACTTCGGCCGAATCATCCTTCTTGGGGCGGGCCACGAGGCGGATATTCGTGTTGGCGAACGTCCGGCGCATAAAATCCTGGACCTTCGCGATGTCGGTCTTGTTCACGCTTTCGCCTCTTGCTTCGTCGGTGGTCGGTGGAGGCGGGACCGGTTCGAGCGGTCCAGCGCCTCGGGATGGGCACCGCTTGCCATGCCGCTTCGCGCCGGGCAAGCGCGGGCGGACGGGTTCAGATGCCTTCGGCCATGTGGATGAACTGGTCGATATTGACGAACTGGTCCATGGCGCGGGCCGGTTCGGCGCAGCCGGCGGTGCCGACCACGCGGGCGGGCACGCCCACCACCGTGGTATGGGCCGGAACCGGGCGCAGGACCACGGAGCCTGCGGCAACGCGGGCATACTCGCCCACTTCGATGTTGCCCAGGATCTTGGCACCGGCACCGATCATGACGCCGCGACGGATCTTGGGGTGGCGGTCGCTGCCCTGCTTACCGGTGCCGCCGAGGGTGACGGCATGCAGGATCGAGACGTCGTCCTCGATGACGGCGGTGGAGCCGACGACGACGCCGGTGGCGTGATCGAGGAAGATGCCACGCCCGATGCGGGCGGCCGGATGAATGTCGGTCTGAAAGACCTCGGACGAGCGACTCTGCAGGTAGAGCGCGAGGTCGCGGCGGCCGCTGGTCCAGTACCAGTGCGCGAGACGATGGGCCTGGATGGCGTGGAAGCCCTTGAAGTACAGGACGGGTTCGATGGCCCGCGCCGCCGCGGGGTCGCGATCCAGCACGGCCCCGATATCGGCGCGGAAGCTGTCACCGATGCGTGGATCGGCGGCGATGGCCTCGTGGAAGCCATGCGCCACGAGTTCCGCCGGCAGCGAGGGATGGCCGAGACGCGCGGCGACGCGGTGGGACACGGCGGCTTCGAGCGTCGCCTGGTTGAGGATGGTCGCCACGATGAACGAGGCGAGTTGAGGCTCCTCGCGAACCACGGCTTCGGCCTCGCCGCGCAGGCGCGACCAGACCGGATCGACGGTCCCGGCGATGGATTCGTGTCCGATCGCGGGATTCGAGAGTGGGCTGGCGGACATGGACTCCTCCGCAATGCGGAATCTGAGGCGAACGGCGCGGCCCGGACGGCTGGATCCCCTCGTCCAGGCGCGGACGGCCTTGCCGGGAACCGATACGGGAGCACACTCTCCCCCGAGGTCAAGGGCGGACGGAGCACTCCGTTCCCTCGGGCTCTCCCCATAGCGTGGGGAAAGGCATCCCCGGTATCAAGGGGTTCCCGCCCGTACCGAAGGCCGGTCAGGCACTGCGCCGGTAATCCGCCGATCCGAAACGCGCGTCGATCACGGCGGCGAGCCGGTCGATCATCTCTTCCAAGGCGACGTCGGATGTGTCCACCACCGCCGGGGCACGGGCATAGAGTGGCTCGCGGCTGAGCAGCACGGCGCGCAGCTCCTGCATGGCCGAGGCATGATCCCCCGTGGTGGCGAGTTTTCCCTGGTCGCGCACGCGCTGCATGTGCTCCTCGGGCTTGGCCCGAAGCCAGACCGTGAAGAAGGCCTGGAGGAGGAGGTCGTATGTCAGGGGCTCGGCGACGATGCCTCCGCTCGTGGCGAGGATCATCGGGCCGGGATGTTCGGTCAGCCGCCGCAGGGCAGCCTGTTCGAGGCGGCGATACCCCTCCTGGCCATAGATCGCGAAGATTTCCTTCACGGACAGCGCGTTCTCGCGCTCGATCTCGGCGTTGAGCTCGATGAAGGTCCAGCCCAGGCGTTCGGCCACCCGGCGGCCGAGGGTCGATTTCCCCGCTCCGCGCAGGCCGACCAGGGCCACCCGCGGCATCGGGGTCTCGCCGTTGGCCGTGGCGTGGCCGGACAGGATGCCCTTCGCCAGCGTGATCTGTTCCGCCGATGCCGTTGCGAGGAGATCGCGGATCACGTGCCAGTCCGGCGGGGTGTCCTGCACGGTGATCATGTCGTCGAGCCGCACGCCCATCGCATCCGCCACACGGCGCAGCAGGATGATCGAGACGTTGCCCTGCCCGCTCTCGAGCTGGGCGATGTAGCGCTCCGACAGCCCCGAGGTTTGGGAGAGGAGTTTTCGTGAAAGGCCACGCACCGTCCGCGCGTGCCTGACACGCCGACCGAGTTCGGCCAGGAAAATCGATTCTTGTTCAGCCGCGCCGGCCATGCCGTCGTCCGTCTTCCGTGTTCGCGTCCCGGACCTGACCGTCCCGGAGGCTGATGACCTCACCATATCCCGCCACGCGATCCTCACTCGGCACGAAGATCGTGCTGGCGAGATCGATTGCAGCGGGCTCCCGAGCGCCGGTCGCGGTCCTTTGTTCCGTGGTCGTTCGACCAAGATCAGGCTCGCGACTACGCTTCACTATCGTCGGCGTTGGGCTTGATGTCCAAGACTTGCACTTCGCGCTTCACGTTGGAAGCCCGATCTTGCAAGACCGTGGTCTCTGAATGCCGCACTGCACCATGTGATGTGGGCTTGCGTCATACGCAAGCGAAACATGTGTTGGCTTTGCCGCAATCAGCGTGGCCGAGGGAGCTTTTGCGTGGCGTGGTTTCGAAAAACGATATTCGCTTGTCTGGGTCTGAGACACACAGCTGGTTCGGGTGGGGAGGATCGACCGGCCCGGTGAGGCGATGCGTCGGGGGCAGAGAACCCTTGGGAACCTACTGGCTCGGCGGAAGAGCCGAGGCTTCCATGATCGTACCGGGGGTCGGCGCCTTCTTGGCCACGATCGGCCGTCCGACTGAGGCGAGGACGATGGCCGATGGCCGACGCGGCGGCAGCGGCACTTCCACTTTCTCCGTCACGGAGAATTCGGCGGCGGCCGTAACGGCGGCGGGCTGCGGCATTGCCGGATTGACCGACAGGGCGGCCAAAGCCGTGGCCTGGGGGGTAATGGCCGGCGCATGGGCGGGGCCGATCTCCGCCACGGCGGGCGCGAGGCCGGACAAGGCGGCCGGGCGGCGCGGCGGCAGCGGGACTTCCACCAGCTCGGTCGGCACGGGCGGAGTGGTCAGGCTCGGAGCATAGGCCAGGGCCGTTCCGGCAGCGGTGACGTTCGCATCGGGCTGCGCCTTGCGCTGCGTGCCGAAGCCACGGGTGAACACGTCGCTGAAGGCCGCGCTCGATTGCGGCGAGGCGGCCGTGGTGTCCTCGAGACCGGCGACCAGGGTGCCCTGGCGTTTTCCGGCGTAGTAATAGCCCCGGTTGTAATACGTATAGGCTTGGTGGGTGTTGCCCTTGGCGGTGCGATAGGCGCCGGCGAGATAGGCAATGCCATAGCGGAGATTGATCTTTGGATCGTAGAGACCGGCCGCATCCCCGCGATATCCCATGCCGCGTGCGGTCGCATGCTTGATCTGCATCAGGCCGAGGGCGCTGCCGCCCTTCGCGTTGGGATTGTAGTTGCTTTCCCGCTTGACGACTTGGTGGACGAAGCTCGCCGGGACGCCGTTTGCCTTTGCCTGCTCCTCGATCAGCGCATCGATGTTGTCGCGGGCCGGGGTTCCCTGGCCGAGAACGGGACCCGGCAGGACGGCCGCAACCACGGCGAGGAGCAGAAGGCGCTGATTCATTCGGAAACCCGGTGGCGTCGTTCTTGATCTGACGCTCAGGGTCGAGGCCAATTGAGGCCGGAAGGCGGCTCCATCGCCATGATTGCGGGGAAGCGGAGCCGTTTCTCCGCGTGCTGTGGCGCACATGGCACAGGCGCGGAACGCGAGCCCGCGCGTCGCCCCGAAAGATTCGCGAACGATGCCAAGGAGCTGGGCTGTACGGGACGAGGATCGGCGGAGTTTGCCCGTCAACGCGTCAAGAGAAATTCATCCACCGCATTTGCGAACCCGTCGTCGTCATTTCCCGACGTGACCGCCGACGCGGCCCGTTTCACGGCCTCCGTCGCATTGCCCATGGCCACCGAGAACCCGCTGCGCGCGAACATCGCCACGTCGTTGGCGGCGTCGCCCAGGGTCGCGATCCGCGCGCGGGGAATCCCGAGGCGATGGGCGATCTCGTCGACGAACGTCCCCTTGCCCCGCCCGTACGGCGTCACGTCGAGATAATAGGCCTGCGAGCGATGGACGTCGGCGCCGTGTCCCAGCGCCTCGGCGACCCGGCTCTCACATGCGGCCAGATGATCGGTATCGGCGCTGACGCCGACGATCTTCGATGCGCCCGCGAGGAGGGGGCCGAGATCCTCGACACGGGTGGGCTCGGCCTGGAGGGTCCGGCGTTCGAGATCGGTGTAGGGCCCATGGGGGTCGCGCAGGTTCCACTGCCCCCGCGCGAAAACCCAGATATCGAGACCGAACCCGTCGAGGAGCCGCACGGCCTGCCGGGCCGTCTCTTCCGGGATGAGATGTTCGGCGAGGATGTGCCCGTCCGGGGCGAGCAGGGTGCTGCCGTTGAAGGCGCCGATCGGATGACGCAGGCCGAGGTCGGCGATCAGAGACGTGAGCCCCATCGGCGGCCGGGCGGACGCGATGGTGAAGCCGATACCGGCCGCATCGAGCCGCCGGACCGCATCCCGGCTGCGCTGTGTCAGGCTCTTGTCGGAGGTGACGAGGGTTCCGTCCACGTCGGAGATCACGAAGGCGATCGTCCGGTCGCCGGAGGGAGGGTCCGCCATCATGCTGTGTCCTGTCTGACGGGATCGTCGGGCCGCAAACCCGATCGGTCCAGGATCGTTGCCACGATGGCCTCCGCGCTGCCGACGATCGGCACCGCCAGCGCCCCCTCCTCCGGACGCGGCGGTTCGAGCGTGGCGAATTGGCTGTCGAGGAGGGCGGCCGGCATGAAGTGGCCGGTCCGGCGGGCGATGCGGGCCGCGATCAGGTCGCGGTCGCCGTCGAGATAGACGATGCGAATGCCCGCCCGGCCCTGGATGAGCGCATCGCGATAGGCCTGCTTGAGGGCCGAGCACGCGAGAACGCCCGGTTTGCCGGTCTCGAGGCGGGTGCCGATCCAGGCCGCCATCGCCGCCAGCCAGGGGGCGCGGTCGGCATCGTCGAGGGCGTGGCCGGACCGCATCCTGGCCACGTGTTCCGGGCTGTGGAAAGCGTCGCCATCGACGAAATCCCACCCGAGGCGCTCGGCCAGCAAGCCGGCGATCGTGCTCTTGCCCGAGCCCGAGACGCCCATCACGATGATGATTCGGGGCAGCCCCGTCTCCGGTTCCGCGCTCAAGGCCCGGTCGCCGTGGCGGTGCCGATCCGGGGTCCGGTCACCCGCTCCCCCAGGCGCTGTGGACCGAGCGCCATGGCGAAGAAATCGTACTCGCCGCGACGATCGTTGGCGAAGAGAAACTGGAAATGCATCCGGAACGGCCGCCATCGCACCTTGAGGTAGGTCTCCGGGTCGATGATCTCACGGAACTTGGCCGAGCGCACCAGCGGGTTGCGCGGGGGGCGGCCGCCGAGGTCGAGGGGGAGGCGCTCCACCGGATCGAAATCGGGAAAGTTCATCCAGTCCTGGGGAGCATAATAATCGACCCAGACGATCCGCTCCGAGACGACGAGGCTCGCGATGTCCGATTGCACCCGGCGCGCCTCCTTCTGCAATGCTACGATGGGCAGGCCCGAGCCGAGGGTCAGCAAGGAGAAGGCCGTCGTTCCCGTGCCGATCACCGGATCGGCGGCGAGCACGCGGGCGGCGACTTCCACCGCCGTGAGCGCGCCGGTCGAATGGCCGAGGATGAGCACTTCGTCGAGTTCGGTGCCCTCCGCCCGGAATGCCGCGAGGCGGTCCACCACCAGGGCGGCGAAGGCGTCGACGCGGGTTTCGTAGTCGCGCCGCCAGCCCTGGCCATGCTGCCAGTTGAAGACCCAGTCGTTGAGCAATTGCCAGAAGAACGCGCGTTCAAGCAGGACATCGAGGGACTTGATCCAGACGAGGCCGGCCGCGAGGCCCAGCGGCACCGTCACCCAGGCCGGCCATTGCAGGCTGTGCCCGAATCCGTCGCCCAGATGTGCATGGATCTGATGCGCGATCAGGCCGCTCACGAGGGTGAGGAGAAGGATGAGGCCGAGCGGATAGAGGATGACGTTGCCGTATTTCCAGTTCAGCCGGTAGAACTTGACCGCCATGCCCGAGACGATGGCCTGGAGGCTGCCGGCGAACAGCAAGAGGACGCTGACGATGCGCCAGCGGGCGAAGTCCTTGAGCACGATGTCGTCCCAGAGCAGGACGTCGTAGCTCGTCTCCGCTCCGCCGACCTCCGGTTCGGCGGCCACGGTCCAGCGCTGGGAAAGCCCGTCCGCGCCCATGACCGCGCGTCCGGGGCGGCGCTTGGGCTCACCGAACCTCTTGGCATGGAGCGTCAGTTCCCGCACGAACAGCATGCGGTAGCGGGTGCGCCCTTCCGGATCGTAGCCCGGCACATAGAAGACGTGCCGGCGCCGCACCGGGCCTCGTGCGGCGTCATCGTGGGTCCGTGTGGCGCGCGCGCCGAGAGGGCGGTCGGGGATCGTGTCAGACAAAGGCATCCTGCTCGGCTGTCCTCGCAGGTGCCCCCTGCTCGTAAGTCGGGAAATTCGCATGCCGATCCGCCCAGCGTCGAGCGATTTCGGCAGCAAGACGAGGCGGATGCGGCCAATTAGCCCCGTACGTCGTCCGTTGCGGAGCCACGACGGCAAGTCCAGAAGGCCGGCATGTGGGTATCGGGGACGATCCGTTGCACGCGTCCCGACGGGACGGCACTGTGTCCAACCCGCCACGGACAGTGACAAGGCTTTGGTTTAGGCAGCGGATGAGAGAAACCGACAGGCGAAACTGCATGCGCACTCTGCCTATCGTCCTTATCACCACGCTTTCGGTGTCGGGATGCGGCGCCTTCCTGCCCGCCGCCGGTCCGTCGACCTCGGCCGTCGTCGACGGCGCGGATCAGGCGACGAGCGAAGGAACCTTCGCCCGCTACGAATTCATCGACATGAACTCCGCCGTGGTCGAGGCCCTGCGCGGGCGCTCCCTCGATAGCCTGTTCGCATCCTTCGGCGATCGTCGCGCTCCGGCCGAATCCGTGATCGGCGTCGGCGACGCCGTCTCCGTTTCGGTGTTCGAAGCCGGTTCGGGCGGCCTGTTCTCCGGCCCGCTCACGGTCAATTCGTTCTCCGCCGGCTCGAAGGCGGCACAGCTGCCCGAGCAGATCGTCTCGCGCGACGGCGCGATCTCGGTGCCCTATGCCGGCCGGATCAAAGTCGCGGGGCGCCGTGCCCAGGACGTCCAGGCGCTGATCGAGACCGAGCTCGCCGGCAAGGCGATCCAGCGCCCGCGTCCCGCTCGGCACCCAGGGCGATCGCATTCTCGACGTCATCGCCACCGCGGGCGGGGTCAAGACGCCCGTCAACGAGACCTTCGTGCGCCTGTCGCGGGGCGGCACGACGGCGACGGTTCCGCTGACCACCGTGGTGTCGAACCCCAAAGAGAACATCTACCTGCGCCCCAACGACAACCTCACCCTGGTGCGCGATCCCCAGACCTTCCTGGCGGTGGGCGCGCTGGGGCAGGCGACCGAAATCCCGTTCCAGGCCGAGGGCATCACCCTGGCGCAGGCACTGGCCAAGGCGCGCGGTCAGCGCGATGCCGATGCCGACCCGACCGGGACCTTCATCTTCCGCTTCGAGCCGGCGGCGGTGGTCCGTCGCCTGAAGCCGGGAAGCCCCCTCCTCGGAACGCCGCTCGTCCCCGTGGTCTACCGGGTCGACATGCGCGACCCGAACAGCCTGTTCCTCACCCAGGCCTTCCGCATGCGCAACCGCGACATGATCTACGTCTCGAATGCGCCGTTCACCGAGATCAAGAAGGTCCTGTCCGTCTTCGCCGCCGCGTCTCAGCCGATCACGACCGGCGTCCGCGTGGGCAGCGCGTTTGACTGAAGCCGTCCCGATCCTCACGGATCGGGATAGGCCCTTCGATGGAGCCGCCGGGTCGGGCCGAAGGGCCGGGGTACTTGCGTTCTCGCTGGCCTTGCCGCACGGCATCCGCGATGCCACGAGGGCCTGGGGGCACTCGCGGGGCTCGCTTGTCTTTCAGTGGGCCGGACGGGCGTTGGGGCGGGGCGACATGAGGATGAGACGGGTGGCCCGCTTCTTCGGGCCGGCGAGCGGGGGCGTTCGGAGGTCCCTGCCGGGGCGGACGGGCGGCGCGCCGAGCATGCTCGCTTCCGGGTTCCTGATCGTCCTCTCCGTCGTTTCCTCCGCCCGAGCCGATGTCACGGTCGGCGTGGCGGTGCCGCAATCGGGCGCGTATGTCGCCGTCGGCGAGCAGGTCCTTCGCGGGGTCCGCGCCGCCGTGCGGGACGCCAACGCCAAGGGCGGCCTCGCCGGCCAGACCATCCAGCTCGATGTCCAGGACGATGCCTGCGATTCCAACAAGGCCGTGGCGGTGGCCAAGCACTACGCCCTGAGCGACGTGCGCCTCGTCGTCGGCCATGTCTGTTCCAACGCCTCGCTCGCCGCCTCGGAAGTCTATGCCGCCAACGGCATGACCATGGTCACCGCGGCGTCCGTCGCCGCCAAGCTCACCGATCGCGGCCTGGCGAACGTGTTCCGGGTCTGCGGGCGCGACGACGATCAGGCCAAGCTCTCGGCCACGGTGCTGGCCGAGCGCTTCCGCGACAAGAAGATCGCCATCCTCAACGACCAGAGCCCCGGCTCCCGGGCGCTCGCCGCCGCCACCAAGGACAATCTCAACCGGATCGGCATCAACGAAGCCCTGGCGACCGCCTTCGTCGCCAGCGACGCGGATGATGCGGCTCTCGCCGACCGGCTGAAGGAGGCGGGGATCGCGGTGGCCTATTATGGCGGGGACGCCCAGGAGATGGGCCGCCTCGTGCGGATCTCGGCCGAGCGGGGCTTCCGGCCGCAATGGTTCGGCACCTCCGCCATCGCCACGCAGGATTTCGCCACCGCGGCGGGACCGGCCAGCAACGGCGTGCTGATGACCTTCTATCTCGATCCGCGCCGCAAGCCGGAGGCGGCCGCCGTGGTCCAGGCGCTCAAGGCGCAGGGCGGCGACGTGGAGGGCTCGACGATCTATGGCTACGCCGCTCTCCAGGCCCTGGTGGAGGCGGGGAACTTCGCCCGCAGCACGGATGCGCGCCGCATCGCCTCCGCCCTGCACACGGAGCGGTTCGATCTCGTCCTCGGTTCGGTCGGCTTCGACGGCAAGGGCGACGTCACCGCACAGGGCTACGTGCTCTATGTCTGGAAGGACGGGACCTTCACCTACGCGCCTCCTCCCTGACGGAAACCGGCCAGCGAAGCGGAAACGACGGCGCGCGAAGGAATATCGGATCGATTTGCCTCCTGCCCCGTTCGTGAACGGACCGAGAGACGGGGGAAGCGAGTTTTTGAAGCGAGTTGTCATGGCCTCACACCCAGCGCGCCGCAGCCTGCTCGCCGCCGGATTGGGCGGTGCCGCCGCCCTGTCGATGGGGGCGGCCAGAGCCGAGACGATGCCCGAGACGCGCTGGCGGCTGGCCTCCCACTACCCGAAATCCCTCGATGTCCTGTTCGGTGCGCCGGAGACGCTCGCGCGTCTCGTGGCCGAGGCGACGGATGGTCGTTTCCAGATCCAGGTGCTTCCGCCGGGCGAGCCGGTGCCGGCCGAGGGCGTGATCGACGCGGTGTCGGCCGCGACGGTGGAGATGGGACATGCGCCGGCCACCCTCGGCAGCGGCAAGGACCCGACCTTCGCTCTCGCCTCCGCCCTTCCCTTCGGCCTCAATGCCCGCGGCCAGAATGCATGGTGGCTCCAGGGCGGCGCGGCCGACCTGTTCGCGGAGGTCTTCGCCAAGCACGGTCTCGTGAGCCTTCCCGGCGGCAATACCGGTGCCCAGATGGGCGGCTGGTTCCGCCGCGAGGTGAAGAGCGCCGCCGACCTCCAGGGCATGAAGATCCGCATCGCGGGTCTCGGTGGTCAGGTTCTGGCGAAGTTCGGCGCGGTGCCCCAGACGACGCCCGGGCCGGAGATCTATGCCGGCCTCGAATCGAAGGCCCTCGATGCGGCCGAATGGATCGGCCCCTACGACGACGAAAAGCTCGGATTGCAGAAGGTGGCGCCGACCTACCATTACCCCGGATTCTGGGAGGGCAGCGCGATGCTGCATTTCTGGATCGGCGCCGAGGCGTGGAAGGCCCTGCCGAAGGTCTATCGCGCGATCCTGCAGGCCGCAGCCACGCAGGCCCATGCCGAGGTCCTGGCGAAATACGATGCGCGCAACCCCCGCGCCCTGCGCCGTCTGGTGGCCGCCGGTGCACAGCTGCGGCCCTTCCCCCAGGACGTCATGGAGACGGCCCTGAAGCATTCCAACGATGTCCATGCCGAGATCTCGGCCAAGAACGCCGATTTCAAGCGCATCTACGAGGCGATGAAGACGTTCCGGAACGAGGAATACCTCTGGTTCCAGGTGGCGGAATACACCTACGACAATTTCATGATCCGAGCGCGCGCTCGGGGATGAGCACTGCGTGGCCGACGGGTGATGAAGGGCTGCGGACAGAAAAAAGGCCGCTCCGAAGAGCGGCCCGAAGTCTAGGGAGGAAACGCCCAAGAAGGGCAGCAGGACCGCGACGCCATCGCGTTCCCGCAATGCACAATCTGATCGTCCCGCACGGAATTGCAAGGTCGTTCGTGCAACGGCGCCATGCGTTTTCGTGTGAGGCCGCACTTCCTAATTCTTATGTGTCGAAAATGTCGCGGGGCAAGGTCAGATCAGTCTTTCCTCACCCCGTCGCCTCCGGAGGCAATGACCGCGATGGGAGACGCCCCATCTGCATTGCCCGCGCGATTGCGAATTCTAGTGCAGCCGTCTCCCTGACGGCCAGCTTGCGAGATTGATAATTCCTGATTCCCGCCTGGCGGGGGCATAAACTTCGACGGTGGCGGGGCGGTCTCACACGATGGCGATACAGGCGAGGCGGGTTCGGGAACTGAACGACTTCGAACCGGATGCGGACGGATCCTACGTCCTCTATCTGCTGCAGCAGGCGAACAGGGCCCATTTCAACCCGGCGCTCGAACTGGCCATCGAGGAGGCCAACCGGCTCGGCCTTCCCGTCGTCGCCTGCTTCGGACTTCTCGACGGGGCCAACGGGTTTCCCGAAGCCAATGCGCGCCACTACGCCTTCCTGCTGCAGGGACTCGCCGACGCGAAGGCAGGGCTGGAGGCGCGCGGCATCCATTTCGTGATGCGCAAGGCCTCGCCGGCCGAGATCGCTATCGACCTCTCGGCCAAGGCGGCCCTCCTCGTCCTCGACCGGGGCTACCTCGCGATCCAGAAGCGCTGGTACGGGGAGATCGTGGAGGCGGTGAAGACCCGCGTCGTCCAGGTGGAGGGAGACGTGGTGGTTCCGGTGGAGGCCGCCTCCCCGAAGCACGAATACGCGGCCCGTACCCTTCGTCCCAAGATCCTGAAGCTCCTCGACGAGTATGTGGAGGAGCTCAAACCCCGTGCCGTGAAGCACAAGGCCGGGCGCGGCCTGCCGAAGAGCGAGATCGACGTCTCGGACCCCGAGGACGTGCTGGCGGGGATGAGCCTCGACCGCGAGGTCGCCCCGGTGACGCGCTTCACCGGTGGCGAGACGGAAGCGCGCCGGCGCCTCAAGGCCTATCTCGCCGGGCCGTTCCGCTCTTATGGCAGCGACCGCAACCGGCCCGAAGCGGGGGCCGCCTCGCATATGAGCCCCTACCTGCATTTCGGGCAGATCTCGCCGGTGGAGATCGCCCTGGCGGTACGGGCCTCGAAGGCGGGGGCGTCGGAGGACAAGGCCTCCTATCTCGAGGAACTCGTGGTGCGGCGGGAACTCGCCATGAACCATGTGAACTACACGGAGCGCTACGACAGTTTCGAGCACGCGGTGCCGGATTGGGCGCGCAAGGCCCTGGCCGAACACGCCGATGACGAGCGGCCCACGCTCTACACCGAGGCCGAGCTCGCCGAGGGCAAGACCCACGACGAATACTGGAACGCCGCCCAGGCCGAGATGCGGGTGACCGGCTACATGCACAACCACCTGCGCATGTACTGGGGCAAGAAGATCCTCGAATGGTCCCCTAGCGCGGAGGAAGGGTTCCAGCGCACCCTGCGCCTCAACAACCGCTACTTCCTCGACGGGCGCGACGCCAATTCCTTCACCAACGTCGCCTGGGTCTACGGCTTGCACGACCGTCCCTGGGCGCGCCGTCCGATCTTCGGAACGGTACGCTACCAGAGCGAGAACTCGCTCCGGAAGTTCGACGCCAAAGCCTATCTCAAGACCGTCCGCGAACTCTGCCAAGCCGAGGAGAAGGCGGGACGGACAACGGGCAAGAAGAGCTGAGGGCGGTATGCGCCTTGCGTCGCGGGCCTTGCTTGGCGAGTGTCCTCAAGTTTTGAGTTCGTACCGGCACAAGCGCCCTACACGCTCATAGTCCTTCCCGCCCTTCCGGAACGCCGTCGATGAGCCCGGAATCCAGAACCGCCGGTGGAGCAGAATGACGATCGACCTCTGGTTCTGGAATCCGGGCTCTACCGCGCAGGCCCGGAAAGACGGGGTCGGTTCACGGACGTGTCGCCCATCCGACGATCGATCGCCCGCTGAGGCCGGCGTTCATGCTTGACCCCGCTCCCGCCTCCCCTCCGCCGCGCAGGCGACTGGACCGCTTGCGCGGCGCGGCCTCCGATGCGGCGCCCCTGTGGCGGCAGCGCCTGCTGTTCCTGTTCGGGGGCCTCTGCGTCGGGCTCGCCGCCGTGGCGATGGCAAAGCTCGCGGATTGGGCGCACGAGGCGTTCCGCTGGATCGTTTCGCCCTCCCCCCTCGTCGCCCTGGTTCTGACGCCGCTCGGCTTCGCCATCGCAATCCTGCTCGCCATCCGGGTATTTCCGAATTCGCAAGGCTCTGGGATCCCCCAGGTGATCGCCGCGCGCCATACGGAGGATCCGGCGATCCGCAACGCCCTGGTCTCCCTGAAGACCGCGTTCGGCAAGATCCTGGTCATGACCCTCGGCCTCGTCTGCGGCGCCTCGACGGGGCGCGAGGGGCCGACGGTCCAGGTGGGGGCCGCGATCATGGCGGCTGTCGGCCGGCTCGACGCGGAGCGCCTGCCGGGTGTCATCCTCGCCGGTGGCGCGGCGGGAGTCGCCGCTGCCTTCAACACGCCCATCGCCGGCATTGTCTTCGGCATCGAGGAACTGAGCCGGACCTACGAGGCGCGCACCAGCGGCCTCATCGTCGCCACCGTCATCGCGGCCGGGCTGACCGCGCTGGCGATCCAGGGCGACTACACGTATTTCGGCACCACCAAGGCCGCCCTGCCCTTCGGGCCGGGATGGCTCGCCGTGGCGATCCTCGGCGTGGTCGGGGGCATCGCGGGCGGCCTGTTCGGCCGCGTCACCCTCCTCTTCGCCAGGGGAATGCCCGGCCGGATCGGCGCCGCCATCCGCCGCCACCCCATCGTCTTCGGTGCCCTCTGCGGGCTCGGCGTCGCCCTCTGCGGCCTCGCCTCCGGCGGCACGGTCTACGGCACCGGCTACGAGGAGGCCCGCGCCATGCTCCACGGCACCGATACCGGGCATCCGGCCTATGCTCCGCTGAAATTCCTCGCGACGGTGTTCTCCTCCATCAGCGGCATACCCGGCGGCCTGTTCGCCCCCTCCCTCAGCGTCGGGGCGGGGATGGGCGTCTGGCTGCATGGCCTGTTCGCGGACGTGCCCATCGGCGCGCTCGTGCTCATCGGCATGACCGCCTACCTCACCGGTACCCTGCAGGCGCCGATCACCGCCTTCGTCATCGTCACCGAGATGACCCAGGACCATGCGATGATGATCCCACTCATGGTCACCGCCCTCATTGCCGATGCGGTCTCCAAGCTGATCTGCCGCGAAGGGCTCTATCACGCGCTGGCCGCCACCATCCTGGAGAAGGCCGAATCCAGTGCCGCGCCCGTCATCGCGACGCCGCACAAGCTTGAGCGGAACGCTTGACCCGACAGGAGGGTTATCGGTCGTTCCGCACGCTGGAGTTTTGCGCGTATGACCCTTCTCAAATGGGCCCTCATCTGTTTCGTCATCTCGCTCCTGGCGGGCGGCCTCGGCTTCACCGGCATCGCCTCGGGCGCGCGCTCCCTGTCGCGCATCCTGTTCGGTGTGTTCCTAGTGATCGCCATCGTGATCGTGGTGCTCGCCCTGGCTGTCGGCCAGGCGGTCTTCTAAGCGGTCATCCGATCGGGAACCGGGCCTGCGGGAGTTCGTGACGTCCATGGCGAACGCCGCACCCATCCCCGGCAAGATCTGTCTCGTGACCGGCGCCACCTCGGGCATCGGCTACGAGACGGCCCTGGGCCTGGCACGGGCGGGCGCCCGTGTCGGGATCGTCGGCCGGGATGCCGGCCGCACCGACGCGACGGCGTCCCGCATCCGCGAGACCGTGCCGAGCGTCGTCATCGACGTGTTCCTGGCCGACCTGTCCTCACAGGCGGAAATCCGGCGTCTCGCCGCAGAGGTGCGGGCGCTCTACCCGCGCCTCGACGTGCTGGTGAACAATGCCGGGGCCGTCTTCGATGCCCGGCGCCTCACGGTGGATGGCCTGGAGCGGACCTGGGCCCTCGACCATCTCGCCTACATGCAACTGACCCTGGACCTCCTCGACCTGATGAAGGCGAGCGCGCCGGCCCGCATCGTCAACGTCGCGTCGATGGCGCATAAGCGCGGCCGGATCGATCTCGAGGATCTCGACGGGGCGCGCCGCTACGGCACGTGGAAGGCCTATTCCCAGGCCAAGCTCGGCAACGTGCTGTTCACCGCCGCCCTCGCCCGTCGCCTCGCCGGCACGGGTGTCACCGCGAACTCCCTCCATCCCGGTGTGATCGCCAGCGGGTTCGCCGGCGGCACCGGGGGATGGTTCGGCGTCAGTTGGTCGTTGATCAGGCCCTTCCTCGGCAACCCGGCCGATGGGGCGGCGACCTCCCTGCATCTGGCGACCTCGCCGGAGGTGGACGGCGTCAGCGGCCTGTATTTTTCGAAGCGCCGCCCCGTGCCGACCTCACGCCACGGTCGCGATCAGGCGCTTCAGGAACGGGTTTGGGCGCTGAGCCTGCGGCAGCTCGGACGGGCAGAATAGGGCGACGGCCGCCCGCCGGTGGGATCGCCTGATGTCGGCCCCTTCTCAATCCGTTTCCATATCAAAAAATGCACTGTCTATGTTATTCGTCGCGTCGATTGAGAGGCGAGGATGGCATGAACGTATCTGTTGGCGACCGGTGGGAAGGGTTCATCTCCCGCATCGTGCAGGATGGCCGCTATGGCTCGGCGAGCGAGGTGGTTCGCGAAGGCCTTCGCCTCGTCGAAGAGCGCGAGGCGAAACTCCAGGCCCTGCGTCGGACCTTGAGCGAGGCCGTTGAGGCAGGCGGCGACGCGAGCGAGGATGAGATCGATGCCGCGCTCGCGGCAAAGAGCGCGGAACTCAAGGCTCTAGGCTATGGGGAGTGAGCAAGGTTCGGTTCCTCGCCTTCGCGCGAACAAACCTCGTCGATATCCTCGTCCACGTCACGGAAATGAGTGGCAGCCTCGCCACCGCGCAGGGATTCGTTGCGCGACTTCGCCGGCAATGCCATCGATTGGCGACGCTCCCGGGGCGGCTCGGTCGGGCACGTCCGGAATTGCACAGCAACCTCCGCAGCTTTCCTTGCGAAAATTACGTGATCTTCTTCCGCTATGATGCCGGAACGGTGGAAATCGTCGCGATCCTGCATTCCAGCCGGGATCCAGGTCCTCACCTCACCGATCATCCTACCAGCGAATGATCGGTGAGGTCGAGGTTCATGCGAGAGAGGCTGTCTCGGACGAGGCCGGCACGAACGCGCCGGACAGGGCCTTCTCGATCAGTGCCTGCGTCTCCGCCACGCCGTAGAGCGCGATGAACGAGCCGAAGCGCGGTCCGCGTGCCTCGCCGAACAGCACGTTGTAGATGGTGGTGAACCAGGCCTGCGACACGCCGGGCCGTCCGTCCGGGCTCTTCGCCTTGCCGGACAGGTCGGGGAAGTGCCGCCGCCCGACCTCGTAGACCACGGCCTGCAGCCCCTCCGGATCGGTGGAGCCCTTGTGGGCGTCCAGCGTCAGCGACAGGTCGGCCAGCGCCGCCCTCTCCTCCTCCGTCGCCGTCCGGTAGGTCTTGGCCGGACGCACGAGGTCGCGGAAATAGGCGAGCGCATGGCCCACGAGCTTGTCGAGGACCGGATGGGTCTGTGGCCCGATCTCCGGGTCGTAGCGGCGAATGAAGCCCCACAGCACCGCCGGATCCTCGGTATTGGCCACCGCCGCGAGGTTGAGAAGCATGGCGAAGTTCAACGAGCCGCCCTTGCCCACGGCTTCTGCCGCCGGCGGATGGCCCGCATGCAGGTGCCAGACCGGGTTGCCGAGCTGTTGCGCCGGCTCCTGGCCGGGGAACTTCTCGAGGAAGTTCAGGTAATCGTCGACCTGACGCGGGATCATCTCCACGAACAGGCGCTTGGCCTCGCGCGGCTTGTTGTACATGAACAGGGCGAGACTGTCGGCGGTGCCGTAGACGAGCCAATCGTCGATGGACAGGCCGTTGCCCTTCGACTTCGAGATCTTCTTACCCTCCTTGTCGAGGAAGAGCTCGTAGTTGAATCCCTCCGGCGGTTCGCCACCCAGCGCGCGGGCGATCTCGCCCGACAGCTTCACCGAATCGATCAGGTCCTTGCCGGCCATCTCGTAATCGACGCCGAGCGCCACCCAGCGCATGGCCCAATCGGGCTTCCATTGCAGCTTGGCGTGGCCGCCGGTGACCGGGGTCTCGTAGGCGGTGCCGGTCTTCGGATCGCGCCAGACCAGGGTGCCGGCGGAGACCCGCACCTCGTCGATGGAAACCTGCATCACCTCCCCGGTCTCCGGGTGCAGCGGCAGGAACGGCGAGTAGCTCGCCGAACGCTCGGCCCGGAGCGACGGCAGCATGATCGCCATCACGGCCTCATAGCGGTCGAGCACCGTGAGCAGGGCCGTGTCGAACAGGCCGGCCTTGTAGCATTCGGTGGCCGAGCGGAACTCGTAGTCGAACCCGAAGGCGTCGAGGAAGCGGCGCAGTTCGGCATTGTTGTGGGCGCCGAAGCTGTCATGCGTGCCGAACGGATCGGGCACGCGGGTGAGCGGCTGGTTGAGCGCCGGGATCAGGATCTCCTTGTTCGGCACGTTGTCCGGCACCTTGCGCAGGCCGTCCATGTCGTCCGAGAAGGCGATGAGGCGGGTCGGCACGCTGTCGTTGGTGAGCACGCGGAACGCGTGGCGCACCATGGAGGTGCGCGCCACCTCGCCGAACGTGCCGATATGCGGCAGGCCCGACGGGCCGTATCCGGTCTCGAACAGCACTTCCGATTTCGGCTTGCGCTCCAGCCGCGCCACGAGCTTGCGCGCCTCCTCGAACGGCCATGCGGCCGCGCTGGCCGCGGCTTCCACGAGGGCGGGGTCGAGGGTGAGGGGAGACGAAGCAGGCGGGGGGGACATGGGAACAGCGTCAGTTCTGTGAGGAGAAACAGGAAGACCGCAACCGGCCGGATGCGGCCCGGCACCCTAGGGAGCGGGCCAGGGAGGGTCAACGCGGAGGGGCGAGGCAAGGCGAGGCGGGAGCGGACTTCGCGTGAAACCCGGCTTTAATCCTCGGCGCGTTATGCAAGCGGGCATCCCTGACCCTGGCGACGATCGAGACGGGCGGGAACCGTGCCGCGGCCCGATCCCGGCATATGCAGCGGAAAGGCGACCCCGATGGCATCCGTTTCCTTCACCCTCGACGACGACTACGATTCCGCCAAGACTATCCGCCTGGATCGCAACCCCCTCGCCTCCTATGCCGGGCCGGCCAGCAGCCACGCCTTCGGCCCCGACGGTCAGGGCCGCATCATCCTGAACGACACCGGCGCCCTCGACGATGGCGGTGCGACCTTCACCGATGCCGCGCGGCCCGTCCCGGGGGGCTACGCCGCCCTGACGAGCGACCGTTACGCGGTCTTCCTCGACCTGTCCGACAACACGGCATCGCTGAGCCTGACCGGTGGCACGCTCGGGGATGTGCTCCGGGGCGGAAGCGGCGACGACACCCTCCGCGGCGGCGGCGGCAACGACGTGTTCGAGGGCGGCGAGGGCGACAACGTCATCAAGGGTGGCACCGGCTCCGATACGGTGAGCTACGAGCACGCCCAATACAGCATCGAGGTGTATCTGGAGGATTCCCGGGCCTACACCGTTCCCACCGGCGACGAGGATACTCTGTCGAGCATTGCGAACGTGCGCGGCACCCGCTTCGGCGATGTGCTCACGGGAGACGGCCGCGCCAATCGCATCGAGGGCGGCGCTGGGAAGGACGTCATCGGCGGTGGCGGCGGCGGCGATGACGTCGACGGTGGCGCCGGGGATGACAGCATCGATGGCGGCGGCGGCGACGATCTCATCGAAGGCGGCGCAGGCGCGGACGCGATCCGCGGCGGCGGCGGGATCGACACCGCGAGCTACGAGCATTCCTCGTCCGGGGTCACGATCGATCTCTTCCGCAACTATCAGGTCAGCGGCGGCGATGCGAACGAGGACACGCTCTACGACATCGCCAACGTGACGGGCAGCCTCTACGGCGACCGGCTCGCGGGCGACGGCAAGGACAACACCCTCGACGGCAATGGCGGCGCCGACAGGCTCTATGGCAACAACGGCAACGACCGCCTGATCGTCTCGTCCACGCCCGTCGAGGTCGACGGTGGCGCGGGACGGGACGTCCTGATCGTGGAGGTGAACCCGTATCTCGAGACGATCCATCTCAGCGACGAGACCTTCTCGGGCATCGAGAAGGTGGCCGTCCGCAGCGACGGGTCCATCGACATGAGGGATGTCACTCTCGGAACGTCGATCATCTCGCAGAGCGTCGCGGGCGATCACGGCAAGATCGTCGGCACCGCCGGGGACGATCGCATCAGGGCGGGAAGCGGCGGCGACCGGATCGACGCCTGGAGCGGCGACAACACCGTCCTCGGTGGTGTGGGCAAGGACCAGTTCATCTTCCGGTCGGACAAGGGCCGCACTGAAATCCACGAGTTCGAGCTCGGCAGGGACAAGCTGAACGTCGTGCCGCTGACGACGAATTTCGACGATGTCGTCATCACGTCGGTCCACGGTGGAGACGATACCCTCGTCACCTTCGCGAAATACACCGGCATCGACCACCGCATCATCCTGCACGACGTCGCCGCTTCGGCGCTCGGCGAAGCCGACTTCATCATCTGAGCGGGTTCGCGAGTCGGTGGGTTCCGAGTCCGGAACCCCGAGACGCGCTCAGTCGCTCGCCGCGGAGACCAGCATGTCCAGGCGCATCCGCGTGATCGCGCCGATCTCGTCGAGGGCGGTGGCCTCTTCCTCGGCCCGCTCCCGTCCGAGGCGGGCCTCGAAGACAGCGAGGATCTCGGCCCTGCTGCGGCCGCGCACGGCGATGATGAAGGGGAAGCCGAACCTCTCCCGGTAGGCGGCGTTCAGGCGGTCGAAGGCCGCCGCATCCTCCGGGGGGAGATGGTCGAGGCCGGCGCTGCCCTGCTCGCTCGCCGAGTCGGCCGTCATGGCCCGCGCCCGTGCCTCGGGTCCGGCGAGTTCCGGGTGGCCGTTGAGGAAGGCGAGGCGCCGCGCCTCGGGCGCATGGCGCACCGCGTCCATCATCGCGGCGTGCAGGTCGGCTACGCTGGCGAAGGGGCGGGCCGGCGCCACCGCCTCGGCGACCCAGGCCGCGTGTTCAAACACCCCGCCGAGCAGGGCGACGAAGGCGTCCCGGTCGAGACGGTGGATGGCGGCCAGATCTGGCAAGGGCTCAGCTCCCGCGATAGGTCGTGCAATTGCCGGGCGTGCACAGCATCGGCACGTGGTAATGCTGCTTGGCGTCGAAGACGGCGAACCGCACCACCGGATTGTCCACGAAGATGTCCGCCTCGCTTAACCCAGGTCGGCTCTTCAGATAGCTGTCGATGAAGAATTCGAGCTGGTACTGGCCGATCTTCGCCTCGTCCGCCGGCAGGATCGGTGTGTCGGTACGCCCGTCGGCATTGGTGACGACGCTCTTCACGAGGCGCCAGCGCCCCTCCTCCATCACCGAAAAGTCGATGCGCACGCCGGGCGCGGGGCGCCCGCGCTCCGAGTCGAGGATATGTGTCGTGATGCCGGCCATCGGGTCTCTCGGATCGTGTCGTGGGTAAGCGGTTGCGGACGGTCGGGGCTCTCAGCTGCCGCGATAATACGAGTAGCCCCAGGGCGTGAACAGGATCGGCAGGTGGTAGCGCTGGCTCGCGTCGCGGATGTGGAAGCGGATCGGCACGAGGCCGAGGAAGTTCGGGCTCGGCAGCGCCACGCCGATCCGGGCGAAGTATTCCTCCACATGCATCAGCAACTCGTAGCGCCCGGTCTTCAGGGTGTCGTCGATCAGGAGCGGCTCGCGCGAGCGGCCGTTGGCTCCCGTCGTGATCGTCTTGATCGGCCGGTAGGTGTCGCCATCGCGCACGGAGAGGTCGCAGACCATGCCCGCGCCCGGTGTGCCGTGGAAATTGTCGATGGCGTGCATGGTGAGGCGCGGGCCGAGGCCCGATTGCATCGTCGGGCCGGTGGTCAGGGCACCCGGCTGTGCCGGAGCCGGGGCGGGCGCGCCCTGGGCCAGCACGGTGCCGGTGGCGGCGACCGTGCCGGCGAGACCGATTCCGGCGAGGCCGGCGCCGACCAGGCTGCGGCGCGTAAGGTCGGGTCGCTCAGGGGGGGGGTTCAACTGTGTCTCCTGCAGAGGGCCGGTTCCGGCGTGACCGGGGGCGGGTTCAGGCCGGCTCATGGGCGGCACGGGCGGCGGCCCGGCGCTCCAGCGCCGGGGTGGCGGGTGGGACGAAGGCGAGGATCAGCACGATCGTCGCGAGCTCGAAGGCCGCGACCAGCCACAGGCCGGCGGAGGCCGAGCCGGTATGTTCGCGCAGGTAACCCATGAGGGCGGGAGCGCCGAAGCCTGCCAGGTTGGCCACCGAATTGATCAGGGCGATGCCGGCCGCGGCGGCGGAGCCCGCCAGGAACCGCCCCGGGATCTGCCAGAAGACGGGGATCGCGCTCATCGTGCCGACGATCGCCACGGCGAGCGCCAGCATGGCCAGAACCGGGCTCCACGGGACCAGGAACCCGACGAGGGCGATGGCCAGCGCCCCGATCGTCGCTGGGATCCCGCAATGCAGGCGCGCCTCGCCGGTGCGATCGGAATGGCGCCCGTTGAGGATCATCCCGATGCCGCCGAACAGATAGGCCGCCGACATGATCCAGCCGACGGTGAGCGGATCGGTGAAGCCGGCATCGCGCACCACGCTCGGCCCGAAGAAGGTCAGGGCCGAGTTTGCCATGATGATGCAGAAGAAGATCGCGATGCACTGCCAGACCCGGACATCCTTCAGGGAGGCGAGAATGCGGTGCTCGCGCGGACCCAAGGCCTCGGCGTCGCGGGCGAGATCGGCTTCGATCATTGCCCGCTGTTCCGGTGTCAGCCAATTGGCCTTGGCGGGACGGTCGGTCAGGTAGAGGAGCGTCACGAATCCCGCGAGGATCGACGGGATGCCCTCCAGCAGGAACACCCATTGCCAGCCGGCCCAGCCGTTCACGCCGTCCATGCCGGTGAGGATCGCCCCGGCCAGCGGCCCGCCGATCACTCCGGCGATCGCCGATGCCGACATGAACAGCCCGAACACCTTCGCCCGCCGCTCGCTCGGGTACCAGTAGGTGAGATACAGGATCACGCCCGGATAGAAGCCGGCCTCGAACACTCCGAGCAGGAAGCGCAGCACGTAGAAGAAGGCCGGTGTGGTAACGAACATCATCGCCACGCAGCAGGCGCCCCAGAGGAAGGTGATCCGCGCGATGGTCTTGCGGGCGCCGATATATTCCAACAGCAGATTGCTCGGCACCTCGCAGAGGAAGTAACCGATGAAGAAGATGCCCGCCCCGATGCCGTAGACCGTCTCGCTAAATTTGAGATCGGACAGCATCTGCAGCTTGGCAAAGCCGATATTGACGCGGTCGATCCAGGACAGGATCCAGAGCGCCATCAGGAACGGCAGCAGGCGCCAGGTGATTCGGCGGTAAGCCGCGTCGAGCGACGGACGAGGCCGGGTCGATGACGCATCGGGAACGGGATATGACCGGATCGCCATGGATCGCCTCGAGGTCCGTCACACCATCGGCGCCGATGCAAACCTCGCCGAAACACCAGCAATAATTGGACCATGTTCCCGCGCGATCCGACATCCGGACGGGCCGCGAAACTCGCCTGCGAGCGGGGTTATCCACCCCACGCGAGGCTTTCCATCGCGTTCCTCACGGGCTGCGGAGCCAACCGGAAACCATCGCACTTCGATGGTGTAGACAGACGGTGATCGACGCCTTGCCAAGGAGACCATGCCATGTGGCCCGACAGACGCTTCCTCGATCTCGCCGGTCTGGATCATCCCATCGTCCAGGCCCCGATGGTCGGGCCTCGGGGCCGGCTCACGGCCGCCGTCTCCACCACCGGCGCCCTCGGGTCGCTGGCCTGCGCCGCCCTGAACGCCGAGCAGTTACGCAGCGAGGTCGCGGCGATCCGCCGGAGCACGGATCGTCCGTTCAATCTGAATTTCTTCTGCCACACGCCGGCCGCCGCCGATCCGGCCCGCGAGGCCGCATGGCTCCAGCGCGTGACGCCCTATTACCGCGAACTCGGCCTCGACCCGTCAGTACCCGTCGCCATGGCCAACCGTGCGCCCTTCGACGAGGCGATGTGCGCCGTCATGGAGGATCTGCGCCCGGTGGTGGTCAGCTTCCATTTCGGGCTCCCCGAGGCCGCCCTCCTCCGCCGCGTCAGGGAGGCGGGCTGTCTCGTCGTCTCCTCCGCCACCACGGTGCGCGAGGCCCGCTGGCTCGAAGAGCGCGGCGTGGACGCGATCATCGCCCAAGGGGCCGATGCCGGGGGCCATCGCGGCATGTTCCTCACCGATGCGGTGGAGTCCCAGGTCGGCACCTTCTCCCTGGTGCCGCAGGTGGTGGACGCGGTGCGCGTGCCCGTCATCGCGGCGGGCGGCATCGCCGATGCGCGCGGGGTCGCCGCGGCGCTCACCCTCGGCGCGTCCGCCGTCCAGATCGGCACGGCCTATCTCCTCTGCCCGGAGGCCGGCATCTCCGCCGTCCATCTCGCGGCGCTACGGGCCGCCCGCGACGAGGATACCGCGCTCACCAACGTGTTCACGGGCCGTCCCGCCCGAGGTCTCGTCAACCGTGCTTTGGCGGAGCTCGGCCCGGTGAGCGCCGACGCGCCGGCCTTTCCCTCCGCCGCCGTGGCGCTCCAGCCCCTGCGCCAGCGCGCGGAGGCTGCAGGCTCAGGTGATTTCTCGCCGCTCTGGTCGGGACAGGCGGCGGCTCTGGCGGGGGAAACGGGGGCGGCGGAATTGACCCTACAACTGGCGGAGGAGGCGCGCGGGATCTTGCAGGCCCGCGGCTAGCCCGGCTGCCCGATAGGCATGGGCCGGCGAGTCAGAACGGACTGACGGGGAAGAACCGCAGGTACAGCTCGGCGTATTTCCCCTCGTCCCAGAGCCGTTGGAGGGCTTCGTCGAGGGCGCGCGAGAGGGCCGTGTCCTCGCGCCGGGTGACGAGGCCGATGCCCTCGCCGAAATAGCGGTTCTCCAGGTAGTCGCCGCCCACGAGTGCGCAGCAATTCGAGGAATCGATGCCGCCGATCCACAAAGCGAGGTTGAGCCCGTCGGCGAAGACGTAATCCACGTCGCCGCGCCGGAGCGCCCCTTCGGCGGTGGCGAGGTCGGTGAACTCGCGCGCCTCCGCCTGGGGGAAGAACGCCTTCAGATAGGCCGCATGGGCGCTTGCCCCGACGATGCCGACGGACTTGCCGGCCAGCGCCTTGGCCGAGGGGGCGGGCAGGCCCTTGTCCGTGCGGGCCGCGAAGCGCGCCGGCCAGCGGAAATACGGACGGGTGGCGAGGAAGCGGCTGCGCAGGGTCGGGGTGAGCGGGATCGCAGCCGCGACCACGTCGCCCTGCCGGTCGGCCAGGGCGTCGAGCAGCGTATCGAACCGCCGCGCCTGGATCGTGCAGTTGAGCGACAGGCGTTCGCAGACCGCCCGGACGAGTTCCACCACGAAGCCGGTGGGTGCGCCGTCCGGGCCGGCGAAATGCAGGGGCGGGAACTCGTCGTCGGTGAGGAAGCGGACGGCGCGCGCCGTCTGCGGCGCTTCGATCCGTTCGAGCCGGCTGCGCGGGTTCCAGAAATTCGGGATCGTCACGCTCGGGGAGGCCGTGTCCCGCGAGGCCGTATCGTGCGCTGTCGAGTCTTGCGCTGCCGCCGGCCAAGCCGAGAACAGCGCCATCACCAGCAAAGCGGCGGCACACCAGGCGAGGCGGCTTGACGGTGTGGTTGTATCTGTGGCGCACTGGTTGTGCGCGGGAATCGTCTGGCTCACGGCTCTCCCCCTATCACGTTCCCGGGCCTCGGGGAGCCGGTTCCGGTGTCGATCCTCGGTTTCAGGAGCCTGCGCGGCGAAACGGTGGCATTGCCGCCGGAGATCGCGTTTCTCCTGAGCCACGCCGCCTCCCCGATGCTGCTGGCGAAGGCCGCCGCCCTGGCGCGGGCGAGCGGCACCGATGCCGCCACCGCCCTGATCCAGTCCGGGCTGATGGACGAGGAACGCTTCTACCGTGCCCTCGCCCTTACCCTCGGCGCGCGCTATCTCGGCGCGCGCCTGCCCCTCGGCGCCGGGGCGCGGTTTCCCGACAGTTTGGTCGCAGGTGTCGCGCCCCTCGATCCGGGGACGGGAGCGGCCTTCGTCTACGCGCCGCGGGGACGCGCCGTCGTCGAATTGCTGCAGGGACGCAGCCCCACCGGTCTGATGCCGGCGATCACCACCCCGACGGCCCTGCGCCACGCGATCTTCGCCCAGCGCTCGGTGGGAGTCGCGGCCCATGCCTCGGACGACCTTCTCAGGCGGAGGCCGGACTGGGCCTACAACGCCGTCCCCGTGGCGCCGCTCCTTGCGCTGGCGGGCCTCGTCTTCGGCGCGTTCCTGTTCGCCCTGGCCTGCCTGCCGGCGTTCCTCGTCACGGCGGCCTGGGTCCTGGTGCAGGTCGGATTTCTCGTCCTGCTCACCTTTCGCGTGGCCGCCATCGGCCCGACCGGCAGGATCGCGCCGGAGGACACGCCCGGGCAAAGGATGTCGGACGTCGACCTGCCGGTCTACACGGTGTTCGTCGCCCTCTACCGGGAGGCGGCGGTGGTGCCGCGCTTGCTGGAGGCGCTGACGCGGTTCGATTACCCGGTGGCGAAGCTCGACATCAAGCTCCTCACCGAGGCCGACGACGCCGCTACGGCGGAGGCGCTCGCCCGCCTCACCCTGCCGGCGCATGTGGAGGTCGTCGTCGTGCCGCCGGGGCTGCCGAGGACCAAGCCGCGCGCCCTCAACGCCGCCCTGCCCCTGGCAAGGGGAAGCTGCCTCGTCGTCTACGACGCGGAGGACGTGCCCGATCCCGGCCAGTTGCGGGCGGCCGCCGAGGCCTTCGCCCGCGCCTCCCCGCGCACCGCCTGCCTGCAGGGCCGCCTCGTCATCGACAATGCCCGCGATTCCTGGCTGACCCGGTGCTTCGCCCTCGAATACACGGCTCTGTTCGACGTGCTCGGCCCGGCGCTGGCCGCATGGCGGCTGCCGACGCCGCTGGGTGGGACCTCCACCCATTTCCGAACCCACATCCTGCGCGCCGTGTGTGGATGGGATGCCTGGAACGTCACCGAGGATGCCGATCTCGGCCTGCGGCTGGCACGGGCCGGCTACGATGTCGGCGACCTGCCGAGCAACACGATCGAGGAGGCGCCGGCCCGCTACAAGGCCTGGCTCAACCAGCGCACCCGCTGGATGAAGGGCTTCCTCCAGACCAGCCTCACCCATGGCCGCACCCCCCTGGTCACGTTCCGCGAACTCGGCCCCCTGGCGAGCCTATGCGCCATCGCCCTCATCCCCGGCACGGTGGCCTCGGCTCTGGCCTATCCGTTTCTGATGCTGCCGGCTCTGGTCTTCCTCTGGCCCAGCCGGATCGAGGCGGGGAGCGATTTCTGGTCGAACCTGCCGACGGGCGCCGCGATCACGGTGCTCGTCTCGGGCTTCGTGGCGATGCTGCTGCCGGCCTATATCGGCTGCCGGCGCCGGGGCTGGCACGATCTCGTCCCCTTCGTGCCCCTGCTGCCGGCCTATTTCCTGCTCGTCAGCCTCGCCGCCTGGCGCGGGGTGATCGAACTGATCCTCGCACCCGACCGCTGGAACAAGACCGAGCACGGCCTGTCCCGCACCTCGCGCAGCGGGGCGCTGACACCGCACCCGCCGCGATGACGCGTCACAGCGCCTTGGCGAGTTCCGCCGCCGCCTGGTCGGCGGGTTTCATCAGGTTGAGGGCGTTCACGAAGCGGTTCCGGCCATCCATGATGTAGACGAGCGCCGTGTGCTCCATCGTGTAGTCGTCTCCCTTGGTCGGCACCTTGCGGACATAGGCGCGGTAGGACTTCACGGCCGCGGCGACCTCCTCCGGCGAGCCGGTGAGTCCGATGATGCGGGGATCGAAACTGGCGAGGTAGGTCTTCAGGGCCTCGGGCGTGTCACGCTCGGGATCGACCGCGATGAACAGCGCCTTCGTGTCCTTGCCCTTGGGGCCGAGCGCCTGGAGCACATCACCGATCTGCTGCAGCGTGGTCGGGCAGACGTCGGGGCAATGGGTGAAGCCGAAGAAGACGAGATGGGTCGCCCCGGCGAAATCGCGCTCGGTGACGCGCCGTCCGTCCTGGTCGGTGAGGGTGAAGGGGCCGCCGACGCTGCTGGTCGCCACCTGCCCGGCCTTCGGCACGAGCATCACGGTGGCGGCGACCCCGAGCGCCACGAGGCCGAGGGCGAAGAGGATGAGGGGAAGGGCGCGACGCATGGGGAGCCTTCAAGCCGGTTCCGGAGGGACGCTGCGGCAAGAGCATGGGCCGGGGATGCGGGCAACCGTCAATGTGTCGCCGGGGGGGCGCCGTTGAACCGGCTTCACCGCCCGTGTCAGCGGGTCGCGAGGGCGGCGATCAGCTTGTGGGTCGTGCTGGTCAAGGCGGAGAACGCCGCGAAATCGATGCTGTTGATGACGACGAAGACCCCGACATCGCGCCCCGGCGCGAAGGCGACGTAGCTCATGAAGCCGGCGCCTCCCCCGCTCTTGGCCAGCATCGCCGGTTCGTTTCCCTTGGCCGCCAGGGCCACCCAGCCGAGGGCGAGGCCCGCCATGGGCGAGGCTTCGTCGAAGCCGATCGCTGCCGGCATCGATTGGCGCTGGCGGTAGACCGCGTGGCTCAGGGCGAGCGCGCCGCTCGTGGCGGTGACGTTGTGCCGGAGCCAGCGCGCCATGTCGTTGCCGGTGCTGTAGAGGCCGCCGCTTCCGCCCGTCGCCTGGGTGTCGACGCAGGTGGCCGGGCCGCCGAGGCCCGAGCCGATCATCAGCCGCGCGCATTGCTCTGGCGTCGGTGACAGTCCGGTATCGGCCATTCCCAGCGGCCTGGTGACGTGGCTGCGCAGCAACTGGGGATAGGCCGCGCCCCCCGCCGCGCCGACGGCATCGGCCAGGAGGTCGAACCCCACATTCGAGTAGGACGTGACGGTGCCGGGAGCCCAGGGCAGCGTGTATGTGCCGAGCCAGGACCAGCGGTCGTCGCGGGTCGGCCAGGCGCGTGGGTTCGTGCCTTCGGGGGCGTGTCCCATCTCGCGTGGCAGGGCGCCCGAATAGGTCGCCAGATCGAGGAGGGTGATGGGCCGCCCTTCGAAAGCGGGAACCTTCGCCTCCGGCGCGAAGCTCTGCAGCGGATCGGCGAGGGAGAGCTTCCTCTCCGTGGCGAGCGAGGCCAGCACCTCCGTGGTGAAGACCTTGGTGATGGAGTTGAGCCGCACTAGGCTCGTTCCATCGGGCGTGATGCCGTTGCCCTTCTTGGTCTCGCCGTAGCCGCGGATGAAGGTCCCGTCCCCGCGCACGACCACCAGGATCATGCCGGGCGCGCCGGATTCGAGGAACAGGACGTCACCGGTCAAGTCCGTCGCCGCCGCGATCACCGGATCGTCGGCGCTGGCTGCTCGTGTCGTCGTCGCGAGCGACAGGGCAAGGGCGAGGACAGCGAATCGCTTGATCACGGCGCGGCTCCGATTCTGGTCGGAACTCTACACGCATTGGACGTGGTGCAAGCCCATCGGGCGGGTGGCGCCGCCGGGTCGATTCACAGGTGTTTGATCGTTCACGCCGTCCGGAGGCAAGTCGCCGCGACGGGACGTCCGATCTCAGCCCTCCCCGCCCTTCCCACGGTCGCCGGCCAGGGTGGCGCTCTCGCGCCGGAGCGGGCGGCCGACGGGGCAGACCTCCTGCACGAAGCCGGCGAGTGTGTTGGCGAGATTGTCCTCCACCTGCCGGTAGAACACGAACTGCCCGCGCTTCTCGCTCGCCACCAGGCCGGCATTTTCCAGGATCGACAGGTGCTGCGAGATCGACGGTTTCGACATCTCGAAGCGCGAGGCGATGTCGCCCGCGCTCAGCTCGGCATGCGCCAGATAGGCGAGGATTTTCCGTCGCACTGGGGATGCCAGGGCCTCGAAGACGCGCTGCATGGGATCGGTGCCTCACTTCATCGAACATTTAGGCGATGAGCTAACGATTGACAAACTGGTCGCTGATATAATTAGGTAAGTGCCTAATCATTGGAGGCCCGCATGACGCTTCTCTCGACACCCCGCCTCATTGCGGGACCGGACACCTCCGCCACGGAAGGGCGGGTCCGCTGGGCGCCGTCCCGCTCGCTCTGGACCGGTGGCATGACGTTGGCGGCTGTCTTCCTGGCGCCGCTCTTCGTCACGCCCGGTGCGGTGCTGCTCTTCCTTGCCAGCAGTGCGGTCACCCTGTGCCTTGGGCACTCCATCGGCCTGCACCGGCTCCTGATCCATCGCAGCCTGTCGGCGCCGCTCTGGGTGGAGCGGGTGCTGGTCTATCTCGGCACGCTGGTCGGCATGGCGGGACCACTCGGCATGGTACGGCTCCACGACACCCGGGACTGGGCGCAGCGCCAGGCCTCGTGCCACGATCTCCATGCCCACCGCGCACCGTTTCTACGTGACGCGTGGTGGCAGATGCATTGCCGCCTCGATCTCACCCACCCGCCCCGCTTCGTGCCGGAGGACAGGATCGCCCGCGATGGCTTCCTGCGTTGGCTGGAGGCGACCTGGATGGCGCAGCAGATCCCGTGGGCGATCCTGTTCTACGCGCTCGGCGGCATGCCGTGGCTGGTCTGGGGCATTCCCGTGCGGATCGCCGTGAGCCTCACCGGGCACTGGCTCGTCGGCCACCTGACCCACCGGTGTGGGCCGCAGGGCTGGGCGGTGGACGGGGTCGCGGTGCAGGGACACGACCTGCCGGCGGCCTCCCTCGTCACCTTCGGCGAGGCCTGGCACGGCAACCACCATGCCTGGCCGGACTCCGCTCGCCTCGGCATCGAGCCGGGTCAGCACGATCCGGGTTGGTGGGTGCTGCTCGCGATGCGCCGGCTCGGTCTGGTGTGGGGGCTCAAGCAGCCGGGCGACCTGACGCCGAGGGAGGGATTGCGCCGCGTCACGGTTTGAACCCATCCCCCGGAGCCCGCCCGCTCCGGGGCGACCGCGATCCCCTCGCTGCCTCGGCCGACGAAAGGAACACGATCATGTCATCCGCCTCCTGGCCGATCACCCTGCGCGTCGCCTTGGCGGGCATCATCGGCCTCGTCGGATCGGTTCTGGTCATTCAGATGCTGCTCTGGCCGGCTTTGCCGGATGGGGCCGCGACGGAGACGATGGCCCTAGCCCTGTCGAGGGGCCTCGGCAGAACGATGGCCCTGATGGTGGCCGGACTTCTCTTTGCCGGGCCGTTGATCCTCATCGCGATTTTCGCGGGGGCGATCTTCCGGCCGTCAATCGAGCGGCATCTCCTGCCATGGAGCCTCGGCTCGCCGGTCGCGGTATGGCTGTTCGCCTGTCTCGTCCTCGTCCTGATGACGGAATCCGCCTCCAGGCCGCAGGGATTTCTCCACCGGCTCGCCGCCGCCATGGGGTCGGCGGAAAACCTGCTCTTCCTGTTGGGGCCCCTCGTGTCGGGCCTCGCATTCTATGGCTTGTCGGTGCCGCGAAAGCAGACGCCTCCGGTGTGACGAACCCTGTCACACGGCGATCTGATCTCGTTCCCCGGTCTCGTCCGCCAGGGCGGCCCCCTGTCGCCGCAAAGCCTCGCCCACCATCAGCAAGGCCGGCCCATCGTAGCCGGATGCCTCCACCCGGTCCGCCAGATCGGCGGCTGTGCCGGACACGACGGCTTGGTTGGGGCGCGTGGCGTTGAAGACGAGGAGCGCGGGGGTGGCCGGTGCCAGCCCCTCGGCGACAGCGCGGTCGAGCAGCTCGCGCAGGGTCTTCTTCGGCATGTAGACCACGGTGGTGACGCTCGGATCGGCGAGCGCGCCCCAGTTCAGGTCCGACGGCAGGGTGCCGCGGCGGTCGTGGCCGGTGACGAATTGCAGGCGTCGCGCCGAGTCGCGGTTGGTCAAGGAGACGCCCAGCGACGCGGCCGCCCCCTGGGCCGCCGAGATGCCCGGCACCACGCTCACGGGGATACCAGCCTGATGGCAGGCGTCGATCTCCTCGCCGGCCCGGCCGAAGACCAGGGGGTCGCCGGATTTGAGGCGCACCACCTGCTTGCCGGATTTGGCGAGCTGCACCATCAGCGCGTTGATGTCGTCCTGGCGGCAGGAGGGGCCGTGCCCGGTCTTGCCCACCAGCATGGTGCGCGCCTCGCGGCGGGCATAATCGAGGATCTCGGGCGCCACGAGGTCGTCGTAGAGGATCACGTCGGCGTTGCGGAGCGCCCGCAGGGCCTTCAGCGTGAGGAGCTCGGCATCGCCCGGCCCGGCCCCGACCAAGGTCACCGCCCCGCCCTTCGGGGCGGCTTCGGTGTGATCGAGGAGTTCGGCCAGATCCGTCTCGGTCGGAATGCGATCCGGCTCGGCGAAGGCGCGATCCGTGAAGCGCTCCCAGAAGGCGCGGCGGTCGGAGAAGGCGTGGAAGCGGCTCGTGACCTCCTCGCGCCAGTCGCGGGCGGCGCCGATCCAGGCCTTGAACCCGCGCGGCAGCATGCC
The DNA here is from genome assembly GCF_001422895.1 of Methylobacterium sp. Leaf106. Taxonomy (NCBI): domain Bacteria; kingdom Pseudomonadati; phylum Pseudomonadota; class Alphaproteobacteria; order Hyphomicrobiales; family Methylobacteriaceae; genus Methylobacterium; species Methylobacterium sp. Leaf106. The sequence goes on from NZ_LMNB01000033.1 coordinate 387,582, forward strand.
CTCGATCCGGGCGCGCACCGTCTGCCCGAAGACCGGAGCCGCGCCCTCCGTGGAAATGCCCACCACCATGGGCGAGCGGTTGACGATGGCGCCGAACTTTACGTCGCAGAGATGCGGCCGGTCGACGGCGTTGACGATCGCTCCGGTCGCCCGCGCGGCGGCCACGAAGGCGATGCAATCGGCCTCGTCCTCCATGGCGCCGATGCAGAAGGCCGCGCCCTGCAGGTCGGAGGGCTGCCACTGGCGCTCATGCAGGGTGACGCTGCCGGCGACGATCTCGCCCGGCACCGCGCGCAACTCGTCGCTGGGTTCGGGCGCGTAGACGTCGACATCGGCCCCGGCGGCGGCGAGCAGCTTCACCTTCCACGGCGCGCCGCCATTGGACCCGGCCAGCACCGCGCGCTTGCCCTGCAGCGGCACGAAGACCGGCAGGACCGCCAGCGGTTCGAGGCCGGCATGTCCGGCGCCCTCACGGGCGGCGATTCCGGCGGGTCGGGTTTCCCGGGGCTGGCGGGGCGTGCTCATCCTATGAAAATGAGCTTATGCGGCGTCGCGCGCAAGCGCCTGCGGCAGCAGCTTGCGGATCTCTGGGATGCACGAGCCGCAATTCGTGCCGGCTTTGCAGGCGGCACCCACCGCCTCGACGCTCTGCGCCCCGGCAGCGATGGTGCCGGTGATGACGTCGAGGCCGACCCCGTGGCAGGCGCAGACGGTCGGCCCGGCCGACGTCGTCTCGGCCCGGCCTGAAAGCAAGGCGCGCCGGGCGGAGGGTTCGAGGTCGGGGGAGGCGAAATAGGCCTTCTCCGATTCCCAGCCCGGTTTCGCGTCGCCGGGCGTCAGGGCCAGACAGGCGACGAGACGCTCCCCGTCATAGGCGGCGAAGCGGTAGCGGCCACGGGCGTGGTCGGCATATTCGGCGATCTCGAGGCCCTGGAACATCCCCCGCAGCATCAGCGCGACCTCGCGCGAACTCTCCTGGGTGGCGAAGTGCAGTCCGGATCCGCCCTGGATCGTGGCGCGCGCCCACCACCATCCGGTGGGAAGCGACCGCTGCTCGCGGGTCAACAGGAAGCCTCGGCTGCGATAGACCGCCGGCGCGATGGCGGCCGGCGTCGCCTTCAACTCGGGCTGTCCGGAGACCGGATCGGGGATGCCGCGCGCGAGGGCGCCGACCCGGCCCTCCGACGCGGTGGCCCCGCTCCAGTGGAAGGCGGCGAAGAGGTCGCCCCGGCGCATACCCTCCCCCACCATCACCTCCAGCACCGCCGCACCATGCGCGGTGGAGACCGTGGCGAGGCCGCCATGGACCAGGCCCATCATGGCCGCGTCGTCGGGGTGGATCTCCACGAAGGGCACGTCGCGATGGGCCGAGAGGCGCTGGCTTTTCCCCGTGCGCGTCATCGTGTGCCAATGGTCGCGGACCCGGCCGGTATTGAGCACGAAGGGGAAGTCCGCGCTCGCCGCCTGGGCCAGGGCCGGGGGCTGTACGGCGACGAAGCGGGCGCGCTTGTCGAAGGTGAAGAACTGTCCGTCGGCGAAGAGGCGCGGCTTGCCGTCCTTGGCCCCGCGCTTCGTCAGCGGCCATTGCAGCGGCTTCGCGCCGGCATAGGTCGCGTCCGAGATATCGCTCACCGCGCCGATGTCGAAGTCGCGGGTGCCGTTGTTCTCGAAGGCCGAGAGCGACGCGTGCTCGCGGAAGATCGCGGCGGCGTTCGGATACGCGAAGGCCTCGCCGTGGCCGAGGCGCTTGGCGATGTCGCTGATGATCGCCCAATCCGCCCGTGCCTCGCCGGGAGCCTTCAGGAAGCTGCGCTGGCGCGAGATGCGCCGCTCGGAATTGGTGACGGTGCCGTCCTTCTCGCCCCAGGCCTGGGCCGGCAGCAGCACGGTCTTCCGGCCCGTCGCCATGGCGGTGTCGCTGTCGGCCACGGCCTCGGACACGACGTAGAGGTCGAGCCCCTTGATCGCCTCGCGGATCGCGTCGGCGCGTGGCATCGACACGACGGGGTTGGTACCCATCACCCACAGGGCCTTGATCTTGCCGCGCTCCACCGCCTCGAACAGGGCGACGGCCTTCATGCCCTCGCCGGTGATGATGTTGGGCGCCGACCAGAACCGGCGGACCCGGTCCACTTCCTCGGGGGCGAAATGCATGTGGGCGGCCAGCATGTTGGCGAGGCCGCCGACCTCGCGCCCGCCCATGGCGTTGGGCTGGCCGGTGAGTGAGAACGGCCCCGCGCCGGCCTTGCCGATGCGGCCGGTGGCCAGATGGCAGTTGATGATCGCGTTGCCCTTGTCGGTCCCCTGCGCCGACTGGTTCACCCCCTGTGAGAAGGCGGTGACGACGCGCTTCGTGCGGGTGAACAGCGCGAAGAAGGCGCCCACATCCGCGTCCGAAAGGCCGGTGGCGGCGGCCGTCGCGGCGATGTCCGGCGCGATCGAGCGCGCGCGTTCGAGCGCCCCCTCGAAGCCCGTCGTGTGGTCGAGGACGAAGCGGTAATCGAGGGCGCCCGCGCTCGCGAGATGCACGAGGAGGCCTGAGAACAGGGCGGTGTCGGTGCCCGGCTTCAGGCCGAGGAAGAGGTCCGCCTCCTCCCCCGTCTGGGTCCGGCGCGGGTCGATCACCACGAGTTTGGTGCCGCGCTTGGCGCGTGCATCGACCATGCGGCGGAACAGGATCGGGTGGCACCAGGCGGTGTTGGACCCGACCAGCACGATCACGTCGGCCTCGTCGAGATCCTCGTAGCAGCCCGGCACGGTATCCGAACCGAAGGCGCGCCGGTGGGCGGCCACCGCGCTCGACATGCAAAGGCGCGAGTTGGTGTCCACATGCGGCGTGCCGAGGAAGCCCTTCGCGAGCTTGTTGGCGACGTAGTAATCCTCGGTGAGAAGCTGGCCTGACAGGTAGAAGGCGATCGAATCCGGGCCGTGCTGCTCGGCGACCTTGCGCAGGCCGCCGGCCACGGTGCCGAGGGCCGATTCCCAGCTCGCTCGCACCCCGTCGACGGAGGGATGCAGCAGGCGGCTGTCGAGGGACAGGGTCTCGCCGAGGGCCGAGCCCTTGGAGCAGAGGCGGCCGAAATTCGCCGGATGCTCGGTATCGCCGGCAATGCCCGCGCCGCCCTGCCCGTCCGGCGTGGCGATCACACCGCAGCCGACGCCGCAATACGGGCAGGTGGTCTTCACGGCGGCGGCGGGTGCCTGGACGTGCGCGTTCATGGCGAAATCCTCGGCGAATTCCAGGGTTCGAAGGGCAGCAAGAGTCGGGCCGGATGTGCGCATCTCCCTCCCCCCTCTGCGGGGGAGGGTGGCCCGCGAATGCGGGTCGGGAGAGGGGAGCGCTGCCCCATTCGGAAAGGTCGCGCTGCCCCTCTCCCGCCTGCTCCGCAGGCACCCTCCCCCGCGGCGGGGGGAGGGTTCGGCGTGTGCTAATACACGTCGGCCTGATACCGCCCGGTCTTCTTCAGATGGGCGAGGTAGGCCACGGCCTCGTCGGGATTCTTGCCGCCATGGGTCCCGGCGACGTCGATGATCGCCCGCTCCACATCCTTGGCCATGCGCTTGGCATCGCCGCAGACGTAGAAATGGGCGCCGCCTTCGAGCCATTTCCACAGGTCCGCGCCGTTCTCGCGCATGCGGTCCTGCACATAGGTTTTCTCGGTCCCGTCCCGCGACCAGGCGAGGGACAGGCGGGTGAGCACCTTGCCGTCCTTCAGCGCGTTCAGTTCGTCCTTGTAGAAGAAGTCGCTGGCCTGGCGCTGGTGGCCGTAGAACAGCCAGTTGCGTCCCGGCGCCTGGGTCGCGGCGCGCTCGCGCAGGAAGGCGCGGAACGGCGCGATGCCGGTGCCCGGCCCGCACATGATCACGTCCTTCGACAGGTCCTCCGGCAGGGCGAAGCCGTGCGCCTTCTGCAGGTAGACCTTGACCGTGGTCTTCTCGGCGATGCGTTCGCCGAGATGGGTCGAGGCGACGCCCAGACGCAGCCGCGAGCGGTGGTTGTAGCGCACCGCGTCGACGGTCAGCGAGACCCGGCCCGGATCGGCCTTGGGCGAGGAGGAGATCGAGTAGAGTCGCGGCTGCAGCTCGTCGAGGGCTTCCAGGAACACCTCCGCGTCGGGCCGGGCACCGGGGAACTTGTGGAGCGCGCCGAGCACGTCGAGATAGGCGGCGTCGCCGTCCGGGTCCTCGCCCGCCGAGAGCGCCCGCGCCTTCTTGCGCGCCTCCCCCGAGGTGAGGAGGGAGAGGAGCTGGTAGAGCCCGTCCGGCGCGGCGCCCAGGGAGTAATCCTTGATCAGCCGGTTCCGCAGGGTCTGGCCGCCGATGATCCGTTCCGGCCGGGTGCCGAGTTCGGCGATCACCGCATCCACCAGGGCCGGCGGGTTCGAGGGGAAGAGCCCGAGGGAATCGCCGACCACGTACTCGATGGGCGTGCCCGTGAGATCGATCTCGACATGCCAGGTCTCCTTCTCGCCGCCCGGCTCGTTGAGGCGGGTGCGGGACAGGAACACGGCTTCCACCGGGTTTTCTCGGCAATAGCCGAGCGGTCCGAGGGGCGCTTCCGCCTTGGCCTCGCCCTCCCCCGCTTCGGCCGCCTTCGCGCCGCCGCCCGCGCCGAATTCCTCATCCAGCTTCTTGAGCATGCGGAGGGTGTCCTTGCCCCCCGGCTGGCACAGGTTCAGGCGCTCTTCCTTCTTCAGGAACAGAGCGTTGGCGTAGTCGGCGCAATTGTAGCCGCATTGCCCACAATCCTGCTGGGCCATGGCGGCCATGAGCTTCTGGGGCTCGGGACGCTCCTTGGCGAGCTCCATCCGGTCGGGCAGCGGCATCGACGGATCGTGCCAGGGCGCGTCGTCGTTGTCGGCGAGCTTCGGGCCGCTGCCCGTATCGCCGGGCGCGAGGGCCGTCGCACCCTCCACGGCGGGGCCGAGCAGGGCGGCGAAATAACCGGACAGCCAGGACCGCTGATCCGGGTTGAACGGGGCGTTCTCGGGAATGAGAACGAGGGGGGGGCTAACGTGTTGAGTCATGGCGATTACCGGAAGGATTGGCGGAGCGCTCGACGGCATTCGGTCCCCTCTCCCCGCGTGCGGGGAGAGGGCCGCGACGACCCCGTCGTCGTCGCGGCGAGGCGGCAGCCGACGGTGAGGGGGCGTAGTCGGAGGAGCTTCGGGTGGAGACGCCCCCTCACCCCCGCCCTTCGGGCTTGTCTCGCCCCCGACGAGGGGGGCTCGACCCTCTCCCCGCGTGCGGGGAGAGGGTATGGTCCCATCCGCGTCATGCTGCGGCCTTCAGGACGGGTTGATCTTCGGCGAGGTTGCGGAGGGTCTCGGGGCCGGTGCGCGCGGTGAAGGCCTGGAAGCTCTCGGCTGGGCTCTCGCGGCGGGCGAGGTAGCTGCGCAGCAGCGCCTCGATGCGGGACGGACACTCTTCCGCCTTCACCGCCTTCCAGATCTCGGTACCGATCTTCGGGCTGTCGCCGAAGCCGCCGCCGACGACGATGTCGTAGCCCTCGACCGTGTCGCCCTCCTCCGAGACGACGACCTTCGCGCCGATGAGGCCGATATCGCCGATGTAATGCTGGGCGCAGCTATGGTGGCAGCCGGTGACGTGGACATTCACTGGAACGTCGAGTTCCGGCAGGTGGGCCTCCATGTAATCGGCGATGACGAGCGCGTGGCCCTTCGTGTCCGAGGCAGCGAATTTGCAGCCCTTGTTGCCGGTGCAGGCGACCAGGCCGGCGCGGATGCTGGACGCCTCGGTGGTGAGGCCGAGGGAAGCCACGCGGGCCTGGACCTCGGCCACCTTGGCGTCGGGCACGCCGGAGAACAGGAAGTTCTGCCACACCGTCATGCGGATGGCGCCGTCGCCGCATTCCGACGAGATCTTTGCCAATTCCCGCATCTGGTCGGAGGTCATCTTGCCCACGGGCAGGATCACGCCGATCCAGTTCAGGCCCGGCTGGACCTGTTTGTGGACGCCCACATGGGAGAAGCGGTCCATGGGCCCACGCGGGGCGATGTGGGCCGGGTCGACCCGGTCGAGCTTGTAGCCGAGCTCGTCTTCCACGGCGGCGAGGTACTTGTCGAAGCCCCAGGCATCGAGGACGTACTTCATCCGGCTCTTGTTGCGGTTCGTCCGATCGCCGTTCTTGATGAAGACCCGCAGGATCGCGTCGGCGACCGTGTTGCAGGCCTCGGGCTTCAGCACCACGCCGGTGTCGCGGGCGAGATCGCGGTGGCCGGAAATGCCGCCGAGCACGAGGCGCATCCAGATGCCGGGCTCCACGGCCGCGCCGTCGAGGACCTTCACCGCCTGGAAGCCGATATCGTTGGTCTCCTCCAGCACCGGCATCACGCCGCCGCCATCGAAGGCGACGTTGAACTTGCGCGGCAGGCCGTAGAGCGAACGGTCGTTGATGATCCAGTTGTGCCAGGACTTGGCCAGGGGCCGGGTGTCGAGGAGTTCCTGGGCGTCGATCCCGGCCACCGGCGAGCCGGTGACGTTGCGGATGTTGTCCGCGCCCGAGCCGCGCGCGGTGAGGCCGAGGTCGATCAGCCCGTCGAGGAAGGGCTGGCCGTGCTCCGCCGTGATCTCGCGGACCTGGAGGTTGGCGCGGGTGGTGACGTGGCTGTAACCGCCGCCATGGGTATCGGCGAGATCCGCGATACCGGCGAATTGCCAATGCTGCAGGATGCCGTTGGGGATGCGCAGGCGGCACATGAAGTCGCCGCTGGCCGGGGCGAGCCAGAACAGGCCGTGATAGCGCCAGCGGAAATTGTCCTCCGGCTTCGGGGCCTTACCGGTGGCGGCCTCGGCGATGAGGCGGTTATGCCCGTCGAACGGGTTCTCGGCCCGCTTCCACTTCTCCTGGTCGCAGAGCTTGCCGCCGGCCTTCACCGTGGCGTCCTGGGCCTTGATGTGGATCGCGTCCGGCCCGGTCGGCTCCGAAGGAGCGGCGGCACCCTGCCCCAGGGCGAGGCCGCCGGTGAGGCGGGCGGCGGCGATGCCCGAGGCGAAGCCTTCGAGGTAGCGCATCTGCTCGGCGTTGAAGTCGTCGGCCATGGAAGCCTCCATCATGCTGCCAGGGATTGGGAATCGGGGGCGTGGACGCGCCCGAACATCAGGTCGTCGCGGTGGTCGGCGATGGGTTCGCCGGTGCGGATCAGCGTCTTGCACCAGCCCTGTTCGGCGATGTCGCCGACGAAGACGGCGCCGAGGAGCTTGCCGTCGCCGATGATCAGCTTGCGGTAGAGGCCGAGGCCGGGATCCGACATCACCACCGTCTCGGCGCCTTCGGGCGCATCGATCAGCCCGGCGGAGAAGACCGGCAGGCCGGACACTTTCAGGCTGGTGGCCAGCGAGGTGCCGGGATAGGCGGCCTCCTCGCCGACGAGGTGGCGGCTCAGCACTTCGGCCTGGTCGTAGGCGGGCTCGACGAGGCCGTAGACCATGCCGCGATGCTCGGCGCATTCGCCCAGCGCGAAGATGCGCGGATCGGAGCTCGTCATCCGGTCGTCGACCTTGATGCCGCGCCCCACTTCGAGCCCGGCGCCCTGGGCGAGGACGGCATTGGGGCGTACCCCCACCGACATCACCACGAGGTCGGCCGGCAGCACCGTGCCGTCCGACAGGACGAGGCGCTCGACCCGGCCGTCGCCCTCCACATGGGCGGTGTCGGCCTTAAGCAGCACGCGGACACCGCGCGATTCCATGGCGCGCTTCACCAGGCCGGCGGCGTGATGGTCGAGCTGGCGCTCCATCAGCCGGTCCATGACGTGGAGCAGGGTGGTGTCGACGCCGAGCCGGGCGAGGCCGACGGCGGCTTCCAGCCCGAGCAGGCCGCCGCCGATGACGATGGCCTTGGCACCGGTGACCGCCGCTTTCCGGATCGCCGCCACATCGGCGAGATCGCGAAACGTGATGATGCCGGGCAGGTCCATGCCGGGCTTCGGCAGCCGGATCGGCAGCGAACCCACCGCGAGGACGAGCTTGTCGAAGGGCAGGACATGGGTCTCGCCGACCATGACGAGGGCGTTCTCCCGGTCGATCTGCGTCACCGGCGCTCCGGTGATGAGGCGGATGCCGTGCGCCTCGTACCAGTCGAGGCCCCGGAACGCGCAGGCCGCCTCATCCACCTCGCCGCCCAGCAGGGACGAGAGCAGCACGCGGTTATAGGCCGCCTGCGGCTCGGCACCCACGACGGTGACGTCGTAGCGACCGGGCGCGCGCTCGGTCAGCCGCTCTAGAAACCGCAACGACGCCATGCCGTTGCCGATCACCACCAGACGCTCCTTCATGACCTGCGTCCGATCCTCACGCCGCCATGGCGGGTTTGGCGTGGCGGGCATAGAGGAACTCGAGCACGGCGGCGCGGGCATGGGTGTAAGTGGCGTCCTCCACCAGATCGAGGCGGCGGCGGGGACGCTCGAGATCGACCTTCAGGATCTCGCCGACCGTTGCCGACGGACCGTTGGTCATCATCACGATCCGGTCCGAGAGCAGCACCGCCTCGTCGACATCGTGGGTGATCATGATCACGGCGTTCTTCAGCCGCGCATGGATGTCCATCAGCGAGTCCTGCAGATGGGCGCGGGTCAGCGCGTCCAGCGCTCCGAACGGCTCGTCGAGGAGGAGCACCTTCGGCTCCATGGCGAGCGCCCGGGCGATGCCGACGCGCTGCTTCATGCCGCCCGAGATCTCGTTGGGGCGACGGTCCGCGGCGTGGGTCATGTTCACGAGGGCGAGGTTGTGGTCGATCCATTCGGACCGCTCGGCCTTGGTTTTCTTGCCCTTGAGCACCTTCTCGACGGCGAGCGCCACGTTCTCGCGCACGGTCAGCCAGGGCAGCAGAGAATGGTTCTGGAACACCACGGCGCGGTCCGGGCCGGGGCTGTTCACCTCCTTCTCTTCCAGGAGGACGCCGCCGGTGGAGGCCTTGAGCAGCCCGGCGACGATGTTGAGCACCGTCGACTTGCCGCAGCCGGAATGGCCGATCAGCGAGACGAACTCGCCCTTGTCGATCTTCACGCTCACGTCGCGCAGCACCTCGTTGGTGCGCCCGGCGCGGGTGAAGCTGATGCCGACATTCTCGATGCTGAGATAGCTCATGGGTCTCGTGTCCCTCTGCGAGAGGCGGTCGGGGCACGGCACGACGGGGAAGCCCCGGCGCGCCGTGCGGAGGCGTTCAGGCGGTGGCGCCGCGGGTGACGAGGGTGCCGATGAAGGCCACGAACCGGTCGAGGAAGAACCCGATCACCCCGACATAGACGAGGGCGACGATGATCTCGGAGATGTGCGACGAGTTCCAGGCGTCCCAGATGAAGAAGCCGATGCCGACGCCGCCGATGAGCATCTCCGCCGCCACGATGGCGAGCCAGGACAGGCCGACGCCGATGCGGAGCCCGGTGAAGATGTAGGGGGCCGCCGAGGGCAGCATGATCTTCACGAAGAATTCGAGCGGGTTGAGGCGCAGCACCGCCGCCACGTTGCGGTAATCCTGCGGGATGTTGCGGATGCCCACCGCCGTGTTGATGATGATCGGCCAGATCGAGGTGATGAAGATCACGAAGATGGCCGAGGGCTGGCCGTCGCGGAACGCCGCGAGGGAGAGCGGCAGCCAGGCCAGCGGCGGAATCGTGCGCAGCACCTGGAAGATCGGGTCGAGGCCGCGCATGGCCCAGTCCGACTGGCCGATCAGGGTGCCGACCATGATGCCGACGACGGTGGCCAGGGCGAAGCCGAAGGCGACGCGCTGGATGCTGGCATAGATGTGCCAGAACAGGCCCTTGTCGGTGCCGCCATTGTCGTAGAACGGGTGGGCGATGATGTCCCACGCCTCGGTGACGACGCGCGAGGGCGGCGGCAGGCCGGCGGTGGGCCGCGAGCACAGCAGCTCCCAGATCACCAGGAAGGCGATCAGCACCACGATCGGCGGGATCAGGTTGACGGCGATCTGGCGGAACGTCGCCAGGGTCACGAGGGGCTTGCGCGGGGCCTTGGCCGCCGGCTTCGCGGCGGCTCCCGTCACGGCGATGGTGGAGGTGTTGGCCATCACGCGATCCTCTTGATGCCGAGGCTGGACAGGTAGGCGGCGGGATCGGCGGGATCGAAGACCTTGCCGTCGAAGAAGGTCTCCTTGCCGCGCGACGTGGAGGTCGGAATCGCGGTGACGCCCAGCGCCTTGGCGGCGTCGCGCCAGATATCCTCGCGGTTCACCTTGGCGATGAGCGCCTTGGTGTCCGTCTGCGCGTCGAACTTGCCCCAGCGGATGTCCTCGGTGAGGAACCAGAGGTCGTGGCTCTGGTAGGGGTAGGAGGCGTTGTCGGCGAAGAACTTCATGACGTAGGGGCTGTTCTCGACCACGCGGCCGTCGCCGTAATCGATGGTGCCCTTCATGCGGCCGGCGACGTCGCCGACGGGGATGTTGATCCACTGGCGCTTGGCGACGATGGCCGAGAACTCGTCCCGGTTCTCGGGCTTGTCGCACCACATCTGCGCTTCCAGCACCGCCATGGTCAGGGCCTTGGCGGCAATGGGGTTCTTCTCGACCCAGGAGGCGCGCATGGCGAATGCCTTCTCCGGGTGATCCTTCCACAATTCGCCGGTGGTCAGCGCGGTGTAGCCGAGGCCCTGCTGCACGAGCTGCGCGTTCCACGGCTCGCCGACGCAGAAGCAATCCATCGTGCCGACCTTCATGTTTGCCACCATCTGGGGCGGCGGCACGACGATGGTCTCGATGTCCTTGTCGGGGTCGATCCCGCCGGCGGCGAGCCAGTAGCGGATCCAGAGGTCGTGGGTGCCGCCGGGGAAGGTCATGGCCGCCTTCACGGACTTGCCGGCGGCCTTCTTCTTGTCGATCGCCGCCTTGAACACCTTGGAATCGAGGGAGACCTTGGCGTCCAGATACTCCTTGGCCACCGAGACGCACTGGCCGTTGGTGTTGAGGCGCGCCAGGATCTGCATCGGCACGGGGACGTTGTTCTGCGTCACGCGGCCGGCCGAGATCAGGTAGGGCATCGGCGTCAGGATGTGAGCGCCGTCGATGCCGTTCCCCTCCGAGCCGAGCACGAGGTTGTCGCGGGTGGTGCCCCAGCTCGCCTGTTTCAGCACCTCCACGTCGGGCATGCCGTGCTTGGCAAAGAAGCCCTTTTCCTTGGCGACGAAGAGCGGACCGGCATCGGTGAGGGCGATGAAACCGAGCTTGGCGCCCTTCACTTCCGGGCCGGCTCCCTGCGCGAAGGCACCGCCGGGCAGCGCAGTGCGCGCCAGGGCTGCCAGCGACAAGGTCGCGGCGGCGCCCTTCAAGAGGCTGCGGCGGCTGTTCTGAAACCCGTCAGTCATGGAAAACTCGATCCCTCGAAGCTTAAGCATTCGACCTGAAAACGAAAAAAACCGCTGCCCAAACGCAACCGAAGGCAGCCGCGAAAGCGCGCCAGCGGGTTACTTGGGTCAGCGGCTCTGCCGACATTCGCGCCCGTCGCCGTTGACGAGCGGGATAGGCACAGCAGGTTCCGTGCCAGATGCCGGCCAGCCTGTAATCGCTCTAAGGCCGAAGGCGGTTCGGACGGCGCGGGAGAGCACGCGGCCCGGCTGCGGCGGCGGGGCGTGCATTGCACAATCGGGAGGCTTATCATGCCGCCAAAAGCGGCGTCCGGCCCCGATCAGCCGCTCAGAGCGGCATCGAACAGGTCCGGGCGGTAGATCGCGCGGGCGGCGGAACGAAGCTCGTCGGAGGCGACAAGCTGTCCGGCGCGCTCCGCCTCGCCGACGAACCAATCCGCATGGCCGGGGGCGGGCCGGTGCGCCCGCTCGCCGAACAGGCTGAAATGCGGGTCCCGCCGCCGACGCCCGCCGGAATCGACGATCACGTCCCCCGTGAGCGCCCGTTCGAGAATCGGCGCCGGTACGTTCAGGTAGCCGTCGCGCGAAAGGAGGGAGGCGAGTTCGGCGCTGTTGCCGGGATCGGCGCACCAGCGCCCGGCCCGGTCGAGGGCCCGCACCAGGGGAGCGCAGCGCGGCGCCTCGGATTCCGGCAGGGCCAGAACCTTCTCCGGGCAATCGGGCAGGAGTTCACTGCCGAGGACCGCGATGCGGCCATACCCCTCCGCCACGGCGACGCTGTTCCAGGGGCTGCCGACGCAGAACCCGTCGATCAGTTCGCGCCGCAGCGCCTCGGCGATCTGTGGCGGCGGGATCACCACGAGGCGCGTCTGCGTGTCGAGGTCGAGGCCGCCGCGCTCGGCGAAGATCCTGAGCTGGTAGGTGTGGCTGGAGAACGGATGCACCGTGCCCAGCGTCAGGGGCCGTCCCTCCCGCTCCCGCCGCATGGCGATGTGCGCGAAAGCGGCGGCCACGGTGTCGACCTCGTCGTCCGCGGCCTCCATCGCCTCCCATAGGGGGCGGGACACCGTGATGGCGTTGCCGTTGAGGTTGAGCGCCATCGGCACGCAAAGCCGGGTCAGCGGCCCGCTCAGCCCGAGCGCGCTGGCGATGGCGAGGGGCGCCAGCATATGCGCGCCGTCGAGATGGCCCACCGCCAGCTTGTCGCGCAGGGTCGCCCAGGAGGGCTCGCGCACGAGGTCGAGGGTGAGCCCCTCGGCCTTGGCGAAGCCGAGCTCCGCCGCCGCGATCAGGCTCGCGGCATCCACGAGGGGGACGTATCCGAGCGCGAGCCTCATCCGAACAGGTCCGCCGTGGTGACGATGGCGCGGGCGATGTCGGCGATCTTGCTCTTCTCGTTCATGGCCTTGCGCCGCATCAGCTTGTAGGCCTCCTCCTCGCTCAGGGAGCGGGCGGCCATGAGGATGCCCTTGGCGCGCTCCACGATCTTCCGGTCGGCGAGTTCGCCCCGCGCCTCCACCAGTTCCCGCTGCAGCCGGGCGAAGGCCTGGAACCGCAGGATGGCGATGTCGAGGATCGACCGGATGCGCTGGGGATGCAGCCCATCCACCACATAGGCCGAGATGCCGGCATCCACCGCCGCCTGCATCATCGGCGCGTCCGAGCGGTCGACGAACATCGCCACCGGCCGCTCCACATGGCGGGACAGGCCCGACATCTGTTCGAGGATGTCCCGGCTGGGGCTCTCCAGATGGATCACCACCACGTCCGGGTTCAGGGCGGCCACCTGCGCCGGCAGGTCGGCGGTGTCGGGGATGATGACCACATCCGCGATTCCAGCGGCGCGCAGGCCCTCTTCGAGGATCGCTGCGCGGGCCCGGCTCGGATCAATCACGGCGACGGTGAAGGAAGGTTCTGTCATCGGGGCCCAATGGGGGGCGGGACGGGCGGTCGTGCCGGCGGGAACGGGCAAGAGGCGTACCTAACACAGGGCTCGACCGCACGGATCTCCCCGACACACCGGCATCGCCGAAAAAGACCGTGGCCAAATCGTCGGCCCAGGTATCTTTCGATACGATCGAGAAAGGAAATGGCCCAGCTTCCGCCGCAAACGCGGGCGCTAATGGCGGTGTCGAAGCGGGGTGAGGTGTTCGGATGGTGGAGTGCCGCATATCGCAGCCTGTCGAGAACGCCCTCGCCTCCGAGGCCGGGACCGGCATGGCGCTCCCCCTGCTGCCGACGATCGTCGTCGCGGTGATCGTGTCCGCCGCCTCCTTCCTCTGCCAGACGCCCTCCGCGCCCATATCCGAGACGCCCGCCAGCACGCGGATCGTCGAGATGGAGAGCCGGACGACGCAGGCGAGCCCGATCGAGACCGCCGATCTGGGCACGGCCTTCGTCCCGGCCGCCTTCGCCTTCCGCGATCAGTTTCCGCTGCGCGACCTCGTGACCACGACGGCCAGCGTCGCGCCGCGCCGCGCGACGTCCCGCACCGCCGCCGTTAAGCCGTCTCAACGCCGGCCCGATTCCGCGCGGTCCGAAATGGCGAAGACCGAGGCGACGAGATCCGACGCCAACCGGGTTCCGTCGGTCGTCGCCGCGAAGGCCGCCGTCTCGCCCGAGCCGTTCCGGGTCGAGGCCGAGGCGGACGAGGACCTCATTCCGCATCTCGCCCTGCCCTTCGCGCCGGCGATCTCCGCGATCAGCCGGGCCGGCAGCTTCGTCGGCACCCAGAGCGCGGCGGTGGGCGCCGAGGCCATGGCCCTCGGCAATGTCGTGACCGGGCTCGTCGACCGCCTGCCGTTGCGGCCCTGATCGCACTGCACCGCGCATCACGCGCGGTTTCGGGCCGGTCCGACCTTTCTTTCAGAGCTTTGCCGCTGGATTCTCCCCCTGTCGGGGACTAGGTGAGCCTTCGTCGACGAGACGGGCGCGACGACCGCATTGCCGCGGGGGCCCGGCGGCAAGGATGGGCATGGCGGGACGGATCGAGGATTACGCGCTGGTCGGCGATGGCCGCACCGCCGCGCTGATCGGGCGCGACGGCAGCATCGACTGGCTCTGCTGGCCCCGTTTCGATTCCGCCGCCTGTTTCGCCTCCCTCCTCGGCACCGAGGAACACGGGTTCTGGAAACTGTCCCCGGCGGATGGCGAGGCCACTGTCACGCGCCGCTACCGGGAGGGCAGTCTCGTCCTCGAGACGCGCTATGTGACCTCCGCAGGCGAGGCCAGGGTGATCGACTACATGCCGGCCAATGACGGGTCGCACATGGTGCGCATCGTCGAAGGCCTGTCCGGCTCGATCGACATGCGCATGGTCCTGGCGGTCCGCTTCGATTACGGGCTCGCGGTGCCGTGGGTGTCTCACAACGAGCTCGGCGACCTGCGGGCGATCTCCGGCCCGCATAAGGTGGTCCTGCGCACCCGCGCGCCCCTCGACGGGGTCGGCCAGACCACGGTCTCGGACTTCACCGTGGCGAAGGGCGAGAGCCTGTCGTTCTGCCTCAGCTATGGCCTCTCGCACGAGGACGACCCGCCCCCGATCGAGCCGCGCAAGGTTCTGTTCCAGACCGACCGCTACTGGCGCGACTGGTCGAGCCGCTGCGCGTCCGGCACGCCCTGGGACGCGATCCTCAAGCGCTCGCTGCTGACGCTCAAGGCCCTGATCTACACGCCCACGGGCGGGATCGTGGCCGCGCCCACCACCTCCCTCCCCGAGGAACTCGGCGGCGTCCGCAACTGGGATTACCGGTTCTGCTGGCTGCGGGATTCGACCTTCACCCTCATCGCACTGATGGATGGCGGCTTTCTCGACGAGGCGCGGGCCTGGCGCGACTGGCTGATCCGCGCCGTGGCCGGCAATCCGGAGCAGGCGCACATCCTCTACGGCATCGCAGGCGAGCGGCTCCTGCCCGAGATCGAGCTCGACTGGCTTCCCGGCTACGAGGGGTCGAAGCCGGTGCGGATCGGCAACGCGGCGGTCGACCAGTTCCAGCTCGACGTCTACGGCGAGATCTTCGACGCGCTCTACCAGGCCCGCCAGCGCGGGTTGCTCGGCGATGCCGATGGCTGGCGCGTGGGCCTCGCCCTGCTGGAGCATCTGGAGAAGGTCTGGAGCGAGCCCGACGAAGGCATTTGGGAGGTGCGCGGCGGGCGCCGCCACTTCGTCCATTCCAAGGTCATGGCCTGGGTCGCCTTCGACCGGGCCATCCGCTCCTTCGAGATGGGTGACGGGCCGCCCGCCCCCGTGGATCGCTGGCGCGCGATCCGTGACCATATCCACGAGGAAGTCTGCGAGAAGGGGTTCGACAAGGAGCTGAACAGCTTCGTCCAGTATTACGGGGCCAAGACCCTCGATGCGAGCCTGCTCCTCATCGCCCATATGGGCTTCCTGCCCCAGGACGACCCGCGTGTCGTCGGCACGGTGGAGGCCATCGGCAAACACCTGATGCGCGACGGATTCGTGCTGCGCTACGACACCGAGGATGACAATACCGATGGTCTGCCCGGCGGCGAGGGGGCTTTCCTGCCCTGTAGCTTCTGGTACGCCGACAATCTGATCGGCCTCGACCGCTGCCACGAGGCGCGGGAGCTGATCGAACGCCTCATCGGCGTCTGCAACGATGTCGGGCTCGTGGCGGAGGAATACGACGTGGGAGCCAAGCGCCTTGTGGGCAATTTCCCCCAGGCGTTCAGTCACGTCACGTTGGTGAACACGATTTTGAACTATAGCCGTGCCAGCGGGCCGGCGCGGGAGCGCAGCGAGAAATCCGCCCTCGCCCGGGCCACATCGCCAAACCGGGCGAGTTCTCCCGGCCAGGGTGTCGCAAATTGAGAAGGCGCCGCGGCCCAGCACAGCTGATCGCCGCAGCCCCGCAAAGAATAGGAAGACGAGACCATGAGCGGAGCCGAGACCAAGCCGAAGGGTGAACTGAGCGAGATCGACAAGCTCTCCATCGACACCCTGCGTACCCTGGCGATCGACGCGGTGCAGAAGGCGAATTCCGGCCATGCCGGCGCGCCGATGGCCCTGGCGCCCGTGGCCTACACCCTGTGGAACCGCTACCTGCGCTACGATCCGGCGCATCCGCACTGGCCCAACCGCGACCGGTTCGTGCTCTCGGCGGGCCATGCCTCGATGCTGCTCTACGGGCTGCTGCACCTCGCCGGTGTCGCCCAGACCGATGGCGGCAACGAGCCTGCGATCACCATCGAGGACATCAAGAACTTCCGCCAGCTCGACAGCAAGACGCCGGGCCATCCGGAATACCATTTCACCACCGGCGTCGAGACCACCACCGGGCCTCTCGGCCAGGGCGTCGCCAATTCCGTCGGCATGGCGATGGGCGGCCGCTTCCTCGGTGAGACCCTGAACCGTCCCGACCTGCCGCTGTTCGACTTCAACGTCTACGCGATCTGTTCGGATGGCGACCTGATGGAGGGCGTGGCCGCCGAGGCCGCCTCCATCGCCGGGCATCTGCGCCTGTCGAACCTGTGCTGGATCTACGACAACAACACGATCACCATCGAGGGGCACACCGAACTCGCCTTCTCGGAAGAGGTGGCGACGCGCTTCCTCTCCTATGGCTGGCAGGTCCTGCGGGTGGCCGACGCCAACGACGTCCACGCCATTTCCGCCGCCCTGGAGACCTTCCTCCAATCCAGCGATCGGCCGACGCTCATCGTCGTCAACTCGATCATCGGCTTCGGCGCCCCGAAGAAGCAGAACACCTCGAAGGCCCATTCCGACGCCCTGGGCGAGGAGGAGGTGAAGGGTGCCAAGCGGGCCTATGGCTGGCCCGAGGATTCCCAGTTCCTGGTGCCGGACGGCGTGGTGGAGAACTTCCGCAGCGGCATCGGCCAGCGCGGCGCCGAGCTGTTCGCCACCTGGGAAGGCTTCATGGCCGAGGCCAAGGCCTCCGATCCGGCCCTGGCCGAAGAGATCGACGCCCTCCTCACGGGCCGCCTGCCCGAGGGCTGGGACAAGGACATCCCGGTCTTCCCGGCCGACGCCAAGGGCATGGCCACGCGCGAATCCTCCGGCAAGGTGCTCAACGCCATCGCCAAGAACGTGCCCCACCTGCTCGGCGGCTCGGCGGATCTGGCGCCCTCCAACAAGACCAAGCTCGAATTCGAGGGGGCCGGTACCCTCTCGCCCTTCGAGCCGGGCGGCCGCAACATCCATTTCGGCGTCCGCGAACACGCCATGGGGTCGATCGTCAACGGCCTCGGCCTCGTCGGCCTGCGCGCCTACGGAGCGACCTTCCTGGTCTTCGCCGATTACATGCGCCCGCCGATCCGCCTCGCCTCGCTGATGGAGTTGCCGGTCTTCCACGTCTTCACGCACGATTCGATCGGCGTCGGCGAGGACGGCCCCACCCACCAGCCGGTGGAGCAACTCCTGACGCTCCGCGCCATCCCCGGCCTCGTCACCCTGCGCCCGGCGGATGCCAACGAAGTGGCGGAAGCCTACCGGGTCATCATGGGGTTGAAGGATCAGCCGGCCGTGCTGGCCCTGAGCCGCCAGCCGCTGCCGACCTTCGACCGGACCAAGTACGGCAGCGCCGCCGGCGTCGCGAAGGGCGGCTACGTGCTTGCCGATTGCGAGGGGACGCCGGAGGTCATCCTCATCGGCACGGGCAGCGAGGTGCAGCTCTGCGTCTCGGCCTACGAGGCGCTGACGGCGGAGGGGATCAAGGCCCGCGTGGTCTCGATGCCGTCCTGGGACCTGTTCGAGCGTCAGGACGAGGCCTACCGCAACGCGGTGCTGACGCCGGAGGTGCTCGCCCGCGTCGCCGTCGAGCAGGGCTCGGTCATCGGCTGGGACCGCTATGCGGGCTCCGCCGGCGCGATCATCGGCATGCACACGTTCGGGTCCTCGGCCCCGATCAAGGATCTGCAGACCAAGTTCGGCTTCACGCCCGAGAAGGTGCTGCAGGCCGCCCGCGACCAGATCGCGCGGCACAAGAAGTAGGTCTCGCGGGTTCCCTGAACGACGGAACGCACGTCCCCCTCCCCCTTGTGGGGAGGGGTCAGGAGTGGGGGTGGTTGGGTGACCCGCGGGCTGCGGAGGCCAGCGGAGCCACCCCCACCTCCGGCTTCTCCCCACAAGGGGGAGGAGAGGCGCGCATCCTGACAACGAGTGTTGAACGACGCCGCCTTTCGCGCGCTACTCACGACGACCGACGACGAGGAGTTTTTGCATGAACCCGCTCAAGGCTCTCTTCCCTGAACAGGGCCAGGCCGTGTGGCTGGATTTCGTGGCCCGCGGTTTCATCGCCGATGGACGCCTCAAGAAGCTGGTGGACGAGGACGGCCTGCGGGGCGTGACCTCGAACCCCTCGATCTTCGAGAAGGCGATCGGCGATTCCACGGAATATGACGGCGCGCTGAAGGAGGTCATGGATGCGGGCGACGCCCGCGTCATCGATCTCTACGAGGGCTGTGCCATCGCCGACATCCAGGCGGCGGCCGACGTGCTGCGCCCCGTCTACGAGGAGAGCGACGGCGCCGACGGCTATGTCAGCCTCGAAGTCTCGCCCTACCTCGCCCTCGACACCGGGGAGACCCTCGACGAGGCCCGCCGCCTGCACAAGACCGTGGCCCGCGACAACCTGATGGTGAAGGTGCCCGCCACCCCGGCCGGCATCCCGGCGATCCGCGCCCTCACCGCCGACGGGATCAGCATCAACGTCACCCTGCTCTTCGGCCAGGATTCCTACGAGGAGGTGGCGCGCGCCTTCATCGACGGCCTGGAGGAGTTCGGCGCCAAGGGCGGCGACGTCTCGAAGGTCGCCAGCGTCGCGAGCTTCTTCATCAGCCGTATCGACGTCACCGTGGACAAGGCCCTCGACGCCAAGATCGCGGAAGCCAACGATCCCGACGAGAAGGCGGAGCTGGAAGCCCTCAAGGGCAAGGTGGCCATCGCCAACGCCAAGCTCGCCTACCAGCGCTACAAGCGCATCTTCGCCGAGCCGAAATGGCAGGCGCTCGCGCAGAAGGGCGCCAAGGCGCAGCGCCTGCTCTGGGCCTCCACGGGGACCAAGAACAAGGCCTATTCCGACGTGCTCTACGTCGAAGAGTTGATCGGCCGCGATACCGTCAACACCATGCCGCCAGCCACGATGGACGCGTTCCGCGACCACGGCACGGTCAAGCCCGCCATTGAGGAGAACCTCGGCGACGCCGAAGCCGTGATGGTCCGTCTGGCCAGGGCCGGCATCGATATCGGCGCGGTGGCTAAGCAACTCGTGGAGGAGGGCGTCCAGCTCTTCATCGACGCCGCCGACAAGCTGCTCGGTGCGGTAGCGGGCAAGCGCGCCGATTTCCTCGGCGCCAAGCTCGACGGCCAGACCCTCATCCTCGGCGATGCCATCGGCGCGGAGGCGAAGAAGGCGGTCGAATCCTGGCGCGCCTCGGGCTCGATCCGCCGGCTCTGGGCGCATGACAAGACGGTCTGGTCGAATGCCGACGAGGACCAGTGGCTCGGCTGGCTCCGCATCGTCGAGGACGAACTCGCCCGTGTCTCCGAATACCAGGCCTTCGCCGAGGATGTCCGGCAGACCGGCTTCACCGACGTCATCGTCCTCGGCATGGGCGGGTCGAGCCTCGGCCCGGAAGTGCTGGCCGAGACCTACGGCACCCGCGACGGTTTCCCGACGCTGCGCATCCTCGATTCCACCGATCCCGACCAGGTCCGCGCGGTGGAAAGCGCGGTCAACCTCGAGACGACGCTGTTCATCGTCGCCTCGAAATCCGGCTCCACCCTCGAGCCCAACGTGTTCCGCGATTACTTCCTCGGCCGGATGAAGGCGTTGGTCGGCGAGCGGGCCGGCGCGCATTTCGTGGCCGTCACCGATCCCGGCTCGGCCATGGAGGCGGCGGCCAAGGCCGACAATTTCCGCCGGATCTTCTACGGGGTGAAGCAGATCGGCGGGCGCTATTCGGTGCTCTCGGCCTTCGGCCTGGTCCCGGCGGCGGCGTCCGGCATCGACGTGAAGCAGTTCCTCGACACGGCGCGGACCATGGTCCGCTCCTGCGGCCCGGCCGTGCCGCCCGCCCAGAATCCCGGCGTTCTGCTGGGCACCGCCATGGCGGCGGCCGCGCTCCATGACGGTCGCGACAAGGTCACGTTCATCGCCTCGCCGGGCATCGACACGTTCGGGGCCTGGGCCGAACAGCTCATCGCCGAATCCACCGGCAAGGACGGCAAGGGTCTCATCCCCGTCGACGGCGAGCCGGTGGGCGTGCCGGCGGTCTATGGCCGCGACCGCTTCTTCGTCTATCTGCGCCTCGACAACCGGGCGGATGCGCAGCAGGACGAGGCCGTGCGCAGCCTGGAGCGCGAGGGCCACCCCGTCGCCCACGTCACCATGGCGAACGAGGAGCAGCTGCCGCAGGAATTCTTCCGCTTCGAGATCGCCACGGCGGTGGCCGGCGCGCTGCTCGGCATCAACCCGTTCGACCAGCCGGACGTGGAAGCGAGCAAGATCGAGACGAAGAAGCTGTTCGACGCCGCCGAGAAGAGCGGTTCGCTGCCCTCCGAGACGCCGCTCTTCGACGACGAGACCATCGCCCTCTACGCCGACCCGGCCAATGCCGGGGCTCTGCCGCAGACGGCGGACGGGTTCGAGGCGGCCCTGAAAGCTCATCTCGCGCGGATCAAGGACGGCGACTACGCCGCGCTGCTGGCCTACGTCGCCCGCAACGAGGCGCACCACGCCATCCTGCAGGAGGCGCGCATCGCTCTGCGCGACAAGCGCAAGGTCGCGACCTGCCTCGAATTCGGGCCGCGCTTCCTCCACTCCACCGGCCAGGCCTACAAGGGCGGGCCGGATACCGGAGTGTTCCTGCAGATCACCGCCGACCCGTCGGAGGATCTCGCGATTCCTGGCCGGGCGCTGGGCTTCGGCACCGTGGTGGCGGCCCAGGCGCGGGGCGATTTCGCGGTCCTGGCCGAGCGCGGCCGTCGGGCCCTGCGCGTTCACATCAAGGGCGGCGACGTGGAAGGCGGTCTGAAGCGTATCGCGGCGGCGATAAAGGCGGCTTTGGCGTGAGGACAGTGGGATGACCCGGAATCGCCGGGTCATTCCAACCTGCTACCTCATCCTGAGGCGCCCGCTCCTGCGGGCCTCGAAGGAGGGCTCCAGAGATCACCGTGCCGGCTGGAGGCCTCCTTCGAGGCCTCCGCTGCGCTGCGGCGCCTCAGGATGAGGCGGGTTGATAGGAAGACGCATCGATGCCCGGGCTGACGAGCCCCCTCAATCAGGAGATCCCCAATGCAACTCGGCATGATCGGCCTCGGGCGAATGGGCGGCAACATCGTCCGCCGCCTCCTGCGGGACGGGCACACGGCCGTGGTGTTCGACCAGAACCCGGAGGCCGTGGCGGCCCTGGTCGCCGAGGGCGCCACCGGGGCGGCGAGCCTGGAGGAGTTCGTCTCCAAACTCGACGTGCCGCGCGCGGCCTGGGTGATGCTGCCGGCGGGCGCGATCACCGAGGCCACCGTGGCGCAGCTCGGCGACCTGATGCAGGCGGACGACGTCATCATCGACGGCGGTAACTCGTTCTATAAGGACGACATCCGGCGGGCGGCCACCTTGAAGCCGAAGGGCATCCATTATGTCGATGTCGGCACGTCGGGCGGCGTCTGGGGCCTGGAACGCGGCTATTGCATGATGATCGGGGGGAGCGACGACGCCCTCGACAGGCTCGACCCGATCTTCAAGACCCTGGCGCCGGGCGTCGGCACCATCCCGAAGACGCCGGGCCGTGAGGGCCGCGATACCCGCGCCGAGGAGGGCTACATCCATGCCGGTCCGAGCGGGGCCGGGCATTTCGTCAAGATGGTCCATAACGGCATCGAGTACGGGCTGATGCAGGCCTATGCCGAGGGATTCGACATCCTGAAACACGCCAATTCGAAGGATCTGGCCGAGGACCAGCGCTTCGACCTCAATATCGGTGACATCGCCGAAGTCTGGCGGCGCGGCAGCGTGGTCTCGTCCTGGCTCCTCGACCTCACGGCCGGGGCGCTGGCGGGCAACGAGGCCCTGGACGGTTTCTCCGGCTTTGTCGCCGATTCAGGCGAGGGACGCTGGACGTTGAACGCGGCCATCGAGGAATCGGTGCCGGCCAATGTGCTCTCGGCTGCCCTCTACGCCCGCTTCCGCTCGCGCGAGGACGCCTCCTACGCGGACAAGCTGCTCTCGGCCATGCGCAAGGGCTTCGGCGGCCACGTCGAACCGAAATAGCCTGTCGTGCAGGCGATCGAGGACCAGACCAGGAGGAGGCATCTCCGCATGATCCCGCTACCGAACAACGCGGAAATCTTTCCCGATGGCGAGAGCGTCGCCCGCGCGGCGGCCGACCGCCTCGTGACCCTCTGCGCCGAGAGCAAGCAGGAGCGCATCGCCATCTGCCTCTCGGGCGGGTCCACGCCGAAGCGGCTCTACACCCTGCTGGGCGGACCCGACTATGTCGGTGCCCTCCCCTGGGACCGGCTGCACTGGTTCTTCGGCGACGACCGGTTCGTGCCTTGGACCGATGAGGCCAGCAACATGCACATGGCCCGCGTGGCGTTCGGGGACGCCCCGATCCCCGAGGGCCATCTCCACGGCATTCCCACCGACGGGACGCTGGACTCGGCGGTCTCCGCCTATGCGGCGACCCTGAACGACTTCTACGGCGCCGATAGCCTCGACCCGGCGCGCCCGCTCTTCGATCTCGTGCTTCTCGGCCTCGGCGAGGACGGGCACACCGCCTCCCTGTTTCCGGGCAAGCCCGCCGTGAACGAACGCGAATCCTGGGTCGCCGCCGTGCCCGAGGCCGGGCTGACGCCATTCGTACCGCGCGTCACCCTCACCTTCCCGGCGCTCGCCTCCTCGCGTCAGCTTCTCGTGCTCGTGACGGGGGCGGGAAAGCGCGAGCCCCTCACCCGCATCGCCGGGGGCGAGGATTTGCCCGCGCGCCACATCTCGAGCGTCGGCTCTCTGACTTGGTTGCTCGACCGCGCGGCTGCGGATCTCGGCTGAGACCGAGGACCGGCGGTCCGTCACCGTCCTGGCGCCTTGGCATCGTCGCATGCGGAGCCTCGTTACATGTAACGGCTTGGGAAAGGTCTCGTCATTTCGGCAACTGTCGGTCAGCGCGTCAGCAAGAGTCGTGATGCGCTCCGGGCGGCTGGCCTGCGGCCCATCCAGATCTGGGTGCCCGACACCCGGAGGGCGGGCTTTGCCGAAGAATGCGCGCGGCAGGCTCGGGTCGTCGCGGCGATAGATGCGGCCGATCGGGAACTTGATGCCTTCATGGAGGCGGCGCTCCTCGATATGCTCCCTGAGCGCGAGGCATGAAGCGGGGCGATCTCGTCACCATCGCCATGCCCGGCGATTTCGGCAAACTTCGTCCAGCTCTCATCATCCAATCTGACGCGTTCGTCGAGACCGGCACGGTCACGGTGCTGCTGATATCCGGCACGCTGGTCGAGGCTCCCCTGATCCGCACGACCGTCGAGCCGAGAGAGGCCAATGGCTTGAAGAAACGCTCACAGGTCATGGTGGACAAGGCCATGTCGGTGAAGCGGGAGAAGATCGGCGCGCGGATCGGGCATCTCGATTCCGAGACGATGCTGGCGGTGACGCGGGCGCTGGCCGTGTTTTTTGGCATTGCCTGAACGCGGATCGCTGCCTGGGCGATCGCACGAGGCCGATCAGAGACCGTCCGGGATCGACGGCTACGATTTCAACACCGGCTCCGAAATATCGCCGCTGCCGCGCCGGGCCAGGTATTCCGGTTGGAACAGGCACATGCGCACCGCGTCGCGGTACTTGCCGTTGACGAAGAACTCGTCCTTCAGGATGCCCTCCGGCACGAAGCCGCAACGCTCGTAGATGCGCACGGCACGGGCATTGTCCTTGTCCACGTGCAGGTAGAGCTTGTGGATGTTGAGGACGCTGAAGGCGTAATCCATGGCGATGCGGGTGGCGCGCGGGGCGTAGCCCTGGCCCTGGAAGGCCGGGTGGATCGCGATCTGGAATTCGCAGCGCCGGTGCAGGTGGTTGATCTCCACGAGCTCCACGAGGCCGGCCGGTGCGCCCTCCGAATTGGCGATGATGAAGCGCCGCTCGGTCTGGTTGTGGATGTTGCGCTCGTAGAGCTGCGCCAGTTCGGCGAAGGACTCGTAGGCCTCCTCGAACCAGTAGCGCATGATGCTGTCGTTGTTGTTGAGCTGATGCACGAACATCAGGTCTTCGCGCTCCAGCGGGCGGAGCTTCACCGGGCCGTCGGCCGCGATGGTGCGGGGAGCGAACTTGCTCATGGAGTCACGACGCATTCCGTGATGAGACGGCGCATGAACGCCTCGCCGGCCTCGAGGGCGGCGAGGGTGATGTACTCGTCCGGCTGGTGGGCCTGGTCGATGGAGCCGGGTCCGCAGACGACGGTGGGGATGCCCGCCCCTTGGAACCGCCCGGCCTCGGTGGCGTAGGGCACGGAGATGGTGTGGTTGCGCCCCGCCACCCGCAGGGTCAGGCGCTCGGCCTCGGAACCCGGCTCGGGGGCGAGGCCCGGCACCGCCACCTCCTCGACGGTCTCGATCCGCCCGTAATCGCCATAGCGGTTGAGCCGGTCCTTCAGCACCGTCTCGACCTTGGCGACGAACAGGGCCGGGATCTCGGCCATGTCGAGATCGGGCAGGCCGCGGAACTCCCAGTGGAAGGTGCAGATCTTGGGCAGGATGTTGCGCGCCGTCCCGCCGGAGATCGTGCCCACATGCACGCTGGTGGAGGGCGGGTCGAAGCGGCCCGATGCGTCGCCCCGCTCGATCATCGCATCGGCGATGCGGTTCAATTCGGAGACGAGCTCGGCCGCCGCCATGACCGCGTTGGCGCCGAGCATGGGTTTGGCCGAATGCGCCTCGTGGCCGTGGACGGTGGTGAAATAGGTGACGATGCTCTTATGGGCGTCCGCCACTTCGAGATCGGTGGGCTCGCCCACGATCACCGCGCCTGGGCGGGGCAGGTCCTTGCCGAAGCGGGCGATGGTGTCGGCGACGCCGAGGCACGTGGTCTCCTCGTCGTAGGAGAGCAGGATATGGATCGGCCGCTTCAGGTCGGCGGCGAGCATGTCCGGCACGGCGGAGAGCGCCAGGGCGCAGAAGCCCTTCATGTCCACGGAGCCGCGCCCATAGGCGCGCCCATCCGCGATCCGCAGGGTGAAGGGGTCGCTGCTCCAGGTCTGTCCCGTCACCGGGACCACGTCGGTATGGCCGGAGAGGACGATACCACCATCCACCATCGGGCCGATCGTCGCGAAGATCGCCGCCTTGTCGCCCGCTTCATTGGGGATGCGCACATGGCTCACGCCCCAGCCGTCGAGATAGGCGCAGACGCTGTCGATCAGCGCGAGGTTGGAGCGCGAACTCTCCGTGTCGAAGGCGACGAGGCGCGCCAGCAGGTCGAGCGTGCTCAACCGTTCTCCGCCGCCCGACATCGGCCTCAGC
Organism: Methylobacterium sp. Leaf106; assembly: GCF_001422895.1. Lineage (NCBI taxonomy): Bacteria > Pseudomonadati > Pseudomonadota > Alphaproteobacteria > Hyphomicrobiales > Methylobacteriaceae > Methylobacterium > Methylobacterium sp. Leaf106. The sequence goes on from NZ_LMNB01000033.1 coordinate 413,419, forward strand.
AGGTTTCGCAAAAGTGGCCCCCGGTTTTGCGGCAAAAACCTGCGTCAGAGCAAAAACCCAAGCAGGGTGAAGCGTTGGCCTGCCAACGTGAACCCGCTTAGTGGACGCTGCGGCGGACGTGCGGCGAATCGAGGGAGAAGGCGGGGATCTCGGCCTCGAAGCTCTCACCGGCGGTGGTCGACATGGTGTAGCTGCCGGCCATCAGCCCGTCGGGCGTGGTGAGCGGGCAGCCGCTCGTGTAGCTGAACGACTCGCCGGGGCCGAGCACCGGCTGCTTGCCGACCACGCCGGCGCCGCGCACCTCCTGGGTCTCGCCGCGGCCATCGACGATGCGCCAGTGGCGCGAGCGCAGCTGCACCTGCTCGGAGCCGTTATTCACGATCTCGACAGTGTAGGCGAAGAAGTAGCGGCTCTCGTCGGGCGAGGATTCCTCCTCGACGAAGCGGGGCTGGACGGTCACGCTGATGCCGCGCGTCTGGGCCTTGTACATCGCCTTCAAAGCCTCCCGTGCCGTCGCCCACCCATAAGCGACATAGCCTTTTCGCCGTGGTACGTCCCGAGCGAAATCGCGTCAATCGTGCTGAATGCGGGGCTGCCCGCTCCAATGGGAAGGTCGTGCACCGTGGTCGAGGAGACCGTCTCGCCCCTGCCCGCTCCGTTTCCAGGTCGGGCCGTGCTCGCCAGCCTCGCCATCGCTGTCCTGGCCGGTGCCTTCGCCTGGAACGCGCCGGAGCGGAACGCCTGGGCCGCGCTCGCCCTGGGGGGAGCGCTGGTGCTCGACGGTCTCGCCCTGCTGGCAGGCGCATTGCTGGCCCGACGCGGCCCGGCGCCCCGGATCGCCGGGCTGCCCTCGCTGGTCCTGGCCTTCGGCCCGGCGGCAGGCCTCGGCGCCGTGCTCTTCGCGGTGGCGCTCCTGCTCTGGCCCGCCGGGTTTCCCCCCGTGGCGAGCGCGCTGGCGGGCCTGATCGCCATGGGCGCCATCGCTCGCCTCGTGGTCGCCTGGATCGTGCTGCGGACCCGGCGGGAGGATGAGGCTTAACGGCGCCTTCAGCGATCCGTAGGATGGTGCATGTAATTATGCGGCATTCCTGAACCCCAGCCGGGGAAGGCGGCCCAGTGCGGAGCGGGCGACGCGAGACCATGCCGGATACCAAGCAGGACACGGCGCCGACGAGCCCGCACCCTTCCCTCGGCGAGAAGTCCGGAGGCATTCTGGCGGCGCAAGGGATCCAGGCCCTGCATGCGGCCGGCGCCATCCTCCCCGAAACCCCCTTCGCGGCCGATCAGGTCCAGCCGGCGAGCCTCGACCTGCGCCTGGGGTCCCGCGCCTTCCGGGTCCGCACGAGCTTCCTGCCCGGTGCCCGCCCGGTCTCAGCCTGCATCGCGGCCTTCGCTCTTCATGAGATCGACCTGACCGCCGGCGCGGTGCTGGAGACCGGCTGCGTCTACATCGCCGAAGTGCAGGAGACCCTTGCACTTCCGGCGGATGTCGCGGCCAGCGCCAACCCGAAAAGCTCCACCGGCCGCATCGACGTGTTCACCCGCGTCATCACCGACCGGGGGCAGGCCTTCGATCAGGTGGAGGCGGGGTACCGGGGCCGGCTCTATGCCGAGATTTCGCCGCGCACCTTCCCGGTCCGCGTCCGTACCGGGTCGCGCCTGTCGCAGATCCGGTTCCGCCGGGGCGAGCCGCGCCTCACCGACACCGAACTCGCCTCGCTTCATGCGGCCACGCCGCTCGTGGCCTCGGCCACCCCGTCCTTCCAGGGCGGCATCGCCGTGTCGGTGGATCTCGCCGGCTTCGAGGGGCTCATCGGTTACCGCGCCAAGCGCCATACCGGCCTCGTCGACGTGGATGCGCCGGGCCGGCACCGCACCGCGGATTTCTGGGAGCCGCTGGCCGCCGACGGCTCGGGGGCGCTGATCCTCGATCCCGGCCAGTTCTACATCCTCGCCTCCAAGGAAGCGGTGCAGGTGCCGCCGGATTTCGCCGCCGAGATGGTTCCGTTCGATCCGCTGGTGGGCGAGTTCCGGGTCCATTACGCCGGCTTCTTCGATCCCGGCTTCGGCTTTGCCGGGGCGGGGGGAGCCGGTGCGCGGGCGGTGCTCGAAGTGCGCTCGCGCGACGTTCCGTTCCTGCTGGAGGACGGCCAGATCGTCGGCCGCCTCGTCTACGAGCGCATGGCCGAGCGCCCCGCCGCCCTCTACGGCGCCGATGCCGGGTCCAACTACCAGGCGCAGGGGCTGAAACTGTCGAAACACTTCGCCTGAGGTCGAAGGCGCCCTACCCCGCCGGATCGATCTCCGCCTCGGCCGGGTCGATGTCGTAGCGGCGCGAGCAGAACTCGCAGGTGATGCCGATGCGCCCGTCCTCGGCGATCATGTCCCGGCGTTCCTCGGGCGAGAACGAGCGGATCATCCCCATCACGCGCTCGGGCGAACAGCGGCAGCGCTCGTGGATGGCCTGCGGCTCGAACACCCGCACGCCGCGCTCGTGGAAGAGCCGGTAGAGCAGGCGCTCGGAGGAGACCTCCGGATCGACCAGTTCGTGGTCCTCCACCGTGTTGACGAGGCTGCGCGCCTCGACCCAGGCATCGTCCTCCGGCGCCGCGCCCGCATCGAAATGGACGTGGCCCTCGGGGATGTCGCCGGGGGGGAGGTCGGCCAAGCGCGCGCGGTCGATGGATTGCGGCAGGAACTGGATCAGGAGTCCGCCGGCACGATAGCTGTTGGTGCCGTTGGCGAATTGCTCGGCCACGGCGAGGCGGACCTGGGTCGGGATCTGCTCGGATTGGCGGAAATACTGATGGGCCGCCTCTTCCAGGCTCTGGCCTTCCAGGGCCACAACACCCTGGTAGCGGCTGAAATCATTGCCCTGGTCGATGGTCATGGCGAGGTGGCCCTGCCCGATCAGATCGGCATCTTTGAGAGGGGCGCTCCCCAGAGCTTCGATCCGCGCGGCGTCGAATCGTGCCGTGGCGCGCAGGCGGTCGGGCGCCTCGAAATCCACCACGATCATCTCCACCGGACCATCGGTCTTGGTCTGGAGCTGGAACCGGCCCTCGAACTTCAGGGACGAGCCCAGCAGTACGGTGAGCGCCGCCGCCTCACCCAGCAGACGCGCCACCGGGTCGGGATAGCCGTGGCGGCGCAGGATGGTGTCGACGCTGGGGCCGAGCCGGACCACGCGACCTCGCACGTCCAGCGCCTCCACAGAGAACGGCAGGGCGACGTCGTCGGCGCCGTCGATGATCGTGGGGGAAATCTCGTGTCCGGAGGTCATGGCCTCTCCATGTCTCTTGCCATCCGGTCCGCGGACCGAACGCATTGGCTCGATTCTCAACCTCATCCTGAGGCGCCGTAGCAAAGCGAAGGCCTCGAAGGAGGCCTCCAGTTCGCGCGACGAACACTGGAAACCTCCTTCGAGGCCGCTTCGCGGCACCTCAGGATGAGGTCGCGCGGGGGATGAGCAACGCTGTGCAGATCGCGACCGTCCGCATCGTCGAGTATGGCACTCAACCACCGACCGTGCATCCAGGGTCGGATATAGGGATGAGCCCGCCGTTTCACACGGCCTTCAGTGCCGCGCGTACACTACATCCGCCACTGGCGCAGTCGGAAGGTCTCGACCGAGATCGTCGTCGGCGGATATGGGCAAGCGCGTGCGAGCCGTCCCTCACGCCCCCAGGCACCACGCCAGAATGCCCTTCTGCGCGTGAAGCCGGTTCTCGGCCTCGTCGAACACCACCGAGCGCGGGCCGTCCATGATTTCGGCGGTCACCTCCTCGCCGCGATGGGCGGGGAGGCAGTGCATGAAGATCGCGTCGTTCTTGGCCGCCGCCATCAGCTTGGCGTTGACCTGATAGGGCGAGAGCAGGTTGTGGCGGTAATGCTCGTCGTCGTCGCCCATGGAGACCCAGCAATCGGTGACGACGGCATCCGCCCCGTCCACCGCCTCGAAGGCGTCGGTGGTGACGTTGATGCGCGCGCCCTCGGCCCTGGCCCAGGCGAGGAGGGCCGGCGGGGCCGACAATTCCAGGGGGGCGGCGATGTTGAGGGTGAAGTCGAACCGTGCCGCCGCGTGCACCCAGGAGGCCAGCACGTTGTTGGCGTCCCCCGACCAGGCGATGGTGCGCCCCTGGATCGGCCCGCGATGCTCCTCGAAGGTCAGCACGTCGGCCATGATCTGGCAGGGATGCGAGACCTTGGTCAGGGCGTTGATCACCGGCACTTCCGCAAAGTCGGCCAGTTCCAGCATCGTGTCGTGGTCGAGGATGCGGATCATGATCGCGTCGACGTAGCGCGACAGCACGCGGGCGGTGTCGCCCACGGTCTCGCCCCGGCCGAGCTGCATCTCGCTGCCCGTCAGCATCAGCGTCTCGCCGCCGAGCTCGCGCATGGCGACGTCGAAGGAGACGCGGGTGCGGGTGGAGGGCCGATCGAACACCATCGCCAGCGTCTTGCCCATCAGCGGGCGCTCGGCGGCGATCTCGCCCTTGCGACGACGGCCCTTCATCGCGGCCGCGGAGGTCAGGACGGCACGCAGATCCTCGCCGGAGAAGTCCTTCAGGTCGAGGAAGTGGCGGGGCCTGGTGGCGGTCCCGTTGGTCTGGGGAATCATCGGCTCGTTCTTCGTGTTGGGCATATCGACGTTGCGGGCGTCGCGGTCCGGCGACGAGGCCGGACCCGGACGGCCATGCGTTACTCCGCGGCTCCGCGCATCTGCGCGCCGAGTCGTCCGGCCGTGGCGTCGAGGCGCTCGACCGCCTCGGCCACCTCCGCCTCGGAGACGATCAACGGCGGCAAGAGTCGGACCACGTTGTCGCCCGCGGGAATCACCAGCAGGCGCTCGTCGCGCGCCGCCGCGGTGAAGGCGGTGTTGGGCACGCCGAGCTTGAGCCCGAGGATGAGGCCGGTGCCGCGAATCTCCGAGATCACCCCCGGATGCCGGTCGATGACGGCGCCGAGACGCTGCTTGAGGAGCAGGCCCATCCGCAGGACGTGGTCGAGGAAGCCGTCGGCGAGCACCACGTCGAGGACGGCATTGCCCACCGCCATGGCGAGCGGATTGCCGCCGAAGGTGGTGCCGTGGCTCCCCGCCGTCATGCCGCGCGCGGCCTCCGCCGTGGCGAGGCAGACGCCGAGGGGGAACCCGCCGCCGATGCCCTTGGCCGCGCTCATGATGTCGGGTGTGACGCCCGCCCATTCATGGGCGAACAGGCGGCCTGTGCGGCCGACGCCGGTCTGGACCTCGTCCATGATCAGGAGCAGGCCGTGCTCGTCGCAGAGCGCCCGCAGGCCGCGCAGCATCTCGGTGGGCACCGTGCGGATGCCGCCCTCCCCCTGGATCGGCTCGATCATCAGGGCGGCCGTCTCCGGGCCGATCGCCGCCACCAGCGCGTCGTGATCGCCGAAGGGCACCTGGTCGAACCCGTCCACCTTCGGGCCGAAGCCGTCGATGTACTTCTGCTGTCCGCCCGCCGCGATGGTGGCCAGCGTCCGCCCGTGGAACGCGCCCTCGAAGGTGACGATGCGGAAGCGCTCCGGGTGTCCGCCCGCCGCATGGTACTTGCGCGCCATCTTGATGGCGGCCTCGTTCGCCTCGGCCCCGGAATTGGCGAAGAACGCCACGTCCGCGAAGGTCGCGTCCACGAGCCGCCGGCCGAGGCGCTCGCCTTCGGGGATCTCGAACAGGTTCGAGGTGTGCCACAGCTTCTGCGCCTGGGTGGTCAGGGCCTCCACGAGGTGCGGATGGGCGTGGCCGAGGGCGTTGACGGCGATGCCGGCGCCGAAATCGAGATATCGCTCGCCGTCGCGCGTCACGAGCCAGGCGCCCTCTCCGCGCTCGAAGGCGATCGGAGCCCGGACGTAGGTCGGCAGAAGGGCGGATGTCACGATCCCGACTTCCCATCGTCAAAGCGGGCACGCGGATTGGCCGCGGCACCAAATGAAAGTGCCGCCTCGAAACCGGGCGGCACCGCTGTGATTACTAGAGAATTGGCCGGTTCTGTCAATGATCGGCCGGGTTCATATGCCTGACATGCCTGAGGGTTAGGCTGTGCGCGAGGACACGATACGGCGGTCCCGCCGATGGTCCTGCGACGCCCGCGCGGCGGGTGCGGCTCAGATGGCCGGGAACGCGGCTCCAAGCTTGCGCGGCTCGGAGCAAGTGTGCTCTGTCCCGCCCCGTCGGGCGCGCCCCCGAGAATGGCATGCCTTCAGGGAAGGACGGACGGATGAGCACGGTCAAGGAACGCCTGGATGCCCTCGGCCTGGTGCTGCCGAAAGCCGCGGCCCCGGTGGCGAATTACGTACCCTTCATCCGCACCGGCAATCTGGTCATCATCTCCGGCCAGATCTGCTTTGGCGCCGACGGCAAGCTCGCCGATGCCCACAAGGGCAAGCTCGGCGCCGAGATCTCCCCGGAGGCCGGCATCGCCGCCGCCCGGCTCTGCGCCCTCAACGTGCTGGCCCAGGTGCAGGCGGCCGTGGGCGATCTCGACCATGGCGTCGTGCAATGCCTGCGCCTCGGCGGCTTCATCAATGCGGTGCCGACCTTCGCCGGCCTCGCCGGGATCATGAACGGGGCCTCCGACCTGATGGTCGAGATCCTGGGCGATCGCGGCCGGCATGCCCGCTCCACCGTGGGCGTCGCCGAACTGCCCCTCGACGCCGCCGTCGAGGTCGAGGCGATGTTCGAGGTGAAGTGAGGATGGGGTCGAACGCCCCCGCCTGGCTCACCGCGACCCCCATCGCCCATCGCGGCCTGCACGACCGGGCCGCCGGCATCCCCGAGAACACCCTGGCGGCGGTGAAAGCCGCCATCGCCGGCGGCTACGCGATCGAGTGCGACGTGCAGCTCAGCGCCGACGGCGAGGCGATGGTGTTCCACGACGAGGCGCTCGGGCGCCTCACCGGCGCCGTCGCCCTCGTGGCCGAGACGCGGACGGACGCCCTCCGGTCCCTGGCGGTGGCCGGCTCGCCCGAGACGATCCCCACCCTGCCCGACACCCTCGCCACCATCGCCGGCCGGGTGCCCCTGGTGGTCGAGGTCAAGTCGCGCTTCACCGGCGACCTGCGCCTCGTCGAGCGCGTGGCCGCCATCGTCTCGGGGTATGACGGCCCGGTGGCGGTGAAGTCCTTCGACCCGGCCCTGATCGAGGCCTTCGCCGGTCTCGCGCCGGACGTCCCGCGCGGCATCGTCGGCGAGACCACCCAGGACGATCCGGCCTATGCGCTGATGCCGGAGAGCCTGCGGCGCTCGCTCTCCGACCTGTTGCATCTCGAAGCGAGTCGCCCCGACTTCCTGTCCTGGCGCGTGGACGACCTGCCCTGTGCCGCGACCTATCTCTGCCGCCATCTCGGCCGGATGCCGCTGATGACTTGGACGGTGCGCAATCCCGACCAGCGTCAACGCGCGCACGAGCACGCGGACCAGATGGTGTTCGAGGGGTTCCGGCCCTGAGGATCGGCGTGATGGGGGGCGGTCTTCCTGTGAACGACGATGCGAGGGCCGACGGTCTATTTCGGAATCGGGACAAGTCCGTCGAGGAAGGCCGTGACTTCGCGGCGGTTCCAGGATGCGCCATCGGTCCAGAATCGGAGCAGGGCTAGGTGGTTGAGTCGCACCCATGCGATCACGAGCGGTCTCGCCAGGCGGGAAGCGCCCTTGGGCAAGAAATCGTCGCGCACTTTCGGATCGGCTCCGATTGACACGATCAGGCAGGGCAGGTCGCGACCGGCACGGTCGGGATACCATTTCACCCGAGGGCCGTGCGAACCCAGCGCCGTCGAAACGAAGATCGTGCCGGGGACGTTGGTGTCCTGATCATCGAGATTGGCCATCTCGATCAGGACATCGTCGGCGAAGTCATCCGGCGGTGCTCGCCTTTCGCTGCCGGGGCGGACATCGAGAGCCGTCGGTCCCATCTATCTCATCCCTCCTCGGGAATCGTTGCCGTCATTCTTGATCCAGGGCCATTCGAGCCGCAAGGGCCGTGTTCTCCGAGATCGGCCCCCGGAGGTGGTCGGCGTCTGCGTCCGCACCGCGCGCTTGTCCCCTCGCTCGACAGGGTTAGATTGCGGTCATGGAAAAGACCGGACCGGTAGCCGAGCCAGAGCTGGATCCCGCACCGACCCTGCAGGTGCGCGCGGTCACCGGCCTCGCCGAGATCCCGGCGGCGGAGTGGGATGCCTGCGCCACGTCGCCCGAGACGCTGGCGGCGGGGGACGAGACCCACAATCCGTTCGTCTCCCACGCCTTCCTCTCTGCCTTGGAGGATTCGGGCTGCGTCTCGCGCAGGACCGGGTGGCTGCCTCTGCATGTGGCGGTGGAGTGCGAGGGGCGGCTCGTCGGTGTCGCGCCCTGCTATCTGAAATCTCACAGCCAGGGCGAATACGTGTTCGATCATGGCTGGGCCGATGCCTACGAGCGCGCGGGCGGGGCGTATTACCCCAAGCTCCAGGTCAGCGTGCCGTTCACGCCCGTCACCGGCCCGCGCTTCCTCATCGCGCCGGGCCAGGACGTGGCCGAGGCCGCCTCCGCGCTGATCGCCGGGTTGCGCGCGCTCCGGGCGGAGACCAAGGCCTCCTCGATCCACGTCACCTTCATGCAGGAGCGCGAATGGGAACAGGCCGGCGCGCTGGGGCTCCTCCAGAGGCTCGACCAGCAGTTCCATTGGGACAATGCCGGCTATGCCGGGTTCGAGGAATTCCTCGGGGCGCTCTCCTCGCGCAAGCGCAAGGCGATCCGGCGCGAGCGCCGCGACGCCCTGAGCCAGGGCATCACCATCGAGCACGTCACCGGCGCCGACCTGACGCCGGCCCATTGGGATGCGTTCTACGAGTTCTACGCCGATACGGGCGCGCGCAAATGGGGCCGGCCCTATCTCAACCGCGAGTTCTTCGGCCTCATCGGCGAGCGCATGCCGGAGCGCATCCTGCTCATCATGGCCAGGCGCGAGGGCCGCTACGTCGCCGGCGCCATCAATTTCGTCGGCGACGTTGCGCTCTACGGCCGCAACTGGGGCTGCGTCGAGGACCACCCGTTCCTGCATTTCGAGGTCTGCTACTATCAGGCCATCGATTTCGCGATCCGGCGCGGGCTGAAACGCGTCGAGGCCGGGGCGCAGGGGGAGCACAAGCTCACCCGCGGCTACCGGCCGGTGCTGATGCATTCGGCCCACGACATCGCCGATCCCGCCCTGCGCCGCGCCGTCGCCGATTATCTCCGCCGCGAGCGCGACCACGTGCTCGAGGCGGCCTCGGTGCTCGGTGAGATGACGCCGTTTCGCCGGGACTGCACGATGGCCGATCCCGAGACCGAAAAGGACGAAGAGCGCCCATGAGCCCGATCGACCGTATCAAGGCCTTCGCCGACGACCTCACGGCGATCCGCCGGGACATCCATGCCCATCCCGAGATCGGTTTCGAGGAGGTGCGGACCTCGGGCCTCGTGGCCGAGCACCTCGCAAGCTACGGCATCGAGGTCCATCGCGGGCTCGGCGGAACGGGGCTCGTCGGCGTACTGCAGGGGCGCTCGGCCAACGGCCGCCGCATCGGGTTGCGGGCGGAGATGGACGCGCTGCCGATCGAGGAGGAGACCAACCTCCCCCATCGCTCCACGATTCCGGGCAAGATGCACGCCTGCGGCCATGACGGCCACACCACCATGCTGCTCGGCGCGGCCCGCTACCTCGCCGAGACGCGGGATTTCGACGGCACCGCCCTCTTCGTGTTCCAGCCGGCGGAGGAAGGGCTCGGCGGCGCCCGCGCCATGCTCGCCGACGGGCTGTTCGAGCGCTTCCCCTGCGACGAGATCTACGGGCTTCACAACACCCCCAGCGGCCCGCACGGCAAGCTCAAGATCCGGCCCGGCCCGATGATGGCGGCAGCGGACTTCTTCGACATCCGCATCACCGGGCGCGGGGCCCACGCGGCCGAACCGCATCGCGGCCTCGATTCCATCGTGGCGGCTGCGGCCCTCGTCCAGGCGCTGCAATCCATCGTCTCGCGCAATGCCGACCCTTTGAAGAGCGCCGTGCTTTCCGTGACCCAGATCCATGCGGGCGCGGCCTATAACGTCATTCCCGAGGGCGCCCATCTCGCCGGCACGGTCCGGACCTTCGATCGGGCCGTGCGCACCCTCGTCTCGCGCCGCATCCGCGAGGTCGCCCAGGGCATCGCCCTCGCCCACGGAGTCGAGATCGGGGTGGAAATCCGCGACACGTTCTCGGTGCTGGAGAACAGCGCCGCCCATGCCGCTGCGGCGGCCGAGATCGCCCGCGAGATCTTCGGGGCCGAAGGCGTCGACGACGACACGGTGCCGCGCATGGGCAGCGAGGATTTCGCCGACATGCTGATGGTGGTGCCGGGGGCCTATGCCTGGATCGGCGGGACGCCGGGGCCAGGCCTGCACAACGCGGCCTTCGATTTCGACGACAGTATCATCCCCCTGGGCAGCTCCTACCTCGCCCGCCTCGTCGAGAAGCGCACCGCCGCATGACCAGCCTGTTCGATTTCGCCCCCAAGGCCGCCGACGGCACGCCCTATCCCCTCGACCAGCACCGGGGGCAGGTCGTGCTCGTGGTCAACACCGCCTCGAAATGCGGCTTCACCCCGCAATACGAGGGGCTGGAGGCGCTCTGGCGCAAGCACCGCGATGGGGGGCTCGTGGTGCTCGGCTTCCCCTGCAACCAGTTCGGCGCCCAGGAGCCGGGCGATGCCGGCGAGATCGCGCAGTTCTGCAGCCTGACCTACGATGTCAGCTTCCCGGTCCTCGCCAAGGTGGAGGTGAACGGGGCCGGCACCGACCCGGTCTTCGCCCATCTGAAGCAGGAGAAGCCCGGCCTCCTCGGCACCAAGGGTATCAAGTGGAACTTCACCAAGTTCCTGGTGGGCCGCGACGGCAAGGTCATCGGCCGCTACCCGCCCACCGCCAAGCCCGCGGATCTCGAAGGCGACATCGCGAAGGCCCTGGCCGGCACTTGAGCGTCAGGCGGCGGATTCCTTCGCCTGGATCTCGATGAAGACCCGCTTCACCGCCGGGTTACGCGCCTTCAACCGGGCGTCCAGACGGCCGACCATCGCCTCGACCTCGCCGGCCCTGAGGTCGTCCTCCATGTCGAGGCTGACATTTACCAGGATGTCGGAGGGGCCGAGATGCTGGGTCAGCACCGCGTTGACGTGGCGGACGCCGGGCTCCGTCCGCACCGTTTCCTCGATCGCCGCCACGGTCTCGGGGGCAGCCGCCTCGCCGACGAGGAGGCCGTGCGTCTCGATCATCAGGAACAGCGCCATCCCGATCAGGATCGCGCCGATGCCGATGGACGACCAGCCGTCGAGGGCGGGCATCTGCAGCCATTCGGCGAGGATGACGCCGGCCAGGGCGACCATCAGCCCGAGGAGGGCGGCGACGTCCTCGATCAGCACCGTGAACAGGGCGGGGTCCTTGCTCCGGCGGATCGCGGTGATCGCCTCCCGGTCGCCCTTCTCGGCCCAGAACGCCTTGAGGGCTACGGCGCAGGAATAGCCCTCGGCCAGCACCGCGAAGCCGAGGATCGAGAGGTTGACCCAAAAGCCCGGAATGGTGCGGCCGAAGATCACCGCGTCGGCGGAGGCCTCCGGGTAGTGGATCTTGTGGATGCCCTCGTAGACCGCGAAGGCGCCGCCGCCGAGGAAGATGAACAGCGCGACGATGAACGCGTAGAAATAGACCTCGCGCCCATAGCCGAAGGGAAAGCGCGCATCGGCCGGTTTCTTGGCCCGCGACAGGCCGACGAGGAGGAGGATCTGGTTGGCGGTGTCCACCAGCGAATGCACGCCCTCCGCCAGCATGGCCGAGGAACCGGTGAAGAAGGCACCCACGAACTTCGCCGCCGCGATGGCTAGGTTGGCCCCTGCGGCGGTGTAGATCGCGCCGTTGCTCTCATGCGCCATGCCGGCGAAACTCTCATCGAAGGGACGGCCCCGCGCCGTGGACGCCGGGGGCCAGTCTGTGCAAGGTCCGGCCGGAAAACCGCAGACGCACATCCGCGATGGAGACCGGCCCCGATGTCCTCAAACGCCGAAGCTGCGCAGTACGATCCGCAGAACGTCTTCGCCAAAATCCTGCGGGGCGAGATTCCCGCCCACAAGGTCTACGAGGACGAGCACAGCCTCGCCTTCATGGATGTGATGCCCCAGGGGCCGGGCCATACCCTGGTGATCCCCAAGGCCCCGGCGCGTGGGCTGCTCGATGCCGACCCGGATTCCCTCGCCGCCACCGTCAGGACCGTGCAACGCGTCGCCCGCGCGGTGAAGACGGCCTTCGCGGCCGATGGCCTGACTGTCTTCCAGTACAACGAGCCCGCCGGCGGGCAGACGGTGTTCCACCTCCACATCCACATCGTGCCGCGCTTCGACGGCGTGGCGCTGGGCCGGCATACGGGGGGAATGGCCGACAGCGATCTCCTCGGCATCCACGCGGCGCAGATCCGGGCGGCCCTCGACGCGGCGTGAACGATCAGGCGACGCTGGCAGGTGCCGGTGTCGCGGCGATCAGCCGGCGCAAGGCGGCGTTCTCGGCTTCGAGTTCAGCAATGCGACGGATCAGGGTCAGCATCGCGGCCGGATCGGCCTGGGGCGACGGAACCGGAGTGGCGGCTGTGGTCTCGTCCACGAAGGCGACGCCGATGCCGTCGGCACGGCGCCAGCGCAGATTCGCCTTATAGGTCCGCTCCTTCTGGGGGATGAAGAGGTCGAACATCTCCGGAAGGGTCGCGGTCTCTGTCAGGGCGAGGCGCGCGCCGATCGACGACAGGTCGCGCACGAGGCAATCCATGCTCGACGCGCCGTTGTTGAAGATGATGCGGCCCTTGAGGAATGTCCTCTGCCGCGCTTCCTTGCGATTGTCCGACATGACGGCCGGTCTCCGGCTCCGCTTGGTGCGACCGGCCGGACCCTCGCATGAGGCTCCTTAAGGAATGATCGCCGCGAGGGCGCGTCCTCTTAGTTGAAGCGCCGGTCCATGGTCTCGAACAGGTAGAAGCCGTTGAAGCGCACCGCCGTGGTCGCGGCCCGCTCGTCGAAATCGGCCGGGGCCTCGGCTTCGTCGCTCAGCCGTCCGCTGAACGCCCAGTTCCGTCCGCTGAGGAAGCTCGGAACGGCACGGCACTCCGGTACCGCGCAGCACAGGCCGCTGACGGACTTCAGGCAGAACACGTTGTAGCTTTGCATCGGTCGGTCTCCGACTGGCCACCCCGACTCGGGCTGATAGTGCCATAATCGGACCGGAGTGTGTCGATCAGTTTTCCGGGACGTTGCGGGCGAGCTCGTCGAGCCAGATCCGGGCATTGCCGTCGGAGGGTGCGCGCCAGTCGCCGCGCGGCGAGAGCGAGCCCCCGGCCGCCACTTTGGGGCCGTTGGGCATGGCCGAGCGCTTGAACTGGCTGAAGCCGAAGAAGCGCTGCAGGAACACGCCGAGCCAGGCGCGGATCTCCGGCAGCGCATAGGCCTGGCGCTTGGCTGCGGGAAAGTCCGGCGGCCATGCGCCGCGTTCCGCATCCCCCCATGCATGGAGGGAGAGGAAGGCGATCTTCGACGGTTTGAAGCCGTAGCGCAGGGTGTAGAAGAGGTTGAAATCCTGCAGCGCATAGGGGCCGATCTTGGCCTCCGTGCTCTGGGGCGAGCCGCCCTCCTCCGTGGGTACGAGTTCGGGCGAGATCTCGGTGGCGAGGATCGCCTGCAGGGTGGCGTTGGCGCCCTCGCCGATCTGGCCGCTGGCGATGACCCAGCGGATCAGGTGCTGGATTAGGGTCTTGGGCACCCCGGAATTGACGCCGTAATGGCTCATCTGGTCGCCGACGCCGTAAGTGCACCAGCCGAGCGCCAGTTCCGACAGGTCGCCCGTGCCGATGACGATGGCGCCGTTCTGGTTGGCCAGCCGGAACAGGTAATCGGTCCGCAGCCCCGCCTGCACGTTCTCGAAGGTGACGTCGTAGACCGGCTCTCCCCGCCCGAACGGGTGGCCCATATCGGCGAGCATCTGCCGCGCCGCCGGCCTGATGTCGATCTCCCCCGCCGTGGTGCCGAGGGAAGCCATCAGCGCGTGGGCATTCGCCTTGGTGGCGTCCGACGTGGCGAAGCCCGGCAGTGTGTAGGCGAGGATGTCCGAGCGCGGGAGGCCGAGCCTGTCGAAGGCCTTGGCCACCACGATGAGGGCATGGGTCGAATCGAGGCCGCCCGAAATACCGATCACGGCCTTCTTAGTGCCGGTGGCGGCGAGCCGCTGCGCGAGGCCCGCCACCTGGATGTTGTAGGCCTCGTAGCAATCCTGGGCGAGGCGGCCGATATCGGCCGGCACGAAGGGGAAGCGCTCCACCCTTCGCCTCAGGCCGAGATCGCCCGCGGGCGGATCGAGCCGGAGGCGGATCGTGCGGTAGGACAGCCCGCGCCCGCGCGCATTGTCGTCGAAGCTGCCCGCCTGGAGCCGTTCCTGGGCCAGGAGGTCGAGGTCGATATCGGCCAGCGTCGCCTCCGGACCGGCGGCGAAGCGCTCGCCCTCGGCGAGGCGGATGCCGACCTCGTCGATGCTGGTCTGGCCGTCCCAGGACAGGTCGGTGGTGGATTCGCCGAGCCCCGCCGCCGCGTAGACATAGGCGCAGGCGCAGCGCATCGAGGCCGACCGCGTGAGCAGCGCCCGGGAGTCCGCGCGTCCCACGGTGATCGGGCTGCCCGACAGGTTGGCGAGCACGGTGGCGCCGGCCAGGGCCGCATCCGTACCGGGGGAGGCGGGCACCCAGAGGTCCTCGCAGACCTCGATGCCGAGGGTGAAGCCGGGAAGGTCCTCGGCCGTGAAGAGCAGGTCCGGGCCGAAGGGGACGAGACGCTCGCCGAGGGTGATCGATTCGCCGAGAAGGCCGGCGCCGGAGGCGAAATGGCGCTTCTCGTAGAATTCCCGGTAATTCGGCAGGTAGCTCTTGGGCACCACGCCGAGCACCCGGCCGCGATGGATGGCCAGCGCGCAATTGTAGATCCGGTGGCGCCAGCGCAGGGGCGCGCCGACCACCAGGATGGGTGTCAGCTCGGCCGAGGCCGCGACGATGCGGGTGATCGCCGTCTCTACCGCGTCGAGGAGGGTCGCCTGCAGCAGCAGGTCCTCGATGGCATAAGACGAGACGCAGAGTTCCGGAAACACGGCGAGGACCGCGCCCTTCCCATGACACTCATCGGCGAGCGCCAGGATCTCGTCGGCATTGCGCTCAGGATCAGCCGGATGGCTTCGTCCGGCGCAGGCCGCCACACGGGCGAAACCGTGACGGTAGAGGGACTTGAAGGCGGAGCTTCGTGTGGTTTCGGCCAAGGGGCGGGGTGCCTCTCGCAAGGGTGACGCAGCGTCCACAGCGCGCGGGGCTGAGCGGGCAGGGTCCGCCGAGGGAAACCCGTTTGATCCGAGACGCTTCATCGGGTTCCCTCATCTAACCCGTTACGCGCCGGGGCTCCAGGGGGAGGCGGGCGCTCCCGGTCTTCGGAGATCCGACACTTCGCGGCATGCGGGCAAGCGTCTGTTAACGACGTTGGCTCTAGCTTGGGGAAGAACCGCTCCTGTCGAGGACGCGGACCCGTACCCTTCGAGTCAATCCAGAGCATCATGCGCGCATCGGGACGGCCTCCCTATTCTCATCGTGATCCCTCCCGGCCCGGACGCGGCGGCGACCGCCCCGGCCTGACCTTGGGCGCCCTCGCGCACAGGCTGATCAGCCTGCGCGCAAGCCTGACCCGGCGCCTCGCCGGACCGCCCCAGCGCCCGAGCCTGGTCTCGCCACGCCCGGCGCAATCCTGGCTCACGGCCCCCCGGGACATGGTGCACGACGCCCCCGCTCCCCAGGCTCAGCCTTGGTTGGAGCAGGGCAAGTGGGTCGAGGCGCAGGCCTGGCCGGACCATGTCTTCGACGACCGCGCCACCCCCGATCTCGCCCGCTCCTCGGGCATCGCGGCCATGGACTCGACCGGCGAGAGCCGGATCGACCACGGCGCATCGAGCCCGCGTGTGCTGATCCGCTCGCCGCGTCGTCCCGCCTCCATCACGCCGGAGGGCTACGACGCGCCGGCCCATTCCGCGCCCGAGCCGGATGCCCCGGCGGTCCGCTATACCCGCACGCCCGACCCGGTGCTGCAGGAGCGCCGCCAGCGGGCGCTCGATGCCGAGCGCCTGGCGCAGGAGGAGCAGGTCCGTGCCGCGCGGCAGGCCGAGGACGAGGCACGGCAGGCCGCCGAACGCGCCGCCCTCGCCGCCGCGGAAGCGGAGCGTGCCGCCCAGGAGGCGGCCGAGGCCGCGCTTCTGGCCGCGATTCCCCCCGAGCCGCCGCAGCCCCTGTGGCGCCAGCCCTATACCCCGCCGCCGGGCGTCCGCTTCTTCCGCTCGCCCGACCGCCGTCCGCAGGCCGTCCTCGCCGCCATCGTCGAGGAGCCGCTGCCCATCTCCGCATCGGTGAGCGAGCCGATCGTCGCCGCCGAGCCGGCCCCCCTGCCCGTCGACCGCGATTGGACCGAGGTTCCCGACTGGGCCGCCATGCGCGCCTGGTTCGACGGCGAGGATTCGACCGCCGTCGAGACGTGGTCGGCGATCCAGGCCGATTCCGCCGAGGCCGTGGCTCCGTCCCTGCTGGAGGCTTCTCCCGTGCCGGAGGTTTCTCCGGTGCCGGAGATGTCCCCGGTGCCGGATCTGGCGCCGGTCAGCACACAGGCGGACGAGACCTCACCCTTCACGGTCTCGCCGCCCGTGGACATCTCGCTTCTGCGCCCGCTGCCGCCCAGCCCCGTCTACGTCCTCGACCGGCTGATGCGGTTCGACCGTGGCGGCGCGCCCCTGCCCGCCAACGGCCAGGATAATGGCCAGTCCGCGCCCGTCAGGGACGAGCCGAGCCACGAGGACCGCGTCGCCGAAGTCGCCGAGGCGGCCACCCTGGCTCTCGTCATCGAGCAGACCGGGCCGGCCCCCCAGCGTTCGGTTGCCGTCTCGGCCATGGCCGCCCGCGCGGCTATCCGTCCGGCCCGCATGCCCGCCGCCCCGGTGGCGCAGGCTTCGGTCATGCAAACACCCGTGATGCAGCCCCCCGTCGCGGAAGCCCCCGTGATGGACGCCTCCGTCGCGCAGACCGTCTCGATGCAGGCCCCCTCCCCTGCCAGGGCCGCTCCGGTCTTCACGCCGCTGCCTCCGCGCCCGGTCCTGCTGCGCAACCCGAAGGCCGCCGCCCCGGCTCCTGAGCCCGAGCCCCAGGTGGCGGAAGCGCCGGCCCTCCCCGAAGCCGCCGCGCCCGTCGAGATGGAGGAAGCCCCGGCTCCCGTCCTCGCGCTGCCGGCCCCGCCGCCTGCCCCGTCTCCGTCCCGCGCGATCTTCCCCGAGCCCCGCGCCACGCTGATCCCGGCCGGCCGGCACACGCCGATGTCGCTGGTGGAGAACGAGGATTACGAGCACCCCTCGCTGGAACTGCTGGCCGAGCCGCCGGTGACCGGCACCGAGGAGGTCGATGCCGACGTGCTGGAGCAGAATGCGCTCAACCTCCAGCAGACGGTGCAGGATTTCGGCGTGCGCGGCGACATCCTCGCCGTGCGCCCCGGCCCTGTCGTGACCCTGTACGAACTGGAGCCGGCCCCCGGCACCAAGTCGAGCCGCGTGATCGGTCTCTCGGACGACATCGCCCGCTCCATGTCGGCGGTCTCGGCCCGCGTCGCGGTCGTTCCCGGCCGCAACGTCATCGGCATCGAACTGCCCAACGAGACCCGCGAGACCGTCTACCTGCGCGAGCTGCTGTCCTCTGCCGATTTCTGCATCAGCAAGCACAAGCTCGCCCTCTGCCTCGGCAAGAACATCGGCGGCGAGCCGATCATCGCCGATCTCGCCAAGATGCCTCACCTGCTCGTCGCCGGCACCACCGGCTCGGGCAAGTCGGTGGCGATCAACACGATGATCCTGTCNGAGCCGATCATCGCCGATCTCGCCAAGATGCCTCACCTGCTCGTCGCCGGCACCACCGGCTCGGGCAAGTCGGTGGCGATCAACACGATGATCCTGTCGCTGCTCTACCGGATGAAGCCGGAAGAGTGCCGCCTGATCATGGTCGATCCGAAGATGCTGGAACTCTCCGTCTATGACGGCATCCCGCACCTGCTCTCCCCCGTCGTCACCGATCCGAAGAAGGCGGTCATCGCCCTCAAATGGGCCGTGCGCGAGATGGAGGAGCGCTACAAGAAGATGTC